>NZ_JBWPVR010000018.1:0-13428 GCF_056590195.1 Pauljensenia sp. C0170B5 | reverse complement strand
CCACCCACCCCTACCAATCCCAACTGTCGATCTCGATGGACCAAGAAGGCGGGCTGGATTACTGGCTTTCAACACTGACGAACGTTTTCACTGGTCAGAGAGTGTTATTCGCGGAAGGTGTGGGCCTCCCTCGTCAATTAGGACGATAACGGGAGCTCCAGATCGACAGTTGGGGATTAATGCGGACAGGATGAGGGGGAGGGGGGAAGATGAGGGAAGGCGGAGAGGAAGGCCGAGGAGCAGGTCGAGAGCAGGCCAAGAGGGATGCCGAGGGGAGCTAAGAGAGCGAGCGGAGAGAACGGCGAGAAAAAGCGAGAGGAGAACACGTGGGAATGTGCAGGATGCCAGAGGCATAAGGGCGGGAATAAATAGCGGCACGCAAACGTGCTTTGTTGCACACAGCGCACAGTAGAGGCCGCACATCGATCTTGGTATAGTGGAACAGCCAAAGACCGTCGGACATCTACTGACAGTAGATCGAAGCGCAAGAGCGACCGACGCAGGTAACGTGACTTGAACAGCTCCCTTGCGGGAAACTGGACAAGCGTGGTGCAAGCCCGACACGAACCTGCGTGTCGGGCTTTTTCGTGGGTACGGCGGCTGACTTTTCGGAAGGAGGACCATGGCGAGGTCTGACAAGGAGGCAGTTGTCGCCGAGCTGACGGAGAAGTTCCGCAACTCGGATGCCGTGCTGCTGACTGAATATCGCGGTCTGACCGTTGCACAGCTCAAGGAGCTGCGTCGCGGTTTGGGCAATGACGTGAGCTACGCCGTGGTGAAGAACACGCTGGCACGGCTGGCGGCCCGCGAAGTCGGATTCGATTTCCTCGAGGACGACCTGAAGGGCCCGACAGCTATTGCATTCGTCAGCGGTGAGCCGGTTGAGGCCGCCAAGACGCTGCGTGATTTTGCCAAGGATAACCCGGCGCTGGTTTTGAAGTCTGGCGCTATGGATGGTGTCGCACTCGATGCTGACGCCGTCAAGAAGCTTGCTGATCTGGAATCCCGCGAGGTCCTGCTGGCCAAGGCTGCAGGTGCCCTCAAGGCGAAGCTCTCCCAGGCTGCGTACGCATTCAATGCACTGCCCACCAAGGCTGTGCGCACAATCGATGCTCTTCGCGACAAGCAGGAGCAAGCGGCCTGACGCGACAGGCCCCGGGTTACTGGCCTCACCGCCATGCACCCGGACTCATTTACACAACGTAATCTGCTCGCGTAGCAGGCCAAACAAGGAAGGATGCCACTCATGGCTAAGCTCTCCGCAGATGAGCTCATCGAAGCTTTCAAGGAAATGACCCTGATCGAGCTGTCCGATTTCGTCAAGCAGTTCGAAGAGGTCTTCGACGTTGAGGCTGCCGCACCGGCCGCCGCCGTTGTTGCAGCACCAGCCGCTGCCGGTGAAGAAGCAGCAGCTGAGGAAAAGACCGAGTTCGAGGTTGTCCTCGAAGCAGCCGGCGACAAGAAGGTTGCCGTTATCAAGGCTGTCAAGTCCCTCACCGGCCTCGGCCTGAAGGACGCCAAGGGCCTGGTTGACGGCGCACCGTCGACCATCTTCGAGAACGCTTCCAAGGAAGACGCCGAGAAGGCCAAGGCAGAGATCGAAGAGGCTGGCGGCACCGTCACCCTCAAGTGATTTCACTTGAAACTCTCGCGCTAGCTTAAGCGCATATCAAGTTGTCGCGGTTCAGCATCAGCTGGGCCGCGACACTTGTATATGGGCGGTGTGGCCACTGTGCGAAGTGTGGGCAGGCGATGACGCGCGAGCCCCGCAACCGTGATGTCTGCACGCTAGCCGCCCGGCCGCGATGTCTGCACGCGAATGCCGCGCCCCGCTGCTCCGAGTGGGAGTGCTTTCCGTGTGACAATTGACGAGGGGAAAGGAGGATCCATGTCGGACACCATGAACTCCCTGCTGGTCACCGGTGGCTGTGGTTTCATCGGCAGTAACTTTGTGCGATTCGCACTCGAACGCGATCCTCATATTCGCATCACGGTGCTCGACAAGTTGACCTATGCCGCCAACCGGCACAATCTTGATGGTTTGCCGCCCGGCAGAGTCGCCCTCGTCGTTGGGGATATTTGTGACGAGGAGCTGGTTGAATCCCTGGTCGCTGACCACGAGGCCGTCGTGAACTTTGCCGCCGAAAGCCACAATGACAAATCGATTGCTGACCCCGAGCCTTTCATCCACACTAACATTTCAGGCACCTACAGACTGCTGGAGGCATGCCGGCACCATGAGCGGCGCTTTCATCACGTCAGCACCGACGAAGTGTACGGCGACCTGGCTCTCGATGATTCCATGCGATTCACTGAAGAATCACCCGTAAAGCCGTCAAGCCCCTACAGCGCCAGCAAAGCCTCGTCTGACCTGCTGGCATGCGCGTGGTTTCGCACCTTCGGTGTCCGGGTGACGATTTCGAACAGCTCGAACAACTACGGACCATATCAACACATTGAGAAATTCATTCCTCGACAGATCACGAACATTTTGACTGGCCGGCGCGCCAAGCTGTACGGCGATGGACGAAACGTTCGCGACTGGATCCATGTCGACGACCATTCGGCGGCCGTTTGGCAGATCCTGTGTCGCGGCATACCCGGAGAAACATACCTGATTTCCGCCGAAGGGGAGCGTTCCAACTGTGACGTTTTACGCTCGATCTTGCGCCTCATGGGCAGGGACGAGGATGACTTCGACTGGGTCGGGGATCGGCCCGGCCATGATCGCCGATACGCGCTGGATGCGAGCAGACTGCGCCGGGATCTTGGGTGGGAGCCGGAAAAGAGGGATTTTGAAGCGGGGCTGGCTGAGGTGATCGCCTGGTATCGCTCACATGAATCGTGGTGGCGTGACGGCAAGGATGTCATTGAAGATCAGTACGCGCGCTGGGGGCACTGAAGATCTCGCCGTCTGCATCCTCGGTGTGTGGGGGCAGGATGTGTACTGGGGCGCCAAGCTGCGACTGGTGCGTCGCGTAATTGCAGGTATGCGGGTTTTCTGTGCTCCCGAAGCTCTCGGCGAAGGCGGCAGCTTCAACTCCGCGCTCCATTCCATTCCCCAACTGTCGATCTCACCTCGTTTGCACACACGCCGTATATGCTCGCGAGCTTCTGACCTGCAAAAGGAGCGGAGTCTGCTCGGCAATAGGTCACTCAGACCCGTTGAAATCGACAGATGGGGGACGAGGGGTGTGAGGGAGCGAAGGGCGGTATGCGGATCGGCCCGTGCGGCGGTAGCGGTGGCAGCGGCGGTGAACCTGCGAGAAACTGACAGTGCAAGCGCGCAAAGGAGAGTGCCATGAATACGGAAATGAACAGCCGGACAGATGCAGCCGCACGTGACATCGACGCGGATGAGCCGCGCCGCGCCGGAGAGGTGCACGGCTGGGTCGACGAACGATTCGAGTCGGTCAAGACTCTTTTCGCACGCATGCTCCAGCGCGATCCCACCTACTCTGCTCAGGTGTGCGCCTACGTCAACGGTGACAAGATCGTTGACTTATGGGGCGGCGGTCTCATGGATGGGCAGACGGTTACAGGGTTTTTCTCGGCAACAAAAGGTGCTTCCGCACTGACCTTGGCGCGCTTGGTTGACTCAGGTGACTTGGATCTTGAGCAGCGAGTTGCGTATTACTGGCCGGAGTTTGCCGCCTGTGGCAAAGACCAGATTACAGTCAGTCAAATGCTGTCCCATCAGGCGGGACTGCTTGGCGAAGAATCGATGCGTTTGATGGATGTGCCCTATGACTCGCGCGGGATGGCGGCAAAGTTGGCAGCCATGGCACCGCTGTGGCGCCCGGGCACGGCGTTTGGCTACCACGGCCGCACGATCGGACCGCTGATGGAGGAACTTTTCCGTCGAGTCGCCGGCGAGGACCTGCAAACCCATTACGAGCGTGAGGTTCGTGCCCCACGTGACATTGACTTCTATATCGGCTTTCCTGAATCGGAAGATGATCGCTACGAACCCATCCTGCCGTCTCTCCCCTTCGAGAAAGCCCTGGCGGAACGTGACAAGCGTGGCGAACGGGTTCCGGGAACGGCCGCTCTGTCCGACGATCCTGGCGCCGGGCCTGTCAGCGCTGATGAGCTTGCGGCAGCGGTAGGCCAGTGCGAGCTCGGAGATTCGCTTGGCGCGCTGTCCGCACTCGGTGGCGGCGTCATTGAGCCAGACAACACACCCACACCGAACCACCGCCATATTCGTGCCGCCGGCGTTGCGTCGACAGGTGGGGTCGGTTCCGCTCGCGGCCTGGCTCGCCTGTACGCAGCAGCTGTCACCGGTCTCAACGACTGTTCTGTTTCACGAATTGACGAGGGAAACCCACGCCATGATCTGTCTGAGCCGTTCTTAACGCCTGACACGGTGAAACTAATGGGAACGCAGCAGGTGTTCGGGATGGATCGAGTGCTGCAAAACGTCATGTGCTTTGCTCGGGTGTTTCAAAAGCCCAATGGTATGTTCCCGTTTGGCTCCTATCAGGCTATCGGGCACGACGGTGCGGGCGGAGCGTTGGGCTTTGCTGATCCGTTCTACGGCTTGGCATTCGGATACAATGTGCGCCGCATGAACGAGCCTGGCGGACTGGACCCGAAGTCAGTGCTGCTGTCTGCTTGTATTCGCGACATCCTTGGCGGCGGCCGGTAGGGCCTGGTGTCTGCTGGCTCGCGTGTATTGAGCACCTGGCGAGCGGTTCCTAATTCGGTTCGCCGTTCGTTCCCGTGCTCGCTTTCTCTCACCACCCCCTTCCGTACTATTCCCGTCTGTCGATCTCGACTTTCTCCCCTCATTTACCCGACCGTCGATCTTGACTTCCTCCCTTCGATTCACCCATCTGTCGATCTCAGCGCACTCAGTTCGGGTGTCATTGCACGTCCGCGCCTGCGACCTGCATAAACGGATGGGTACCCTCGTCAATTGCGAAGAGAACCGGTCGAGATCGACAGAAGGGAAGCGGAGGGAGAGGAGGAGAGAGGGAGAGGGGGAGAGGGAGAGGCGGCACTCGGGGCTGGGAAAAGACGGCGACCAGCCGCCGGCAACAACCAGCCAGACGGAAAGGGCAGAAACAGCGAATGGAAAGGGTGGAAAACAGTGAAGGGGAGGGACAGAGAAAAGTAGACGGGGGCAAAGAACAGTGAACGGGAGGGGCAGAGAAAAGTGAAAGCGCCGGTCAGGCCCCAAGCAACACGGCGGTGGGGTCCGTGAGATTGGGCACAGCTTCGCGCATACCCCTTGCCGACGGCGGCGAAGGATTCTAACATAACTATTTGCGCCTGATGACGCCCGAGGTGAGCTGTGCCCGCACGCGAGACCAGCGCTAAGTGTGCTAGCGACACAGTATCAGATAGGGGCGGCAGGCGGGAGCGCGCACTCACCGACTGCAGGGAAGGACACCCTTTGGCTGCCAGTAGCACCACTGCACATCAGCCCAGGAACCGTATCTCATTTGCGAAGCTTCGCGAACCTTTGCAGGCCCCGAACCTGCTGGGTCTGCAGATTCAGAGCTTCGACTGGCTTCTGGGGAACGACAATTGGAAACAACGCGTTGAGGCTGCGAAAGCTTCAGGCGGATTCGACGTGCCGGACGTTTCCGGGCTGGAAGAAATCTTCCAGGAGATCTCGCCGATTGAAGACGTCGCACAAACCATGTCATTGTCATTCCGCGACCATCGACTCGAACGCCCGAAGTACTCGGTCGAAGAGGCAAAGGCCAAGGATTACACGTACTCAGCACCGATGTACGTCACCGCTGAGTTCATGAATTACATGACCGGCGAAATCAAGTCGCAGACCGTCTTCATGGGTGACTTCCCCCTGATGACCAAGCGCGGCACTTTCATCATTAACGGCACGGAGCGCGTCGTCGTCTCCCAGCTGGTCCGTTCGCCTGGCGTGTACTTCGAGCGCACATCTGACCGCTCCTCCGATAAGGAAATCTTCGGAGCCAAAGTCATCCCCAGCCGCGGTGCCTGGCTCGAATTCGAGATCGACAAGCGCGACGCAGTGGGTGTGCGTATCGACCGCAAGCGTAAGCAGTCGGTGACTCACTTCCTCAAGGCTATCGGCATGACCGAAGCTGAGATCCGTGAACAGTTCGCGGACTACCCGGTTTTGCTGGAAACCCTTGAGAAGGACACGGTCGACACCCAGGAGGAAGCTCTCCTGGATATCTACCGCAAGATTCGCCCCGGTGAGCCCGCAGTCGTCGACGCAGCTCAGACACTGCTGAACAACTTCTACTTCGATTCCAAGCGCTACGACCTGGCGAAGGTTGGCCGCTACAAGATCAACAAGAAGCTGGCTCTGGATGCGGATCCTCGTACCTCCGTTCTGACGCTGGAAGACATCGTCACGACCATCAAATACATGCTCTCGATGCATAAGGGTGACAAGACGTTCACCGGCGTGCGTGGCGGCAAAGCCGTGGAAGTCGGCGTTGAGTCGGACGATATTGACCACTTTGGTAACCGTCGTATCCGCGCGGTGGGCGAACTGATCCAGTCGCAAGTGCGTACCGGCCTGGCGCGCATGGAACGCACCGTGCGTGAACGCATGACAACGCAGGAAGCCGATTCGATCACGCCTCAGTCGCTGATCAATATCCGCCCCGTTGTCGCAGCGATCAAGGAGTTCTTCGGAACATCCCAGCTGTCACAGTTCATGGATCAGAACAACCCGCTAGCCGGTTTGACGCACAAGCGCCGCCTGTCGGCACTGGGCCCTGGTGGTCTGTCGCGTGACCGTGCCGGCATGGAGGTCCGTGACGTTCACCCGTCGCACTACGGACGCATGTGCCCGATTGAAACCCCTGAAGGCCCAAACATTGGTCTGATCGGCACGATGGCGACGTTCGCGCGCATCAACCCCTTCGGTTTCATCGAGACGCCGTACCGCGTGGTGCGTGACGGCCACGTCACCGACGAGGTCGAGTACCTGACCGCTGATGACGAGAACGGCCACTACATCGCTCAGGCATCATCGCCGCTGACGGAGGACAACACTTTTGCCGAAGAGATGGTTCTGTGCCGTCTCTCCGGCGAAGACCCGTTGCTCGTTGCACGCGACGACGTTGACTACATGGACGTTTCTGCACGTCAGATGGTCTCTGTTGCCACCGCGTTCATCCCGTTCCTCGAGCACGATGACGCCAACCGAGCCCTGATGGGCGCGAACATGCAGCGCCAGGCTGTCCCGTTGCTGCGCACCGAAGCCCCACTGGTCGGCACCGGCATGGAACGCCGCGCCGCTCAGGACTCAGGCGAAATGGTGATCGCTGAGCGCGCCGGTGTCGTCACCGAGGTCAGCGCCGACTTGATCGTCGTTGAAACTGACGAGGGTGGCCGCGACACCTACCGACTCGAAAAGTTTGAACGCTCCAACCCCGGCAACTGCACGAACCAGCGTGTCATTGTCGAGGAAGGCCAACGCGTTGAAGAAGCAGACGTTCTGGCTGATGGCCCGGCCACCGACAACGGTGAAGTCGCCCTCGGAAAGAACCTGCTGGTCGCCTACATGTCGTGGGAAGGCCTGAACTACGAGGATGCCGTGATTCTGTCACGCCGCGTCGTGCAGGATGACGTCCTGACCTCCATCCATATTGAGGAGTACGAGGTTGACGCCCGCGAAACGAAGCTGGGCGACGAGGAAATCACGCGCGACATTCCGAACGTGTCCGAGGAATCACTGGCTGACCTTGACGAACGCGGCATCATCCGCATCGGTGCTGAGGTTCAGGCCGGCGACATCCTGGTCGGCAAGGTCACCCCGAAGGGTGAAACCGAACTGACCAGTGAGGAGCGCCTGCTGCGCGCCATCTTCGGTGAGAAGGCGCGCGAAGTGCGCGACACCTGCCTGCGTGTCCCACACGGTGAAGAGGGCATCGTCATTGGCGTGCGCGAGTTCAATGACGAAGAAGACGATCTGAACCCCGGCGTGCGCCAGACGGTGCGCGTGTACGTGGCTCAGCGCCGCAAGATCACCATTGGTGACAAGATGGCTGGCCGTCACGGAAACAAGGGAGTCGTCTCCAAGATTCTGCCTGTCGAAGACATGCCGTTCCTGGAAGATGGCACACCTGTGGACATCATCTTGAATCCGCTGGGTGTTCCTGGACGTATGAACGTCGGTCAGGTGCTCGAGTACCACCTCGGCTGGCTGGCCCACCAGGGTTGGGATGCCACGAAGGCGAAGGAAGCTGGCGAAGACTGGACGAAGTTCCTGCCTGAGAACGGCATCAGCGCCGAGCCCGGCTCCTTGGTTGCAACCCCCGTGTTCGACGGTCTGGAAGCAGAGGAGCTGCAAGGCCTGCTGCGTTCAGTTCGTCCCAACCGTGATGGAGAGCGCTTGACCAACGATGAAGGTAAAGCTCAGCTGTTTGATGGCCGTTCGGGTGAACCGTTCCCGTACCCCATCGCAGTGGGGTACGCCTACATGCTCAAGCTGCACCACTTGGTTGACGACAAGATTCATGCCCGTTCAACCGGCCCGTACTCGATGATTACGCAGCAGCCGCTGGGTGGTAAAGCCCAGTTCGGTGGCCAGCGCTTCGGCGAGATGGAGGTGTGGGCACTGGAGGCCTACGGTGCCGCCTACGCCCTCCAGGAGCTGCTCACCATCAAGTCGGACGACACCGTTGGACGTGTCAAGGTCTACGAAGCCATTGTCAAGGGTGAAGACATCCCGGAACCTGGTATTCCAGAGTCCTTCAGGGTCCTCATCCAGGAAATGCGCTCGCTGTGCTTGAACGTTGAAGCACTCGACGCGGCAGGCAACCCGATTGACCTGCGCGACGAGGACGAATCGTACGATGCGCAAGAGGATATGGGCATCACCTTGGATGCCCGTCCGAACGCAGCAGCAACCATTGACGCCATTTAACTCAGTCGGTTCCGCGGCGCACAGGTCGCCCTCGTCAATCAAGACGACGAACGAGGGCGACGCGCTTGCGGGGAACCTCAGCCCCTCCAGCGGCGGGCTTGAGCAGACCACTTACGCTGGAACCGACGAACTAATGCAAGGAGCGAGACCTTGATCGACGCTAAGACGTTCGACAGCCTCAAGATCACCCTGGCAACGACAGATGACATCTCAGGATGGTCCCACGGCGAGGTAAAAAAGCCCGAAACGATTAACTACCGCACCCTCAAGCCTGAGCGCGACGGCTTGTTCGGTGAACAGATTTTTGGTCCGACCCGCGACTGGGAATGTGCGTGTGGCAAGTACAAGCGCGTGCGCTACAAGGGCATCGTGTGTGAAAAGTGTGGCGTCGAAGTCACACGCTCGAAGGTGCGTCGCGAGCGCATGGGTCATATCGACCTGGCAGCGCCTGTCACGCACATCTGGTACTTCAAAGGCGTGCCCTCACGCCTCGGATACGTCCTGGACCTGGCTCCGAAGGACCTCGAAAAGGTTATCTACTTCGCTGCCTACATGATCACCGAGGTTGACGAAAAGGGTCGCAACGAGGACCTTGCCGACCTGCGCAGCGAGCTCGAAGTTGAAAAGGGCCACCTGGAGTCCCAGCGTGACGACGCGATCAACCAGCGCGCCGAAAAGCTGGAGCAGACCCTGGCACAGATGGAAGCCGATGGCGCCAAAGCTGCCGATCGCGACCGTGAACGCAAGGCAGGGGAACGCGAAATGGGGCAGATTCGCCGCCGTTTCGACCGCGACCTGGAACAGCTGGAGACCGTGTGGGAGCGTTTCCGCGACCTCAAGGTTGGTGACCTGGAAGGTGACGAGCGCCTGTACCGCGCCATGCAGCTGCGTTACGGCACGTACTTCAAGGGCGATATGGGTGCAGCCGCCATTCAGAAGCGTCTGCAGACCTTCGACCTGGATGCCGAAGTGGAGAACCTGCGCAACACGATCGCCAACGAGTCGGGCCCGCGCAAGACCCGTGCGATCAAGCGCCTGAAGGTCGTCAACGCCTTTGTGCAAACCGGTAACAAGCCGGAGTCGATGGTGCTGACCGCTATCCCCGTCATCCCGCCGGATCTGCGCCCGATGGTTCAGCTGGACGGTGGCCGCTTTGCGACCTCGGACCTGAACGATCTGTACCGTCGCGTCATCAACCGTAACACGCGCCTGAAGAGGCTGCTGGAGCTGGGTGCGCCCGAGATCATTGTCAACAACGAAAAGCGCATGCTGCAGGAGTCTGTGGACGCGCTGTTCGACAACGGCCGTCGTGGCCGCCCCGTGGCCGGTCCTGGTAACCGCCCGCTGAAGTCGATCTCTGACATGCTCAAGGGTAAGCAGGGTCGTTTCCGTCAAAACCTGCTCGGTAAGCGCGTGGACTACTCGGGCCGTTCGGTCATCGTGGTGGGCCCGCAGCTGAAACTGCACCAGTGCGGTCTGCCCAAGCAGATGGCTCTGGAGCTGTTCAAGCCATTCGTGATGAAGCGCCTGGTTGAGAAGTCGTTCGCGCAGAACGTCAAGGCAGCCAAGCGTAAGGTTGAGCGCCAGCGCCCCGAGGTGTGGGACGTCCTCGACGACGTTATTCGTGAGCACCCGGTGCTGCTGAACCGCGCACCTACACTGCACCGCTTGGGCATTCAGGCCTTCGAACCGCAGCTGATTGAAGGTAAAGCTATTCAGCTGCACCCGCTGGCCTGTGGCGCGTTCAACGCTGACTTTGACGGTGACCAGATGGCAGTCCACCTCCCGCTGGGTGCTGAGGCTCAGGCTGAGGCACGCATCCTGATGTTGTCGACGAACAACATCCTCAAGCCTTCCGACGGTCGCCCTGTTGCAATGCCGTCGCAGGACATGATCATTGGTCTGTTCCACCTGACCAGTGATCCTGATCCGGCTGTTGAGGTGGCGACTGATGAAAACGGTGAGCCGGTTGTGCCGTGCTATTCGTCAGTGGCTGAGGCACGTATGGCGTTTGATCGTGGCGAACTGGATCTGAATGCCCGTGCACGGATCCGCTTCACCGACATTGTGCCGCCCAAGGGCTGGGAAGTCCCGGAGAACTGGGAAGAGGGCGATCCGATCCTGCTGGAAACCTCGCTGGGGCGCGCGATCTTCAACGAGACTCTGCCGGTCGACTACCCGTTCGTCAACTACGTTGTGGGTAAGAAGCAGCTGGGAACGATCGTTAACACATTGACGGAGCGTTACCCGAACGTCCTCGTCGCCGAATCTCTGGACGCACTGAAAGCTGCCGGTTTCCACTGGTCAACTTGGTCTGGCATCACAATCGCGTTCTCTGACATTCAAGCGTCAGACCGCAAGGAAGAAATCCTGGCGCGTTACGAAGCCAAAGCTGCGGAGATTCAGGACCAGTTCGACACCGGTATCATCCTGGAAGAAACCCGGTACGAGGAACTGGTCAAGCTGTGGCTGAAGTGCACTGAGGAAGTTGCTGACGACATGCGTCAGAACTTCGATGCGCGCAACACCGTCTACCGCATGGTGTCGTCGGGTGCTCGTGGTAACTGGAGCCAGGTCCAGCAGATCGCCGGTATGCGTGGCCTGGTGTCTGACCCGAAGCAGAAGCTCATTGAGCGTCCGATTAAGGCAAACTACCGTGAAGGCCTGACGGTTCTGGAGTACTTCATCGCAACTCACGGCGCTCGTAAGGGTCTGGCTGATACCGCTCTTCGTACCGCCGAATCTGGTTACCTGACCCGCCGTCTGGTCGACGTGTCGCAGGACGTGATTGTGCGTGAAGAGGACTGCGGTACCCGCGCCGGCATTCGCGTGCCGATCGCCCGCAAGAACGAGTTTGACGAGTGGGAAGCCGTTGAAGCGGTTGAGACTACTGCGTACGCCCGTACGCTTGCCCGCGATGCGGTGGGTGAAGATGGCACTGTCGTGGCGGAGGCTGGCACCGACATTGGTGATGACCTGATTGCTCAGATGGTTGCCGCCGGTGTGACCGAGGTGACGACCCGTTCCGTGCTGACCTGTGAGTCGGCGGTGGGCGTGTGCGCCAGCTGCTACGGCCGTTCGCTGGCCACCGGTAAGCGCGTCTCGATCGGTGAAGCTGTCGGTATTATCGCAGCTCAGTCGATTGGTGAGCCTGGTACCCAGCTGACGATGCGTACGTTCCACACCGGTGGTGCTGCGTCGGCTGCTGACATTACCCAGGGTCTGCCGCGTGTTCAGGAGCTCTTCGAGGCGCGCAGCCCGAAGATTGAAGCCAAGATGAACGAGGCCGCCGGTCGCGTCCATATTGACGACGAAGATCCCGGTTCACGCAAGATCGTGATCACTCGCGATGATGGCCGTGAGGATTCAATCATCGAGGTGACTCGTCGCCAGAAACTCCTGGTGAACGAGGGCGACCACATCGAAGCTGGAACCCCGTTGACTGAAGGCCAGTTGGATCCCAAGGAGGTCCTGCGTATTATGGGCCGCAATGTGGCTCAGAAGCAGCTGGTTGATGAGGTGCAGAAGGTCTACCGCGATCAGGGTGTGGGTATTCACGCCAAGCACATCGAGGTCATCGTGCGCCAGATGCTGCGCAAGATCACTATTCTGGAGCCGGGCGACACCTCGTTCATGCCGGGTCAGCTGGTGGATCGTTCAGCGTACTTGTCGGCCAACCGTCGAGTTGCCGCCGAGGGCGGTCAGCCCGCGTCAGGTCGCCAGATGCTGATGGGTATCACCAAGGCGTCGTTGGCAACGGATTCGTGGCTGTCGGCTGCGTCCTTCCAGGAGACCACAAAGGTCCTGACCGAAGCCGCCATGAACGGCAAGGTTGATCACCTGGTGGGTCTGAAGGAGAACGTCATCCTCGGAAAGTTGATCCCGGCCGGCACCGGCCTGGCTCGCTACAACCAGGTTGTCGTGGAGCCCACTGCTGAGGCAATGGCCGATGCGAACTATTCCGAACTGGATTTCCAGGATGGAGAAGTTCCTGAGTCCTTCCTGGCCTCGCTCGACTCGATCGATTTCGGAATTCCGTTCCACGGCCAGAACTGACCGTTAACCTCAGGTGGCTGGTGTAAGCCCGCGAATTGCGGCGGGCTTGCACCAGCCGCTTCTTTTTATGGCGCGGTGTGGTGCCTTGCACGGTGTGATGAGGTCCCTCGTTACGGTGTGGTGAGGCTTTTTGTGCGCTGAGGGGAGTATTTCCTCCGCGACTGGGCGAGTTGCCTTAAGCGGTGTGGTGGAGGCTCCTCGTTGTGGAGTGGCGAATTTCCTTGTGCGGTGAAGGAGAGCTTGTGCGGTGAGGGAAAGCTTAAGGTGCGCGAGAGAGATTCATTGTGTGGTCTGGCGACTCCCTCCCCGCTCAGTCACTGTCTCTTTCAAGGAAGTACCGATTGCGATGTCGAGGCGGTTATCTTTCTTGAATGAGCTGGTGTTTTCTCGGTTTACTTTGTGGTTTCTCTGTTTGGTTAGTGTCCGTGGGTTTTTTCGGCGTGGTCGGTGAGGACTTGGTGGGGTTTGGTTAACAGGAATGGGGCGCTGGT
>NZ_JBWPVR010000030.1:0-623 GCF_056590195.1 Pauljensenia sp. C0170B5 | reverse complement strand
AAAGGCTGGGCAGGCAAATACAAACCCTAAAACAACACGACACGCCACCAATAGACACACAAATTGTCCGGTAACCCCCAAACGCTCACAGCAAGAGGTTGCGATCCTTGTATCCAAAAGTGAGTACAAATGGTGGAGCTAGGGGGATTCGAACCCCCGACCTTCTCATTGCGAACGAGACGCGCTACCAACTGCGCCATAGCCCCAAGGCTCAAGTATCGTACCACCCTGGCAGCACGAAATGCACACTGGAGACTGTGAAGCGCACCGCCATCATTTACGAGTACTGATGCGCGCTTACATGCATGCACACTGCCAGCGCGGATCAACACTAAGGCGCACAAAAATTGATCTGAGTAATTCAGTGCTTGGTGCGCCACACTTTTAGGGGATCAGCGATGGTGGAGCGCACTCAACTAGGCTCCAAAAACCAGAATTAATGATGATAAAAACCGGATTAAAACAGTATTCCACCTGCTGTTTGGCGACATTGTGCCGAAAAATCAAACGGTGAGGGAGCTCACCGCAAATCAGTTTGACGATCGCCCCGATTGTTCGTAGAGTATTTTCTTGTCGCCCGGGCGGTGCTGATTGTTTGTGGTTGGTGTTGTTTGTGGTGGTTG
>NZ_JBWPVR010000029.1:0-630 GCF_056590195.1 Pauljensenia sp. C0170B5 | reverse complement strand
GCTGCTGTTGTGGTGGTTGGGTGTGTGGTGGGTTGTTTGTGAACTGTATAGTGGTTGTGAGCATCTTTATTGTGTTTTCTGTGTTTTGTTGTTTTTGCATGTTTTCATGTTTGTGTTGTGTTTAGTTTTTGTGGGCATTCGGTGGATGCCTTGGTACCAAGAGCTGATGAAGGACGTGGCGGCCTGCGATAATCCTTGGGGAGTTGGCGAGCGAGCGTTGATCTGAGGGTGTCCGAATGGGGGAACCTGGCTGGGGTTGTGCCTGGTCACTATCATCTGAATTCATAGGGTGGTAGGGGGAACGCGGGGAAGTGAAACATCTTAGTACCCGTAGGAGAAGATATTTCGTGAGTAGTGGTGAGCGAAAGCGGATGATGGCTAAACCGTGTGCGTGTGTGACTCGGCGGGGGTTGCGTGTGCGGGGTTGTGGGGCTCTTTTTTCTCATCTTCTGCCGGGGGTGGGGGTGTGTGCGTGTGCGTGTGGTGAACATCTTGGGATGGGTGACCGTAGTGCGTGATAGTCGTGTAGCTGTGTGTGTGCGTGTGTGCCAAAGGGGTGCCCGAGTAGTGCGGGGCTCGTGGAATCTCGTGTGAATCTGCCAGGACCACCTGGTAAGCCTGAATACTTTT
>NZ_JBWPVR010000017.1:0-16582 GCF_056590195.1 Pauljensenia sp. C0170B5 | reverse complement strand
AGTGATCGTGGCAGTGCGCCCATCGGCAACGATCGAACAGCGATCTCCCAACCACGTCAACGCGTCTGCAGGGCTGGCTCGTAGTCGTAGTCGTCACGGAACGCGTCGGTGGACAGGGTGCGGGTGGGGGTGAGGTCTTTGCGGGTGAACACCATGCCTTGTTTGGTGGGGTTTTTGCGTGTGGCCTGGGCGTGTTGGTTGGCGTAGGCGAGGAGTTCACTGGTGGTGGGTGTGCGTGCGAGCGTGGTGGTGAGTTCTGCTTTGCGGGTGGCGAGGTAGCGTTGGCGTCGTTCCTGGCCGCCCATGCCGGACAGGTGGTTGGCTCCTGCGGTGCGGGTCAGTTGTGTGGCGCAGTTGAGGGCGCGGCGTCTCATGTACGTGCTGAATGACCATTCGGGTGTGGTGTTTTTTGTCAGGAAGGTCCGGATGAGCGTGTAGGCGCTGAGCATGATTTCCTGCTCAAGGTCGGGTTGGGTGTCGCGGGGCAGTCCGAAGCGTCGCGTGTTGTCGATGGCGAGCATTCGGATGGTGCGCGTCTTGGTGGCGAGGTAGTCGGTGATGAGGGTGTCTTCGTCGCCGGGGTGGGTGTGGATTGTGGTGATGAGTTCTGCGAGCGTCATTGGTCGTGTCTTTCTGGCGTCCAGGGGAATCCAGGCCAGGGGGCGTGGGGGTTGAGTGGCGTGTCGAGTTGTGCGAGTGCGCTGATGCGCCGACCGGCAGTGTTGGACCGCATGAGCCATGCGAGGGTGAGGGTGGTGGGGTTGGCTTTCGAGTCTGCGAGTCGTGTGAGCGTGCGGAGTGTGCGGTGGGTGTGGGCGCGTGTCCATGTGGGGTGGATGGCTTGGAGGATTGCGACCAGTGGCAGTTTGAGGAGGGGTGTGTTTTCTGTGCGCGTGGCCGCTTCGATGAGGTCGGCGAGGTTGATGTCGCCTCGTGCGAGCATCATGAGCCATTGTGCGCGCATGTGTTGTGCCGCAGCCTTGGCTTCGTTTGCTCGTTCTAGTTGTTGTTGGGGGTCCACGTGTGTTCCACCTCCCCGTCTGGTGTGAGCGTGTGGAAGGAGTCGTGGAGCGTGTGGGGGATGGTGAGTGCGCGGATGGCGCGGGTGGTGGACAGGTGGGCGGAGGGGTGCGCCTGGTTGTATGTGTCGACGAGTTCGGTGAGGGTGGCGGGCTGGTGGAGTGTGACCCATCGGCGGAGTGTGCGTCCGAGGTGGGGGTCGCCGGTGTAGCGGAGCACCTGGTCGAGGGCGTCTCTGTGGATGGTGCGGTGGAGGTAGGCCATGGGGTGCATGGTGGTGAGCGTGTCGGGTCGGGTCATGCGGTCGATCATGCGCATGGTGACGCCGCCGTTGGTTCCGGTGGTGCCGTAGAGGATGCGGCTCACGCATGTGGTGACGGCTTCGGTGTCGAGGAGTGGTGGGATGAACCCGGTGGGCGTTGTGCCGCCGTTGCGGAATGTTGCGCTTTCGATGGCGAGGTGTTGGGATGCGCGCTTCACGTGGTGGGTGACGATGGGTTCGAGGAGGGTGAGGAGGTGCCACCTGGCGGTGGTGGCGTCTTGTTGGAGGACGGTGAGGTGGGCGCGGGTGATGCGGTCGGGTTGTGGGGGGATGATGATGCTGGTGGGGTGGGGGGTGTTGGCCTGGTAGTGGGCGGCGGTGCGTGGGGCGGAGATGATGGTGGTGGTGCCGGTGCGGGTGTGGGTGTGCCAGTGGAGGGTGCGGGAGTGTCCGGCTTGGATGGTGAGGGCGGTGACGGGCTGACTGTTGAGGGTCCACGTGGTGCGTTCGGGTTGCCCGCCGGTGTAGGTGAAGGCGGGGAGCGTGGCGAGACTGGTGGTGGGGGCGGTGTCGAGCCACGTGTTGGTGGGGATGATGATGTGGGTGAGGTGGTCGCACAGTGTGGTGGTGTCGGGGTCTGGGCATGTGTCGGCTGCCCCGTTGAATGTTGGGGTGTTCACGGTTAGCGTCCTTGTTTTCGTGAGAAGAGTCGGAAGCGTCGTTTCGAGCGCTGAGTGTTGTCGGGTGGTTGGAGCCCGGTGACAGTGTGGAGAACAGTGTCGAGGAGCTGCGTCGTGGCGGGGTCGTTGTGGTCGATGACTCCTGCGGCGGTGCGTCCGGGCATGGTGGGTGACCTGTGTCCGGTGGCGACGAAGTGGGTGGGGGCGAACGTTTCGACGGCTGTGCGCGTATCAACGTGTTCGCCTTCTTTGACGAGGCTGAGCGCGGTGAGCATGTGGGTGGGGTCGCAGCCCGCGCCCAGGAGTTCTCGGTTGGCGCGCACGAGGTTTTCCATGCTTTCCCTGCCCATTTCGGTCAGTCCGAGTGCCCACGCGCCTTCGTGCATGAGGGGGATGACGAGGTCGCTCATGGTGGTGCCTCCGCGAGCGTCGCCTGCTTCAACGGTTTGCGTGTCGACGATCACGAGGTCGGCTATGGTGCGGGCGTAGCGGACGACGGCGAGGTAGTGGGCGGGTTGGATGATGGTGGTGTCGTTGTCGTCTGGTGGTGGTGCGAGGACGACGCTGAAGCTGATGGGGTCGAGCATTCGTGGCCGCTCGTTGTTGATGGTGGTGGGCATGAGGATGGCGGTTGCGGGTGGCTGTCCGAGTGCGACTTCGTAGATGCTGGGTAGGGTGGTGTTGGAGAGTCTGAGGAAGGTGCGTTGGTCGCCTTGGCCTTGGTTGGAGTCGATGAGGACTACTTTGAGTCCGCGTGTGGCGGCGCGCTCTGCGAGGTTGCGGCTGGTGGTGGTGTTGTGGGTGGGGGTGAACCCGTCGGTGAGGTAGAGGTGGGTGGGGTCAGTGATGCGCAGGCAGCGGACGCGGGCTTGTCCGGCTGGTGTGATGGCGGTGATGGTGAGGTGTTTAGTGTCGAGCCGAATTGTGAGGCTGGTGGGGTGTGGGGTGGTGTGGAAGCCGAATGTGCGGGCGAGTTCGGTGATGGTGGGGATGAGGTGGGGGCGCGCGTAGAGGGTGACGGTGCGCATGGTGGCGTTCCATTCGGTTTGGCAGTGGTCGAGGATCATGTTCCAGGTGGTGCGTCTGGTGGTGAGGTCGGCGCGCAGGATGGGTGTGGGGATGGGTGTGCCGGGTGTCCAGGTGTGTGTGGTGGGGGTGCCGTCGATGGGGCGTGGGAGGGGGATTTTCATGCCGGGTGTGAGTGTGCGGCTGGGGGCGAGTGTGAGCCCGTTAGTGGTGTGGATGGGCCAGAGGTGGTCGTCGGATGCGGTGACGGTGTGCCCGTTGTCGAAGGTGATGGTGTAGGTGGTGCGGGTGGTGATGGGGGACAGGTAGTCGATGCGTGTGGTGGTGCCGCGCGCACTGTAAATGGTGTCGCCGACGGTGAGGTTGCCTAGTGTGGTCCACCCGTTGGGTGTGGGGATGGGTGTGGTGAGGGGTTGTGATTTTCCGACGCCGCCTTTTCCGGCGTAGACGCAGAGGACGGCTGCCTGGTCGTCGTAGGTGTCGAGGGGGTGTGGCTGGTCGTGGGTGGTGGGCTGGAGGTTGGGTGTGGTCGGTTCTGTGTGGTCAGCGGGGTCTGGCCATGCGGAAGCTGTCGGTTCAGCGGTGCGTTCGTGCCATGCGGGCGCGGATGGTTCGGGCAGGGCGGTGGGTTTGGGTGATGACTCCGGCTGGGCTGGAGTGGTCGGCTCGGGCCACGTGGGGGCGGCTGGTTGGGCTGACTGCTCAGGCCACACGGGTGTTGCGGGTGCCGGTTCTGGTTTGGGCGCGGACTCCGGCCACGAAGGGGCGGCAGGTTCCGGCTGGGCTGGCTGTTCCGGCCACGCGGGGGCAACAGGCTCGGTGGAGTGTTCAGGCGCGGGCTGTTCAGGCCATGCAGGAGCGGCAGGCTCAGTGGTGTGTTCAGGTGTGCTCGGTTCGGGAGCAGACTCCGGCCACGCTGGGGCGGTCGGTGCGGGTTCGGTTTGTTCGGGCCACGAAGGGGCAGAGTGCTCGGGGGCAGGCTCCGGCCACGCTGGGGCGGCAGGTTGAGTAGTGCGTTCAGGCTCGGGTTGCTCGGGCCATGCGGCAGGCTCAGGTCGGGCTGGCTGTTCCGGCCACGCGGGAACTGTGGGTGCCGGTTCAGGCTCGGGTTGCTCAGGCCATGCGGAGGTGGCGCGTTCCGGCCACACTGGAGCAGTCTGCTCGGCTGCCGGTTCAGTGGTGTTTTCAGGCCACGCGGGGGTGGCAGGTTCAGTGGCGCGCTCGGGTTGGGCTGCCTGCTCAGGCCATGCAGGCTCGGGAGCAGACTCAGGCTGTTCCGGCCACGCTGGAGCAGAAGGCTGATCGGGTTGACTTGCGAGCACCTGTTCCGACTGCCCCTGCGCGTCAAACTCCGCCCACGGGTCAAACTCGTCGTCCACCGGCTCGTCAGCAGCATCACTGACCAGACCATTCACGTCCATGACATCACTGGTCGAAATATCCGACCACCCCAGGCGCTTCAACACGTCACCCAGGTCGCACGGAGTCGTCATCTCACGCGTCCCTGACATGGACAACACGCCAGGAGAACCCTCCAATCGCACAATCAGGATCCGCGTCTTATGACAATACCGGGACACCCACGCGTACAGGCCGCGCACACCGTCAGCACCTTCGCCCACCACAACGGGGAAAGCGCCACGCCGTTCAAGCTCGGCACTGATCGCAGGTCCGGATTCTTCGAACGGTCCTCCGCCTACAATGGTCACGCCGTAGGACGCGCACGCACGAGCAAAGGAAGGCAACCCAATAACGCCACAAATCTTCTCCATACTGGTTATATGCCGCGACCCCGAAAATAAGCGGACACAACCAGGCGCACTGTCCCACAACAACGAATTGACACCCCCCACAACCAGGTGACACGACTGACAGGAGCACACCATGAACACGACCGATTACGCGCGGTGGGTGGCTGCGCTCTGCGCCCCCTACACGACACTGCACCAGGCACGCTGGGCAGCACACGCGACCCGAACCCTCGCGCACGACGATCACGACAGGTTCGCCGCCTTCATCAGCGGAATCACCTGGCAAATACTGGCCACACTTCCCGACGACGACCCGTGGCGCGTCTACAAGCCGTCAGACGGCAGGGCGTTCACCGTGAGAACCCACATGTCTGACCTCATGCCGCTCAGTGGGGCCACCATCAGTGAGGACCCGATCCTGTCATGCCTGGAAGGCGACCTGGACTCGGAACACACCACCATCCTTCTCCAGGCGCAAACCAGTATTCACGAAACCTACCGGATGCTGCGCGCCCTGAACAGTGACAAGCTCGCTTACGCTGCCCCCATCATCGTCCGGTGGGCTCTTGTGCGCCGCTGGTGTTATGTCGGCGGGAACGACGAGTACGTGAGTGAGACGTGCACCGCGTGGATCCGCAGGTCCGCAGCCTACGTCCAGGGTGGCAACTGGCAGCAGGACGCCGCCATTTTTGAAGCTGCCCTAGAACAAATCCCGCACGGGTTCTACGAGAAAGTCACGCACACTCGATACTGATGGTCACGCGTGCCGTCACTGGCCCCAGCGTCCCACAAGAAAGGACAGTTGAAACCGAAAACTTGGTGAAAGGTGATGGCGCATGAGTGGGTCGAGACTGCTGAAAAAGCACAGGGAACTACTCGCAGAAAAAGGAATCGACCCCGCGTGGGCTGAACAAGTCGGCGTGTTCAGTGCACAAAAACCAGGCGACCTGCCGCCCGACCTGGCAACCTACGCGAGCGTCCTGCCCGGCATCGTCTACCCGCTGCGCAAGTGTGGCGGCACGATCGTCCACCAGCTCCGCCCCGACAACCCGCCACTGGACGACAAAGGCAAACCCAAATTCAAATACCTCCAGGCTCAAGGGTCCGGCTCCGTCATCAACGTGGCTGAGGAGCAGGAAGCAAAAATGGGGAAAGCCACTCACATTCTTCTCGTGGAAGGCACCAAGCAGACCCTCGTTGCCCGCGAGTACGCTGACGAAAGCGTTTTCGTTGTCGGCATCCAGGGGTGTCAGAACTGGCGGCACGACAAAATGCCGCACGAAGACCTCACCACCATCCTGTCTGACCATATTGAGAAGGCCACGATCATTTTGGACGCGGACATTTCCACCAACCACAACGTGTGGATGGCAGGCAAAGCGCTGCGTGACGCGATTGTCGGCATGACGCGCGTGGGGTCGGCGAACGTTCGGTTCGTGAACCTGTCGTTTTTGGGTGGGACGAACGGGCTGGACGATTTTATCGGCAGGATCAGGGGTGACGAGGAGCGTGCCAGTAAGCTCGCCACCATGATTGACGGGGCGAAAGGGCTGCCCGGTGAGCCGAAAAAGCCGGTCACTATGCGCAGTGCGCAGGCTGAAAAATGGACGAGCGACATGGCGAAAGGCGTCATCTACTCTCAGCGGATCATCATTGACGCTGACGGCCATGAACAGTTGGGTGAGGAAACCGTGCAGGTGCGTGCGGCGGCCAGGATTGTAAAAGTCGACTCGTGGGTGAAAAACGGGATTGATGATTTGACCGGCCCGAAACTGCTGACACTGGAAGTGACCACGCCCGACGGGGCGGGTGGTGTGGTCCGTCACGCGCCCATCATGGTGCCTGACGATAAGCTCGCAGAAGCGGGAGTGTGGCTCGGGCAGCTGCCAGGCGCTGAAGGCGTGAAAGTGGAGCGCCCCTGTCGACCTAATGATGATATTGCCAACGCGATCCGCGCAGCCTCGCCGGACGACCTGCCTGTGTGTGAGAACCTGCGGCGCTTCGGCTGGTATCTGACCGGTGGGGATGAGCCGCACTGGGTATGGGTGTGTGCGAGCGGCGCTCACGGCGCGCAGTTCACTGACCGGGTGCAGACCAAGCCGATGACGGCGGACTTCAAGAAAATCATGATCCCTGAGATGGGGAACATGGTGGGTCTGGCGCGCGTGCAGATGCGCGAGTTTATTCATCTGCGTGACCTGCTCAACCAGCCGGAGCAGTGGGACACGATGATCGGCGCGTTCGCGTTGTCGTTCCTGCCGATCACTCCGCAGACGGCGATCGGGTTTTTCGGCCCCAAGTCGTCGGGCAAGTCCACGCTCGCGCAGGCTCTCACGTCGTGTTTGAGCCCGACGTGGGGTCCGAGGCGCCCGCCGATGGCGACGTTCAATTCGACGGCGAACGCTGTCGACCTTCTGTGTAACGGGATGAACGACATTTTTGTGCACGTGGACGATTTCAAGCCGGAAAACAGTGCACGCAAGGCTGAGGAAGCTGCGAGCGCGCTGGACATGCTGCTGCGACGCTCTCACGGGTCGGGCGGTAAGAAGCGTGGCGAGGTGGATCGTGTGACTGGCACGATCGGGGTGCGTGACACGGATGATGCGGCACCGCTGACGATCATCACGGGTGAGGAAGTGCCGACGGGCGGTAACTTTGCCGAGAGCGGGTTGGACAGGATGATGGTGATTCCTGTGAAGGCGGGAGCCATGTTCAAGCGCGCGACAATGCCGGACGGGTCGGATGATGGTGGGGAAGCGGCCTTGAAGAAGTTTTACGAGATGACCGATGAGGGTTTCACGTACATGACGGCACTGTTCCTGCGTCGCGTCGCCATGAGTATTGAGAGCGTGAAACTGTCGGACGTTGAGCGGAATCCGCGTCAGGCGGCTCAGGCCAGGTTTGACATTTTTGTGCGGCGCCTGGAAAACATACGCACCGATGTGGAGAAGGATCTTCGTGACACCTATGGGGAGCGGTTCAAGCAGGTGAACATGACGAGCCGCGCGATCACGTCACTGGCGTCGATCATCACGGGGTACAACGTGTTCATGGAACTGGCTGTTGACCTGGAGATTGTCAGTGAGAAGCAGGCGGACGAGTTGACGGATTATGCGGCGGACGCGTTGGCGAACTTTAGTTTGGTGAATACTCGCACGATCATGAATTCGAACATGTCGGATGGGCAGAAGATTATTGAGCGCGTGCAGTCGCTTATCTCGCAGGGCGTGGCAACGTTGGGCGATCCTGTGAGCGTGTCTCAGCGGCGCGTGGGTCATATCGGCAAGTGGAATGGTGGCGAGTGGCTGTTTTTGGATCAAAACGCGGTGGCGAACGTGTTGCACTGGTCGGGTGGTGCGCAGGGTGTGAATCGTGCGCTGGTGGATTTGCTGCCTCCTGGCGTGCTGGCTAAGGGTGAGACGCGGGTGAGGCGCCGTATTGATGGGGTGCTTGTGTGGTGTACGCCTGTGAGCTTGGACGTGTGGGGTGAATGAGAGTGAGGCAGGGTTGCGCGTTTGAGGCTGCTGTGGAGGATCGTGAGCAGCATCGCGAGTGTCTGCACGTGCATACGATGGTTGTGTGCGTGGATTGTGGCAGGCCGCTCAGTGAGCATGAGGAGCTGGAGCGTGGTGGGCTGGGCGTGACTGATATGGTCCGGTCGGACATAGAGAATGCCGGTCAGCCGGACATGGATGGTATGGACCCGTTAGGCGCGTCGTGGCCCGCGTGCACACCGGGCGGCTCAGTGTACGCGGATGACCCTGGGCTTCCTGCCGAGTTGTGTGCGCGCGTGGAGTCGTTGGGCGCGTGGGTCAGTGTCGTGCCGGATGAAGATTTGCCGCGCGTGGATGCCGGGCGTGGAAGCGTGGTCCGTGTGGCTGGATCGGATGGCGCGGTGATGGTGACGGTAACAGACGATCAGGGTGTGCCGGTTCGCACCGTGATGACGGCCAGTATGGACAAGCTGGATGCTGCCGTGTTTCGCGCGTGCCGCCTGTCGGACATGAAGGTGCCGCCTGAAAACGAGTGGAGGGTGGAGCGGAGCCTTCAGACGGTCGGAGCGTGACGTTGGGCTGGCGGGTCCTGCCGTGGCGGTACTGTTTGTGCGGGTGCCGCAACTGGTGGGTGGGTGAACACCAACCTGAACTTCAATGAGTCGAAGAAAAACTGTAATGACGAGTTCTACACGCGTATCGAAGACGTGCAGGCCGAACTCGACCACTACGCGGAAAGTCTGAAAGGCGCCCGCGTCTACTGCAACGCAGACAGTTCAAACAGTGCTTTCACCCGCTACCTGTCACACAACTTCCACCAGATCGGGCTGGAAAGACTGGACGCCACCTCCATGACACCGGGCGGCAGAGGAACCCACATCACTATCGACGCACGCGGCACACGCGTCAGAAGGCTTGAAGGCGACGGGGACTTCCGGTCAGACGAATGCGTCAAACTCGCCCACGATGCCGACATTCTCATCACCAACCCGCCGTTCAGCCTGTTCCGCGACTACGCAACACTCCTGGACGATCTGGACGCTGATTTTCTCGTGGTCGGCAATCTGAATGCCGTCAGCTACGCCGAGTTCTACCCGCTCCTGCTGTCGGGGCGCGCACACCTGGGTATCACCAGGCCCACAATCTTCAACACGCCGGACGGGCAGACCGCCCACCTCAGCACGCTCACCCGCTGGTTCACCACCTTGAAGCACGGTCACGGTGCACCACCCATGATGCTCACCTGCCGGTACACGCCGGACAAGTACCCGCGCTATGACCATTACGACGCGATCGAGGTGGGGCGAGTCACCCGCATACCCGCGGGCTATGCGGGGGCGATGGGGGTGCCGATCACCTTTTTGGACAAGCACAACCCCGACCAGTTTGACCTGCTGGACGCGAGGGTTTTGGGCATGGGGGAGCGGCAGCGTACGAAAAAGACGATGCTGATTAAAGACGAGGACACATCTGTGGGTGGCACCTACCACTACGCCAGAGTGGCGATCCGCAGGACGGTTGAAATGCCCGTATCAGCCGCGAAAGGCTGACACGCGTATCAACGGTTAGTGGAGCTCATGGCCGTCACGGACAATACGCCCCGAACCGGAAATACGTCTGGTGTCACCGGCCTGCCTGGACGAGTTTTTGCGCACGCTGGAAGCTGATGTTTAGTAGGGTTCCGATGTCGCGGCAGGAGAGGCCGCTGTCGGCCATGTCCTGTGCCGCTTCCGTCATCGCACGTGTTGCCTCGCTTCGCGCCTGTGTTGCTGTCGTTCGGGTGCGCGCGACATTGGCGCATACCTGAGCCCAGCGGTCCTGCGGCACAACCGTTACGTCTGCCTCCTGCGGAGAATCGTCCAGTTCGGGAAAAAGTTCAAGTGCGTCTTTCACCATGCCGGGAATCTGTTCGAGTCGCCTTGTCTGCGTGAACAGCCCGTCAATCTCGTCGACGGTGACCGTCCACCAGCCCTCGTCCCGCGTGGCGCGCGCCGTGTAGTGTGCCATATTATTTTCCTCGTATCTGATTCAGTATTGTCTGGGCGAACCTGTCAGGGATCTCGCTGTGCCTTGGAATGGTCGTGTACGCTGTGCCCACCCATACGCGCGTGTGATTCGCACCTTCCCGGATTCGCATGTCGAGATTATTGTCCCGTGCGTATTGTGCGATCTGCTTCATCAGCTGTTTCCGCTTCGTCACCACGATAGTCTATCAACGTTGACTCCCACAAGTCAATCATGAATGACTTTATGTCTGCGCTGTGAGTCCCGCGTACGAAACGGCGCTGACAGGCTTCCAGGACCAAAGCCTGGAAAGACCGCTCCCTGGAGTGCCTCCATGTCCCACAAGAAGAGTTATGAACGGGAATGTTGAGAACACACTGGAATGGGGCCGCGACGGACTCCACGTCACCAGCGACGACACGCTGAAAACCATCCGCCGACCCTACCTGTCGCCCTCCACCATGCAGGACGTCAACCAGTGCCCCGCGAAAGCAGCAGTGCGCAAAATGTTCACAACCACTGCCCGCCCCTTCGACGCCACCAGTATCGGCAGCGCCACCCACACAGTTCTCGAACAACTCTACTCGCCAGGAAACACCCCCAGCGACGAGGTGGCCGCACGCCTGACACGCGAACTCCTCCACGACCAGATGAACGGCCAACTCACCGAAGACGAAAAAACACTGTGGACCAGCCAGGTTCTCAGCAACGTTCTCGGCAACCTCGCCATCGAAAAACGACTCAAGAAAAGCCAGGCCGTCTTCAAAACAGAATTCCCACTCACGAACATCACACTGCGCGGTATCCCCGTCCACGGCATCGTCGACCGTATCGACATTAAAGACGCCGACCGTAAAACCCTCACCATCATCGACTACAAGACGGGTAAAGACAAGAGTGGAAAAAACGCCCTCAAATTCGGTGACCCGCACGGCGACCAAATCCGCCTGTACGCAATGGCCCTCCCCAAACACCTGGAAACCGCAGGGCTCGGCACCTACACAATCAGCGGCGGAAGACTCCACTACGTCACGCACGCCACCACGCGCATCGTGGCCGTCAAAAACCGTCAGGAAAACGGACACACACTCGACCTGTTGGAGCAAGCCTGGACCACACTCAACACCGGACTGGACACGGGCTGCTTCCCCGCACGCCCATCCGGACTATGTGGCTGGTGCCCCCTAGTCACATCCTGCCCATTCGCCCGCACCAACACGCCATCCCCACGATTCAACACGGACGAAATCCTCCCCGCAGTCCCCGTACGCGAACAGGCCGACCGTCCCACAAGAGACAGTAACGAGGGAACAGAAGAACCCTCCGGCACACAAGAGGTGGGAGAAATGAAACAGTGGCGAGAATCCAAAGCATGGGAAGGCACCCACGTCGACGGGCACGTCAACATGGCTTCCTACGCCATGCTCGCAGCCGGACAACTATCCGAACTGGCTGTCAAAATGCTCGGTGAAACCAACGCGCCATTCACGAAAGGTGACATCGGTGCCCTCACCCGCACACTCGCATGGATCATCATGAGCGCCCAACACTCCATCACCGGCACGACCGACATGGACACCTCCGCGAACGCCAGGCTGCGCTACCACCTGTTCAAAGTGGTCGAAGAACAGCCCGCGCCCCTGTTCATCCCGATCCGCCGCAACGACATGCAAGACCATGACCGTTCGCCCATCGAAACATGGGAAAAGTGGGTGGATAACGTCACCAAGCGGATCGTGTTCCTCGTCAACACGGACATGGATCTGCTTGACAACCCTGTCACGTCCAGTGAAGCCCCATGGGCAAAACTGGCGGCCAAATAATACTCGAAAGGAAACACCATCATGGACAATCGTGACCTCGTTATCGCCAGCATCCCGATCGCCCTCGCCATGCGTGAGGACGACCCGGACGCGTCACTGGCCGAACTCGTACGCCGAGCCTCCATCAAACTGCTTACGCTCACCGGTGAAGGGTCCAGCGTGATGAAAGCAATCGACCGGATGGACAGCATCATTCACGCCGAAAAAGGCAGCCGTAAGGGTGTCATCAGCGCTGTGATCGACTCGGTGCGTCGTGACCGTAAGACGAATAGGGCGGTCGTCATGTTCCACGGGCTTCGCGGCGGCGAACTGTCCGACAAGGAGGAACGTATCAACACGGAACGCCTGTACACGGAGGAAGGCAACTACGTGGCGAACATGGCGCGCGGCCTGGTCGGCCACCACGTCCTCCTGTATAAGGACCAGGACCCGTTCGTATCCGACGATGGTGAGAACCGCACGTTCCGCGTGCTGCGCCACGTGGAAGACCTGGGCACCTACGACGCCTAGTAGGGCTCACTACGCCCCGCTGTGAGTATGGGGCGACCATAGACTGCCCCCAGCCGGTTTTATACCACCCTGCCCATCCCGGCTGGGGGCTCCACTTTGCCCGCGCATGTCCACCCGCCTCGTCCCACAAGTAGGGGCACAACGGGAACCTAAACCAAAGAGGTGGCATGAAACATGAACACGGCAACAGGACTCAACTACTACCAAATTCTCGGGGTCACCCCCGACGCGGACGTGGACACGATCAAAAAGGCGTTCCGCCACATGATGCGTGTCTATCACCCTGACATGGCAGGCCAGGGTGGGGCAGACATGACCGCCCAGCTTAACGCCGCGTGGGACACGCTCAAGGACCCTGGCAAGCGCGCTCAGTACGACCTCAGTTTGAAAGATGAGACGCCACGCGAACAGCCGAGCGAGCCGCACGACGAGCCGCGCGCACAGCAGCGCCCACGAGAATACGCTCGTCCGCGCCCAACCACCGACTTCACCGCGCCCCGCTACCAGCACGTCCACGTGCGTACCGTGCCCAACACCTGGTCATGGTGGGCCACCATTGCCGCGCCCATCGCCTACGGAGCACTCACACTGATCAGCGCCACCATCCTGGACCACACAACGTTCCCCGCGTCCCTCTACTTCTACCCCGCAGCCATCATCGGCGTGTGGGCACTGGTCAGCGCACTGATGAAACACCGCTCCCCGTTCAACCAGTGCGCAGCATTCATAACACTCATGGCAATCACCCTGATCTGCCTAATCTTCTTCATCACCATCCCCTTGGAGTGGTTCATCTGGTTCTACGCGTGTGAACTGGCAATGCTGGGCCTCCTGGTTGTCATCAAGCATTCGATCACTGACCGGATTGAGGCCAGGGCGGGCGGTACCTACGGGTATTCCGAGAAGGAGGCTGAAATAAAAGTGGTGGGGCAGTCTCATTCGACCGCGCTGCACCGCCACCTGTACGAGTACGCGCAGGCATGTGAGCATGTGCGCGTGTTTTCTGCCAGTGCGTTCAGTCCCGTCACTCACATCGTTGTCGCGGGCAAGGACATTATGGCGCTGGCCCAGATGCCGGAAGCCACGTCGGACGCTGCCGTAGACCAGTGGGCTGCGAGCGCGAAAAACATGATGCGCACGATCGGGACTCCGCAGGCTGTCGTGTATGCGGTGATTCAAACTCCCAGGCGAAACCCGTACACGGTGACGGACGAGCAACTGAAAGTCGTGTTGGACAACCTGCCACCCGCTGACGTGGATCGCAGGGTTTTGTCAGACGTGTGGTACCGTGTGAATCTCATGAACCAGATGTACGAGGTGCGCTGGAGTTTTCGTGCCCACCAGGAGCGACGTTGATCCTGACAGGCGCGAACACGTCCCATTGTGTCACGAGACGGGTACAGCGTGGTCCGCTCGGTCAGCGTGCATCTGACTGTCATGTGTGTCCCTGGGTCAGTCCTGTTTTATGAAGTCTGGCGCAAGAATACTCCGCCCCTTGTGGGCGTGAGAGGGATTGCGCCATCCCCGCTTTCTTCCAGCCTTTACTTACAATTTAACACCCTATTATGTTAGAATAAGAATATGACTCGAATGATAACGAAACGGGCGTACAAGTACCGTTTCTATCCAACGTCTGAGCAAGAGGATTTGCTGCTCAGGACATTCGGTTGCGTTCGTGTCGTATGGAACCAGATTTTGGATTGGCGGCAGCGCCAGTGGGTAAAAAACAAAGTTTCAGTAAACTACGGTCAAGCAAGCGAACACCTTACCTCACTGAAACGAGACGCAAATTATATCTGGCTTAATGAGGTATCCTCAGTACCGCTCCAACAAGCTTTGCGCCACCAGCAAAAGGCGATGGTTAATTTCTTCGAGAAGCGAGCGAATTATCCTCGATTTAAGTCTCGGAAAACAAAACAATCAGCAATGTTTACGGGCAATGGGTTCACCTATAAGAACGGTGAGATTAAGCTCGCTAAAACCGACGGCCCTCTCAATATTGTCTGGTCGCGGCCTTTACCGGAAGGCGCGGAACCGTCATCGGTTACTGTCTCCCTTGACCGGGCAGGAAGATACCATATCTCCATCTTGGTTGAGGAGGAGATTGACCATCTACCACCCTCAACCAAGACTATTGGTCTTGACTTGGGTGTTGAGGATTTCGCAGTCACCTCTGATGGCGAGAAAATCCAAGCACCGAGGATCGGGCGTAAGCACCATAAAAAGGTTGCGAAGCTCCAAAAGAGTTTAGCCCGAAAAGAAAAAGGCTCCAAGAATCGGGAGAAAGCTCGCCTGAAACTAGCGAAAGCTCAAGCGAAGATTGCTGACAGTAGACGAGATTTTCTCCATAAACTTTCCACTAGGTTGGTGCGTGAAAACCAAACCATCATCCTAGAGGATTTGGCGGTGAAAAATATGGCCGCCAAGGGAGGCTCGCGCAAACGCGGCCTCAACCGGTCCATTCTCGACACAGGAATGGCAGAGTTCCGATCCATGCTCGCCTACAAAGCTGAATGGTATGGACGGAATGTGGAGGTAATTCCCAGATTTCATCCTTCGACTCAGTTATGCTCCGATTGTGGTGCGACAACTGGACCTAAAGGCATGAATGGCTTGAAAACTCGTGAATGGGTCTGCATTGAATGCGGATCTATCCACGACCGCGACATTAATGCAGCGAAAAATGTTTTGGCCGCTGGAACAGCGGTGTCAGTCTGTGGAGATGGTAGAAGACTCCGACACCAGGATCATCTGGTTTCTGAGCAACCGTCAATGAAGCAGAAACTTCTGGTGAGTGATCCCAGAATCCCCGCCCCTCGTGGGCGTGGGTAGTTCAATCGGGGAGTAACCGCCTGCGGGGGGCTGGTACGGCGCTCGCAGAAGCCTAGTTCACGTGGCCTGGGCGGCTTTCAGACGGCCTGGTTGCGTCTGCGCACAGCCCTCTGGTAGGCGGTTTCCCCGCCGAGAACACCCCACAGCTCATACTGCGTGAGTCCTTCCTCCACGCGGTCACCGTAGGCACGGCACTCGGCTACGACGGGGCAGCGCGAGCAGATTGACAGGGCTGGGGCGGTGGTTCCCGCACGTTCGGGGTAGAACACGTCGGGGTCGGTTTGCGCGCACAGGGCGGAGAGGAACCAGTGTGGCTGGTAGGTGGCGGAGCATTGGACGCATTGGTATCCGGCGACCATGCGGCGCGCCTGGGTGGAGAACAGGTGTCCGCGCTTACACCTGAACCAGTACGTGTGGTGGGAGGCGCTGGCGACCTTGCTGGGCGGCATGGCGTTCATGTCGGTGGCGTACATGCGGGCAATGTCAGGGTGGAGGGTTTCCAGGTCGTTGACGCCGCTAACACAGTTGGGGGACTCGCATGTGGGGCATCCTTTACGGCGCACAGTGCGCGTACAGACGGCTGCTTTCCAGGAGTGTCCGTAGGGGCAGACCCACCAGACGTGTGCCCGTGCGGTGGCGAGGACTGTGGCGGGTGTGAGCCGCGTGTTACGGTCCTGATCCCATTGGGCTGCGATGTCGGGGTGGAGTGTTTCCAGGTCGTTGACGCCCATCATCAGGTGTGGTCTGGGTCGGCGGAGTTTTTCTTTCATGTTCTTTCTTGTGGGACGGGTGGGCGTGTCGCGAATTAATTTTCTTTAACTCACATAGTTTATGAGCGAGATTTAATAAAAGCGTCAAATGTTTTTCGTCTTTACCTGTTTATAGTATGCATAGGTGTGCATAACTATGCATGGTGAGGGGGTGGCGCGCGAGGCGTTTTTCACCCCGTCAATCGCCCTGTTTTTTGGGTGCGTGACGGGACGAACGTCCTACGTGGGTTGTGGTGTGTGTCACGTAAAAAGTGGGGGTGAAAACGGGCTCTCAACGACGTTCACCACCCCATAGTCCGTTGGGCGGATAAAAGAGTCAGGGGTGTCGTTCATGAACCGCTTGTGGTGTGTTCGAAAAACCTGTCAAGTCTCCCATTTGTGACCTGCGTCACGTCATCATGTGTGTGAGC
>NZ_JBWPVR010000016.1:0-17860 GCF_056590195.1 Pauljensenia sp. C0170B5 | reverse complement strand
GTGCTTGGGGCGCGTCGCCCACCTGTCGGTGGGCTCCGCTCGGGCGCGGCTGGGCGTGCCTGTTTCTTCGTGGGGGCGTGTTGGCTTCTTCTAGTGGGGCCGCGCGTAGCGCGGGTCGGCTACGCTTCGCGCGCGTCACGTTGGGCGTCCCGCCACCGGGGCCTGCACCGAGTAAAATTGTGCGCCCCTGCACGCCTGCACCCTACGAGCCGCGTATGCCGTGTCGCCCCCTGGAGCCTGTGCCTTACCGGTCGCGTTGTGAATGTTCAGTGTGGTTGCTGAGAGTCGTGCGTGAATTGGAACCTGAACCAGGCCGGACTGTTTCGTGCGGGTCATGCAGGGCGGCTAGTCCTGCTCGTGATACTGCATGAAACCTCAACCGTCCTGCGTAGGGGTGAACGCAGGCCGAACAGTCCTGCTCGCCGTGCTGAACACTCAAGCCCAAACCATCCAGGTCGCAAAGCGAACCACCAAGCGAGCCGCAACCATCACACACAAACCCGGCTCGCCCCACCACCTGGACCACTCTAGGCGTCGCGCCAGGCGTGATGGTGACTGGGTGGGGGCAAATGGGGGCGCGCGGCTTTACTTTGTTTTTGCCTGTTTTTTGGGGTGTATTTGTGGTTTGGGGTTGTCGCATTACCCGTAGGTGAGAGGAGAGTGCGATGAACATTTGGCGCGTGGTCCGATCAGGCAAGGCGCACCTGGAGGGAAGCGATTTCGTGTTGGCGGCGCGTTCCATTTCCGCCGCGATGGGCAGGGGTGACGTGTCCGCCCTGGTTGTGACGCGTGATGAGACGGGGCTGATGCAGTTTGTTTCGTCCGACTATGCGAGCCTGGCTCAGCAGGTGGCGTCCGTGGTGGGCGCGGAGTGTGAGGAGTGCGATTTTGTGGACGTGCCTGCCGACATGCCGGTGTCGGGGCGGATGGTTGCGCGCCGGGGCGGTGTGGGCCAGTCGAGTTCACAGGTGGGTGTGAGCGTGGACGTGGCGGTGGGCGCGTTGGCGTCCCAGATGCCGGTCGGGTCGATGATTGTGGTGCGGTTCCGTAAGCCTACTGGTGGGGAGGCGCGTCACGTGAAGCGGTGGGTGGCTGCCCGGTTGGGGTCGGCTGTCCCGCAGCACCATTCGACGTCTGCGGGCGCGGTGGTGGCGAGCGTGGATGTGGGTGCGCAGGATCGTCATGATGCGGCACAGTTGGTCGAACTTGTGCGCTCGGTGATGCCTGGGTTCGATGTGGATGTGCGTGCACGGGTGGATTCTCCTGTCGCCCCGATTGTGGCGGGCGTGGCGGGTGGCGTCGTGTTGGCGTGTGCCGCCTGGTTGTGGTCGTGGTGGCTGCTTGTTCCACTGTTCGTGTGGGGTGTGGTGTGCGCGTGGATGGCGTGGCGCGCCAGGGTGAATGTGGGCTGGTCGACCGCCAAGCTGGTGCGCGAAGTGTCGGCTGCACCGCCGAAGAGGTGTGTGCCCCCGTCGAGGCCGCGTCGCGACGAGGGGAAAGAGTCTGCGGGCGGCTACCCGTTGGCGCGCGGGTCGTTCATGGTGGGCCAGCACACGATTGTCCCACTGGTTGCCCCGCAGGCTGAGGGCCTGTCGGGCGCGTCACGCTCCAGGTCCAGGCCGGTTCCTGCCGCGTGCCAGGACGCATCCATTGGCCCGCTCATTGGCGTGGGGTCGCGTGGTGAGAGTGCGCATGTGGACGCGCAGGGCCTCTGGCAGGGTTTTTTCGCTGTTGGTGAGGCTGGTTCGGGTAAGACGTTCGCTTTGCTCGCGCAGTTTGCGTTCGCCGTGTTGGACAAGTTGACGCGTCAGAAAGCGCGGCGTGGTGGCGTGAGTGTGGGGAGGCATTTTACGGGGGTGCATCATCCGATCATCGTGTTCGAGTCGAAGGGTGATGGGGTGGCTGCGTACCGGAATTGGTGTGACACGTTGGGGCGCCAGGTGGGCGTGTCGGGCGTGGTGGATGTGATTGATGTGGGGGATGCGTCGTCTCTCGCGTTGGACATGGTGGGGTCTGGGTCTGCTGTGGATCGGGCGCGCCGGTTTACGGATGCGATGAAGCATGGGTTCGCCGATGATGCGATTCGTGAGCGTAGTGAGGAGACGTTGCGGGCGGTGATGTGTGCGGCGTTTGTTCTTCAGGACATGCAGGAGGATGGGTGGCGTGGCGCGGATCGTGTGGGCGCCTCCACTGCCGGGGTGGCTGACCTGGGTCGCTTGTCGTTCATGCAGTGGGCACACATTCTGCTGGGCGGGCGTGGGGATGATGCGGGTCAACTCGTGGCGGGGTTTGTGCGTGACGCGGCTGCCCGCGAGGGCGCGTGGCCTGACCTGGTGGATGCGGGCAGTGGGCTTGCCCCCCTGTACGATTCGGTGACGCCGAGTGCGCGGCGGAATTTGTGTGAGGCTCCGCGTAACAAGGTGGACGCTCTGCTGGGTGCGGGGTCGTGGTGGGATCCGGGGCGGCGGCGTGTCACGTTCGACATGGTGTTGTATCACGAGCGCACGGTGGTCATCAATTGTGGTGCGAGCGGGATGCCGACCACGGTGGTGAGCGCGTTAAGTGCGATGGCGTTGTTTTTGTTGCGCGCGTGTGTGGAGCGCCGGTGTGTGGGGTGGAAGGATCAGGACCGGTACGTGTCGGTGATGTGCGATGAGTTGAAACTGCTTCAGGGGTCGAGTCCTCAGGTGATTGAGTGGCTGCGTAATCAGGGTCGCGCGTTTGGGGTGCGCCTGTTTTTTGCGACGCAGTATCCGGAACAGCTGGAGGCGGGGGTGCGTCAGGCTGCGTTGGGGTTCGGCACGCTGGTGGTGTTGCGTCAGGAAAACCCTCAGATTGCGGGCGCGCTCGCGGAGTTGCTCTCGCTTCGCGGCCAGTCGTGGTATGCGGAGGATGTGGCGAACTTGCCGCGTTTCACGGCGGTGGTGAAGACGAGTGTGCGTGGGGAGACGTTGCCTCCGTTTACGGTGCGGCTTTCTGATTTTGAGTCGGACAGGGGGGCGTTTGCTTCCCGGCAGGGGTGGGTGTTGTGAGTACGCCTTTCAGCCAGGTGCCTCCACTCACGTTTGGGTTGGCGCAGCGGCAGGACTTGTTTTATAACGGCGTGTTTGGCCAGGGCGCGTTCGCGTCGTGGGCGGACAGGCGTGTGACGAGCGTGCAGTCGTGGCGTTCGACGTATGTGCCGGACATGTGGATGATTGGTGAGGAGGAGGCGTGGCGGTATGTGCGTTCACGCATGAGTGAGGCCGCTTTGATTGTCGGGGCGGTGGCGCAGTGGCACACGTTGACGGCGCAGCAGGTGTCGGCGTTTGTGGGAAAGAGTCAGGCGGGCACGTCGACGAGGGGTGCGTCGTACCCGTCGAAGCTGGTGCGCTGCCTGTTCGCGTTGGGCGTGCTGGACGTGGGGTTCCCGGTGGTGGCGTGGTTTAACTCCTCGCGTAATAAGGGGCCGTGCCTGGTGAAGATCGGGCGGTCGAAGGATGTGCGTCGTTTTGTCTCGGAGTTGTCGTTGGCGGAGCGGTGGTGCGCGTCGGGCGGGTTGCCGGTGGTGGGTGGTCCGAATGGGGATCGTCATAACGTGTTGATGGCGGAGTTGGCGTTGCGGGTGGCGCAAATATGTGACGTGGGTGGGGTGGCTGGTGAGCGTGTGGCGAGCGTGCCGGTGTTGGCGTTTGACAGTGTGGGGATGGGCCGACCGTCGTGGTGCGCCAGGTCGTCGTCGTGTGCGGACGCTGTGTTGGTCAGGCGTGATGGGGTGCGGGTGGCTGTGGAGTTGACGGCGAGTGCGACTCCGAACCTAGATGCGAAGACAGCTCGGTGGGCGCGCACACTGGCATCCTCCCCGTTTGACCGTTCTGGCTTGGTGGTGGTGTTTGTGGAGGCTGGCGTGTCGTCGGGTCCGGCTCTTGAGGGGCGGGTGCGTCGGAGTGTGGCGCGGGCGGCTCGCCTGCATCCGGGTGGCCCGTCGAACAGGGTGGCGGAGCGGATGTTTGTGGCGTCGTGGCGTGACTGGTTTCCCGAATTTGAGCGGGTGAATACGGACGCATTGGGCGTGTTGACAGCTCGCAGTGCTGCTGGCCGCAGTGTGGAATTGCTCGACGTGTGGGACGTGCCTTCCAGCAAAAATCGTGATCTGACATTCGCGGTGGAGAATCTGGCATTGTGCGCGGGCACACCGTGGTGGATGCGTCGCTTGAGTGTGGATGTGAACGGCAGGGCGCTCGACTCATTGGGGTTGCGTATAGATGCGGTGCCACCCCAGTCGCGTTCTGGTCGCCGGTTGGGTTTTGGTGTGAACCCGGACGGTCACGTGGTGGAGCTACCGCCTCGCCTGGGCGGGTTCGTTGAGGCTGCCCGCGTGGAGGCCGGGATGTAAAGCCTGCCGGTGCAGTGCCGTGTCGGAGCGTTTCGCGTTCCGTGTGCTTCCATGCTTGATAGTGTGTCATGTGGAGTGTTCTCGTCCCACAACTCGGGTGAATCCAAAACTTACTCGGGTAAAAGAAAGGTCACGTGAGGGCAATGAGTACGAGTGGTGGAGTTCAAGAAAACGGCGTGTTTGCGCGGCTTGTGAAGAACCGCAAGGCTATGGTCGTGGCGGTGTGCGTCGCGGTTGTCGTCGCACTGGTAGTGGCGATTATTGGCGTGAGCGCCTACCGCTCTCACGCGGCAAGTGCGGCGCGCAGCGAGTTTGACGCGGCGCAGTCTGCTGCCACTGGCGCATACACGTCCCTGACGGACGCGATCAGTGGAGGCGAACAGCTGTATGCCGACTCGGAGGGCAAGGTGGGTGACGATGATTCGAGCCGGGCTGACCTTCGCGCTGCACTGGACGAGGCGAACGCTCTGACCATGCCTGCCGCCCAGTCGGGCACCACGAGCGACATGCGTGATGGTGCGCAGTCACTGAACGATTCGGCTGGAGTGTTCACCAGTGCCGCCCAGAAAATTGACACTGCCAGCACTCAGGTTCGCTCCGCGATGACTTCCCATTCGAAAGACCTGATGGTGGCTGCGCGCGATACTCTCAAGGCGGAAGTGGACAAGGCAATCAAGGTTCTGTCCGACACGACCGGCAAAGTGAGTGACGACGCGACACGCACCACGGCTCAAAAGACTGTGGACGAGGCGACAGCCCTGATCGGTCAAGCTGACGCTCTCAGTGGCGAGACGGCTGACCCGTTCGACGAGATGAGCGCGAAGCTGACTGAGGCGACCGACCAGGTGAAGGCTGCTGCCCAGAAGGTGTCGGATTCTCACGCCGCGTGGAAGAAGGCCGAGGAAGCCAAGGCTGCCGCCAGTGAACCTGCTGGCGGTTACGTGGAGCCGACGTATTCGGAGCCTGACTACACGTCAGGCGGCGGCTACGTGGAGCCGGACTACTCTGCGCCTGCACCAGCGCCGAGTGCTCCTGCCCCCAGCGGTGGCGACAACGGCGGCGGAGACGAATACACGTGGGAGTGGGAATACTCGGGCGATACCCGGATTTGCGGGGAATTCGATACGCACGGCAATGCGACCGGCGGATACTGCTGACTCGACTGCCCGTCCCGCATAACGTGGCCTTGTGGGGTCTGCTGGCTGGAATGCTGGCAGGCCCCTTTTGTGTTACTCGACTCACACAGCGCGGCGTGGGCTTCATGTTTGTCGCATTAGCGATAAGTGACGGGGGTTTGACGCTTCCGCCACTCTAGCTAGATGAAGGAGTACCACGATGCAGTCAAGGCTTGGTGAACGCCTGACGACACCCCTGCGTCACGTGATGGCAGTATGTGTTGCCTTCACGTTAGCTTTCGCAGGAGTAGTCCTTGCGCAAAAGCCGTCCCTTGCGGGCTACCAGCTCGACAAGGGAATGAGGATCCCCACCAGCGTGGGGGCAAACGATTTTGGAGGAGGGGGATTCTGGTTCGGCCCCTACGACTCCCCTAATGGCGTGCCTGGAGAAAACGTCTGGTGCGTCCAGATGTGGAAGTACAACCCTCAACCAGGCCAGAACGCTACGCTATCGAAGATAAGCGGAACACGCTCGTTCGCGCCTGCTGACCTGAAAGTCTCGAACTCTCAGGCAGCTTGGCTGCTGGACAAGTACCAGAACAATCTGACAAAAGAACGCGGTGCCGCACTGTCATTCCTGATTCACCAGAACTTCGAGCAGGATCACGCGGGCCACAACGCTGCCAGTGATGTTCGCGCCATGTATAACGACGTGAAGAACGCTCAACCCGGAGTTCTCTCACTTGCCCAGGCAATGGCACAAGAGGCTCGCAACTCCGGCGGCTTCAACGCGAAAGACGCAACAGTGACCGGTGAGGGTGATCGTCAGGGCGCTATCCACAACATCGGCGCGATTGACCATAAGGGCAACTGGATCGCCGGTGCGGACGCGAAAGTCACGCTGTCCGGCCCGGCTGTCTTCACGTCCACCGGCACGAACGTGTGGACCGGCAAGACTGGCAACAGGCCGATCAGCCTGGAGTGGCGCTCCACCGGAAACGGAACAGTTACTGGCATTTTCTCTTACAGCCGTGTTCCGCTTTACTCTCTGAACAAGGTGCATGTCAGCGGCCAAATCCAAGACACTGTGACCTACCCACCCAAGTTCCCCAGTGACCCTGAAGAAATTAACAAGCCTGTGCCGCCCTTCAAAGTCATCTTCGACTTCCAGCCCCAAGCCACCACCGTGGCCGACCCCAAAGTCGGTGACGACGGCACCATCTCCGACAAGGTCACCGTCATGGCAGACCCCACCTACGGAGACGGCAAATGGGTCCAGATCGACGGCACCTATGTGCCCGTCACCTTCGAAGGCACCGCTTACTATCTCGGCGAACGCCCCACAGCCGAAACCGCCACCGTCCCTGAAGGTGCGCAAGTCCTCGGCACCGCGACGTTCACAGCCGACAAGGGTCCGGGCGAATACTCCGTCACACTCGACAAGAAGTCCGACCCCGGATTCGTCACCTGGGTGTGGAAAGTTGTCAAAGCCAACCAGGGTGAATTCGCTAAGTACGTGAAGGCAGACTGGTCCGATAAGTTCGGTATCGCGAACGAAACCCAGTCCATCCGCTGGCCAGGCGTGGTCGAGTCCACGATCAACGTGAAGAAAACGCACTCGAACATGTACTTCGAGGACGACCTGTGGATCAGCAACCTGCCATCCGACCACGGCCAGTTCGACGCGACAGCCGGATTCAAAGCCGACGTTGCGAACATGACCCACTCCATGCTGTTCTTCCCCAAGGGTGTCGAACCCACCGAAGACAACAAGAGCCAGGCCGAAGTGCTGGGAAGCGTGGAAATCCCGCTGCGTAACGGTCACGTCAACGACGTGGCAGACATGACGTTCAAAGCCAAGATGGACGAGAACGGGAACCCTGTGGCAGGAACCTACGTGTTCGTCTCATCCTTCCCCGGTGATGACCGTGTGGCACCGTTCACGTCGGCAGTGACTGACACGAACGAGTCCATCCCGTTCGGACTGGAAGAAATCGGCACTGAAGCGTCCGTCACCCCCGGCACCGATCAGGTTGCCCAGGCAGGAGGCCCCGTCACCATCACCGACACCGTGGAGTACCACAAGCTCAACGTCGGACAGTCGTACACGATTCGGGGCACGTTGATGAACCAGGCAACAGGTGAGCCGATCGTCATTGACGGCGAACAGGTCACTGCTCAGACCACGTTCGTCGCCCCCAAGTCGGACGGCACCGTTGAACTCGTCTACGAGATCGCGGACTCCGCCGCACTGTCCGGCACGACAACCGTCGTGTTTGAGGACCTGTACCGTGACGGAGTGAAGGTCGCGTCCCACGCTGACCTGCATGACGACGCACAAACCGTGTACTTCCCCGAGATCGGAACAAGCCTGGTGGAAACTAACGGCCTGTCCCACATGGTTGCGCAAGGCGACGAGAACGTTGTCCTGCGTGACACCGTGTCCTACAAGAGCCTGAAGCCCGGCGTGGAATACACGATGAGTGGTGTCCTGATGGACAAGGCGACCGGAAAGCCGGTGGACGGTCTTGAGGCTCACACCACGTTCACCCCCACCCAGCAGGATGGGACGGTTGACGTGGAGTTCACGATTGAGGGCCCGTCAGACCTTCGCGGCATGACACTGGTTGCGTTCGAAAAACTCACGCTGGGTGAGACGACTGTGGCCACGCACGAGGATATTAACGACGGTGGACAGACGGTCCGCTTCCCCGACGCGCGCACGAGCGCCACCGACAATGCGGATGGGGACAAGATTCTCGCCCCCACCGGCACTGTGACCGTGAAGGACACTGTGGCGTTTACCGGCCTTGAAGTGGGTAAGGAGTACACGGTGACCGGCACGCTGATGGACAAGGCGACCGGCGAGCCGATCATGAACGGTGAAACCCCCGTCACGTCGACCGCGACCGTGACACCTGACGAGCCTGACGGCACTGTGGATGTCCTGTTCGAGGTGGATGCGAAACTGCTCGCCACCAAGACGGTTGTCGCGTTTGAGACTGTCAGCCAGGAAGGTCGCGAGATCATTGTTCACGCCGACCTGAATGATAAGGATCAGACAGTGTACGCCCCGCGCGTGTCCACGAAGGCTGTCAGCAAGATTGAGGCCGGTGGCAAGGCCCACGACACTGCACTCGTTGAGGGTGAATTGCCCGGACCGTTGACGTTGACGTTTGAAGCGTTCAAGGCTCCGGCTGGCGGCGCGAAGGTGTGTGAAGCGTCGAACCGCGTGTTCACCACGACGTTCGGCACGGTTGAGGGTCCTGGCGAGTACACGTCGGCTGACACCACGTTCACTGAGCCTGGCACGTACTACTGGGTGGAGACCGTGACCGACGCTTCGGGCACAGTTGTTCACAAGGGTGCGTGTGGCGAGCCGTCCGAGACGACTGTCGTGTCCGCGAAGGGTGATGGTGGTCGTGGTGCTGGCGGCAACCTGGCACGCACGGGCGCTGGAGTCCCGCTGACCGTGATGATCCTGCTGGGCGTGTGCGGCCTTGGTTTGGCTGCGACACGTCGCCGCATGGCCTGACACGCCTGGCGAAGACGGGTGGTGCCGTACCCGTCTCGCTAGTTGGACTGCTCGCCGCTGTGGGTGTCGGCGCTGGTGCAGTCCGTCGCCGCAAATAGCGGCCAGGCCGTGGGACTGTTTGGCTCCTGGGCAGTCCCACGGCACCCCCATCGCAAAGCAGAAAGGTATGTCATGGCAGTGTGGGACAAGTTCGATGACAGTACGCGTGAGCAGCGTGAGGAGATTGCCTCCTCGCTGTCCAGGCCGGGCGTCTCGTGGGGTGTCGCAGCCATCATCGCCGTCGTTGCCATCCTGTTCATCATCATGGCCGTCATCAGCCTGATTTAGCCCAGTAGCTAACTGGCATGGAGTGCTCGGCCCACCTGTCGGCTGAGCGGGCTGAAAAGCCGCGCACTTCGACCTCAAGCGCACCTTGAGCACCCACCGCAACCCGCCCCACCAGCTGCCAAGGAGGTCTTAGCCCACCTGTTGGTTGAGTGGGCTGGAAAGCCGCGCACTACAACCTCGCGCCCACCCTGAGCACCCTCAACCAGCCCACCAGCTCGCCCCGTTGGCGCGTGAAGCCCCGACCCGTCCCACAAGAAGGGTCATGAAACGCAGCACACTCCAGCGGGGCCGCATTATCGGCACGCCCGGCGGATCTCTCAACGAAACCGCCACATGGGCAAAAAACCAGCACGTCGTCAAAGCAGGCCACGACGCGGAAGTCAAAACCGGCGAAAAACTCAACCAATGGGCACTGTGCGAAGGCGGACCCACCGTCCTCCACGACCTGCACATCCCAGGCTCCAACGCCAACATTGACCACGTCGTCGTCTCCGGCACAAAAGTGCTCATGATCGACTCGAAAGCGTGGAAGCCCGCCACCTACTGGACAATCTTCGGGCACACCTACCGTGGCTCGCAGCGCTTCGAACCCGCAGATGCGGCACCCACCGCTTTCCTCAACGAGCAGCTTGCCCGCATGTGCCCCTCCAACGCGCGCATCATGCGGCCAGTCATCGCCGTATGGTCATCAAACGGTAAACGCCAGGCAAACGTGATGTGGCTGCGTCACAAAGGGGCCACCGTCGCCAACTCCAACACGTTCATGACCGTCATTAAGCGCCGTGTCGGAATGCGCCCAGCCGACCCCAACATTGTTGCAGCCCTGTCCACGTGGGTCGCGCAACCCGACCACGCCCGCCAGTAATCCACACTCCCAACACGGAACAACGCTCATGCCTGCCAGAAACACTCAACCCGACCCGCTCCCACCACCCGCACTCGCCACCATCACGGTGCTCGCCTCCATTATTGCGATCGTCCTCGTCGGCGCTCCGGGAGCTATCGTCGCGTGGGCCGGTCTCGCCCTCACGTCCGCCATGTCACGCCCACCCAGGCTCACGGGACGCAAAGACTACCAAGGGCGGCCAACACCCATGGGGCAGCATGAAGAAAAACTCCTCACCCAACACGCCATGTGGAAAACACTCGCACGTAACGTGTGCGGCGCAGGACTCACACCCCTCACCCCACTACGCCTGTCCACATTCAGCATTCTCGGACTCACGCTCCTCATACTCGCCACCCCGTCCGTCGCAGACACCCCATGGTGGGCGCGACTGGTCGGCGCACTGTTCACCATTCTCACGCTCACCGGCATTGACGCGACACTGCGCACAGGACGCAACCCCCTGTTCGTCTACACGGGCACGCTCGTCTCGCACGCTACCGGCACGCTCAGCATGAGTGCCGCCGTCGTGGGCGCACTTGCGGGCGGGGCTGGAGCCTGGCTCACATGGGACACTGACCTGTTCTACTTCAACGCGTGGCACCCCATTATTCCGGTGGTTCTTGCCGTCGTGGGCGGCGTACTGGCAGGCGCGTCCGGCGGGGCCATCCTCACCTCCAGGTGGAAGCCCGTCGCCCACTGGCATGACAGTCTTCAGGCCGCAACCCGCTACGCCGACATGTGGCGGCAACTGAAAGTCAACACCCCACCCACGCTCACCGACCGCACCACGGTGGACGGCATCACGGTGGACACGTTCGACACGACCGAAAGCGTCAGCCAGTTTTTCTCCGCCCAGTTTCGCTCCCAACTCGCCCCCATCGCGCCAACCGTGATGGACGCTGTGGCCGGTGGTGGCCGGTTCGCCATCTGCCCCACCTACGCTATCGACGCGAACGGCCAGGAAGTGGAAGGCCCGCACAACAACCCGTCCAGGTTCCGCATCATCCAAGTTCCAGCAGACGCCCCACCCATCACGAGTGACGACCTGAGCGAAGACGGTGCGCGAGCCCTGGTGGAAAGCGCGCTCGGAGAATACGCTGCCGCCTACAATTTCCACCCACCCATGTGCAGGCTCACCAAGCTCACAACCGGCGGCCCTGCCGTGTGGATGGTGACATGGTACGACACGGACTACACGCCGCCGTGGGATCAGGCACCCCTGGCAATCTCCGCGCAAATCGCCAGCATCATGAACACTCCCGCCCTCGGTGACCACTACCAGCAGGCGTTCATCGTCGGCGAGATCAGTGACGCGCAGTGGGACGAGAATATTCCCGCGCCCGGCGGGTGGCCCACAGTCGGGGACTACGCGAACTCCCTGCCAACCTTGCGCGACTGGGTGAGCCGGTGGATCAGCGTGGACAAAGCACCCTCCACCATGCCTGCCGCCATGCTCCGCTACACGCAACACGCCACGCTGGGCGGTATTGACGTGACGTGCCAGCCGTTCAGTGTGGGCGCCGGACTGTCCGCTGACGGGTTTTTCACGGTCCCTGTCGCCAACATTGCGACCACCCTGGACGGTGTGCCCCAGTTTGTAGCTGTCAGTGAGTATTGCGCGGGTGAATCGTCGGCGCGCCCCCAGTTCCGCAACCGCCTGATCGCCGCGTTCAACCTCGTGTGGGCATCCAGACCAGTGCCCAGCCGCGTGGGGCTCATTCACCCCGAGTCGGTTGCCAGCCAGTGGGTGATCCGCGCCCTGTTCGAGTACGCGTTCATGAAACTCAGGTTCGACCGCCCCCATTTTTGCGGCGCGAAAGCCTTGCCGTGCGCGTGGGATGACGGGGAGCGTAACCCGTGGATCATGCAGGACCGCCTGGGCGGGCAACGTAGACCTGCCGGACGCTGCCCTGGACGCGTGTGGCTGGTCACCATTGACCTTCAGGGCACTCCGATCGAGGACGTGCGAGCCAAAGCCTCCAAGATCGCGTCCTACGTGGGTGCGGACTGGATGCGGATTGACGTGGACGAACGCTCCCAGTGCGTGTTCGCGTGCGGCATCACCCCCTCCCAGGCGCACATTGTGGGCGAGCGGGCCCTGGAACTGGTGACCCGACTGGACTGGGAGGGCGCGTGGGCGGACGTGAAGGTGATAGGTGTGGGTGGCGCACTGCCCCGCCTGGAAAGCGTTGCCCCGCTGGAGAAAAACCCGAAAGTGCTTTCCATCGAGTTCGATATTCCGCCGGGCGTGTCGTTCGACAAGGTGAAAGGCGCTGTTGAGAAGCTGAAAGTGTCAACGGGGAACGCGTTCATCATGCCGAGCCGGACTGGTCGGGCGGACAGGATCCACATGATGGTGGCTGAAACCGACCCGATCCCGTTCCCTGCGGGCTACGACGTGGACACGATCCGCGCCCTCGCCCGCGAAGGGAAGGGTGGGATAGCGTTCGCGACCGGCGTGGAGGGGACACCTGTCGTGTGGTATCCGAAGTCGTCACCCCACATTCTGGTGGCGGGCACGACTGGTGGCGGCAAGTCTGTGGCGATGCAGCCGATGATTGTGGGCGCGCTGGCGGACGGCTACGAGGTGGCTGTGGTGGACCCGTCGAAAGGGTGCGCGGATTTTGCGTTTGCTGAGCCATATTGTGTGGCGCAGGCGAAAACGCTGGGTGAGGCGCTGGCCGTGGTGGAGCGCGCCTACCAGATGGTGGTGGAGCGTAAAAGCGCGAACTCTGCTGCGGGCGTGGGGTCGTATCGTGACCTGCCTGCCGACCAGCGTCCTGCCCCGTTCCTGCTGGTGATTGACGAGTTCACGTCGCTCATGACGCCGGAGCCTGTGGGGAAGCCGAGTGAGGACATGGAGGTGGAGGCGAAGCGTCAGCAGGTCGTTGCTGAGAACACGATTCGTGCGAAGATCGGCACGTTCGTGGGGCGTATTGCCCGTGAGGCGCGGTCAGCGGGCGTGATTCTGGTGCTGGGCACGCAGAAACTGTCGAGCCAGATGCTCTCCACGATTCCTGGTGCGGGCGATTTGAAATCCATGCTGGCTCGTATTCTGCTCGGCAAGGCGACGTATGGGGATCGGATGAGTGCGCTTCGTGACGCGAACACTGCTCCCGACGTGGGGGATATTGTGCCGCCGGGTCGTGGCGTGTTTGAGCCGAGCGACAGTGCGGGGCAGATTATCCAGGCGTGGTTTGACCCCGGCGAGCAGGACTTCTTGGCGGGCGTACTCACCGACTTGGGTACTCCGACCGCGCAGGCGTGGGACGTGTCGGGGCGTGACGTGGAGGCTGACGCGTCGATGGTGTCTGTCGTGGATGAGACGGAGGTTGCTGACCTGGGTGTGGTGGAGTTCAGCCTGGACGAACTGGGCTTGGCCGCCGACCAGGCCGCCGAGACAGGTGAGTCGGACGAATGGAATGTGGAGGTCGCAGACGCGCCCAGTGACCAGGCCACCAGTCTGGACGAGTGGAACAGTCAGGCTTCTGATACCACCCCCACCGAACCGACAGACCAGTGGGATGTGGAAGTCGTGAGCGAGTCCAGTGACACTACGCCGGACGAGAACGTAGCCCAGTGGGACGACCAGGCCGACGAGCCGACAGACCCATGGAACGTGGAGGATGTCGGCACAGATGACCAGATCACCAGCCTGGACGAGTGGAACAACCAGGCCGACGAGCCAGACGAGGGCGTAGGCGAGTTGGACGTGGAAGTCGTAAGCGAGCCTGGCGACCAGACCACCGGCACCACTCCAGACGAGGGCGTAGACCAGTGGGACGTGGAGGGCACAGACTCGACCAGTCAGACCGCTGACACTACGCCGGACGAGAACGTAACACAGCGGGACGAACAAGCCGAGTACCCAGGCGTCACCATCACGCTCGACGATTTTGACGGCGACGAACTCATCATCCAGGCGGGCAACACCCCCGGCACCACCATCTCCGAAATCGTGACACGCGCCCTCACCCGCTACCCCACAGCCCACGCAATAACCATCCACCACGACCACCCCACCAGTCGCGACGACATGGACCTGTCTATCCGCGACTACGCGATGGAAGCCGCCGACGGTAGAAGCGTGCGGGTGGTGAAAACACCGCGCCACGTGCGCACCAGAAGCGAAATGCTGGCCGACTTTGACGACGCTTAAACCGCTGGTCAACGCGCGTTCAAGCCGGGTCAAACGCAGGTAAAGCCGCAACAGAGAATCACTACCGGCACGACAGACGTGCCACACACCAACCAATTTTCGAAGGAAGATTCATCATGACTGTCACCGTTTTTTCACTCGCCTCATGCCCCCAGTGCGTCGCTACGAAACGTAAGCTCGACAAGCTCGGCGTCACCTACCGCGAAATCCTGCTCGACCAGAACCCCGACAAGATCAACGACGTGAAAGCCCTGGGCTACACGAGCGCCCCCGTCGTCCTCGTGTCCACATCCACCGGCACTGACTCCTGGAGTGGATACAGGCCAGACCGCCTGACACGACTGGCCGCCTGAACCACCACGCAGGCCGTGATTCCTTCCCACGCCTGAAGGCGGGGTCTTCGCCGCGCGCTGCCATGTCTGCAACGAGAAACCTGTGCTCTGGATGGGCGGGCGAACCCGTGTTGTCCCCCGACCACCCTCCTCGTCCCACAAGGAGGGTCAGACAGTAACGAGGGGGCTCCATGCGCGAACGCAAACGCGTCAAAATTCCACGCGGACTACCGAAAGAAAAACTCGGCATCTTCGAAGAAAAAGTGCGTGAAAAAATCGGGCGCGACTTCCACCTCGAATCCATCGACCAGGACAGTGGGGAAGCCTCCTTCGTGCGCGGCGTGGACGTGGCCACCGTGTCCAGTGACGGCAAAATCCTCCAAGCCTCACTCCCCGACACGTTCGCCACCCCGTCGGCAGGCGACCGTGCGGCAGCCAGCTTCGCTGACCAGTACCCCGGCTACCACATGATCCGCTTCGACCCGTACAACAAGCGCGCCCTGCTCGCCAAACTCCCCCGCGAATGCGTCATCACGCGCGACGCGATAGCTGAAGCTCTCGGCGTGAAACCCTGGGACGTGGAGGTTGCCAAGCGTAGGGGCGGCGGCTACCAGCTCCTCCGGCTCCCCACCCGCTACACGCCCAGCAAACACGACGCGAAACTGGCGGAAGCAGCCGTGACGAAAGTGCCGGGCGGCAAACCAGGCTGGTTCGTGCGTATTGACGGCCAATCCCTCACCGGAGAAATCATCCCAGCCGAGCTCCCCTCATTCCCGCCACTCATCACCCCCGACATGGATCACCTGGGGGCGAATAAGGATGTCACTCCGTTCGGCATGAAACTCCCCCAGCCTGGATCCGACCAGGGTGAAATAGCGCAGGTGGACTGGAACGCGTCGAACGCCATGCTGCTCGCGGGCTTGCCCGGCTCCGGCAAGTCGGTCACGCTCAACGCCCTGCTGGCGAGCCAGATCGCGGCGGGCTGCGAGTGCGTGGTGGTGGACGACCCTGCGAAAAGCGTGGACTTTTTGTGGGCGAAGCCTTATTTGCGTAACGGCGGATGGGGCTGCGATTCGGACAGGCACGCAGTGACCGCTCTTGCGCTGGCCTACGAGGAGGGTCAGCGGCGCGCGAAAATCCTGGCCGACCGTGGAGTGGTCAACTGGCTTGACCTGCCTGAAGACGAGCGGTTCACCCCTATCTTCATCATTGTCGACGAGTACACGGCGATCACAATGACGGAAAAGGAGCCGACGAGCCTTCCGAAAGACCACCCGCTGCGCGTGGAGATTGCCGAAGCAAACCTCCAGCGGGTCGCGATAGGCCGCTACGTGTCGAAAATTATTGCCGAGGAACGGTTCGTGGGCGTACGTATTGTCCTGTCCACGCAGGTGACGAACGCGGCCACGGGTGTCGCCCCGTCGTTGCGGTCCAAGATCGGGCACAAAGTGTTGCAGGGGTCGAACCCGTCCCAGTCGGCGCGTCAACAGATTTTTTCCGACGAGAAGTCGGTTCCGAACGTGCCGGAAAACGTGCAGGCGTCCGGTCGCGCGGCCAAGGGTGTGGGTGCAGCCGACCTTGAAGGTGTGGCACCCTACGTGTACAAGTCCCAGTTCGCGTCCACTGCCGACTATTTGGAGCGCCTGAAAGCTATGGGCGTGAAAAGCAACCCGAACGTGGAGCCGTCGCTTCGTGACGTGTCCAGGCTTGCCCCAACGCTTGCGGGGGACGATGTGATAGATGATGGGCCGATTGAGTCGCGCCTGTCGTCTGAGGGTGGTTTTGGTGATGCTGGCGGGCATGTGGATGAGTTGAAGGGTGCCGCGAAAGCGAATCATGATCGTGCGGTTCAGATGGCGCGCGCGAAAGTGGATCGGGTCAAGTTTGCGCACAACCAGGAGCAGAAGGCTCGCGGCGCTGAAGATGCTCCGTTGCGCTCCCTGGATGAGGCTGCTCGCATGTTGGCTGACATGAACTAGCCCACGCCCATAAGGAGCAGGGTCTATCCGTGCCCAGTAATAGACGAGAAGCCCTGTCTTACTTTAATTGACCGACCACGCTAAAGGGTGGTTGATTGCGCTCCTCAGAACAAGCGTTGCTCGATTGTGTCTGCGAAGAGTACTGGATTCCTTTTGATTGCAGTCTCATTGCGGCGACTCGATCATCCTTAGCTTACGTTCAGTTGCCGTGGTAAGCCGGTGCGCATCAAAACCAGCTAGGGCGCCTGGCGCGTCCAGTTTCTGCGTGTCTTAGTGGCCTGAGCGCGTCTGGTGGGGCTTTCGCGTGTTTAGTGGCTTGCGGATTATTCGGGGCTGTGCTTCGTTGCGCCTGCGGGCAGTGCGGCATTGCTTCCGGCCATGTGGATGTCTGCGACGCGGCTGAGGACCTATCAAGGTCTCGCCCTTTCGAGGTGTGTATTCTCTCCCCCGGTGTATCTTTAATTTCTTTTCGGGCGCGTTTAATTTCTTTGTAGCAGTCTTTTATTTCACCTCTTAATTACTTTAGTCACGTTTTTAATTTCTTTGAGACGACTTTTTAGGAAGAAAATCCCCCATTTAGGCGGTGCGTCAGACTCTCTCACCACCCCGTCAATCGCCCTGTTTTTTGAGTGCGTGACGGGACGAACGTCCTACGTGTTGTGTGGTGTGTGTCACGTAAAAAAGTGGGGGTGAAAACAGGCTCTCAGCGACGTTTACCACCCCATAGTCCGTTGGGCGGATAAAAGAGTCAGGGGTGTCGTCCACGAACCGCTTGTGGTGTGTTCGAAAAACCTGTCAAGTCTCCCATTTGTGACCTGCGTCACGTCATCATGTGTGTGAGCGCGGTCACAGTTGTGGGTGAGAAGCGTTGACACGCACCTTCGCACGCTCGCCTGAAGGGGGTCCGAGATGGGGGTGCGGGAGTCGGAAAATCATTCGGACGGTCATGATAGCACGAGCCGTTTTTTGGGTTCGCGAGGGTTGAAAAAGGCTTTTTCGGCCAAAAAGTTCCGTAAAGTTCCGTAAAGTTCCGGAGGTTTGATACGACCTCGACCCCGACTTTTCCGCAGTATTCCGCGCTTTTTTTTCAAAAGTTCCGGAAGTTCCGGAAGTTCCGTGAAAAATAGAGGGGGGGGTCATATAGACAGG
>NZ_JBWPVR010000028.1:0-668 GCF_056590195.1 Pauljensenia sp. C0170B5 | reverse complement strand
CTACCTCAACCTCCTCGCATACTCCATCAACACCGGCAACACCACCACCCTCAAAAAAGTCAGCAGCCCAGAATGCAAACTCTGCCAGATGTATCTAGACAAAATCCCTGATTTTTACAGTAAAGGTTACTGGGCAGACAGGATGGAACATAAGTTTTCCCAAATTAACGAGGCAATTCCGCATCCTGAAATTGAGGGCCTTTACTTCGTTAAGATGCGTGTCACGACATCTCCCTACCTTGAATTTAAGGATGGAACAGTGCACTCTATTGCAGAAGTCGATGAAAATGTCGAGCTAGAGGTTCAGAGAAACCATTCTTCCTTTGTTATTAAGAGCTTCTTCGCTGAGGGCGTGGGCGATGATGAGGAAGCGCAATCATGAAACGCTCGGGGCTGGCAGTTTGCGTCGTTTCTGCTTTTTTAAGTCTGCATAGTCCAATCTCAAGCAGTGATGAAACGGGCGAATTTGAGAAACATGTTGTCTCTGGCCAGGCTGGCAGTGTGACTGTTGAATCTTCGTTTACTGAGGCGGTGTCGGTGCCTGGTGTGGAGGGTGCTGGCGTGGAGAATGTTGACGCCGCTGGTGCTGGTGGTGTGGTTGAGGTTGTTGAGGGGCCGGTTGGTGGGTTTCGTGTACCGGGCTGGCAGGTGCGCTGCAAGATCGGCAC
>NZ_JBWPVR010000027.1:0-674 GCF_056590195.1 Pauljensenia sp. C0170B5 | reverse complement strand
CCCAGGTCGGCTTCCAAGACGGTGATCGCGCTGATGGTTTGCCCGCTCATAGATGACAGGTCAGAGCGCGTATACCCGGCCAACTGCTGGGAGCACGCGGACAGCTGAGTGTTAATGTTGCCCCACGTCTGAGCATAGGCCGCAACCTGATCCGCATCACCAGTGAACTCATCGAGCCACTGATCCAAAGGGTGAACATGCTCAAGCACCCATCCGGCACCCATCGCGATCAGCGAACCGATCGGGTCAGCGATAAAACTGGCCGCATCACCTACAGCAGCGAACGCAGCCATACCGCCACTGACCCAGCTGCCTGAATTGAACGCGCCAACCAGCTGCTCGCCGTCTTCAAGAAGAAACGTGCCGGCAAGCGGGCTGGTCGAGTCCTGACGCTGCGCCACCAAAGGATTAGCCACGCCGACCTCGCTTCCCCCACACGCTCACCTCATTGTTGAAGGAGCGTGTCAGCTCGTCTTCGTGAGCAGTAAAATCCTCCACAGCAATACCCAGCTGACTGCACAGCCGGTCCAACGCGCTCGACGCGCTTGACAGCGCGTCACGCGCCTGACCTTCCACCAGCGACAGGGGCGGGACCAAAAAAGGCGAACACAATACGCCGAACGCGCCATCACCCACACCGACCTGAACGGACGCATCACGGGCCATCTGAATTC
>NZ_JBWPVR010000001.1:0-722548 GCF_056590195.1 Pauljensenia sp. C0170B5 | reverse complement strand
TCCACGATCACTTGGTGGTCAGTGGTGAGGATTTCGAGTCCGTGCAACGTCGGTTGCAAAGGTGTCTCTACTCGCTGCCGAGAGTAAGACGAAATGCGGATGAGACCGGACGCGGAAAAGGTGGCACGCAACGAAGACGTTCCACTAGAGAGTCGCCATTTGCTGAAGTCGGCTCAGGTCAAAATGCCATGCGCTGGAGACGGCGTGCTAGAAAGGGGCCGCGCATTCAAGACAGGGCTCATCGATGACGGCACACAATGGGGGTGGGTTCGCACACGCGTGCGAACCCACCCCCATTTATCAAGATTGCGACGTGACGCGGGCGCTGCGGCACCCTCGTCGAGGATCGCTCAGGCATCAATCCGCCTGGTCATCAACCCAACCGGTCATCTCTGCAACCGATCGCCGAAGCACCGAGAATCAATGCCGTCAGGCATCGAACAATCAGTCGTCAGTGCCGAGCAGATCGCGCGTCTTGGTCGGATCCAACGGGATGCCAGGGCCCATCGTCGTTGAAACGGTGGCCTTCGTGATGTAGCGGCCCTTGGAGGAGGACGGCTTCAGACGCAGGACTTCATCGAGGGCAGCGGCGTAGTTTTCCGTCAGCTGCTCAGCAGTGAAGGATGCCTTGCCGATGATGAACGCCAGGTTCGCGTGCTTGTCCACACGGAACTCGATACGGCCACCCTTGATCTCCTTGACAGCCTTGCCAACTTCCATCGTGACCGTTCCGGTCTTCGGGTTCGGCATGAGGCCACGAGGACCGAGGACGCGACCCAGACGGCCAACCTTGCCCATCATGTCAGGGGTTGCGACGGCCACATCAAAATCGGTGTAGCCCTTCTGGACCTTCTCAATCAGTTCGTCGCCGCCGACCTCGTCAGCTCCGGCGTCGATCGCTTCCTGCGCGCGCGGGCCCACAGCGAAGACCAAGACCCGTGAGGTCTTGCCAGTGCCGTGCGGCAGGGAAACGGTTCCGCGGACCATCTGGTCTGCTTTACGGGGATCGACACCCAGTCGGAACATCACCTCAACGGTGGCGTCAAACTTGGTGACAGTGGTTTCTTTTGCCAGTTTCATGGCTTCAAGAGGTTCGTATACCTCACCGGCGTGGATCTTCTCCGCGGCGGCCCGGTAGCTCTTCGAGCGCTTTGTCATTCTGCTATCTCCTTGCAGGTGTGGTGTGTTCGGGCAAGCGCTTGCCCTTCCACAAAGATTGGTTTGGTGACGTATCAGTCGCTGACGGTGATGCCCATGGAACGGGCGGTGCCGGCAATGATCTTGATCGCGGCTTCGATGTCGTTGGCGTTGAGGTCCTGCATCTTGGTCTCAGCGATCTCGCGAACCTGATCTTTGGTCAGGTTTGCCACCTTGGTGGTGTGAGGCGTCGGTGAGCCCTTGTCCACGCCAGCCGCCTTCTTGATCATCTGTGCAGCCGGAGGCGTCTTGAGAACGAACGTGAACGTACGGTCTTCATAGACGGTGATCTCAACAGGGACGATATTGCCGCGCTGAGATTCGGTTGCAGCGTTGTACGCCTTGGTGAACTCCACGATGTTCACGCCGTGCTGGCTCAGTGCCGGGCCAACTGGCGGAGCCGGAGTTGCAGCACCGGCAGGGATCTGCAGCTTGATCAGGCCGGTGACCTTCTTCTTTGGTGCCATATAAGTTACGGGTCTTTCATTGGTGATTCGAAGCGAACCGACGGTTGCCGATCCGCCTGCGCGTCCTACACGCAAATGCAGACGCACAAACAGCGATGATATCGCGTCAGATACCTTGATCCCAAGTTCTCGTGCGCGACATCACTCACTAAGCTGTGCGCAACACCTGGGCGGGCGTGTCCGCCCCTGCGCCGCGGTGACTAGTCGTCGATCTTTTGAACCTGATCGAAGTTGAGTTCCAGAGGCGTTTCGCGCTCGAAAATCGTGACCAGAACTTTCAGCTTCTGGGTCTCGGGCATGATCTCGGAGATTACGGCGTTCATCGTTTCGAACGGTCCGTCCACCACTGTGACAACTTCGCCCACCTCGTAGCTGACCTTGAGTTCCTGAACCGGAGCCGGGCCAGTCTTGTTTTCCTGAGCGGCCTCTTCCATGACGTTCGGGGTGAGCATCATGACAACCTCATCTTCAGACAGAGGCATCGGATTGTGCTGATCACCAACGAAGCCGGTCACGGCTGGCGTTTCCTTGACAACTCGGTATGACGCGTCAGTGAAGTCCATGCACACCAGGACGTATCCGGGGATGCGCACACGACGCACACGCTTCTTCTGAGAGCCGCGGAATTCCATGACATATTCGTCGGGAACCTCAACGCGGTAGATGTAGTCCTCCATGTTCTGGCTGGTGATGCGCTGTTCAAGGTTAGCCTTGACCTTGCGCTCGTGGCCGGAATACGTGTGGATGACGTACCAGTCGCCTGGCAGAAGGCGCAGCTCGCCACGCAGAACTTCGATGGGGTCTTCGATTTCGTCAGCCGCGGATTCAGTGTCCGCATCGCCCGGCTGCTCGCTTGCTTCAGCGTCGCCAATTTCCGAGGGTGGCTGATCCTTAGCAGGCACCTCATCATGAGCGGGCGCCTCAGCTACAGCCGCATCAGCATCGGATCCACCGTGCTCGGTGGCAGCAACTGACTCAATCACAGCTGCAGTTTCTTCCTGCGCGAGGGTGGAGTCAGCTGTCTCGACGCCATCAGCTGTCTCGGCGCCATCAGCTTTCTGCGCGCCGCTGCCCTCCGATACAGATTCGGATGCAGAGACGAACTGAGGGGCAGAATCAGCGTCGACGTGCGTATCGTTTACAGCGGTAGTCTCATCCGCATCTGGTGCGTTTTCAATGTGGTCGCTCACGTGTCCTCCTTCAGAGCCAACGCGCGTGGGCTTGTCAGCAGTGGTTGACGAACCGTAGAAGAAACCCGCCTGCAGGTTCCTGCCGGCGGGTCAATCGGGTTCAGCCGAATATCAATGCGTTTAGCTTACCGAATATCAGGTCTAAAAGTCCTGTGTATGCCATCACAGCGGTGACGAAGACGATCACGACAACGAAGTACGTCCATGTTTCGTTGCGAGTCGGATACGTCACCTTCTTCATCTCAGCGATGACCTGGCTGATGAACAGGCGAATGCGGGAGAACAGTCCACGCTTTTCGCCTTCCTCATGCGTCGACTTCTCACGGCTCGGAGTCGGTGCAATCTTCGTGCGGTCACGACGCACAGGAGCGCTCGGCTTGTCCGGCACGTCGGGCAGACCGTCATTGTCGGGTCCGCCAAGTGCGCGACTGTCGCTCACAGAACCTCTCCTTGTCGTGTAGGCCGATATCTACAATGTAGCAGGGCAGGCGGGAATCGAACCCACAACCGCCGGTTTTGGAGACCGGTGCGCTACCTAATTGCGCCACTGCCCTTCACCGCTTGTCACAGGCTGACGCCCATGACCCGCCCCGCTAGTTTAGGGCGTTAACGCGCCAGTGTACAACTTCACGCCGCATGTAGAAAATCACAGATCTGCGATTTTGGCTTCCACCGTCCGCACCAGCACCCCTGATCATAGCGCGTCCATTCCTAGGAATTTTCTTCCGCACGGCCTCCAATCGTGCAACGATAGAGACATGTCGAACCAAACTGCTCACCGCGCCTCAGCGCGTCTTCGTTCCATCACACCATCAGCGACTTTAGCCGTGGATGCCAAGGCGAAAGCTCTCAAGGCTCAGGGCGTCCCCGTCATTGGTTTCGGCGCCGGCGAACCTGACTTCCCGACCCCCAACCAGATCGTCGAAGCAGCCGCCAAAGCCTGCCACGATCCTCGGATGCATCGTTACAGCCCAGCCTCAGGTCTGCCGGAATTGCGCGAGGCAATCGCAGCCAAGACGCTGCGCGACTCGGGCTACGAGGTCGACCCCAGCCAGATTCTGGTCACCAACGGCGGCAAGCAGGCCGTGTTCGAGGCGTTCGCAGCTGTCCTCGATCCCGGTGATGAAGTTCTCCTGCCAACCCCCTACTGGACGACCTACCCGGAGGCCATCAAACTTGCCGGAGGCACCACGGTTCCCGTTTTTGCCGGTGCTGACCAGGATTACAAAGTCACCGTTGACCAGCTCGAAGAGGCACGCACCGACAAGACTGTGGCATTGCTGCACTGTTCCCCCTCGAACCCGACAGGCACGGTGTACACACCCGAGGAGACTCGCCAAATCGGCCAGTGGGCACTGGAGCACGGTATCTGGGTCATCACCGATGAGATCTACGAGCATCTGCTGTACGACGGCGCCCAGACTGCTCACGTTGTCAAGCTGGTTCCCGAACTGGCTGACCAGACCCTCGTCCTTAACGGCGTCGCAAAGACATACGCGATGACCGGCTGGCGTGTGGGCTGGATGGTTGGCCCGCAGGACATGGTCAAGGCGGCCACATCTTTCCAGTCTCACTTAACCTCCAACGTCAACAACGTTGCCCAGTGGGCTGCCAAAACCGCGCTCGAGGGTGGCCTGGAGGACGTGGAGCGTATGCGCCAGGCGTTTGACCGCCGCCGACGCACGATGATCGACATGCTCAGTGAAATCGAAGGATTGACCGTACCCACACCGAAGGGCGCCTTCTACGCGTACCCATCGGTGGAGGGACTATTGAACACCTCCATTTGCGGCACCACGTGCACCACGTCCGCTGAACTCGCCGACTTCATCTTGAAGGAAGCTGAGGTCGCGGTAGTGCCGGGTGAGGCCTTTGGCCCCAGCGGCTTTATTCGCCTGTCGTACGCGCTTTCCGACGATGATCTGGCAGAAGGCGTTGGCCGTATTCAAAAGCTCCTGGCTGACCGCGACTAAGACTCACTTTCTGCCTGGGCGAGGCTGATCGCTGGTTCAGCATCGGCGAGCGTTGTTTCTGCTTCAGCATCGGCGAATTCCATCTCAGTCTCAGCATGCCCGCACCTGACCATTTGCTGTTGCGGTCGCACCACCAATTCTGCCCTTTTGGCGCTGATAAGCGCTCATCAGCGCCTTTTAACAGGCACAATAGTGGTATGCAGTTGTTCACCCATCACACATCCGATCCCCAGCCTCACGGCACCGTCTTGATCTGCCACGGATACGCCGAGCATCAAGGCCGCTACAGGCGCCTCGTCGATTCTCTCAATCACGATGGCTACGACGCAGTGACATTCGATCTGAGCGGACACGGAAGTGCAGATGGTCCACGTGCTCAAGTCGATGTCGGCCGTCTCATTACAGAGCACCGCGCAGCGCGCGCAGACGCCCTCGCCAATTCGCGCACGTCGCAGCTATTTGTGTTGGGTCATTCCATGGGCGGCATTATCACCGCTGCATCTGTCCTCATCGATCCGGATCATGTTGCCGGCATGGTGCTGACCGGTCCGGCATTTCGTCCCGCCGCGCCGATCACTGCCAAGGTAGCTCGCTCCATGCTGACACTGGCTCGCGTCGCCCCCGGATTGCCCACAGCGAAGCTTGATGCGGGCGGCGTCTCGCGCGACCCTGACGTGGTGGACGACTACGAAAACGATCCGCTCAATTTCCATGGACCCGTCCCGCTGATCACTGCTCTGACGATGTGCGTTCAGGGCGACCACACGATCGCACGAGCCGATTCACTCAGCGTGCCCACCCTGGTCATCCACGGCTCACATGACCATCTTGCTCGCCCGAGTGGGTCAGAGGAATTCGTGCGCAATGCTCGACTGTCACTGGCATGGGGCACGCACACCCCCGACGCGCACCTACGCGTCATCGACGGCGCATACCACGAAGTACTGAACGAGCCTGAAGGTCCCGGCCTGATGCGGGATATCGCCTTGTGGATGGACGCGCGCCGGCCGGCTGCCGATAATGGTGCTGATGCCTGAACATTCTCACAGCATGCCCCCGCCGATGCCGCTGCGTCCGATTGCTTCACCCAGTCCCAGTGACCAGCCCATATTGACGAAGGCGGCGCCCACGCCCCCCGGCCGGCGGCCCCTGGCCACATTGCCCAAGGCACAGCTGCATCTGCACTTCACCGGCGCGATGCGACCGCGCACTCTGGTCGAACTCGCTGTGGAAAAAGGCGTCCGACTGCCGCCTCATTTGCTGGACATGGATCCGCTCACGGTCCCGGCAGATGCGCGCGGATGGTTCCGCTTCCAGCGCGCCTACGATGCAGCCCGCGTGTTAGTTCGCACCGAGGATGTTATGCGCCGCCTCGTGCGTGAGGCTGCCGAGGATGACGCGGCGGAAGGCTCTGTGCATCTGGAAATGCAGGTTGATCCCACGTCGTATGCACCGTGGGTCGGCGGCATCACTCCCGCCCTCGAAATCATTCTGGACGAGGCGCGCGCATCCAGCGAAGCAACTGGTGTGGATGTCAGCATCGTGGTCGCTGCCTCTCGTATCCGCCACCCCTTAGATGCACGCACCCTCGCCCGCCTGGCATCTCAGTACGCTGGCAGGGAGCCGGGCACCGTCGTGGGATTCGGTCTGTCCAACGACGAGCGGGTGGGCTCAACCGCGCAGTTCGGTGCTGCCTTCAACATTGCGCGTGACGCTGGTCTTGCGTCGGTTCCGCATGGAGGCGAGCTGCTGGGAGCCTCATCGGTGCGTGAAGTCCTAGCAGCGCTCTCCCCGACCCGGCTGGGACACGGTGTCAGGAGCGCGGAGGATCCGGACCTGCTCAAGCGCCTGGTCGATGACGGCATTGCGTTGGAAGTATGTCCCACGTCTAACGTGCACCTCGGGGTGTATCCAGACATTGCGCACGTCCCTTTGCCTGACTTGATGACGGCCGGCGCCACAATCGCCTTGAGCGCCGACGACCCGTTGCTGTTCCACTCGCGCCTGTTGGCTCAATACGAGGCTGCTCGAGATGTTTTCGGTCTGAGCGACGAGCAGCTTGCGGAACTGGCCCGTCAGTCGATCCGCGCCTCCCTGGTGTCATTTGACCGCAGGCGCATCTGGAACGCGCAGATTGATCGGTGGTTGGCCAATGAGCCGTGAGATGAACGAACACGAGAATGCTGCTGAATCGGTTCGGCAGTGGCCGCTGTGGCACTGGTTCGCCCCTGCGGAGACGTTGCGCCAAGAGGTACCTTCGTGGGTCACGATACCGCCAATTCCGCAGCGCCTGGCCGTCGCTGCCAACGATTTAGTGGGCGCTGCGCGCCGTCGCCTCCAGCTCATGACATCTGTCGTATGCGACACGCTTTCGGCGGCCGGTGATTCGTCCGGCAGTCAGAACGGTTCGGATGATTCGGCAGCCTCACCATCGGCCGGCCCGCAGTCACCCTCGCCGATAACCGTAACAAGTAGCGCGCTCGCCCAGCCTGCCACAGACGCGGGTACGTCCACTCAGCCTGCCGCGAGCGCACACACACCTGCGACGCTCGCCGCGAGCACAGCAACGCCTGACTGCGCGGCGCGGCCAGTCGCCATCGGGATTCCCGGCATCTGGGAGTCGCGCCACTATCTCGACCCGTGGGCGCGCGCGCTGGCCGACGCCGGGTGGGACGCACGAATCCTGGAAGGCGTGCGCGCTATGCGCCGCCCGATTGACACGATTGCTCAGATGGCCGAGCGCTACCTTGCGCGAGAAAACCTCACTCATGTGCTGCTCTATTCGCATTCCAAAGGCGGACTGGTGGCCAAAGCGATCATGGCCGGTCCCGAGGGATGGCGTATTCGGCACCTCATCACCTTTGCGACGCCCTTCGACGGAGCACCGATCGCACGCCTGTTGCCGATCCCGAGTTTGCGTGAACTCTCCCCCGGCTCCCCCGCCATTCGCCCCCTGGCCTCACGCACTGACCTGAACGCACGGATCACTCAGATTGAGGCGACGTGGGATGAGAACGTCCCTCCCACTACGCTTCCAGGCGCGCATCGCCGAGTCATTTTGCCCATCTACGGTCACGGTCAGATGCTTGAATCGCGCGGAGCAGCACGAACATTGGTCCAGCTGGCTGAGCCGTACCGCTGTTAAATTTGCTCTCCCAGGACAACGGGTTCTGGCACAAGCGTCACGCCAAAACTTCCCTTCACCCCTGCGCGCACCGCCCGCGCCAGATCACGGATATCCTGTGCGCAGGCTCCTCCTCGGTTAGTCAGCGCCAGGACGTGCTTAGTGGACAGTGAAGCGCGCGCCGAACTGTGGCCACCGCACGGTTCACACTCGTCAGACAGCGCAAACCCTTTTCCAAAACCCGCACGGTCGATCAGCCACGCTGCCGATGTCTTGACCAGGCCCCGCCCAGCGTCAAATCGCGGAGCCTCAGGTGGCAACAGCCGCTCCGCCTCATCGGCATCAAGAATCGGGTTCGTGAAGAACGATCCGGCCGACCACGTGTCATGGTCCCCCTCGTCAATCACCATGCCCTTGGAGGCACGCAGGCGCAGGACCTCGCTGCGTACGCGATTCGTCTCGACCTGCTGTCCAATTGGAACGTCCAATGCGCGCGCGAGCTGGGAATACGCGACGGGTGCAGACATGTGCGAGTGTGTGAGCTGCAGCGTGACATCTAGGACGACCCAGCGCCCGGTAGGCCCCCACTGCGAGCCGTCCATGCGAGGTGTCAGACGCGACTGCTTCAGAATGGATGAACGATAGCCGAGCTCAAGGTCATCGTGGGTCAACTCGACGCGGCGCTGCTCAAGGCGATCCCACGCGCCTATGTGGAGCAGTGTGTGGGCAACTTCGCCGCCGTACGCTCCGATGTTCTGCACAGGTGCCGCCCCAACCGTTCCGGGGATTCCTGACAGTGCTTCCAGGCCCGACAGCCCCCGCTTCACACTCTCATTGACGAGGGCGTCCCACGCCACGCCAGATGCAGCCGTCACGATGACAGGTGAGCTCTGCGGCGCAGATGGCTCCGAGGGGGTCCAGGTGACATCTGTTTCAAGGCTTGCGCGAGCGTCACGAATCACCGTTCCATCAAACGGTGCATCGTCAGCCAGGATGTTCGATCCGCCGCCCAAAATCAGGAGGCGGTCAGGGCTGTGTTCATCGTCGGCGCGGCGCACCGCATCAATGAAGGCGTCTTCAGTGCAAGGCTCAACGAGGGTGGCCACCGGACCGCCGACACGAAAGGTCGTCATGTCAGACAGGCGGGGGGCATGCGTACGGGCGCGCGGGCGCCTATGCTCCTCGGCGTTGATCGATGGTCGGTTCTTCCCCTGTTCGCTCACGTAGGACATCCTAGCTGTCTGACTCAGGGCGCAGGTAGCGTGTCAGCCACGCACCAACCGCAACCGGAACAACCAGACACGTCAGAGCACGGTGGTACCCGATATGCGAGGCGAGCAAGCCGAGCACAGGCGGACCGATCAGGAATGCGCCGTAATTGATGGTGGACAGCACCGACAGGCGCGCAGCTGTCATCGACGGGTCGTGGGACAGGGCAGAAGCACCGGTGGGATACACCAGGGCGGCGCCGAATGCCCACAACACCACGCCAATCATCGCAATACCCCACACGGGTGCGAAACCGACCAGGACCAGTCCGGGACATGCGGCGATCAGCATGCCACGCAATAAAACATCAGGTGGCCAGTGCCGACGCAGCCACGCCGCACTGAGTCTGACGACCACCACCGTGGCGAGGAAACCGGACAGTACCGCAGAACCTTGCGCCGCCGTCATGTCGTACCCATCAACCATCGCCAGTGCAAGCCAATTATTTGCTGACCCCTCCAGCAATCCCGAGGACAACACCATCAGGCCGATCAACAGCGTGCGTTTTTCGCCCCACGCCTTTCGCGTACGGGCCGTTGATCCGCCGCTTCCAAATATCCGGCGACGCTTGGGAGCGCCGTCGCTCACAGATTGGGCGAGCACATCGTCCTCGGTGAGCAGGAACGCGGTTGCGACTGCGACGCAGGTCAGGCCAAAGACGATCACTCCCAGCAGGTGATAGGTGACGTGGACGGCCGCCCTCGCCATTGCGGCACCTGAAAGTGCGCCGGTGACTGTGCCGATCGAGAACATCGCGTGGAATCGATCCAGGATTGGGTGGCCGAGGGCGACTTCGATTAGTCCGCCTGCAGTGTTAATTGTTGACCCTGTCAACGACATCCCCATCGACACGAAGATGAGGCTCAGTGACAACAAATCGAGCGACCCCACGTGGATAGATGCCACCACGCAGCCCATACCCACAGCCCACAGCACACCCGCGAGGCGGCCGCTCATACGCGGCCCAATCGCCCCGACTACCGGGCCTGAGGAGGGAAGCGCCACCAGTGACCCGATAGAGCCGATGAGGAGCATTGCGCCGATCTGAGTCGGGCTGAGGTTCAGAGAATCACGCACTGCCGGCAAGCGAGACACCCACGAGGAACTGGCAAAGCCCATGAAAAAGAACATAGCGGCGTCAGCAATGACGGCACGACGTATCCGCGATTGGGGCAGATCTCTGCGTGACAGGCTCATGACAGCCTTCCCTGTGGCCATATTGTGCCGATCGAATAAGTGCCGTGCGTGGCTATCTAGTGCGCCGGGGCGGCGGAAACGCAGCGTGCATAAACCCCCGGGCTGTTGAACAGCTCCGGGGGCATGACAGTTGCGAGGCGTCGCTGGAACGTCACCGAGTTTCGCGGTGCGTCGTCGACTTGCGGCAACGCGGGCAATACTTGGCCAGCTCGAGGCGGTCAGGCGTATTGCGACGATTCTTCCTGGTGATGTAGTTACGTTCCTTGCACTCCGAGCACGCCAGAGTGATCTTGGGGCGAACGTCCTGAGACTTGCTTGCCACGATCTTTCCTTCACTTGAGGTTCTGAGATTATCGCCGGAGACCGGGAGGTCACGGTAGCGGGGGCGGGACTCGAACCCGCGACCTCACGATTATGAGTCGTGCGCTCTAACCAGCTGAGCTACCCCGCCGTGGTAGGTCGCGACTGCGAGGCCGCAAACCAGAGCCCCGAAAGGGAATCGAACCCTTGACCTTCTCCTTACCATGGAGACGCTCTGCCGACTGAGCTATCGGGGCAACGAGAGAAACTCTAGCCTGACACTCATGCTCGAAGCAATCTCCAGGCCTGAGAGCATCCTCACGTCGCAGAACTGAGCACCTCGAGAGCGAAGCACTTGTGGCATTCAGTCCAGTGGCGGGGGAGGGATTCGAACCCCCGAAGCATTCCGCGGCTGATTTACAGTCAGCTCCCTTTGGCCGCTCGGGCACCCCGCCATTGACACCAATCATCGGTGCCGTGAAAGAATAACAAAAATACAAGCGTGAGCGCCAATCGGATCACCGGTTTTGACCCGCTCAAATGCGAGATATCGAGCACACTCATAGCCAGACGCTGATAGGAAGGGATTCCCATGGCTGATTCATCATTCGACATTGTCTCCAAACTCGACCGCCAGGAAGTGGATAACGCTGTCAATCAGGCGGCGAGGGAGGTGTCCCAACGCTACGACTTCCGTAACGTGGACGCATCGATCGAGCTGTCGGGCGATACCGTGGTGATGGAAGCGAACTCCCCCGAACGCGTGATAGCCATTGTGGACGTGCTGCGCTCCAAGCTCACCAAACGCAAGGTTTCACTCAAGGCGCTGGATCTGAAGGATCGTGACCCTCAGCCGTCCGGAAAAATCTATCGACTGGTCGCTCCCCTGCGCGAAGGTATCAGCCAGGACAATGCCAGGAAGATTACAAAGCTGATTCGCGACGAAGGCCCGAAGGGCGTGAAGGCACAGATCCAGGGAGATGAGGTTCGCGTTTCGTCAAAGTCGCGCGATTCCCTGCAGGAAGTCATCGCACTGCTCAGAGGTGAAGCGGGCCAGAAGATCGACTGCGCGTTGCAGTTCGTGAACTATCGGTAGGATCACCGCCGTCAGATAGCGGCCTTCACCCCCTCTGCCTTGTCCCCAACTGTCGATCTGGAGGCAGTGCGGGCGTCCTCGCCCATATCTGAAGCACCCCACTCTCCTGTCCCCAACTGTCAACCTGGAGGCAGCTTCACCTATGCGAGCACTGATTGCTTCCCTCACTGCAAGGTAAAACTGCAGGAAAATAGGGATTTCCCACGTATCAGCCTGACAAGGCTGGCAGGGAAGGTGCAGCCTGGCGTCTTCTGATCGACAGTTGGGAAAATCAGAGAGTGCGTGCGCAGGGAGCTCGCATTCGCGTCCTAATCGACAGATGGGAAAATGAGAGAGGAGCCGATGTTCGGCCTAATAGCCGGCCAGTTCCTCCAAGCGGCGGATCCGCTCTTCCATCGGCGGGTGCGTGGACATGAGCGAGCGCACCGATTCCCCACTGAACGGATTCGCAATCATCATCTGGGCTGCTCCCTGGTGCTCCGGTGTACGCTCAAGTGGCACGCGGCTGGTGCCCACCTCAAGCTTCTTCAACGCCGACGCTAAAGCAAGGGGATCGTGCGACAAAATCGCGCCGTCGTGATCCGCCTCGTACTCACGCGTGCGCGAAATCGCCAGCTGGATGAGCATGCCGATCAGCGGCGCAACAATCGCGGCGACCAGTGACAATATCAGTCCGGCCGCTCCCCCACCGTCACGGTTACGACGGCTGCCGCCTCCCATCCACAGCAGAGAGCGCCCAGCAATTGCCATGATGCCCGCCAGGGACGAGGCGATTGCAGTAATCAGAATGTCACGGTTGTACACATGAGACAGCTCATGCCCGATCACACCGCGCAGCTCACGCTCATTGAGCAGATCGAGGATACCGGCGGTCACGCACACCGCAGCATTTTTCGGGTTACGTCCCGTTGCAAACGCGTTAGGCGCCATCGTCGGCGCAATCCACAGTGTCGGCATTGGCTGATCGGCCTGCCGGCTCAGATCCTCGACAATGCGGTAAACCTCCGGATACATACTTTGATCCATAGGCTCGGCATTCATCTGGCGCAGCGCCAAGGACGCCGAGTTCCAGTAGGTGAAGAACGTACCGATCAGCGATACGCCGCCCATCACCCACAGCCACACCATCGACCCGGTTGTATGCGCCAAAATCGCACCAATACCGAGGAGCACCGCCCACAGGACGGCAAACAGAAGGATTGTGCGCACTGTGTTGGACGCGACACGCGAACGCGATTTCATATCTCTAGTGTCTCATTCGCCGCGCGGACCGGTGTAGTGATCACCAAATCGCTCAATAGCCGTGGGCACGCCCATCTCACCGGGCTGACCAATCAGGTCCTCATCGTCGTGCGAATGCTCTTCACCGCGAGAAATCGCCGTCATCGCATTGCGGGAGACAACCTTGATGCGCTCACGGATGCCGCGACCACCAGAAAGCTCACCATACCGTGAGCCCAGTTCGCGTTCGTACGCATCCAGCAGCTCCCAGCCTTCCCATGTCGTGTACGCGACGCCACGCTCGTCAAGCAGTTTGATCATCGCATCGTGCCCCACTGCTTCACTGGTGGCATGCAGAGCGCCAGCCTCTGCATCTTCAACCAGGTGCGCAATGGTCTGCTGCGCATCCGACTTCGTGGAGCCGATCAGGCCCACGGGGCCACGCTTCACCCATCCGGTCGCGTACACGCCTGAAACAATTTCCGTTGACCCCGGCTCGGTGACAACGCGTCCCTCGTTATTCGGGATCACGCCACGAACCTCGTCAAACGGCACGCCGGGGATGGGCGACGAAAAGTACCCGACGGCCCGGTACACGGCCTGCACTGGCCAGTCAGTCATCACTCCGGTGCCGCGCACACTGCCGTCACCGACCAGTTCAGTGCGTTCGGTGCGCAGTGCGCGCACGTTACCTTTGCTGTCCGCCAGAATCTCCGAAGGTGACTGGAACAGGTGGATATGGATACGGCGAGAAGCGTGACGCTCGTCTGGATCCACCGAGGCGTAGTTCGTCAGTGTCTTGACGACCTGGCGCTGCTGGTTGGATGAGCGCATCGTCTGTTCGGAGCCTTCATCAAAATCAAAGTCTTCCTCATCGACAATCACGTCAACGTCGGGCACTTTGCCCAGTTCACGCAGCTCGAGTGGCGTGAACTTGACCTGCGCGGGACCTCGGCGGCCAAAAACATGTACATCGGTGATGGGATTGTCTTCGAGAATTTTCGCCACGTTGTCCGGCACTTCAGTCACCATCAGGTCATGCACATGCTTAGAGAGGATGCGGGACACATCCAGCGCCACATTGCCCACACCGATGACGGCAACCTCGCGCGCGTCAAGCGGCCAGGTGCGCGGGTAGTCCGGATGCCCGTCGTACCACGAGACAAAGTCGGCTGCACCATATGACTGCGGCAGGTCGACACCTGGGATGTTTAGCGGAGCATCACGGTCAGCTCCGGTTGCCAAGATGACGGCGTCGTAGTGTTCGCGCAGATCGTCGATCGTCACGTCGCGACCGATCTCCACGTTGCCGAGCAGGCGGATGTCGCCTCGCTGCAGGATCTTGTAGAGGGCAACGATGATTTGTTTGATGCGCGGATGATCAGGAGCCACGCCGTAGCGAACGAGTCCGTAGGGAGCAGGCAGGCGTTCGAACAGGTCGATATTCACATCGAGATCTGATTTCGACAAGATGTCCGAAGCATAAATACCAGCCGGGCCGGCCCCGACAACGGCAACGTTCGTTGCTGTCACAGTCATTCGTCCCTTCTCAGGCTCACCACGCACGAATGAGCGTGGCTCGAGCCGCGTTTTCGATACAACACACCATCCTAGCGCGCTTCACAGGAACGGCACTATGGCGCCGCCCACGCACGATCAGGACAAGCGGTTGACCATAAGATGAGCGAAAGCAGTCAGCGCCTGTTTGGGTTCAGAATCGTCGAGGGCGTCCAGCACTGCCACTGCATCGTCGCACCACTTTTCAGCTAGGTCGCGAGTCTCCTGCAGCACTTGGTGATGGCGCAGCATGTCAACAACGTCAGCCAGGACGCCATCGGAACTCAGATCCCCGTCGATTGCGTCCAGGATTTCCTGGCCTGCCGCATCGTCACCGTTGTGTGCCACGTGGCGGCGCAACAGCAAGACGGGCAGTGTATCCACGCCTTCACGCAGGTCAGTTCCCGGGGTCTTCCCTGAGGTCTCACCTGTGGAGGCAAGATCCAGAACATCATCAGCGATCTGGAATGCGACGCCGACCTTCTCACCGTAGGTGGCAACAAGGTCAGCGACCTCTCTGCCGGCTCCGCCGTGGAAGGCTCCAAAGAAAGCTGATGCTGAAAGGAGCGATCCTGTCTTATCTGCCAAAACCTGCAGATAGAACTCGACCGGGTCGGCGTCTTCGGGTGGTCCGAAGGTTTCGTTGAGCTGCCCCATGCACAGACGCTCAAAGGTGTCTGAGTGATGCGCCACCGATTCAGGTCCCAGGGAAGCTATCAGGCGTGATGCCCTGGCAAAGAGCACATCGCCAGCGAGGATGGCGCGGTTGTTACCCCACATGTGCTGTGCGGAGGTAACCCCGCGCCGAGTGGGTGCGCTGTCCATGACGTCGTCGTGATAGAGCGATGCCAGGTGCGTCAGCTCCATTGCGGTTGCTGCGCTGATGACACGCTCGCTCGTTGCGCGCTCGGGGTCACCGAGCTGCGCACACACAAGCGTCAAAGCCGGGCGGATCCGTTTGCCTCCCGCCACGCTCAGATGGCGTGTGAGTTCTTCGACCAGGTCACGCCCGCCTCGAACTGCGTCGTTCAGCAGCTCCTCCACGCTTTCCAGCGCAGGAGTGATACGCGCTTCGAGAGAAGGGACGTCAAGGTCAAGTACGGAATAAGAATTCACAGCTGTCACGGCAAGAAGATAGCGACATTTGAGAGCATTGACAAGACGGGCCCAGGAACGATGCCCAGCAGGATCGTCCCAAGCGCACACACAGCAATAGCGATCGCAGTGAGGCCTTCGCTCTTAATGACCACGGTGTTCTCACTTGGTTCAGTGAAGAACATCAGGCGAACAACACGGAAGTAGTAGAACGCTGTTGCCACGGAGCACAGCAGGCCGATCGCAACCAACCATCCGAGTTGGCCAGCGAAGGCATCTGAAAATACAACGAACTTTCCAATGAAGCCGCTGGTCAATGGAATGCCGGCGAATGACATCAGGAACACCAGGACGCTGCCTGCCAGCAGCGGGCTGCGTTTGCCCAGTCCGGCCCAGCGATCCAAAGCCGTTGCCTCTCCGCCTACCTCCAGCGAATCACCAGAGCGGGTGCCGGAGCGAACCAGCGTAACCGCAGCGAAGGAGCCGATGGTGGCCAGCGCGTATGCCAGGACGTAGAACAGGACGTGGCCTGCCGATCCCTTGACCAGGGACAAGACCGCCAGCAGGATGAAGCCCGCATGCGCGATTGACGAGTACGCCAGCATGCGTTTGATGTCTGTTTGGACCAGACCTGCGACGGTGCCAACCACCATCGTCAGGACAGCGATAATACTCATCGGGATCAGCAGATCCCATGTGAAGTGTCCGGCGAGGACCTGGTAGAAACGCAGGATCGCGGCAAAGGCAGCCATTTTCACTGCAGCTGCCATGAAACCGGTGATCGGGCTGGGTGCGCCGGTGTAAACGTCAGGCGTCCATGCGTGGAACGGGGCAGCACCAACCTTGAAGAGCAGGCCCACCAGCACCATGACGATGCCGGCCAGCAACAGCCAGTCCATCTCGCCCGTGCTCTGGGTCATGACCTTGTACACTCCGGAGAACTTCAGTCCACCTGAGTATCCGTACAGCAGTGCCATGCCCATCAGGAAGAAGGCCGAGGCGAATGCGCCGAGGATGAAGTACTTCAGCGCGGCTTCCTGTGACAGTTGGCGGCGACGGCGCGCTGTTGCACACAGGATGTACAGCGGTAGCGACATCACCTCGAGTGCCACGAACAGCATGATCATTGAGTCCGCTGCAGGGAACACCATCATGCCACCCAGCGAGAACAGGACGAGGGCAAACATTTCCGAACGTTGGTAGCGCTTCTTTTCTGTCAGCTCCTCATCGACGGAACCGGGACGGTCCGAGGGCTGTCCAGCGAAGGCTCCATCACGAATCTGCGTACGATCCGCGATGACGAGCAACGCCAGGAAGGTGATGACGGCAAGAATCAGTTGCGCACCCACTGTCAGCGGGTCCTCAATGTATTCATCGAAACCCTGCGGCGTGTCAGCTACGACAACCCAGCGCCATGAGAGCACGACGATAGCTGCAGCGGTCACGACGAGGGAGACCCCAATTCCCAGCGGGCGACGAAGGCGTGCGGGGGCAAATGATTCAACCAGGACTGCCAGTACTGCTCCACCGAGCACAATCAGCACTGGTGTCAGGCTCGCCCACGGAACACTGGCCGTAGTTGTAGCGACGTTCATGGGAATCACTTGGAGCTCCCTTCAGTTGACGTATCGGCAGGTGCGTCAGAGGTTTGCCCATCTGTCTGCGCTGGCGCACTCGCCGCGCTTCCTGCGTTCAAGACCTGGTCTGATACCGGGGTCAGTGCTCCGACAATCGGAGCAGACCACAAGCCGATGACAGCCATCGCGATGATCAGCGGCGTCACGACGGCCTTTTCGCGACCGTTCATGTCAGTGAGGTGGCGCATTGGTTCGTTTGGCGGGCCGGTGAAGACCTTCTGATACGGCAGCAGCACGTACAGGGCGGCAATGATGACACCCAGCACAGCGAACAGCGCGATCGGAACTGACACGGAGAAGGACCCCATCAGCACCATGTATTCAGGGACGAACCCTGACAAGCCAGGCAGGGCGATTGAAGCCAAACCGGACACCAACCACGTGCCGGCGATCACCGGAGTCACACGCTGCATTCCGCGGTATGCAGGAATCTCGCGTGTCCCGCCTCGGCGGGTCAGGAAGCCGGAGATCAGGAACATGGCGGCGATCGAGACACCGTGAGCGACCATGTAGATCATCGCGCCGGTCAACGCCAGCTGCGAGCCGATGAAGATGCCCAGCACCATGAAGCCGAAGTGTGACACCGAGGTGTAGGACACCAGTCGCATAATGTCGTTTTGTCCGATGGCGGCCAGACCGCCCCACAGGATTGAGACGATGGCGGCAACGCACATGGCGACGGCGCACTTGGCCGCTGCCTGCGGGAAAAGGCTCACGCACAGCGTGATCATTCCGAATGTGCCGATCTTGTCGAGCACGCCGACCAGCAGGACGGATGTACCTGGGCGGGCAACTGCCGCCGTGTCAGGCAGCCATGTGTGGACCGGAACCATCGGCGCCTTGATGATGAAGGCGACCATGAAGGCCCAGAAGATTCCCATTGCCCACGAGGACGGCAGCATCGGGGTGAATTGAGAGAGAGTGTCCAGGCGGAAGAACGTCTCGGACTTTTGCGGGACAACTGCCCACAGTGCCACCAGACCGCCCAACATGGCCAGGCCACCGGCAAGCGAGTACAGCAGGAACTTGATGGCAGCCTTACGGCGTGCCACGGCCTCGCCCACTCCGTAGGTGCCGATCATAAAGAACAGCGGCACCAGCATCGCTTCAAATGCGATGTAGAAGACGATTACGTCGAAGGCTGCGAAGATCACGACCATGAACATTTCAAGGACGAGGATCAGCGCGCTATAGGCGCCCTCACGCGACTCACGTTCGTCAGCGTCAGCGTCGCGCGCGTCGCCCTCGTGCGTGGAACCGGCGAGGCGAGCAGGCGCAGCAAGCAGAACGAGCGGCACCAGTGCGACGGCCAGCAAGATCATCACAAGACCGAGGGCATTTACGCCGAGCGCCCATGACACGCCCATCTGCGGGATCCACGAATATGATTCACCGAGCTGGTGTGTGGCAGGTGTGGTCCAGTCGAATCGCGTGGCAACGATGATACCGAGCACCAATTCGATGAGCGAGGCGCCCAACGCCACGAGGCGTCCGCGCGCACGCAACCCCGGGATGAGGCCGACCAGTGCGCCGGCCACGAGCGGCCAGGCAACCATGATCGTCAGCCACGGGATTGAACTGGACTGGATGAGATCAGTAGTAGTCATTGATTCTCCTCCTCACCCTCACAGCCTGAAGCCGAGGACGATTGCCAAGACGACAAGAACGCCGCCAAGGATGTAAGACGCATAGGTTCGCACCAAACCGTTCTGTGTGATGGCGACGAGGCGACCCGCACCAACGGTGAGCCAGCTCAAGCCGCCCACTGCACCGTCGACCACCTTTCGATCGCCCTCTGTTGCCACGGTGACCAACGCCTGTCCGGGCATCATGAAGAGTTTCTCGTTGATGTGGTCCTGGTACAGATCCTGGCGTGCAGCCTGCGTGAGCGCGTTGCCTGCCGGGACGCCAATCGGGACCGGCTTCTTCACGTACATGAACCACGCAACGGCGACGCCGATCACGACAAGCAGCAGGGTGGCGACCTGGATCAGCCACACCGGCAGGACCGGCTCAACGTGAGGGGTCTCCCCCACTGCGGGAACCAGCCATGAGGTGAATGCTCCGCCGATGCTGAGCAGTCCACCGATGAGTACCGAGCAAACCGCCAGAATGATCATCGGGATGGTCATCAGAGGGGACGACTCGTGCGGGTGGACTTCCTGCTCGGGTGTCGAATCTGTCCAGCGTGCTTCTCCGTGGAAGATCATGAAGAACAGGCGCGACATGTAGAACGCGGTGATTCCGGCACCGAACATGGTGACCAGGCCGAATACCCATGGAGCCCAGGGTGTTGACATTCCGGAGAACGAGGACGCTGCAAATGCCGCCTCGATGAGCTTGTCCTTTGAGAAGAATCCGGAGAATGGCGGCACGCCGAGGATGGCGAGCCAGCCGCATGCGAACGTAATCCAGGTGACTTTCATCGCGGTGCGCAGGGCACCGAAGCGACGCATGTTGACCTGATCGTTCATGCCGTGCATGACGGAGCCTGCTCCCAAGAACATCAATGCCTTGAAGAAACCGTGCGTGAACAGGTGGAAGATGGCGAACGCCCAGCCGATGGGGCCAAGGCCCGCACCCAGAAGCATGTAGCCGATCTGCGACATCGTTGATGCTGCCAGCACCTTCTTCATGTCGTCCTTGGCCGAACCGACGATCGCGCCGAACAGCAACGTGATCGCACCGATGATCGCCACTGTCAGTGATGCGGCAGGGGCTGCCAGGAAGATCGCGCCGGAGCGGACAATCAGGTACACACCTGCGGTCACCATCGTGGCCGCGTGGATCAGCGCGGACACCGGCGTCGGGCCGGCCATTGCGTCACCGAGCCATGCCTGCAGTGGGAACTGCGCGGACTTACCGCAGGCAGCGACCAGCAGGAAGATACCGATGAGTGTCGCCTGTGCAGTGGACAGTCCCGCAGCTGCAGTGCTGACGTCATTCATGGAGACGGAGCCGACATAGGCAACCATCCCCATCATGGCGATCAGCATGCCCATGTCACCGACACGGTTCATGACAAACGCCTTCTTCGCGGCGGTCGCATTGTCGGGCACCTGGTTCCAGAAGCCGATCAGCAGGTATGAGGCAAGGCCTACGCCTTCCCATCCCATGAAGAGCACTGCGTAAGAATTCGCGATGACCAGTGTCAGCATGGAGGCGATGAAGAAGTTCAAGTAGGCAAAGAAGCGGCGGCGATCCCGGTCGTGTTCCATGTAGGCGATGGCGTATACGTGGATGAGCGAGCCCACGAAGGTCACGAGCATCACGAAGGTCATCGACAGCGGGTCGATCAGGGTTCCGAAGTTGATGGACAGGTCGCCGGCCGGAATCCACGAGAACAGATCGATGGACAGTCGTCGCTCACCTGCTGGAAGTCCAAGCATCTGCACCAGGATAACGACGCCGACAACGAATGACGCCCACGAGGCGATCACACCGAGGATGTGGCCCCATTTGTCTGCGCGCCGCCCAAGGACGAGCAACAGGATTGCGGACGCCAGTGGGATCGCGACCATAAGCCACGCAAGTGCTGCCGGCCCTGTTGCGGCCGTCAAAGCGGGGAGGGTAGTGGTCATTGAAATGGTCCTCCCTTAGTTCTTTAGCAGGTTGTTGTCGTCCACGCCGGTTGTCGCGCGTGCACGGAAGATGGATACGATGATGGCCAGTCCGACGACCACTTCAGCTGCGGCGACAACCATGACAAAGAACGCCATGATCTGTCCGGCAACATCTGCGTGGATACGTGCGAAGGTCACGAGGGCGAGGTTCGCGGAGTTCAGCATGAGCTCCACACCCATCAGTGAGATCACAGCGGAACGCCTCACGAGGACTACGACCGCTCCGATGGAGAAGATCACGCCCGCGAGGATCAGGTACCATGCCATACTCATTTGGCAGCTCCTTCACCAGGTGTGTGCGGCTGAGCATTGTTATTGCTTCCGCCCTGCGTAGGGCCGGCGTTCGCGCCCGGTCCCTGTACATGATCAGTATTGGCTTGTCCGGCATCCGGTGCGGTCTGCACCTCGCCCATGCCCTTCGGATCAGCTTCGTTGGCCGAGGTCTCGGCCTGCGCGTTGCGGTCAGCCGCGGACGCTTCAGGCTGGTTGAGGCCGGTGGGCGCGGAAGGCCCCGGCATGCCCCAGGCTCCGGATCGAGGAACCGACACGTTTTTTCCTGCCTTGAATGGTGAATCGTCCAGCAGCCCGGCGCGCGTCAGCTGCAAAGACTCTGCAATGTCAGGGGCAACCTGGTTCAGTGAACGGCCCAATCCTCGCACGCGGAAGACACGCGGCACGGAATCTTCCACCGGGGCGAGTGTGTCGCCGCCGATTGCCGGAACGTCCGTTGCGTTCGAATGAGCGAACACGCCAGGCGCCGGAAGCTGTCCAATGTGACGGCCGCTTTCCTTGAAGGCCTTCATCTTGGCTTCAGCCGTAGTGCGCTGGTTGAACGAGGGTCCCAGGCGGTCCGTGTGAGTCAGCAGCATCGCGCCGATCGCGGCAGTGATGAGCAGAGTGCCCGCTAGTTCCATTGACATCCAGTGGTCTGCGAACAGTGAGGATGCCAGCGAGGTGACCGGCTCATTGGAGTACGGGTCAACGCTCGAGGCTTTGCTCGCGGACAACACTGTTTTCGCGCCGATACCGGCAAAAATGGCGATCATGCCGAGCCCGCCGATGCATGCGGCAGTGATTGCACCGCGTGACTGGAATTGGTATCCGTCGGTGGCTCCCAGGCCGATCATCATGATGACGAACAAGAACAGCATCATGATGGCGCCGGTGTAGACGACGACTTGGACAGCACCCAAGAACGGTGCTCCCAGAGCGATGAACAATACTGCCAGTCCAATCATCACCGCGACCATACAGATCGCGGAGTACGCAGCTTTCTTGAAGAAGAGCACACCGAGGGCGCCCAGCACCATGACGACGGCGACGCAACTGAAAAGGATCGCCTCGCCTGTGCTGCCCATCAGTGGCCATGCTGTTTCTGTCACCGCGCAGCCTCCTGTTCAACTGGTTGTGCAACCGCCTGCTGAGCGGACTGCAGTGAAGAATCTTCGGGTCGACGCTCGCGTACCCAGTCGATCTGGCGTTGCGTCGGTCCAGTCACCTCACCCTTGTAGTAGTCGTCGTCGGACATGCCTTCGACCATCGGGTGTGGTGGTGCCAGCATGCCGTCGGCAAGGGGAACAAGGAGCTGGTGCTTTTCGTAGATTTCCGCTTCGCGGCGGTACTCCGACAGTTCGAAGTTGTGTCCCATGGTGAGCGCACGCGTGGGGCAAGCTTCGATGCAGAATCCGCAGAAGATGCAACGCAGGTAGTTGATCTGGTAGACCGCGCCGTAACGTTCCCCTGGCGAGTACTGTGCGTCAGGCGTGTTTGAGTGGGCTTCGACGAGGATGGCGTCGGCCGGGCAGGCCCACGCGCACAGCTCGCAGCCGATGCACTTTTCCAGGCCGTCGGCGTAACGGTTGAGCTGGTGGCGCCCGTGGAAACGCGGCTGCACGAACGGCCCCTCGAAGGGGTACTGTTCGGTGACAGTGGGGCGGAAGAATGACGTGATCGTCACGCCATACCCTGCCACGGGGGCAAAGAACTCACTGACCGGGCCGCGATGATCGTGCTCGTAGAGCAGCTCCTCATCGGGTCCCAATGGCGGAAGATGCTTGTCTGACTTACTCATCGGTTTCCTCCTGAGCATCAGTCGCGACAGTCGTGTTGGCTGCAACCCCAACTGGCTGGGCTCTGCCGGCTCGCGGTGACGGCGGCAGCTGCTGGCCGGGCTTGGGCGGGACAGGGAATCCGTCGGCTAACGGATCGAACGTTTCGGTCACGTCGTCTCCCTCGCCGGTGGTTTCGCCCTCACCGGAATCCAGGAACCACATGACTGCAAGGGCGATGACGAAGATCGCGAGGATCACGCCAAGGATCACCGGCATTGAGGTGTCAACCCAGGCGGTCACTCCACGCAGCACTGCTACGGCAACGACCCATGCCAGGGCAACCGGGATGAGACGCTTCCAGCCAAACTGCATGAACTGGTCGTATCGGATACGCAGCAGCGTGCCTCGCGTCCAGATCATCAGGAACATGAAGAACCACATCTTCAGGAAGAACCACACGATTCCGAACCATCCGTCGTTGATGACGGGCACGTGCGACAACGGCCACGGTGCGTGCCATCCGCCAAAGAACATGGTGGTTGCCACGGCTGACACGTTCAGCATGTTGACGTATTCGGACAGGTAGTACCAGCCGAATTTCATGGAGGAGTACTCCGTCATGTGTCCGGCGACAAGTTCGCCTTCAGCTTCGGGCAGGTCAAAAGGCAGACGGTTGACCTCGCCGACTGCCGAGATGCAGTAGATAACGAAGGCGGGTGCCAGCGTCACTGCCCACCAGAACGGAGTCTGTGCGGCAACGATCTGGGAGGTGGACATTGATCCCGACATAATGAACACGGAGACCAAGGCCAGGCCCATCGACAGTTCATAGGAGATCACCTGCGCGGATGAACGCACGGCGCCGTACAGCGGCAGCGTCGAACGCGTCGACCAGCCACCGAGGACGATGCCGTACAGGCCCAGCGAGGTGATCGCCAGGATATACAGCGCAGCAACCGGCATGTCGGCCAGCTGCAGTGGCGTTGAGTGGCCGAACATGTTGACGTTCGGGCCAAGCGGGATCACTGCGAACACGCTGAATGCGCAGAACGCTGCGATGGCCGGGGCCATGAAGTAGAGGAACTTATCGGAGCGCCTGGTCCACATGTCCTCTTTGAACAGCAGTTTCAACGCGTCAGCGAAAGCCTGGAACAGGCCGAACGGGCCGGCAACGTTCGGGCCGGGCCTGGTCTGCATGCGTCCCAGTCCGCGTCGTTCCACCCACAGGGCGAGCAACACGTTGAAAATCAGGAACAAGATGATGAAGACCGCTTTGATGAGGGTCAGCCACCACGTTTCCTGGGAGAAGTCCGCCACTGTGTAGTCGGGAATCGCCAGCGGAAGCGTTGTCATCATCGGGTCACCTCCACTGCGTGTGAGAGCGTCACAACGGAACCGGCTGTTCCCAGTGACTCATGTACAAGTGATCCTTGGGAGCACTCAGGCAGCCAGACCACACGATCGGGCAGATCGGTGACCTCCACCGGCAGCGTGAGCGATCCGCGTTCGGAGCTAACAGTCAGGGTGTCGCCTTGCGACATTCCCAAAGCCGACAGCGTTGCCTGCGAGATGAAGGCAACGGGGCGGCGCGCTGTTCCAGCCAGCTGCGGTGCGCCGTCCTGAAGGCGTCCGGCGTCGAGCATCGGTTTGTGAGTGGCCAGAACAGCCTGTCCCTCGCTCACCGATTCGACGGGCGGGGCGGTTGTGGTAGCCACATCCATGACGCAGCGTTCACCGGACCAGTCCATCACGGGGTTGACCTCGTCATACAGATCCTTCAGCGTGGCTCCACCCAGATCGACATCAAATTCGCGCGCCAGTCGCACGAGCACATCGCGATCAGTCAGCGAGCGTGACGAGATCGCCTGGCCGAAGGGGCGCAGTCGGCCTTCCCAGTTGATGAAGGTACCGTTCTTTTCCAGTGGCGGGGCAACGGGCAGCACCACGTCAGCAAGCTCAGTGACATCGGACGCGCGCACTTCCATCGACACGAGGAAGTCCACTGCGTCGAGCGCATTGCGTGCCGCTTTCGGATCGGGCAGGTCACGCAGGTCAACACCTCCCACGATCAGGGCGCTGACAGAGCCGGTGCGCACACCGTCCAGAATGTCCTGAATGTCCATGCCGGTTGTGGTCGGCATGCCTGCCGTATCCCAGCCCATGCTTTCGCGGGCACCGGCATCGGCAAGTGAGCGACCAAATGGCAGCAGGCCGGGAAGAAGTCCGGCTTCAACCGCTGCGCGGTCACCGCTTCGGCGTGGAACCCACTGGAGTCGGGCTCCAGTTGCCTGAGCGAGCTTGGCGGTTGCAGTCAGCAGCCCGGGGGTGCGCGCTGCGCGTTCTCCGACCAGGATGATCCCGCCGTCGGACAGAGACTCGACGAGGGCGGTGCCTTCGGCCGCTGCTCCGCTGGTGAGCGACGCGAGAACTTCGGTTTCAGTTCCGGGTGCGGCGTGCACCACCTGTGCGTTGAGCTTGAGTGATCCACTTGTCGTCATCGGCGCAATGGTCGTGACGTGAGTGGTTCCCTTCAGGACGCCTTTACGCAAGCGCAGGAAAATGGATCCGCATTCGTCTTCGGGCTCGAGTGCGACCAGCAGGACGCTCCCGGCCTTTTCCAGATCCGCATACGTCACACCCAGGCCTGTTCCTGCTACGTGTGCTGCGAGGAATTGGCGTTCTTCCTCGCTGGTTTCGCGAACGCGTGCATCGATGGAATCGGTCCCCACAACAGTGCGAGCAAACTTGGACCATGCCCAGGCATCCTCGAAGGTCAGACGGCCGCCAGGAAGCATGCCAACTGTTCCCTTGTCACGCGCCACCTTCAGTCCTTCAGCCACGCGGTGCAGCGCGTCGGCCCAGGAGGTCGGCACCATCTGACCGTTTTCGCGAACCAGCGGTGTGGTCAGGCGGGATTCACGATCCCATTCAAAGGCGAAGCGATCCTTGTCGGTGATCCACTCTTCGTTCACGTCCGGATCGTTGCCGGCCATGCGGCGCACGACCTGGCCGCGACGCACGTCGATACGGATCGCTGATCCGGATGCGTCGTGTTCTGACACCGACGGTGTGGAAACCAGGTCGAAGGGGCGTGCACGGAAGCGGTAGGACGACGCGGTGAGCGCGCCGACCGGGCAGATCTGAATAACGTTGCCGGAGAAGTACGAGGCGAATGCGCGTCCCGACTGGTCGTATCCTGATGGTGGAAGCTCTCCCCCGTTGATGGATCCAATGACGCCAGCCTCGCCGTATGGACCAGACAGCGGCACAGTTCTCGCGTCGTGGGCACCTTCGTCGTGGAACCCGATGACCTGGGTGTCGAAGGAGCCGATCTGTTCGCCCATGAAGTAATGGTCGTCTGTCGGTGAGGTACCGCCGCCGCGACCTTGCAGGTCGATGAACGCGTCGCCTGCAATCTCCTTACCGAAACGCACGCAGCGCTGGCACAGGATGCAGCGGTCACGGTCCAGCATGATGTGGCTGGTCAGCTTCAGAGGCTTGGGGAAAGTGCGCTTGGCGTCAGCGAATCGTGACTTTGCGCGTCCTTCTGTCATGGCCTGGTTCTGCAGGGGACATTCGCCGCCCTTGTCGCAGATAGGGCAGTCCAGCGGGTGGTTGATCAGCAGGAACTCCATAACGCCGCGCTGTGCTTTGTCGGCAATCTCGGAGGTGAACTGGGTCTTGACGACCATTCCCGGGCTGACTGTCTGTGCGCATGAGGGCTGCGGCTTGGGCATGAAGCGCAGCTCGCCGGTCTTGCGGTCAGGCATTCCGACTTCGACAAGGCACTGGCGGCATGCAGCTGCAGGTGCGAGCAGTGGGTGATCGCAGAATCGTGGAATACGAATTCCAGCCTGTTCCGCAGCGCGAATGACCAGCGTTCCCTTGGGAACGGACATCTGGATGTCATCGATCGTAATATCGACCATTTCTGGCGCGTCGCTCATCGGGCACCTCCTCTAGTGAAGTTAGCTGACGCTTCGTACGGGAACAGCTCCTGTGCGGGCGTCGTCAAACCGGCTTCGAATTCTTCTCGGAACTTGCTGATGCCGGACCTGATTGGTGTGGCTGCAGCGTCACCGAGTGCGCAGAAGCTGCGACCGGCGATGTTCCCGGCGATCTCTTCGAGCAGATCGACGTCTCCGGGAAGTCCTTTGCCCTGTTCCAGGCGCAGCATGATCTGCTTGAGCCAGTGCGTTCCTTCACGGCACGGCGTGCATTTGCCGCACGATTCGTGCTGGTAGAACTCGGTCCAGCGGGTAATGACGCGCACGACCGATGTGGTCTCGTCGAACACCTGCAGTGCACGCGTTGCCAGCATCGATCCGGCCTGTCCCACGGATTCGTAATCGAGGGACACATCAAGTTCAGCTTCGGTAAACAGCGGGGTGGATGATCCGCCTGGTGTCCAGAACTTGAGGGTGTGGCCTTCGCGGATGCCTCCGGCCATGTCGATCAGTTCGCGCATCGTGATGCCGAATGGTGCTTCAAACTGGCCTGGGTTCTTGACGTGGCCTGAGACGGAGAAAATACCGTGGCCCTTGGATTTTTCCGTGCCCATCGAGGCGTACCAGTCGTCTCCGTTGCGGAAAATCCCTGGCACCTGCGAAATGGATTCGGCATTGTTAATAACAGTCGGGCGCGCGTACAGGCCTTCAGCTGCCGGGAACGGGGGCTTCAGGCGCGGATGTCCGCGACGACCTTCCAGGGAGTCCAGCAGTGCGGTTTCTTCACCGCAGATGTAGGCACCGGCACCTGCGTGAGCAATGATGCGCAGGTCTTCCAGCAGGCCAGCCTCTTCAGCTTCGCGAATCGCATTCAGGAGGCGGCGGTAGACGTGGACGACCTCGCCACGCAGGTAGACGAAAGCGTGGTGGCAGTTAATGGCGCGGCATGTGATCGCCATGCCTTCAACCAGAATGTGCGGGTTCGCCATGATCAGCGGGATGTCCTTGCAGGTTCCCGGTTCTGATTCGTCGGCGTTGACCACGAGGTACCGCGGCTTGCCGTCATCGGGAGGCAGGAAGGACCACTTGAGTCCGGTCGGGAAGCCTGCGCCGCCTCGGCCTCGCAGACCGGCAGCCTTGACCTTCTCGACGATGTCAGACGGTTCAAGGGCGCGGGCGGCTTTCAATCCTTCGTATCCGCCACGGCTCAGGTAAGACTGCAGCGTCCATGACCGCTCTGCATCCCACCCGCGCGTCAGGATCGGCGTGAGGGTTGATGGTGCGCTTAAGGAGCTCACTTGTCCTCCTCCTGTTCAGAACCGGTCCGCACCGGAGCATTCCAGTTGTTCTGCTCTGCGATGCGCAGGCCCAGCAGTGAGTTCTCGCCCGCCGAAGGGCCCTCATGCTCGTGACCATCAAGAAAACCGGCAAGTACGTGCTCGACCTCTTTGAACGTGTGGACCGTGTCGGCACCACGCGTCGGGTGGATCGGCTTATCGGCCTCGATGTCGTCGATCAGCTGAATCGCTGACTGCGGTGTCTGGTTATCGAAGAACTCCCAGTTGACCATCATGACGGGCGCGTAGTCACACGCGGCGTTGCATTCGAGGCGTTCCAGCGTAATCTTGCCGGATTCACTGGTCTCATCGGTGCCAACTCCCACATGCTGTGAGACGGCCTCCCAGATTGCGTCACCGCCCAGCACGGCGCACAGCGCGTTCGTGCACACGCCCACCAGGTAGTCTCCCGTGGGATGGCGCTTGTACTGGGTATAGAACGTCGCCACAGCGGATACTTCCGCACGTGTCAGGTCGAGGATGTCAGCGCACAGCGCGATGCCGTCAGCAGTGATGTATCCGTCAACGGATTGCACGAGGTGCAGCAGCGGAATCAGTGCTGAGCGTGAATGTCCGGTGGGATACCGGTCCACAACCAGCGCCGCTTCTTCACGCAGACGCTGTTCAACTTCTGGCGCGTAGCTCATCGGTCAACACCTCCCAAAACAGGGTCAATTGTTGCCAGGCAGACAACCACGTCAGCCAGCTGGCCCCCCTCGGTCATGATGGACAATGACTGCAGGTTGGCGAATGAAGGGTCACGGAAGTGCGCGCGGTAGGGGCGCGTGCCACCGCCGGAGACTACGTGGACCCCGAGCAGGCCCTTCGGATGTTCGATGGTCTGGTATACCTGACCGGCGGGAACAGAGAATCCCTCGGTCACCAGCTTGAAGTGGTGAATCAGCGACTCCATCGACTCGCCCATGATTTCGCGGATATGTTCGAGCGAGTTGCCCTGTCCGTCGGTTGCAACCGACAGCCGTGCCGGCCACGCGATCGAGGGGTCATCAACCATGGTCGGACCGCCCTCGCACTTCTCGAGGCGTCGGAGCACCTGCACGACGATGCGCAGTGACTGGTAGATCTCGTCGAAGCGAACGAGTGTGCGGTTGTAGGCGTCGGATGAATCGTAGGTGGGAACGTCGAATTCGAAATCTTCGTACCCGCAGTACGGTTGCATCTTTCGCAGATCAAACGGAATGCCGGCCGCTTTCAGGCCCGGTCCGGTCATACCGAGCGCCATAACTGCTGACAGCGGCATGTAGCCGGTACCAACGAAACGCTTTTTGAAGATCGGGTTCTGCAAGGTGAGGTCCTGCAGTTCGCCCACGTCTCTGCGGATGCGCGGCAGCTTTTCACGGATGAAGTCCACCGTTCCTGCCGGCAGGTCCTGTGCGACGCCGCCAGGTCGGATGTACGCGTGGTTCATGCGCAGGCCGGTGATGCGTTCGAAAATTCGCAGGATTTCTTCACGTGCGCGGAAGCCGATGGTCATCATCGTGGTGGCACCCAGCTCGTTGCCGCCGGTTCCGATTGCCACGATGTGCGAGGCTGCACGGTTGAGCTCCATCATGAGTACGCGGATCAGCGTGGCGCGCTCTGGAATCTGGTCGGTGATGCCCAGCAGTTTTTCCACCGCCAGGCAGTAGCCGACTTCCTGGAAGAACGGTGCGACGTAGTCCATGCGGGTGCAGAATGTGACGCCCTGTGTCCACGTGCGGTATTCCATGTTCTTTTCGATGCCGGTGTGCAGGTAGCCGGTGTCAACGCGTGTTTCGCGCACGAGTTCGCCGTCCAGTTCAAGGACCAGGCGGAGCACGCCGTGCGTCGAGGGGTGCACTGGACCCATGTTGAGCACGATGCGTTCGTTCGTGATCTTTTCGATTTCGGCGAGGACGTCTTCCCAGTCACCGCCCTGCGCCATGACTTCGGGAATGTCGTCGACATCGATGTTGGCTGTTCCGGGGGTTGCCCGGAAATTGACACGTTGTGCGTTCATCAGTTGTACGACCTCCGTGTGTCGGCCGGTGGAACGGTGGCTCCCTTGTATTCCACGGGAATGCCGCCCAGTGGGTAATCTTTGCGCTGCGGGTGTCCTACCCAGTCATCCGGCATCGCAGTACGCGTCAAAGAGGGGTGGCCATCAAAGATAATGCCCATCAGGTCCCACGTCTCGCGTTCCTGCCAGTCGTTCGCGGGGTAGATGTCGACGATGCTGGGGATGTGCGGATCTGCGTCCGGGCACGTGACTTCCAGTCGCAGCATCCTGTTATGGGTGATCGACATGAACGGGTAAATGGCGTGGAGTTCACGGCCCCTGTCGGCCGGGTAGTGCACGCCGTTGGTGCCGATGCACAGTTCAAAGCGCAGGTCCTGGTCGTCACGCAGGTGACGTGCCACGCGCTGAATGTGCTCGCGCGCAATGAAGATCGTCAGTTGATCGTGTTCGACAACGACCTTTTCGATGACGTCGTTGACATCAAGGCCATCCTCGGTAATCAGTTCTTCGAGGATGTCCACGACCGAGTCAAACCACGATCCGTACGGCCGCTGGCTGGGGGCAGCGAACGTCGCGGCCTGCTGCAGCCCGCCGAAACCGGTGGTGTCTCCGGCGTCGTGAACGCCGAACATGCCGGTGCGTTGGGCCACCACGTCGGGGGCCTGGAAGGATCCCAGCGCCTGCATCTGCCCCTGCGGCTGCACCTCATCAGGGGTAGGCGTCACTGATTCAGTTTCGCTCACGACAGGAGTCCCTTCATCTGGTGGGTCGGTGTAGCAGCAAGTGCTGCCTGCTCGGCCTTGCGTGCGATTTCCTGACGGTGGACGCCAAGCGGCTCTTTGCCGATCTGCTCACGCAGGGTGAGGACGGCGTGGATCAGCGCTTCGGGGCGAGGTGGGCATCCGGGCAGGTAGACATCCACAGGCAGGAAGTGATCGCAGCCCTGGATGACGGCGTAGTTGTTGAACATGCCGCCGGACGAGGCGCAGGCGCCCATCGAAATGACCCACTTGGGGTCGGCCATCGAGTCGTAGACGCGACGGATGATCGGTGCCATCTTGTGGGAGACACGACCCGAGACGATCATGAGGTCGGAGTGACGCGGCGAGGCGCGGAACACTTCCAGTCCGAATCGTGACATGTCAAAGCGAGGGGTGCCGGCTGCCATCATTTCAATCGCGCAGCACGCCAAGCCCATGGTGACAGGCCACTGGCTGTGTTTACGACCCAGCCCCAGCAGTTTTTCCATGCTGGTCAGAGCAATGCCTGCAGGTAACGCTTCTTCAATACCCATGAGTCCTCCTTCGCTCCTAGTAGTCCAGCCCGCCGCGGCGCCACTCGTAAATGTAGGGCACCGTGATCAGGGCGATAAAGGTCAACATGACAACAAGCCCGAACAAGCCCAGCTGGTTAAAGCTGACGGCCCACGGGTACATAAAGACGACCTCGATGTCGAAGATGATGAAGGTCATCGCGACGAGGTAGTAGCGCACCGGGAAACGGCCTTCCTCAATGTGCTGCGGGCCTGGATCAATGCCACATTCGTAGTTGTCAGCTTTGGTGCTGTTCTTGCGTGTGGGTCCCAGGATCGCTGATGCACCCAGGCCGCCCAGCGCCAGCACGATGGCTGCTGCGGCCATAATCAGCAATGGCACGTAGGGATTGGTCATTGTTCCTCCCGGTTATTGACGAGGGCGGTCAGCCCGATGGCACAACTGCAACACGGAGATTGCTGAGTCGATCTCATACCTTAGGCACCACCTTCGTGAGGGTAGTAATCAGACGGTCGTCCCATTGACCGCCGCTACGTTCAAAACCATCTGATAACAGTTTATGGACAAGTGTCATCAAGCGTGGGATTCCAAGCCCCGTATGTGTACACAAGTGCATCACTTTCGGGTTCTCGATCAGCCGCACGAAGATTCGTCCCATGGAATAGTACCCGCCATATTCCTGTTTCATCGCATGAGGGTACTCTTCCATCGCCTTATCCATGCCGGCAAGCGTCGTGCGGGCAAGACCCTGAGCCATCGCCATTGCAGCAAGACGACCCGCTTTCAGGGCCGGCGCGATTCCCTCGCCATTGAAGGGTGAGACCATTCCGCCGGCATCACCCACCAGCACCAGTGAGTTCGCGTAGTGGGGCGTGCGGTTAAAGCTCATCGGCAACGCTGCGCTGCGCAGGGGGCCTACCTGATTGTCAGGCGTGAAACCCCACTCGTCGGGAAGGGAATCGACCCATTGCTTCACCACTTTGTGGTACGGCAGTTTGGTTGCCTTCGCATCTGAAGAGACTGATCCCAGGCCGACGTTGACGGTGCCGTCACCCATCGGGAAGATCCAGCCGTAGCCGGGCAGCGGCTCGGATTTGCCGGGCTGTCCTGCATACAGTTCGAGGTGGGATTCCATCCACTCTTCATTTGAGCGAGGTGAGCGGAAGTACGTGCGTGCCGCCACTCCGAGGGGACGGCGCGGATTCTTTTCACGTCCCATTGCGGTGGCCAGTCGCGCCGACACGCCGCCTGCATCCACCACAAGTTTGGCGTGGAACTCGACATCTTCAGCGTCTTTACCCTGCCCGATGCGCGCGCGCACGCCAGTGATGCGCCCAGTTGAGTCAGTCAACGGTCCTGTCACCGTACAGTTTTCGACCAGGCGCGCACCACGATTGCATGCGTGCTGAATGAGGTCTTGGTCGAGTTCCGTGCGGCGACGTGTCATGCCGTATCCGGGCAGTGATTTTTGGTCAGGCCATTCCAGTTGCAGGCGATGCCCGCCACCAATGACCGTCAATCCGCGGTTACGCGTCCACGTGCTTGTATCGACGCCCATCACAATGAGTTCGTACACGGCTGCAGGGGTCAGCCCGTCGCCGCATATCTTGTCCCGCGGGAATGATGCTTTTTCAAGTACGAGGGCATCAATGCCGGCACTTGCCAGGTGGTAGGCAGTTGATGCACCTGCCGGCCCGCCACCGACGATTACGACGTCAGCATCATCATGCTTCGCCACACCGTCAGACACAGTGTCTCCTCTACTTGTTGTCAAGCCTCATTCGACTAGCACCCTACTCCGATTGCCCCAAAGGGCGCATTTCGTCATTTTGGCGCGAAAAAAGACTGGTTCTTTGATGTATTTGAGAAAGGGGGCCTTTACCTATTTCAGGTATCGTGAAGCGCGTCTCATTGGGCACGTCGGGCACGATGCAGCGCAACGATGCCGCCTGTCAGATTCCTGTACTCCACGCTCTCCCATCCGCTCCGCGCGATCATCTGCCCCACAGTGATCTGGTCGGGCCAGCTCTGGATCGTCTCAACCAGGTAGTCGTACGCCACGTCGTCAGATGAAACCAGGCGTGCCAGCGTCGGCATGACCACCATCTGGTGGATGCGGTACAGGCGCGAGAAAATCGGGTCAGTCGGGTGGGAGAATTCACAGATCACCAGTCGCCCGCCCGGTTTCGTCACGCGTGCCATTTCACGCAAGGCGCGTTCCGGGTCGCTGATATTGCGCAGCCCGTACGACATGGTCACGGCGTCGAATGTCGCGTCTTCGAATTGGAGGTTGGTGGCATCGCCCTGAACAAATGAGATCTCCGGGTGGCGCGCACGGCCTACCGCAATCATTCCTTCTGACAGGTCGCACGCCGTCACGCGTGCGCCACCGGCAGCGATCGCCGCAGCTGATGCACCGGTTCCGGCAGCAAGGTCGAGGATTTCCTCCCCAGACTTGCCATCGACTGCAGTGCGCAATGCGCGCAGCCACACATGATCCATCCCACCGCTGGCAAGTGCATTCATCATGTCGTATCGACGTGCCACGGAATTAAACATTGCCGCAACTTCGCCGGGATCCTTATCCAGTTGCGCGCGCACGCCCGCCGGTGAGCTGTCGTCATTGAGGTCAGCGTCCTGGTCATAGACGTCGTAGTTCAGACCTGCCGTTTCATTCATGTCTCTATCTTTTCATGGTCTGGATACGATGGCCTCATGTCTGGCACTTTCGGTTCCGTATCTCTCAATGGCAAACTCCACGTCTCTATTGCATCACTACCGCCTTCACACCTCTGTGCGACGCGTCCGCTGGCCTCACTGCTGCCCAGCCCTGCAGACGCGTTGACGTGGTTGGGAGATCGCTGTTCGATCGTTGCCGATGGGCGCACTGCCACGATCACTGTGACAGGTACACAGGCCATCAGGCAGGCGTCGTCAGAGTGGACGAACGTGTGCCAGGACGCCCTCGTCGATACTGATTCGACAATTGACGAGGGGAGCTCACGCCTTTGTGGACCGGTTGCATTGGCCTCGTTCGGTTTTGCATGGAATACGCGCGGTGTCCTGATCATTCCGCACACCGCAATCGTCGAGCGCGATGGCGCGCGCTTCGTGATCACGACGGCGCTCGACCAGGATCCTGCTGATCCGATTCAGGCAGCCTCCGCTCTTGCCGAGGCAGCGCTCAGTACGCAGCTGACTACGCCGAAAGGACTGATGACACAGGCCGGGCGTATGACGCAGAACCAGTGGCTCAGCGCGGTGCGCCGCGTGATCCGGCGCCTGAACTCGGGAGCAGCATCGAAAGTGGTGATGAGTCGCGACATGGTCGTGGACAGTCCGACCGCTATGGATGAGCGATACCTGGTCACCCAGTTGCACGAGCAGTTTCCTTCGACCTGGACATATGCCGTTGCCGGTTTAGTGGGCGCCACACCGGAGATATTGGCGTCTAAAGAAGCTGATCATGTGTACTCGCGCGTCCTGGCTGGCACTGCAGCTCCCGGAAATGCTGACGAGTTGATGTCGTCAGATAAGAATCGTCGTGAACACGCTCTGGCCGTTGAATCTGTCACCCGCCGCTTCGAACCGATGGCCACGTCCGTCGAGTGCCCGCCCCAGCCTAGCGTGATCGAACTTCCAAACGTCATTCACCTGGCAACCGAAGTCAACGCTGTTGTGCCGGATCACTCCCTCCTCGACGTGGTGGCTGCTTTACATCCCACGGCAGCGGTGTGCGGCACACCGACAACACTGGCGTACGATCTGCTGGAATCCTTCGAGCAGACGCGTCGCGGCCGCTATTCAGGCCCGGTGGGCTGGGTCGATGCGAATGGCGACGGTGAGTTCGGCATTGCGTTGCGATGCGGACAGTTCACGCGTGAGCGCACACAGATCCGTGTCTTCGCTGGTGGGGGCATCATGCCTGACTCCGTGCCGGAGATGGAACTGGCCGAAACGCGCGCGAAGATGTCCCCTGTTCTGGACGCGCTGGGCGTGTAGATTGCGCGATTGGGTACTGGTGGTATCCGCCTAACGGAAGTATCGGCGGCCGTGCGGCGCGGCGTGGTCACGTCGGTGCGGGCGTGCACCGACCCCTCAAACTGGCGGGCGCACGTGCACATACCCCTAAAAAGTCTCGCCAGAATGCACATACCCCTAGAAAAGGCGGTTCGCCATTTCATCGCTTTCCCATATGCGCAGGTCACGGGGTGTTGCGCGGAGAGCGCCAGCGGACGGTCGCGGTTCTTCTAGGGGTATGTGCACAAAATGCCGAAGATTTAGGGGTATGTGCACAAACAGATCGAAAATCTAGGGGAATGTGCACGATTCAGCCTTAAATCTAGAGGTCGTGCGCCAGCAGTCGGGCGATGCGTGAAAAGAGCCTCTACCTAGATGACGATGCTGGCGGACATGCGGGAACTACATGCGGCTGGGAGGTTCGGGTCAGGATCTCATCGAGAGCGCTGCGCACGCTGTCAGGAACCACAAGGTATTCGGGTTTGTGCGGCCACTGTATCGTCGGGGTTGGCTCACCCAAAGAGGCGAGGCCACCCAAAGCGCGTTCACCTTCCTCACGAATCATCTCGATCGCGCGTTCCTTGGCCGGATAGCCGATCTGCGCCTTGAACAGCAGGTCGAATGCGTCATCAAACCACGGATCGTCCGCCACTGTCAGTGCTTCCGCAGACATCTCAACCGTAACCTGCTGATCTGCCGGAACGTCAGCAATCGTGACTTCATAGGACAAGGTCTTGTTGCAGTAGGTCAGCGCCACGCGTTCAGAGGCAACCTTGGCGTTGTTGACGGTGATCGTCACGTCACCCTCGTCAATGGGCGCAACGCCGCGGAAGACGAGGGTCCACGTGCGCGTGGCCGGAAGAACGTCGACATGGTCGGCAGGCGGGTAAATGGTGAAGGTGCGCGTGTCGGAATCATCAGCAGGTGACCAGTTCAGTGAAAGAGTGGTTGCGGCCCATGCGACATTTTCCTGTGCGGCTCCGTCATCTTCCCACAGGACGAATTCACCATTATCACCGGGCATGACGATGACGCGCAGATGCTCGGGGTTGTCAACATTGTTGAGCTGGTCGAGCGCATTATCCTGCAGCGGGATGATTGCGCCTGCGGGAGCGAAAACCGGGTAAGAATCCAGATCGCGCCATACGCGCAGGCGACGGCCGGCTTCACCGCGAGATTCGACGCGTCGACCTGTAAAGAAATCGAACCACGTGCCGCGCGGGAACCAGACGTCGGCCTGGGCTTTCATCGTGTCGTGCTCGCGTGGATCAGTGATGGCAGCGACCAGCAGCTGCGAACCGAAGCGGAATTCGTGCGGGTGATCGCAGGCATCGGCAGTCTCGGGTGCCTGCCAGTACATCGGCTCAACGAGCGGCCGCCCCTCGTAAGCGGTGTGCCTGTTCATCGTGTACAGGTAGGGAATCAGTTGGTGGCGCAGACGAAGTGCCTGGTTCATCACGCTGCGCGTCTCGTCGTGGAAGTTCCACGGCTCCTTTGAGTTGAAAGCTGATTCAGTGGAGTGCAGGCGGTTGATCGGGCTGAAGGTACCCAACTGGTACCAGCGTGCCTCCAGTTCTTCGTCGCGCACACCGAACATATGTCCGCCGATGTCGTGGCTCCACCAGGAGTATCCGATGTTGGAGGCCGTGGATGTGAAGAAGGGTTGGAACTTGAGCGACTCCCACGACATGACCGTGTCGCCGGAGAATCCAACCGGGTAGCGGTGCGAGCCTGGCCCTGCGTAGCGCGAGAAGGTCAGCGGGCGCTCCCCTGCCTGCGCGGAATCGAGGAAATGCAGGTGGTTGATCATCCATAGCGGGTCCAGGCCGGGCTGACGGGTTGTTCCGCCTTGCTGCCAGTCAAGCCACCAGAAGTCGACCCCTTCCTTTTCCATGGGGTGAATGACTTCTTCGAAGTAGATCTGCATGAAGCGCGGATCTGTCAGGTCAAATTCGGCCGGGTCCTCACTGGCCGGATCGATTCCCATGCGTGTGGCGACCCGCTGGTATGCCTCTTCAAAGGCACGGATCCCGTCGGCCGGATGCAGATTCAGCGTCGTGCGCAGCCCTCGTTGATGGAGCCAATCGAGGAACTGTTCAGGTTGCGGGAACAGGTCACGATTCCATGTGAATCCAGTCCATCCGGTGCCGTACTTCGGGTCAATGTCGTGGACAAGGTGCCAGTCCATGTCGATTACGGCAACGGACAGCGGCACGCGCTCGTCCTCAAAGCGTGTGATGAGCTCGCGGTATTCCTCGTCCGAATAGGCGTGGTAGCGGCTCCACCAGTTGCCCAGTGTGAAGCGCGGCAGCAGCGGGGTCGGGCCTGTCAGCTGATAGAAGTCGCGCACCGCGTCCGCAAAATCATGCCCGTAGGCAAACAGATAGAAGTCGTGGGACGAGGGTGTCGCTCCGGACGGCTCATCCGGATTACGGGGCTGGACCCACGTACCGAATGCGTTGTCATGCCCGTCAACTTCGCTGACTTCGCGGATCAGGTTGGACTGGGAATCATCGATCACAGCCCACCCGTCGAATGCTGCGAGGCCTTCGTCCAGTTCAACAGGACCGTCGATCTGGTCGAGTGTACGGGCGGTGCCGCCCAGGTTGGCCCGAGCCGGTTCCGAGAAACGCCAGGTGGATCCCACGCCCTTGATAAACGCAGACAACCCGAAACGGGAAAACGGTTTTTCGTCGTAGGTGATACGCACAGCGTCCGTATCGATCAGGACGCGCCCGTCGCGCCGGGTGACGCGGAATTTTGGAGTATCCCCAAAACTGCGGTTCAGAACGATCTGAGTGGCGTCGTCAACGAATTCGTCGGTGTCGGACCATTCGAATCGGATCAGCCGGTCGGTGATGATGCCGATGCGCCAGTGGGGCCCGCTCACTGTTCGCTGCGGATCCATCGAGGGGCGTGCCCCTATTTTGTCCATACTGAACAGTGAGTCGGCCACCATGGCGCTGTATCCTTCCAAGTTCAGGAGATATTGACCCGTTTAACAAGATGTTGACACGAGCATAGATCCTGGCATTTCTATTTCTGGATCTGCGATTGGAGTGTCACATCTGCACTGGCCAGTTTGCCGTCACGCACATATTCGATGCTGACGTGGTCGCCTCCAGTGTAACGGCGAATGTAGCCGGTCAGAGACTTTCCGGATTCAACCGCATTACCGTCGACGGCGGTAATGACGTCACCAGCTTTCAGCCCTGCCTCGGCCGCGGCTGAGCCATTGTTGACCTCGCTGATGGCGGCACCCATGCGCGTGGTGCCATCGACTGTGGCTGTGCCGGTTGTAATGAGCACGCCCAACACAGCGTGGTCGACTTGTCCGTTCGCGATGATCTGTTCAGCGACAGACTTCACGAGGTCCGATGGAATTGCGAAACCAAGTCCGATCGAGCCTGCAGATGAGGAATCTGAGCCCATAGATGCGATCGATGAGTTAATACCGATGACTTTGCCCTGGGCGTCAAAGAGCGGTCCGCCGGAGTTTCCCGGGTTGATCGAGGCGTCCACCTGAATCGCATTGGTGATGACCGATGGGCTGGTTTCCTTGTTCTGATTTTGAGGAAGCTGTCCGAAGGGGTCACGTGGGTCGATCTGCTGCTGGTTGTCCTGTTGTTCGGTTGCCACCTCGACTGGGCGGTTGAGTGCTGAAACGACGCCGGTGGTGACGGTTGACGACAGACCCAGTGGCGATCCGATCGCCATCACGTCCTGTCCCACCTGGACATCCGCAGATGACCCGAATGCGGCGACAGACAGGTCTGCGGGAGGATCCACAATCTGCAGCACGGCCAGGTCGGTACTCGAATCGACGCCGACAATTTCGGCGGCATAGATTCGCCCGTCAGACAAGGTGACGCTGATTCGACCATTTGAGGCATTTTCAGCCGCTGATACAACGTGGTAGTTCGTCACGATGTGACCGGCTGAGTCGTACACGACGCCCGATCCGATGTCGGCGGTTTGCCCGCCTTGGACGTTGATGGACACCGTTGCGGGAGAGACCGCTGCGGCAACTTCTGCCCACGTCGCATCGCTGCTGATGACAGGTGCAGGCTGTTGCGAGGCGTGCGAGCTCTGCGAACTGGTAGCAGTTGCCGTCGAATTATCTGAACCGACAAATTCATTAATCCCCCACGCGCCGCCAAGCGAGAGGGCAACGGCCACAAGCATCGCAGCAGCAACTGCGCCCCAGCCCGGCCCATTTTTCCGCGTCTTTCGTACACGTTTCGTGGAGGATGCCGGCGCGGCAGTGGCGACTCGACCATAGGAAGCGGATCCAGACTCTGGGTTCGGTGATGCATAGGGATTGCGGGAATCGTGCGAGTACTGGTCACCTCGTGACGCACCTGCATACTGGCCGGATTGCGTGTACTGGCCGTTCGCCCCCTGAGCATACTGGCCGCCCTGCAGGTATTGCGTGCGCTCAGATGACTCACCTTGGTCATACGACTGCCTGTGCCCGTACGACTGGCTCTGGCCACTCGCCGCACTTTCTTCATACGACTGGGAGCTCGGGGCTACGAAGCCATCGCTGCCGCCTGCGTAGGCCGAAGAACCGCGCCCTGCATAGCTGGGCCCGTCCGGGCGGATATATTCCGTCGAGTTCGAGGGCGACCCGTAGGCATATCGGGATCCCTGCTGAACCTGCCGGCTCTGCCCGGTTTGCTCACTTGACTGGCCCTGATATCCCTGATCGCCCTGATTTCTCTGATCGCTCTGATAACCTCGCTCCTTGAGATCGCTCTGTTCACCCAGATCGCCCCGTTCGGCGCTATCGCTTTTCGAACGCGGCAGGTCACTCGGCGGCATATATGCCGACGAGTGGTCAGAGGTTTCCTGTGGCGCGTAAGCGTCGCGCCCATCTGGTGTCTCGTTCTGATCATTGAATTCAGATCGAGGAAATTGCTCGTTTGTCATACGTCCTTCTTTTTCTGGTCTGTGTGATGCCCAGTATGACAAGGGATCTTCCAGATGACCTGAAGGTTATCTGGAAGTTTTCTGAGAACGTGAAGGTGTGAGAATTCTCCGCATACCGTCAGCATCCCTCGTCAATTTGACATGAATCACAGACGGTTCATCGATGGGGAGTGCCAGGGCCTCTGCCACGTCATCCAGGCTCGCGGCCGTGCGGTATGACCACCCGTAGGCTCGGCATAGTGATTCGATATCAACGCTCTGCGCGCAGCCAAACCATCGCTCGTACATCGATTGAGGTGCCTGTCCATGTTCAAGCGAGGCGAAAATGGATCCGCCCTGATCGTCCAGAACAATGATCGACAGCGCTCCACCACCGCGAAGCGCCAGTGCCGACGCATCATGGAAAAAAGTCAGATCCCCCATTACCGCGCGCACGCGCGCACCGTTGGCACTGCACCCCCACGCCGTGGCAATCGTGCCGTCAATCCCGGCCAGACCGCGGTTCGACACGACGCTCGCCTGGGCAGGCGTACGGATCGCCAGGTCGAAAGCACGCACAGTGTTCGATGCTCCCAGAACCAGTACGTCGGTTCCAGTGTCGCGCCAGATCAGGTCCGCCACAGTGAGCATAGAGAACTGCTCGGGATCGAGCGCATCATCGGCATACCCTGAACGCTCACGCAGAGAGTCACGCCACTCGCCCCCCTCGCCCAGAGGCACATCACACAGCGAGGGCACAACACTGCTCGCCCTGCCTGCAACATCTGGCCATTCCGTATGCTCGCTGACCACTACGATGCGAATATCATCGCGCGCAAGAAGCCTGGAAACAGGGCGCGACAACGTCGGTCGCCCCGTCACGATGACCTGCTCGATCTGGCTGAGCACGTCACTGTCACTGAGAATGCTTTGCTGATGCGGAATCCACGCGGAGCTTCCCGTCAGCCCGCTGGTTGGCTCAGCGAGCAGCGGGATCCCGGCGCGCTCAGCCCATGCGGCGCTGTCGCGATGCGCACCGTCGCCGGCAATCATCACAGTGCGCAGATTCGGATCCACCACCTGCCGCCACGCGACCGGCTCACGCTCACATAAGAAGAAGCGGGTCGCAGAAACGGCGGGGTCACCCTCGTTCATCAGGATTTTCTCAAGGTCACCGGCACTGGCAGGTGCAAGAGGATCACGAAGTGCGACATTGAGGTGGACCGGGCCGCGATCGGTGGCTGACCATCCGCGAGCGGCAGCGACGAGGCGTCCAACGCGGGCCATCAAAGCCCGGTCAGCAGTGGTATCAGCGGGAATGTCACACGTCATCGACACGTGCGAGGCAAAGATCCCCGCCTGCGTCGTCGTTTGCGAAGCTCCCACGGATCGCATTTCGAAGGGACGGTCAGCGCTGACCACGATCAACGGCAGATGGGAATGGTGAGCTTCGGCGATGCCGGCGTGCATCTCGGCAACGGCTCCACCTGACGTCATGATCAGCGCAACGGGCCGAGGCTCATGTGCCGCAGGAGTGAAGTCAGGTGTGGCCAACTCGTCGGCGCGAGACAGGCCGCCTGCAAAGAAGGCGGCATCACGCTCATCGAGCACAATCCACGTTCGGATATCGAGGTGGCGCTCACACGCGTCAAGCGCATAGGCGAACGGGGCTGATCGCGACCCGGGACTGTAGACGAAGTCACGCACACCGTGAGCTGCGAGCGCACGAACGATTCCAAGAGCAAGGCGAAGTGACTGAGTCATTGGCGTTCCTCATTCAGCACGGCGCACATGGCGTCTAATCGGTCGATCCACCTGTCCCGGCATCCGGCCGGCAGGGGGCATGCGTCAATCAATTCCTCATCCACTCTCATGTCATGCACCTGAATTCGGCCTGACTCCACTTTGAGCGGTTCGCGCACGGTGTCAGCAGCGAACAGTTGCGCAGTTGCCAGTCCGCACGCCGTTTCGACAGGCAGGCAAGCCGCCAGTTGGAGGCCGCGCGCCAGCCCAATGGATGATTCGAGGGCGGAGGAGACCACTACTTTGATGCCAGCTCGTTCAGCAATCTCACGTGCTGCGCGCGCCCCTCCCAGCGGGGCAAGCTTGATGATCGCCACGTCGGCAGCGTGAGCACGAATAACGGCATAGGGATCTTCGGCACGTCGGATCGACTCGTCAGCGGCTATTGGCACGTCAACGCGGGCCCGCACGCGCGCCAGCTCTTCGACTGTGCGGCACGGTTGTTCCGCGTATTCCAGGCCACCGGCGCTGGCCGCTGCTTCGTGCAGCGCAGTAATCGCCGCGATAGCAGTGGGCACGTCCCACGCCATGTTGGCATCGATGCGCACATGCGGATCATCGCTGATGCGGGCAAGCTCGCGGGCAACAGCGGCAACGCGTTCACAGTCCTGGTCCACAGTCATCCCCGGGTCTGCCACCTTCACTTTGGCGGTCGTACATCCTCCGCTGGCTTGCACACGCTCGGCTGCCTGAGCTGGCGTTCGGACAGGGATCGTGACATTGACGGGGACGCTGGTGCGCCGGGCCGTGGGCGGCGTCTGCGTTGCAGCTTCGAGGGCGGCCATCAGCCACCGTGAGGATTCAGGCGGGCCATAATCCCAAAACGGCGCCGCTTCTGACCAGCCTTCAGGGCCGTGCAGCAGGAGGCCTTCTCGCTCCGTGACTCCACGAAAGCGCGTGATGAGCGGCGTGTGGTAGATCAGGACGGTGTCGATAGCGTCCAGCGTGCGGCGCGTGGCCGGTGCCAGCTCAGCGATGCGGACCTGTTCGATCGCGCATGAAGCGCCCGATCTTTCGCGAAGCGGATCGCCTGAGATTTGAGAGTGGTCATTATGTAACATCGCAGCCCTCCACGTAGGGTGGGATCATGATTCTGATTGCCTTGCTCTTCGGATTGATGGTGCTGGCAGCGGCACTGTGGCTGCGTACCGATTCTCCGCGTTCACGATGGTGGCAGAACGCGAACGGACTGGTGGATGAGAAAATGGCGTTCGCCACGATCCCGGGCCTGGCTGGCGTGCTGCTCGGCATCAGTATCCTCGCATTGGGGTCGATGATTCCCAACCCCGCTGGCCGCTGGATTACAGGCGCGGCAGGTGCTCTGCTCCTCATAGCCAGTATTGTCGTCTCCATGATGGCCTTTGGACGAAAGCCGTTGCCGTCGTGGCTCACGCCTTCGTGGTATCACTCCGACCCAAAGCGGCGACCATAACAGCTTTAATCGTGTGCATGCGGTTCTCGGCCTGATCGAAGACGATGGAGCGCGGCCCCTCAAACACCTCGTCGGAAACTTCGATTCCATCCAGGCCAAACTCGTCAAAGATCTGCTGTCCGACGGTGGTCTTCAGATCGTGGAATGACGGCAGGCAGTGCATGAATTTCGCATCGGGACCGGCTTGTGCCATGAGCGCTTCGTCAACGCGGTAGCTGCGCAGCAGGTCGATGCGGTGCGCCCACACATCCTTAGGCTCCCCCATCGACACCCAGATGTCCGTGTGGACAAAGTCGACGCCAGCGACTGCGTCGACATCCTCGGTAATGGTCAGACGCGCACCCGACTCGTCGGACCGTGCCTGAGCCGCCTCGATGACGTCCTGCGGTGGCCATAGTTCCTTCGGTGCAATGATGCGGGTGTCCATGCCGAGGATCGCGCCGTTCACCAACAGGGACCGCCCCATGTTGAAACGCGCGTCCCCGACGTAGGCGTAGGCAATGTCATGGTCGTCCACGCCCTCGCTGTGTTCTCTCATCGTGAGTGTGTCTGCCAGCATCTGCGTCGGGTGCCATTGGTCGGTCAGGCCGTTGAATACCGGAACGCCTGAGTACTGTGCCAGCGTGTCCACAACTGATTGGTCGTCACCGCGGTACTCGATCGCGTCGAACATACGTCCCAGCACACGAGCGGTGTCCTCGATGGATTCTTTGTGTCCCATCTGTGAGCCTTGCGGATCGAGGTAAACGGTGTGGGCTCCCTGGTCTGCCGCCCCGACCTCGAATGCGCAGCGCGTGCGTGTCGATGTTTTCGCAAAGACGAGGGCGACGTTGCGTCCACTCATGAGTTGTTGTTCAGTGCCATTCTTCTTGGCTGCTTTCAGCGCTGCTGACAGGCATAGCAGGTTGTCCCATTCTTCGCGCGTGAAGTCAAGTTCACGAAGCAGGGATTGTCCGGGGCGCAGCATGGATGACAGATCTGTACTCATGGCTTCCAGATTAGCCGCTAGTGTGGAGGTCATGAGTGCTCTTCCATTTGTGTCCGACACCTTCGATCCTGATCGCTGGCGTGTTGTCGAGGGGTTCGAGGACCTGACCGACATGACGTATCATCGCGGAATTTCGCGCGGATCTTGCGACGGAGCGGCAGCCGGACAAGATCTGCCCTGGGTTCGTATTGCCTTTGATCGCCCAGACATTCGCAATGCTTTTCGACCGCTGACTGTCGATGAGTTGTACCGCTGTCTGGATCATGCGCGGATGAGCAGTGATGTTGCCGCGATCATCCTGACTGGCAACGGGCCGTCTGCCCGTGACGGTGGCTACGCGTTTTGTTCGGGTGGTGATCAGCGTGTTCGAGGCAACGACGGGTACCGCTACGAGGTGGATGGTGCTGACGCGGACGCCGATGTGTCGAGCCGGCGTGAGCAGATCGATCCGGCTCGGGCGGGACGTCTGCATATTTTGGAGGTTCAGCGCCTGATCCGCACCTGTCCGAAAGTCGTGATCGCTGCAATTACCGGGTGGGCTGCCGGTGGCGGTCACTCATTGGGAGTCGTGTGTGATCTGGCGGTCGCTTCCCGCGAACATGCTCAGTTCATGCAAACGGATGCCAACGTGGGGTCCTTTGATGCGGGGTACGGTTCGGCGCTGCTGGCCCGTCAGGTCGGTGATCGGCGCGCACGCGAGATTTTCTTCCTGGCTCGCCGCTATGACGCGGCAGAGGCGGAAGCGTGGGGAGCCATCAATCGTGCGGTGCCGCATGAGGATGTGGAAAATGTGGCGCTGGAGTGGGCGCACACGGTTGCCGGCAAGTCTCCGCAGGCGATCCGCATGTTGAAGTTTGCGTTCAATCTGGCTGACGATGGTCTTGCCGGGCAGCAGGTGTTCGCCGGGGAGGCAACCCGGATGGCGTATATGACGGCGGAGGCTCAGGAGGGGCGTGACGCGTTCCTCGAGCACCGCTCCCCCGACTGGTCGACCTTCCCGTACTACTACTAAAGCCGGCCGGCTGACAGCTGGCCATTCATACTGCTGACGCGTGGCCCGTCGTCGGGTGACCTCACTGCGCCGGCCGACAACTGTCGGTGGCCTCGCGCATTACAGTGGCCACTGCTGACCTGTCCACGCAGCGTCGAAGAACATCCACTCATAGCGCGACGCAACTTCACATGCTTCGGCCATTCGCTCACGACCTGCTTCGTCACTGGCCTGCGAATATAAGTTGGCGTAGTGTTTCGCGCGCCGCGTCGCTTCCTCGAATTCTGGCCCCGTGTAGGTTCTGATCCAGTCACCGTAGGGGTGTGCGTCCAGCTCATCCTCGGAGTGGACACCCTCGCGGAGCCGATGCCCGACGAAATCGTAGAGCCAAAAGCATGGCAGCACTGCTGCAATGCCAACCCCCTGCGTCTCGGCATGCGTGCTGGCCAGCAGGAATGACATGTAGGCGCGACATGTGGGGTTCATGATTGCCCCCTCAAGGACGTCCACATGTGAGGCGTGCAGCGAACGCTCATCCACCATTGTCTGATGCGCACACCCCGACCAGAACGTCACTTCGTCAGCGTCACTGGCGCCGGCTGCCAGTGCGGACAAGGCGCGCGAATAGTCAATCAGGTACAACGCATCTTGGCGTAGGTACTCGTGGAATGTCTCCAGCTCAAGCGACCCGTCGGCAAGTGCGCAGACAAAGGGATGCTCACTGATCGCGTTGCGCACCGGTTCGATGCGCTGCCATACCTGGTCGGTAAAACTCATGATTCCTCATTCCACAGGTCGACAAAGTGATGAACGGGACCGTGCCCCCTGCCCACATCGAGCGAGTCGGCAGCCAGGATCGCGCGCGTCAAGTAATCTTTCGCCTGAGCAATCGCATCAACCCAGGTGTCTGTGCGTGGGCGTCTGGCCGCTATGGCACTGGACAACGTGCATCCGGTGCCGTGAGTGTTCTGCGTGTCGACACGCGTCCCCTTCAGGAATGTGACCCCGTCACCATCAATCAGCACGTCTGTGGACGTGTCGGTCAGGTGTCCGCCTTTGATGAGGACGCGGGTCATGCCGCGCGCGAGAAGTTCCTTGCCCTGGTCGGTTGCTTCGTCCAGCGTTGTCGCCACATCGCAATCCAGCAGCACGGCTGCTTCCTGCAGATTCGGGGTAATAAGGTCAGCTTTCATGCACAGGTCGCGCACAGCGTCGATGGCGTCCTCGTCAACCAGTCGGTCACCGGAGGTCGCCACCATGACGGGGTCAAAAATCGTGTTCGAAAGGCGCGGCAGATACTCACCGATTGCGGCCGCAAGTTCCGTGCTTGCCACCATTCCCACTTTCGTGGCGTCCGGAGTGATGTCGTCCAGCAGCGTGTCCATCTGCTGGCGCACGAAGTCCACCGGGACGGGGAACACGCCTCGCACTCCTTGCGTCGATTGGGCGGTCAGCGCCGTAATGACACTCATTCCGTAAGCTCCTGAGGCGCTGAACGATTTGAGATCTGCCTGAATGCCTGCCCCACCGCTGGGGTCCGATCCGGCGATTGTTAGGGCTTTGACTGTTTTCATAAGATGTTCTCCTTCATCGCATGGATGATGCATGCGCTGTCATTCGGGGCTTGGATCATGAGCTGGCGGACGCACTGGATACATAGCCGGCACGTGCTGAGTCCCTTCCTCGGGGTCTGAATTGGGTGGTTAGTGACCCGCGCTGCGCAGGCCTTCTGCCCATTGATCTGCCAGTTCGCGTGCAGCTTCGCGCGCGTCGGGTGCTAGGCAAATTGCGGACACGACGGCCGCTCCGTCCAATCCTTCACGTGCCAGCGGTGCCATATCCGGTGCTTTGATGCCGCCGATTGCCACCGACGGCAGGTGTGTGCTGCGTGCGATCTGTCCTGTTCCATCGATGCCATGTTCCTCAGGAGCATCGGTTTTCGTGGATGTATCACGCACGACACCAATGCCGATGTAGTCGACGCGCCCCGGGTTCTCTTCGGCTTCCTTCAGTTCCTCAGGGGTGGAGGCCGACAGGCCGATGATGGCCTCGGGACCGATCAGCTTGCGGACAAGGGCAACCGGCAAGTCGGTTTGTCCAACGTGGACGCCTGCAACGGTCGCGCCCGCCTGGCGTGCCGCCAGGAACACATCCACACGATCATTGATCAGGAGTGTGACCGAGTCAGCGACAGCGTCGGCCACTTCCATCACTTCGTTGAAGAAATCCAGTGACTCAGCGTCTTTACACCGAAGCTGCACGCATGTCACTCCTCCGGCGACAGCTTCTGCCACCGTTTGCGCAACGGTGCGTCCCGCAGCGTGGCACATGTCTGCGTCCGTGACAAGATAGATGCTCAGGTCGAGGGATGAGACAGCCTTGTTCATCACTGGCCTGGCCTCACTGCGCGATGATGGTGACGCGTTCAAAGTCCTCATCGCGGAAGTTGTCCAGCGCGTCGAGGAACTCCATTTGGAACGTGCCGGTTCCGCGTGCACGCTCCGCCGCGATTTCCGAGGCCGCCGCATACAGTGCGTGAACAGCAACCAAACCGTCAAGCTGGGTCCGAGCCACAGAGGCGAACGCGCCGGCCAGCGCGCCAAGTGAGCATCCCGCCCCAGTGATGCGGGTCAGCATATCTGAGCCACCCTCGACACGCACGATTGCGTCCGCTGAGACGATCGCATCGGACTTGCCGGACACAGCCACCAACGATCCATATTCGCTGTTGATGCGGCGGGCGGCATCGATGGCGGCGTCCACCGCATCAGCGGAGTCAACACCGCGGCCACCTTCTCCCAGACCTGCCAGAGCAATGATTTCCGACGGGTTGCCTCGCACAATTGACGGGCCGAGGGCGACCAACTGATGCGCGAGCTGCGTGCGCACCGGCAGTGGCCCGATGGCAACCGGGTCAAGAACCCAGCACGTGCCCGCTTCGTTGGCGCTGGTGGCGGACTCCAGAGCGGCTTCGCACTGAGTCGGCGTCGGGGTTCCCAGGTTGATCAGCACAGCATTGGCAATTGCGGCAAAGGGACCGGATTCGCCGGGGATATCGACCATTGCCGGCGCTGCCCCAATGGCAAGCAGGGCGTTGGCCGTAAAGTTCGTGACTACCGAGTTGGTGATGGCTCCAACGAGCGGGTGGTGTGTTCTGACAGCGTGTAAAGCGTCGACGCATTGGGTATGGAAATTCTCCATCGGACATTCCTTCGTCAGCATTATCTGGACAGGTTCAACGGGTTTGATCTCAGCGTGAAGCACCCCGTGTCACTGATCACAATGCTATCAGGTTTATACGAAAAGGTCGAACTGCAATGATGAGCCTGCTGCTCAGTAGTGTGACACCACCACTGTGCCGACAGGGGCCCAGTTATAGATCCACTGCGCACCATCAACCGGCATATTGACACAACCGTGCGAGCCACCTTCACCTGACCACCCAAAAGAGCTGCGTGAGGGCGCGCCGTGCAACGCGTAGTCACCGTGGAAGTATGACACCCACGGTGTGTATGTGCAGTAGTCGTAGCCGGGGCTGCAGCCCATCATCTGGTCCTGATGCTTGAGGTAGATGCGGAACGTTCCGGTAACGGTTTCCCACCCGGGCTTGCCGGGAACCATCGGGATCGGGCCCTGGACAACAGTTGCACCTTCGTAGGCGGTCACTGATGCGTTCGACAGGTCCACGTCGATCCACTTTTCACCAGGAGCTGCCTGATACACCTTGTCGCCAGCACCATCCGCAATCTCGCGGGTGGTGAATTCGGGTTCGGTCTGGTCGTAGTCAAAATCGCCTTCGTAGGCGGTGCCGTCTTTCAGGGCTGCGAGCAGCTCATCGGCCACCTTGCCAGCGTTGTTGACGGTCCATCCGCTCTTACCTGGATCCGCGACCGCGACAACGTCCCCACGCGAATTGACGTTCTTGACACCCTTCGTGGGCTCTTCGTTGGTGGACAGCGCGGTCGATTCAACCCACGCGCGAACTGGTTTCTCATTCCACGTGACATCAAGTGCGCCTGTGTTGGCGGCAGCACCCTTGCCACCAGCTCCGCCCGCGGCGTTCAGATCCGGCAGCGCGATCCACGTCGAGCGTTCACGCGCATCGGGTGAGTAGGTGTGAATACCGTCAGTAATCGATACAGGAATTTCCAGCATCGTGTTCGCCTTGTCTGCAAGTTGCTGAGCAATTTGCGTGGTCACCGTCGGGCTGACGGCGATCATCGGCAAGTCAATATCCTGGGTAGTCAGCGTGCGCGCAGCTTCATCGCATGCACTGGCAAGCTGCTCGAGGTCGACACTGTGCCCCTCCTGTGCTTCAATCACGCTGAATGCGCCACCGTCTTCGTTGAACTGGATGGAACCTTCGCGTACGGGCTGGTCAACAGAGGCGGAAACTTTCTGAGTCAATGCCTGCGCAGCCGCATCATCTCGCGAGGTCACCACCTGGACATCCCGCGAGGTAAACAGTGAGGAGATGCGTGACAGGATCGAACCGTTGGGAGCGAACACATCATCCAGCGTGGCGTCGGTGTCGATGGTGATTCCCACTTCTTCCAGCGTCGCGCTGGTCAGCGTACCGTCAACCGTCACATTGATGCTGGCGTGTGAGGCTCGCTCCTGCAGACCTTGGGCAATTTCGTCGCGGTTTTGTCCGGACACGGACTGTCCGGCGACAGTGGTTCGCGGCAAGGCGCGGTCAGCGAAGTAGGCCGCGTACGCACCCACACCGATCACTGCAACGAGCAGTGCTCCTAGTAATGCGATCAGCGCCCATGAGGCTTTCGCTGAGAGCTTCCCAATAGTCATACCTCGATAGTAACGAGGCTATCGGTGCAATTCCATGTCGACTTGCCCACGATCTCATCTCCGCACACGTTAATTGACCGATTGGGCACTACGATGGTTCAGAAAAGCCGTTTGTAAAGGAGGACAAGTGCAGACCCCTCGTGTCTTAGTCGTTCCGGGAGGCACTTCCGTTGGAGCAGCGGCTTTGGCTTACGCCTCGCTCAGCAAACTGGCTGAACAGGCACGCACAGCATCAGACGGCGCCATGGACGAGGCACCCTCGTCGCACAAGCGAACAGTCGTGGTCATGCGTCCTCCCAGCGAGATCCCCCATACGTCCTTGCGCCATCTTCAAACCGATGTGTCGCACGCTTTTCCTGAACTACCCGAAGACGTCCGCAATGACCCGGCTCTTCTGGACGGCATCGACGTGGTGATTCCGACGTCGGGGTCATCAACGGGAACGCCTCACCTCGTTGGCCTGTCCACCGAGGCATTAATCGCATCCGTGCACTCCACTCACGCGGCGCTGGAGGGGCCGGGGCGTTGGATTCTTGCGCTTCCTGCCCATCACATCGCCGGTGCTCAGGTCCTCATGCGCAGTGCAGTCGCCGGTTTCAGCCCGATGGTGGTGGACACGGATTCAGGTTTCCGCCCCGCTGACCTGCTCTCTTCCATCGCGGGTGCCACTCAGGATTCACATGTGCCAGGGTATCTCTCGCTGGTACCCGTGCAGCTGCGAGCGTGTTTGGATGCCGGTGAGGAAGTTATTCGCGCACTGGCCTCGCTTGCCGGTGTCCTCGTCGGCGGTTCTTCCATAACCAAGGAACTCCTGCAGGCTGCGCGCAACCACGGCATCCAGGTGGTCACGACCTATGGCATGACTGAAACGGGTGGCGGCTGCGTGTACAACTCACGTCCCTTGCCGGGGGTAACGGTCCGCGCTGTCGACGTTGACGGGCAATCACGCTTGGCAATTGCCGGGCCCATGCTCATGACAAAGTACCTGGACGGCCCCTCCCCCTTCATTGACGAGGGTGGCGCACGGTGGCTGCTGACAGGTGATATCGGTCGAATTGCCTCTAATGGCGACGTTCAGGTGCTGGGGCGCAGCGATGATGTCATCGTGACGGGCGGCCTGTCAGTGGCACCTGGTCCGGTTCGTGATGCCGTGTTGTCAGCTCCGGGTGTGCGTGACAGTTGGATCCTCGATCTTGAAGACGAACGCTGGGGGCACGTGGTCACCGCCGCGGTGGTGCGCGATAGCTCGCACAGTGCGGATCTGGATTCATGGGCGCGCTCCATTCGCGATCACGTGGGAGCGCGCCTGGGCCGAGCGCAGGCTCCACGCGTTGTTGTACCGCTTCACACACTGCCCATGCTGGAATCCGGGAAAGTTGACCGGAGCCGTGTGCGGGCACTGGTGATGGAACAGATCGAACACGGGGAGCACTGGCGACGCTAAATGGCAACTGTTCAAGACTGGATTGAGGGCGCCCGCCTTCGCACACTTCCGGCCGCTCTTGCGCCCGTGATTGTGGGAACTGCGGCTGCAGCTGAGCTGGATCAGTTGCACTGGGGGCGCGCATTGCTCGCACTGTGTGTGGCGCTGGCTTTGCAAATCGGTGTGAACTTTTCGAATGACTATTCTGACGGCGTGCGTGGAACGGATGACTTTCGCACCGGCCCGCCACGTTTGACGAGCGGCGGCTCGGTCTCTCCGCGCGTCGTCCTGGCAGTGGCGCTGGCTTGTTTCGCTGTGGCAGGCGTGGCCGGTCTGGTTCTGATCGCATTGTCTGGCCAGTGGTGGTTGCTGGTGGTGGGCGTCGCGGCAGTTGCCGCCGCATGGTTCTACACTGGTGGACGCAATCCGTACGGGTACATGGGTGTGGGACTGTCCGAGCTGATGGTGTTCATTTTCTTCGGGTTGGTCGCAACTGTGGGCACCACATGGACGCAGACTCTGAGTGCTCCCTGGTGGGTGTGGTGTGCCGGAGCAGGCATGGGGTTGGAATCGATCGCCTTGCTCATGGTGAATAACTTGCGTGACATTCCCACGGACAGGAACTCTGGGAAGATGACTCTGGCTGTCCGTTTGGGCGATCCCGCTTCGCGAGCGGCGTATTGCGCGCTCCTCATAGCCGCAGTTGTGGTGCTGGCGATCAGTGTGCATTCCCCGTGGTGGGCGGTGTGTGTGGCCGCTGTTCTGATGGCCGGCACCGTCATTCCCGGTATTCGAATCGTTCTCAACGGTGCGGTTGGCCGCGATCTGATACGCGCCTTGAAGTACACGGGGATCGCGACGCTGGCGTGCGCCGTCATCGTTTCAGTGGCCATCGTCATCTAAGTCGTGTCGAGGCATGGTCGTTCCTGACCTAAAATGGTGGGATGGTTCGTATTCTTGCCGTTGTCCTGTGGATTGCCGTCACTATTTACGCAATCGCTGACTGGGCACGCACTCCTGATGATGAAGTGCCTGGTCGTATCGGCCGTATGTGGTGGCTGACGATCATCGTCATCACGATGCCGTTTATTTCCATCGGGTCAATCGTGTGGATCCTGCTGCGAACCATCACGCGCGCCGAATCCGGGGAAACCACGGGGTTGTCGGACTTGACATCAGAATCGAATCCGCTGCGTTCTGGATGGTCCCGGCGACCTGACCGTTCGCAGTCCTCGCAGCGTCGCGAACCACTGGCACCCGACGATGATCCGGATTTCCTGTTCCGCCTGGAACGTGACATTCAGCGCCGCCGACGCGAGCAGGCTCGCAATGAGGAAGCGCACGGAGATCACGCGAAGCCCGTTGACAGCGACTCGAGTTCTCCTGACGAGCCTGGATATCGCGTGCCGCCAGCCGGTTCCACATCAGTTTCTGATTCCGACCAGTCAGATCCGGCTGATTCATTTTCCGAAGAAGCAGACGCGACAGGGCCCGATTCCGACACCGATGCGGATCCAACAAGCCCTGATTCCTCAACCAATGCAGACGCGCCAGAGCCTGATTCCACTAGCAATGCGGGCCCAGCAGGTCGCGATTCCTTCACCGACGAAGATACGTCCGAGACTGGCGACCCGTTGGATGAGGACCCCGAGCTCTAACACTCACTGTCACTCATCACAGACATCTCCGAGCGCTCTCGTCTGCTCCGTCTCGCACCATCTGCCCCTCTCGCCCCTCTGTCCGTTCTCTCCCCATCTGTCGATCTCGAGCTCGCTCGCGAGTTCCACACCGATGTGTCGTCACCGTTTGCGCAGTTCAGGCGGGTGCTAGTGAAAATCCCGCCTCGCAGACTGCCTTCAGATCGACAGTTGGGTGCAGAAAGAGACAGGCAGGTTCGGGAGGGGACAGTTGGAGGCAGAGGTACGCGCTAGACCGTTTATTGCGGTGCTGCCGCCCGCGCCTGACCGACTAGACATAGCCACGCACCGCCCGCACTCGAACAGGCCGACATCAAAGGGCCGGTACCGATAGGCTGCCCCAACCAGCCGGATACGCAGATGTCAGTTACTACCGTTTGAGCTGAGCTTCCGACGCACCTGGAGTCATGTCGGCCGCATGAGCCAACATGTCCTTGCATGGTTCGGAATAGTCGAGACCCACCAGCGTCGAGCCGCTGAAATGGAAGCTCGTCACCGATGCCAGGGAACAGACACGAGACAGTGGCGAGTGTGCCAACATGCGACCCTGCACGAAACGAGTCAGCGCTGTGATCGGCATTTGGTGAGAAACCACCAACGCTTCATGCCCACGGGCCTTGTCCAGGGCTGAGGAAACTGCCGCACTCATTCGCGACGCAGCATCAGCATAGGATTCTCCCCACGAGGGACGTAACGGATTGAGATAGAGGTGCCAGTAACGCGGATGCAGTAAGAGTGCACGGTTGGCGTTAATGGGCAGACCCTCGAAAGCTGAATCTGCTTCGATCAGGCGCACGTCCGCCTGGACAGGTACGTCAAAGGCCCGCGCGGTCGGAGCAGCGCTCTGCTGAGCACGTTTGAGTGGCGATGCAATAATGGCCGTGACATCGGCGCCCTCGTCAATGAGGTACTGAGCGACCCGTTCCGCCATCGCGTGCCCGAGCTCAGTCAGGCCGAATCCAGGGAGCCTTCCGTACAGAACACCGTCGGGATTATCGACTTCCCCGTGGCGCATCACGTGGATCGTTGTCAGTTCCATGGTTGTCACCCTTCGATGGGTTTGTGCCGCTGGTCGGCTACTCAGGTTGATCAGATATAAAACGAGACCCGACCACGATGGCCGGGCCCCGGTCGCGTCACTTCTTGTTACGACGCTGGTGCCGTGTCTTGCGCAGCAACTTGCGGTGCTTCTTCTTTGCCATGCGCTTACGGCGCTTCTTGATAACGGAACCCATAGGGCCCTCCCTCGTCATTCACAAATTGAATGCAGTCATGATGGTGCATGACAGCTACGGTCTGGGGTACCTCGAAAGATACAACCCTACTATCCTACCCGCTTATTCCACTTTGACGTTCATCGGACCATTGCGCAAGGCCGGCATCGATGATGTGACTCACTGCAGCCTCGGGCACTCTGAAGCTGCGGCCGACGCGAAGAGCAGGCAATTCACCCTTGTTAATCAAGCGGTAGACAGTCATTTTGGACACACGCATGAGATCTGCCACTTCCGCAACCGTCATAAAACGGGGCGCAGGTGAAGAGTCCATTGCGTCTCCCAAAAACAAAGAGGCGGGCAGGTCTGATCACTGCTCCGAGAAGCCTCGAGCCCTATCTTAATGCCATTCAGGACTTTTTCAGCAACTATCGACGAAAAACCTCCTCATCCACTTTCACTCTTTTGTATACACAGAGGTTTATTCTGATCCACATGGAAAGCCGCATTACGATCGCTGATATCGCGCAGCATGTCGGGCTGTCCACCGCGACGGTCAGCATGGCGCTCAATAGCGTTCACAAGTCACGCATCCCTGAGGCCACCATTGAACGCGTCCAGCAGGCTGCTCGCCACCTTGGCTATGTACCCAATCTCACAGCGCGTAATTTACGTACCGGCACGACATCGACGGTTGGATTCGTTTCCAGTGGAGTGACCGTTACTCGATTCGCATCGCAGATGATCCGTGGAATCCTCGACACCGCAGACGAGCATTCCTTCTCAGTCCTCATGATGGAAGTCGACCGAAGCCCCGACGGCATGGCGCGCGCACTGAGCGGCCTCAGGTCCCGCGCAGTCGAAGGATTTGCAGTCGGCCTGATGTCCCCACGCCTGGTCTCCTTGCCGCATTTGACGTCAGGATTGCCCGGAGTAATCATTAACGGCCAGGCCGACGGGTGGCATTCGATCATGCCTGACGAGGAAGACGCGGGTCGCCGTGCCATTGCCTACCTGCGAGCGCATGGGCACCGTCGCGTGGCTCTGATCGGGCGCTATCCGACTGACCCCGCACCCGAAGTATCCATCTGCATAGGAGCCCGCTTGCGCGGTATTGACGCAGGATGCGCTGCGTCAGGCGTACAGATCGTTGATGAGGTTCCTGGGGGAAGCATGGGAGTCTCCGCTGGGCTTCGAAGGTGCGAATGCGATCCTCGATCGATTGGATCGCAGCGGCGGAACGGCCATCGTTGCAGCCAACGACCGAATCGCAATGGGCGTGTACCAGGCGCTCTGTGATCGGAACCTGCGGGTGCCTGACGACATGTCGGTGCTCTCGTTTGATGATGAGCCACTTGCCAACATGATGCGCCCGCCGATGACGACGCTGCATCTGCCGTACCTGGAGATGGGCGCCCTTGGGATGGAGTTCCTGGTTGACTGTGCCCGCTCACATGGGCGGGCACAGAAGAATGCAGATAATCACTCATCGCAGTCGGAGCCCCACTCGGAACCAACCCTTGTTCATGTGCCGATCGTGGAGCGGGACTCCGTTCGCACAATTGGGTAGCGCCCTCTGCTGGGCACGGCTTGGCGCCCTCTGCTTGACAATGACTCGCGCCACCAGCGAGGCGGCGCTACCTAGCGCCTTATGTGAGAGCTGCCTCGCAGCGTCAGGTGAACGCTGGCAGGCATCGCCTTGAAGCGCGCCACCGATGCTGTTTACAGTGATGGGGACAGCTTGGATACCTTTTCGCGCCCATTACTGGCGCATCACAGGAGGCTGACACCTGATGAGTACGCCGACGGATTCGCACGATATCGAGCCGACCAATGAAGGCGCACAGATCCCCGAACAGGAAGATCACCTGAACGCTGGGAATACGCATGCCTTGGCACACGAGCAGCATCCCCTGTCCCACGCACCGCTCACCCTCGCACACGAGCAGGCGCTGGAACGCGCTGAAAGAGCCTCTGACCAGCTTGAGCGCGCACGCAACGACCGCTGGTACCCCACCTTCCACATTGCTGCTCGAGCAGGGTGGATCAACGACCCGAACGGACTGTGCTACTTCAACGGTCGCTACCACGCGTTCTATCAGCATCACCCCTACGGCTCCGCGTGGGGTCCGATGCACTGGGGCCATGTCTCATCTGCTGATCTGGTGACCTGGCAGCGCGAGCGAATCGCCCTCGCCCCCAGCATTCCGGCAGATCAGGATGGCGTTTTTTCCGGCTCCGCCGTCGAGGGGCCAGACGGCCTGCTGTATGTGTTCTACACCGGAAATCGCTGGCTTGACGGCCACGCGGACGGTCGCAGCGAACAGACGCAGTGCCTGGCGGTATCTGAGGACGGCCTGACTTTTCACAAGGAAGGCGTCATTATTGACGCCCCTGGCCTCCCGAACTTCCGTGACCCGAAAGTGTGGCGTCAAGGCGTTACGTGGTGCATGGTGCTGGGCGCGACCTCTGAAGCTGATCGCGGCCAGGTTCACCTGTATACCTCACCGGACCTGCGCACCTGGAGCTTCGACCGCGTCCTGTTCGAGGATCCTGATCCGCGCGTCTACATGCTTGAATGCCCTGACCTGTTCCCCTTGGGTGGCCACTGGGTACTGTGCTACGGGCCGATGAACAACGCACGCGCATCCGGCTACGCCATGCGTAACGGGCATAACGCCGGTTACGTCGTAGGCGATTGGACGCTGGGCAGCGATTTCCATCCATTGACCGATTACGCCCAGTCTGATTGGGGCTCAAACTACTACGCTCAACAGACCTTCGAGGCTCCTGATGGCCGACGCATCGCACTGGCATGGATGGGAGGATTCACGCTGCCTCTCGCACCCCAGTACAGCGACAACTGGTCCGGCCAGTTCACCGTGCCGCGCGAGTTGACACTCACCGAGGACCTCAAGCTGGCCGCCACTGCCCTGCCTGAACTCAACAGGCTGGAATGTGGTCGGAACACCCTCGGCACTTTTGTTCTTGACGCGAACCGCGACAGGCTCCTGGTTGACGACGGGGACGCATTCGCCATTGACATGGTTGTTGACCTGTCTGCCACCACCTCTGAGCAGGTTGGATTGCGTGTCAACGAAACATCGGACGGATCCTACACGTGGGTGGCGTACGACGATCTGGCGCGCCGCATCGTTGTCGACAGGCGTACGAAGGCAGGAACTGATCGCGGCTACCGCAGCGCCCCCATCGACATGGACGAGGGTGACTCCCACCTGCGGATGACTGTCCTGGTTGATCGCGGATCGGTGGAAGTGTTCGCGGGGCGCAACACGGCGACTCTTTCTGCTTGCGCTTTCCCTTCTGAGGGTAAACGCCGTACCTCGTTGTCCAGCATCTCCGGGATCATCAGCGTTGAGGAGCTGACCGTGCGCCACTTCGACTCCATCTATTCTGATAACGGGTCCAACCCGCGTACGATGGGCTAGCATCACAGTGCTGACCCGCCTCGGGTGATCTGCTTAAAGGAGTTGTTATGGTCCGTTCCTCGCGCCCGCACCGGCGCTCGCTGAAACGGATCAACCGGCCGATCACCACTACATTACTCAGACGGCGACGCTCCCCTATTCGACCGGGTGAACCGCCGAGCCTTGAGTCATCATCAACGGCACCCCTGGTTCGGCGTGTGGACGGCCCACAGCTCACGCTCCTGCGCAAATCAGGCTGGGACCACCTGCGCGAATGGGTTGAGCAGCGAGCGCGCACGTCACCGGCGCGCCTGGCGATCGCCGTGTTCACCACGATCGCGATAATCATCACATTGCTGTTACTCTTGCCGTTTTCTTCTGCGACGGGACGGCCCGCGTCATTTGTGGACGTGCTGTTTACCGCAGTGTCGGCAGTGTGTGTCACAGGTCTGACAACGGTCGATACTGCAACGCAGTGGTCCTCTTTCGGGCAGGCTGTCATCGCCACCGGTATTGCGATCGGTGGCCTCGGCGTCATGACCCTGGCTTCCATCCTCGGCTTCGCCGTGTCGCGTCACCTGGGGCTCACGCAGCGCATGCTCGCCGCCATGGAAACAAAGTCGTCCGGTATGGGGCAGGTCGGTTCCCTGCTGCGCGCAGTTGTGGGCACGTCGCTGATTGCCGAGGCAATCCTATTCGTCATATTTCTGCCACGTTTCCTGCAGCTGACGGACTCCGTGACAGGTGCAATCGGACACGCATTGTTTCTGTCGATCTCCGTATTCAATAACGCCGGATTCGTCAACATTCCAGGTGGTCTAGCACCCTTCGTGTCCGACTGGTGGATGCTGTTCCCCATCGCACTGGGCACGGCTGTAGGAGCGGTAGGTTTCCCCGTTGTCACCGATGTGGTCGCGCGGTGGCGCACGCCTCGCCGCTGGACGCTCCACACCAAATTGACCATCACGATGTACCTGCTGCTGCTGGTAGTCGGCTCAGTGCTGATGGCTCTGACGGAGTGGGGCAACCCGCAAACCCTGGGGCCGCTTGATACGAGTTCAAAGGTTCTCAATGTGTTCCTGGCGGGAGTCAATAGTCGCTCTTCAGGTCTGTCCGCCCTGAATGTGGGCGGTATGCAGCCTCAGACACACTTCGTCCAGGACATCCTCATGATGATCGGCGGCGGTTCGGCTTCAACTGCAGGCGGTATCAAGGTCTCCACATTTGCCGTCCTCATGCTGGCTGTCGTGGCAGAAGCTCGAGGCGATCACGATATTGAAGCGTACGGCCGCCGCATCCCGCACTCAGTGGTACGTCTCGCCGTTGCCGTGGCGCTCATCGGCTCAGCAATGGTGGCGACCGCAGTAATCATTTTGCTGTCCGTGACGAACTACTCCCTGGACGTCGTCCTCTTTGAGACGGTGTCCGCATTCGCCACGGTGGGTCTGTCCACTGGTATCACTCCAACCCTGCCGACTTTCGCCAAGTATGTGCTCACTATCCTCATGCTCGCCGGACGTATGGGCACGATGACGGTTGCTGCAGCTCTGGCACTGCGTGAACGACGCCGCGTGATCAGAATGCCGGCTGAGCGGCCCATCGTCGGATAGGTCTGCCCCGTTCCTCCCGACGCTGTGGGACAATACCCCTATGGCAGAAGAAAAACCGCTCGCGTCCGGCACGTTGGTGATCGGGCTGGGACGCTTCGGATCAGCCGTTGCCGCCACGTTGGATCGGCTCGGGCACGAAATTCTCGGTGTGGAAAAGGATCCACGACGCGTCCAGCAATTTGCGGGTCGTATCCCGCTGGTTGAAGCTGATGCGTCCAATGCGGAGGCGCTCGAACAGCTCGGCGCACGCGAGTTTGCGTCGGCAGTTGTCGGGATCGGCTCTTCGCTGGAAGCATCCGTGCTCATCACTGCCAACCTGGTTGATATTGAGATCCCCTCGATTTGGGCGAAAGCCATCTCACGTGAACACGGACGCATCCTCAAACGCATCGGCGCACACCACGTGGTCTACCCCGAATTTGATGCCGGTCAGCGCACTGCGCACCTGGTGGGTGGCCGCATGCTTGACTACATCGAAATGGATAAGCAGGGCTTCGCCATCATGAAGCTGCGGCCGCCTCAGGAAATTCAGGGATTCACCCTGGCAGAGCTGGATCTTCGCGCACAGTACGGCGTCAACATGCTCGGTGTGATGCGCCCCGGTAAGCCCTTCGAATACGCCGACTCGTCCACACGCATCAACCCGGAGGACATCATTATCGTGTCCGGCGATGCGATGCTGCTTGAGCACTTCGCCCACAGGCCCTGAGCGGTAGGTCTCCAGATGCACATGACGACCTTTATCGTGTGACCATGGCGAAAGACAAAACCACCTTCGAATGCACTGAGTGCGGATGGACGTCCCCGAAGTGGGTCGGTCAGTGTCGTCAGTGCCATGAGTGGGGCACACTGGAAGAAGCTGGCCGTCCCTCCGCGCTGCTGCCGGCTACCGCCACGCCTTCGCGTCAAGCTCAGCCCATTGTGCAGGTGGACGCTCACGCCGCTGACTGCCGATCGACAGGCGTCAGTGAGCTTGACCGTGTCCTTGGCGGTGGAATTGTCCCCGGTGCTGTGGTGTTGCTGGCCGGTGAACCTGGGGTGGGTAAATCGACGCTTTTGCTCGATGTTGCCTCACGCGCCGCCGAGCTGGCGCGGAGCAATGGTGACGGGCCGGTTCTGTACATCACGGGTGAAGAGTCCGCTTCCCAGGTGCGCAACCGCGCAGCCCGTATCGGCGCACTGGATGATGCCCTGCTGCTTGCTGACGAGGCTGACGTGGCCGTGATCGCCGGTCACGTTCAAGCGCAATCTCCTTCACTGCTGATTGTGGACTCCGTTCAGACGGCTTACTCACGCGATGAGCAGGGTGCGGCAGGCGGTGTCACGCAGGTTCGTGCGGTCACTGCGGCGCTGATCAGGCTGGCCAAGGAACGCAACATGCCTGTGCTGTTGGTCGGGCACGTCACCAAGGATGGCGGCATTGCCGGCCCACGCATTCTGGAGCACCTCGTTGATGTGGTCTGTCAGTTCGAGGGTGACCGGCACAATCGCCTGCGTCTGCTGCGCGCTGTGAAGAACCGCTACGGGCCGACCGATGAGGTCGGATGTTTTGAGCTGACCGATACGGGCATCCGCGGGCTTGCTGACCCGTCCGGCCTGTTCTTGTCATCGAACGGGCTGCATGTGCCCGGCTCGTGCTCCACGATCACGCTGGAGGGGCGCCGACCGATGCCATTGGAAGTGCAGGCGCTGGTCGCTGCGAGCGCGGGCGGATCGCCACGCAGGACAACCGCCGGAGTGGATCATTCCCGTGTCGCCATGATTCTGGCGGTTTTGCAGGCGCGCCTGGGGTTGGACACGTCGTCGGAAGATGTCTACGTGTCGACGGTAGGTGGCGCGAAAGCCAGCGAGCCTGCGGTCGATTTGGCGTGTGCACTGTCAATCGTGTCGGCCTACCGTGGCGAGCCGCTGAGGGATAACCTCGTCGTTTTCGGTGAGGTGGGTCTGACCGGTGAGGTACGCGCGTGCGTGGGAGTACAACGCAGATTGCAAGAGGCAGCGCGTCTGGGTTTGACGCACGCTGTTATCCCTGCGCGCGGAGCTGACGACGTTCGGCCCGTCGACGGTATCGAAATCTTTCCGGTCAGTGATCTAGCCACTGGCGTTCGTGTCGGACTGCCGTAAACTGCAGGTAGGGTGACTTGAAAGAAGGAAGGTGCGCGATGACATCCGATGAGGCGACGTTGCGTGGCGCGCTTCAGGCGATCGCTCCTGGCACCGCTTTGCGTGAGGGGCTGGATCGTATCCAGCGTTCACACACCGGTGCTCTCATTGTCATGGGGATGACTCCTGAGATTGAAGCGATGTGTTCGGGTGGTTTCGAACTCGATGTCGAGTTTTCCGCCTCGGCACTGCGCGAACTGTGCAAGATGGATGGCGCAGTGATTCTCGAGGCCGATTCATGGCGCATCAAGCGAGCCAACGTTCAGTTGCTTCCTGATCCGTCCATCCTCACCAATGAATCAGGTATGCGTCATCGCACTGCGCAACGCACCGCACGCCAGACTGGCGTGCCCGTGCTGTCACTGTCGGCATCCATGCGTCTGATCTCCATTTATGTCGGCGCACTGCACCACTCGGTCGACGAGCCGGAAACACTGTTGTCGCGAACAAATCTGGCTGTGGATACTCTGGACCGCTATTCGCAGCGCCTCGACGAGGTCCTGCAGACCCTGACGATTTTGGAGATGCGCGATTCTGCAACGGTGCGTGATGTTGCCACGGTGATGCAACGCATGGAGATGATCAGGCGCATCACCTCTGAAATCAACGGGTACCTTGAAGAGCTGGGCTCCAATGGGCGTCTCGTCGCCCTGCAGGTGGATGACCTGGTGCGCGGCTCTGCCTCTGAACGTGCATTGGTTTTGCGCGACTACATCCGGCACACGTCAGAAATTGCGCGCGCCGAATCACACCTGTCCACCCTGGAGGGTGACAAGCTGGTCGATCTGACTGCCATTGCAAACGTTCTGGGACTGCACGTTGCCGACATGTCTGACCTGGATAACGCCATTCAGCCGCGCGGCATACGCGCACTGTCGATGGTTCCCCATCTGCCGTGGAGCATCATTAAGGTGATCGCTTCTGAGTTCACATCGTTGTCAGAACTGCGCGAAGCAAGTATGGAAGATCTTCAACGCATTGAAGGCATTGGCCCGTATCGCGCTGGTCTGATCGTGGAGAATCTGGAACGTCAGCAGGCTATGGCACTGTCAGGAATCGTCGGCTGGTAGCACCAGGAACATCGGCACTTACTCATAGCGCACCTCGAACGTCAAGGGTGTCTTTGTCAGGACGCGACCTGCGAATGAGAGTCGCGCCGTGTACCCGCCGGCATCCGCGATATCTGCTTTCCCATCGGAGTCAGTGTCCACGGCCTGGCAGGATGCGTCGTAGATTCGACCATCCCAGGCTATGTGCCCCGTCCATGACTGATGAGGTCCGAACAGCAAAGGGACCTGCCCTGACTGGGATTCGCATGAGGTCGTGTCGTATACCGTGTACCCACCTGTGTCGACCAGCAGACCTGCCTGATCGAATGTCGTGAAGCACTGACGGTTGCTCTTGTTGGTGAACGTGACGTCGAACGAGGTGCCCTGCCCGATCAGGACTGGCGATGCGCCAAGCGCGATGGTGGCCTGAAATGACTGCGGGTCGCACACAGGCACACCGCCGACGGTGGCACCTGACTGTGAATCCTGGCCCGACTGTGCATATGTGTCGCCCGATTGCGCGCGTGCGGTCTGACCGGACTGCACCGCTGTTTGCACCTGCCCTGCCCGTCGGCTTTCCGGTCCGATCGCTCGAGAGATGAGCGTCACGAGGCCCGCGACAAGCGCCACAACGATCAGGAGCAACACCGTGGTCGAAATGATGCGGCGCGGCCACGGATTACGACGGCGACGCACAGATGACTTCATAAATACGACGCTACCGTTCCAGGCTCGATGGGAAGCCGGTGCCACGCCGGTTCGTCACTCATGAGCGTGCCTGCGCGGCGCTTGCAGTGCTCGGTGTGCGTCTACGCGGGGCTTGCCGACCGTGAGGCCTGCGACGGATTTGAATCGTCGTCATCTGACATGTCCACAACACACCAGCGTTCAACAATCAATGCGATCACAGTCAATACCAAGGCCGCCACTGCGGCGACCAGTGATCGCGTCACACACATCTGCATTGCGGGTGCGTCGATGCGCGCCAGGCACGGCAGAAGGATGCCAACAAAAATACCCACAGAACCTGACCCCACATATGCGCAGGAGCGGGCTGTGACGGCCACGCGAGCAGCGGTCAGTGCGTCGATCCTGTCACTCTCGCGTGCGCGCCACCGACGCACCAACACACCGTAGTAGCCCAGTAGTGCGGAGATCAGCAGATACAGGATCGCCAGGAAGTAGGACACCAGAAGGGGTGAGAGCCCACGTTGGATGAGCAGGGAGTTGACCACCGCACCACATACAGCCGAAACCACAGCGATAACGATGAGGTGACCGACTGACACAGGTTTCATTGAGCCTGTCCCTCATCGCGCCTGATGACAGGGATATGCCCCGTCACCGTCGGTCGCACTGTTCGTCCACGCACCACCGAAGTGGTCGTTGTCTCATCGTCTGGCAGTGGCCCATGTGGGAACTGGTCAGCGATATGTGGATCGAGGATTGAACGGCGCCGCACGGGTGCCTCGTCCGCATCGTCGATAATGCGCGCCGGGGAGGAAGACTGGAAATTCCAGTCCGGCAGCGCAGGAACATGCGCCTTCCCGCGTCGGCTCGTACTCCGAGAGGCTGCGCCTCGTCTACCACGAGTATCACCCTCAGGCACAGGATCATCGGCGCCGGCATCAGGGTCAGATTCAGCGTCGGTGTGGGCGCGCTCCCCCTCGCCTGAGTTGTGCTCCGAACGCACAGGCACCCACCGTACAGAGCGGTGCCGAAGCAGGGATGAAGGGATCATGATCTCCGATGTGTCCGACATATCCTCACGCGTGGAGGCAACGGGTGGCTCCGGCAATTCGTATCCGCCCTGCTGCGACCCGGCCACTGGTTCGTCGGCGGCAAGCGGCTCATCGGCTGACTCGTTGACTGGCTGGTCGGCCGGCAGGTCGGCTGGCTCGTCGACTGGCGCTTCAGCGGGCACGTCGTCCTGCTCGCGCCTTGCTGCGTCACTGGGCGCAGGCGGCGTTGGTAAAGCGTCGGCTGACACGTCGGTGGGCACGTCGCTTGACGCTTGGGCAGGCGCTTCGGCCTGTTCATGGCGTTCAGAATTGTCGAGGGGCGAGCTTTGCCACTGTTTCCACAGATTGCGCCACAGGACATCCGTACCGGATTCGCTGGGACGCAGCCCGATCTTGGATTCCGGTGGCAACAGATCAAGTTTCGACAGCGGTTCATCCACCTGTGAGGCAAGGACACGATCCGATTCGTCCATGACGCTGGCTGGATCGTCCAACCAGTCTGTCACCGCATCGCGTATTCCGTTGCGATCCGGTGCAGCTAATGCGAGTTGAGCAACGGATGTGGCATTGCCGTGCGCATCCACCAGTTCTGCAAGCGGATCGGCCATATTCCAGGGAACAAGGACAAACGCGCGCTGATGTACGTATGGATGAGGCAGGGTCAGCGTGGGTGTATGGCACGTCGTGCCTTCCACGGTGACGATGTCGATGTCCACTGTGCGCGGCCCCCAGTGTTCGTGGCGCACTCTGCCCAACTCGGCTTCGAAGCCCTGGCACCGTAAGAGCAGCTCTTCAGCGTCGAGCGTCGTGCGTCCAAGCACAACGGCATTCCAGTAATCGCGCTGCGGGGCTGTCCCCTCGTCAATGACTGCCTGAGTACGCAGCAGCGGCGACACGTTATCAACTTCAAAACCGTCCAAGTCAATGAGCTTGCCGACGGCGGCGGCCAGCGTGACGGGCGCATTGCCTTCGTTGCCGCCCAAAGCAAGGACAACGTGACGAGTTTGCGCGGCATCATCCAGTCCGTGAGGCTGGTGAGTGGAGGTGCGACGCGGTGGCAGCACTATCGCGTAGTCCACTCTCCTGTCAGAGCTGCCGGCTGTCTTAGCCTCGCCCGGATGCTCACGTACCGCGGAGGCGTTGTCAGCTACCGGACGCTGCACCAACGATGCGGTCACCGGTGGCAGGGGCGGCAAGGTCGGACTGGATTTTTCGAGGGGGCCGCGAGCATCCCCAGCTTCATCAGCTCGCTGCAACGTTTCGACATGCAGCGGTGCCTCATCGCACGTGCCGCGGCGAATCGTGACAAGGACATCCGAGAATTGCTGGGCCAGCGGTGCCATCGGCTTATGGACGGTCACTTCCACGCCTTCGACGCGCGGATGCGCCAAAGCGGCATCGGCTACGCGCTGCGCCAGTGTTTCGAGCAGGGACACGGAAGGCCCGGACAAAACGGCGACTGCTTCTTCAGCTATGTCCGCGTAGGACACTGTCTGGTCGATGTCGTCGGAGTGGGCTGCTTCAGTGGTGTCTACCCACAGGGAGATGTCAACGTGGAAAGGCTGTTCTGATTCGCGTTCGGAGTCGAATACTCCGTGCCGTCCGGCTGCGCTCAAGCCTCGTAAGGTGATGATGTCCAGCTTCCGTGCCATCTCTCCTCCTAGCGGCAAGTGCTTCGAACCATCGTGGCATGATCGTCCACGTGATGCACGCGCACCGCCCACATATTCGCCTCAATCGCCTGACGCGTCACCTCAAGGGTAGCTGCGTCCGGCCCGTCTGGATGTGAGTGGGCAAGGAAACGCTTGCGCGACGCTCCGATGAGCACAGGATAGCCGGATTCGTTCAAGCGCTCCATATGGTCGACGATGAGCCATGATTGCTCGTTCGTCAATGAGAATCCTAAACCTGGATCGAAGATGATTCGCTCGGGTGCCACCCCTGCAGCCACAGCCTTGTCGATCTGTGCGCACGTTTCAGCGATAACGTCCTCGACCACATTGGTGTAGTCGAATGATTCACCAGTGGTACCCGGCAGGCCTCTCCAGTGCTGGACGATATACGCGCAGCCGGTGCTGGCCACAACGTCATTCATATCCGGGTCGAAACAGCCTCCCGACACGTCGTTGATAATGGCTGCCCCCGCCTCGCCGGCACGCCTGGCAGTTGCGGCGTGGAGTGTATCCACGGAGACAACGACCCCCTCGGCGGCCAAAGCAGTAATGACCGAGCCGATGCGGTCCCATTCTTCGTCAGCTGAGATGCGCTGAGAGTGCGGCCGTGTTGATTCTCCCCCCACGTCGATGAGGTCTGCGCCAGCGTTGAGCATAGCGTGTGCATGATCGAGAGCACGGTCGGTGTCGTTCCACTGGCCGCCATCTGAAAAAGAGTCGGGCGTGACGTTGAGGATCCCCATGACGAGGGTGCGGTCGCTCGGAAGTGTCATCCCATCTGGAAGTAAAGGAGTGTGCCCGGTTTCAGTCATGGCCGCCCCCTCATGACCAGCGCCATCATCTCTGAGCGGGTGGCGGCATTGTTCATGACGCCGCGCATCGCTGATGTCACGGTGGAGCAGCCCGGCTTGGAAACTCCGCGCATTGTCATACACATGTGTTCGGCCTCGAGGATGACGGTGACGCCCTGCGGGTGCAGGATCTCCACCATTGCGTCGGCAATTTGACTTGTCAGGCGTTCCTGCACCTGGGGTCGGCGTGCGTACCCCTCGACAAGGCGTGCCAGCTTCGACAATCCGGTGACTGTGCCGTCAGAGGGGATGTAGCCGACGTGGGCCTTGCCGTGGAAGGGCAGCAGGTGGTGCTCGCACAGTGAGAAGAACTCAATGTCCCGGACGAGCACCATTTCATTCGTCCCGGTTGTGAAGGTCGTGCGCAAGTGCTCACGCGGATCTTCAGCCAGGCCGCCGACCAGTTCCCTAAAGGAGCGGCCCATGCGTGCAGGTGTGTCTTTCAACCCGTCACGCTCTGGGTCCTCCCCAATCGCCACCAGAAGGTCACGAATTGCCTGTTCGACACCAGCTTGGTCATACATCAGTGCTGCGTCCCCGCCTCTGGGCCGGCTGCAGGGCCCGTCGAGGGTGGTGCCACGGGTTCACCCGCAGTGGTCGACCCCGGCGTCGGGGTTGACGAGGCAGGCTCACCGTGAGTATCAGGGGCGAGGGTGGGAGCCTGCTGGGTGGGCGCCTCCTCGGTGTTCACGCCGATCGGATCACCAAAACGGGCACCTTCGATCGCAGCGTCCGCCTGGTAGTTCCAGACTTCTCGCTCCGGCTGCTTGATGACAGGTTCGAAGATCTGAGCCAGCTCCTTTTCGTTGAGAGTTTCCTCGTCGAGCAGGCGCTGCGCCAGGTCGTCAAGGACGTGACGGTTCTTCGTCAGGATCTGCCACGCTTCACGCGTCGCGTCATCCAGGAGCCGGCGCACTTCCTCGTCAATGATGCCCGCCAGTGTTTCGGACACGTCGCGTCCTTCACCTCGTCCCATCTCGCGACCCACGAACGGGTCCGTGTTGGACTGGCCGAGTTTGACCAGGCCGACACGATCCGACATGCCGTAATCCGTCACCATCGAACGCGCGGACTGCGTCGCCTTCTCAATGTCGTTGGCGGCACCTGTCGAGGGGTCACGGAATACCAGCTCTTCAGCAACGCGGCCACCCATCGAGTACACGAGGTCGTCAAGCAGCTGGTTGCGTGTCTTGTTGAAACGGTCCTCAGTCGGCATCACCATCGTGTAGCCCAGTGCGCGTCCACGCGGCAGGATCGTCACCTTTGTCACCGGATCCGTATAGCGCAGTGCCGCCGCGCACAGCGCGTGGCCACCCTCATGGTAGGCAGTGACTGCCTTATCGTGATCATTCATCACTCGGGTGCGCTTTTGCGGGCCGGCGATGACGCGGTCAATGGCCTCGTCGATCGCGCGATTGTCAATGAGGTCCGCATTCGAGCGGGCCGTCAGCAATGCGGCCTCGTTGAGCACGTTCGCCAGGTCAGCGCCGGTGAAACCGGGGGTGCGTTTGGCGATCTGCTGCAGATCCACATCGTCCGTCATCGGCTTGCCGTGAGAGTGAACCTTCAGAATTGCAGCGCGGCCCTTCAGATCCGGTGCCTCCACTGCGATCTGGCGATCAAAACGCCCCGGACGCAGCAAGGCAGGGTCGAGGACGTCAGGTCGGTTCGTCGCGGCAATCAAGATGACGTTGGTGCGTTCATCGAAGCCGTCGAGCTCAACCAGCAGCTGGTTCAGCGTCTGCTCACGTTCATCGTTTCCACCGCCAATGCCAGAGCCGCGATGACGCCCAACTGCATCAATCTCGTCGACGAAAACGATGGCAGGAGCCGATTCTTTGGCTTTATCAAACAGGTCGCGCACGCGCTTGGCGCCCATGCCAACATACAGTTCCATGAACTCCGAGCCTGCAATGGAGAAGAACGGCACGTTGGCCTCGCCGGCAACTGCCTTGGCAAGCAGTGTCTTACCTGTTCCGGGAGGCCCGTACAGCATGACGCCACGCGGAATTTTTGCACCGACCTTATGGAACTTTTCTGGTGCGACCAGGAACTCACGGATCTCTTCAAGTTCCTCAACGGCTTCATCTTCACCGGCCACATCATCAAATGTGATATCAGGGCGTTCCTGGTTGATTTCGCGCACGCGGGACTGGCCGAAACTGCCCATCATGCGTGTGCCCATCATGCGTGATGCGAAGAACCAGATCAGAGCGAAAATCAGCAGGACCGGCAAGAAGAGCTGCAGCATCGTCATCCAGGCGCTGGGCTGCGGGTAGTACGCGTTCCACCCCTTCGTCGGCTCCAGATCCTTCACCGTTGACAAGATGTCATCAGCCTGGGCGCGCACGTAGGTAAAGGAGATTTGGGTCCCGAGGTTGCGCTCGCGGTCCATCTCGTCCACTGCCTTGTGCGTGTACGGCTCGGACAACGTGAGGTTGACCTGCTGGGTCGAGTCATTGACCACGACGCGTTCAACAGTGTTGCCTTCAAGGATCTTCAGCCCTTCAGAGGTGTCAACAGTTGACGGTCCGAAAAGTCTTCCGAGCATGGAGGCAAGGATGATGACCGCGAGCACGGGGATGATCACGTACAGCCAGTTGATTTTCTTCTTTTTCTTTTCAGCCACTGCAGTTGCCTTTACCGAATATTCTTGTCAGTTCCGTGATGGTCGCGCGCGGCCTCAGTGCCGTTCGGTCCCGCCGTACACGTGAGGTGCGAGGGTGCCGACGAAGGGCAGGTGGCGGTAGCTTTCAGCAAAGTCGAGTCCGTATCCCACGACGAACTCGTTGGGAATATCGAATCCCACATATGTCACATCGACATCGACTTTCACCGCGTCCGGCTTGCGCAAAAGGGTTGCGATTTTCACCGAGGCCGCTCCTCGCGTCTCCAGGTTGTCCTTGAGCCACGACAGTGTCAGTCCAGAGTCGATGATGTCTTCAACGATGAGGACGTGACGGCCGTGAACATCAGTGTCGAGGTCTTTGAGGATCCGCACCACACCCGATGATCGAGTACCGGAACCGTATGACGACACTGCCATCCAGTCCATTTCGAGGGGGCAGTGAATCTTGCGTGACAGGTCCGCCATCACCATGATGGCGCCGCGCAGCACACCAACCATCAAGATCTCTTCGCCCTCATAGTCGGCGTCAATCTGCGCCGCCATTTCCTCGAGCCTGTCGCTGATCTGCTGCTCGGTTAAGAGAACCTTCTCGAGGTCTTCACCCATGTCTTGAGCGTCCACGCGCCTAGTCTTCCTCTCGGTTACACGACTAATAGTCCAAGAGTGCCACATTTCGCGCTCAAGGTGACACTCAACGTGGGCAGTCTCGCTATCGGCTAACTTGCTGCACCACCCAGCGGCGCTGGCGATTCGCCTTCACTCGACACGTTCCACGATCAGGCGTCGCATCGCTCGACGAGGTCCGGACCGCTCCACCCTCGCGTGCCCACCCGGCACGTCGATACGGGTCCCGTGAGCGCCACTAAGCGCCATCTCGTCAAGCTGCCTGACGTGGACAGAAGAGACGGAACCTGGTGAGTTCGACACCTGGGCCAGGAGTCGGTGCAGAACGCGCCTGCGGATAGGAGCTGCCAGGTCTGCCAGCTTGGTGCAGTCAACGATCCAGTGTCGCCCGCGGCCACGCGAAGCTTTGCCGCGAGCACTGTCATTGTCCTCTGACTGCTCACAGGCATCTACCTGCCCGCGTTCTGCACCCCGGACGCCCTCAGCTTCCGACGAGCGTCCGTCTCGAGCTCCCTCGCTTTCGCGCACACACGCATCGAACAGGTCGCCGGCCTGTGCGCTGAGATAGGCGTCATCTTCTCCGAGCATGTCGGCGCTTCGCGCAAGCGCCGGAATCGGATCAACTCCCAGCGCACGTTCCAGAGCAGGCAGTGCCCACTGGCGCACTGCAGCACGACGCAGCGCACTGCCATCAGATGCACGCCACGGCCCATCGACCGCATTGGTCGGATCATCGACCCACGCGAGCTTCAGATCCCGACACACCTGGTGAGTATCGGCACGACGCTGATCAAGCAGGGGCCGCAGCCACGTGATCGCTACCCCACCACATTCCATCAGGTCACGCCTGCGCATGGCAGATAAAGAATGCGCACCCGATCCGCGGGCCAGGCGCAGCATTACTGTCTCGGCCTGGTCATCCATTGTGTGACCGAGAAGAATCGTCGCTGCTGTCGTGCCGCTTTCTCGTGCCCATTGCGTCGCATAGCGGACGAGGGCGTCCCGCCGCGCCGAACGTGCACGAGCCTCTGGTCCGCCTTCGCGATACGCCTCCATGTCAGCATCCATAATTGCCGGATGTGCGCCCACAGACTGCACCACGTCATACACATGGCGAGCCTCGTTGGAGGATTCAGGCCGAATGCGGTGATCAACGTAGACACCCGCTACCGGGATATTCCACCGTCTGCACAAATCGGTGGCGACTACCAACAAGGCCAGGGAGTCTGGTCCGCCGGATACTCCAACCACAACGGCGGTCGGGACGCCCTCGTTTATGATCTGCTGCAGGCAGCGGCGTGTTGCCAGCGACAATCGCCGGACGGCACCTGTCGGGGTCGAGCCAACCAGTTGTGAGGCGCGGGACTCACACGACACGGTCGCGCCACGATTCGTAGGAGACAAGCTCTTCGCGCGTGGGCATATGGGTACGGTCAGACAACAGTGTGGCGACCTGACCATCGAGGACGACGTGGCGGGCAAAGGAGAACGCTCCCTGGCGTTCTGCCTCAATAGAACGCACGGATGCGCCCAGGCGCCGCAGCTCCATCAACCCAGTCATGCCGGCAGACTCAGGCGCATTGTTGCGGATCCAGCGTGCCGAGGAGATCTGGCGCGGAGAAATTTGTTCCATCTGCGCGCGCACGATCCCGTCCATCATCATGACCAATCGGGCCAGCTGCGCTGTGGACGAGGGGAACTTCGCGGCAGTGATTGACAGCTCGTCACGCAGCCAGGGTGCGGCTGAGAAGAGGATGCCCCACAGTCCGGCACGGATCGCTACCCATGAGCTGAAATCCTTGTGGTCGAGTGTGCCGCGCTGGGCGGCTTCAAGAACGGAGGGTGCGATGAAGATGCGTCGCTGTCCGAATGGGTCCCAAATTCCTTTCACGTGCGGCGCAACGGTGCGGAGCACGCCGATTTCGCTCAGGGTAGTCAGAGGCGATGCAAGGAAGGATCGCGATGAGGGGGCCTGGTCAGTCAGGTCCAGTCCGGCGGTAATGAACTGGTCAGTGATCTGGGAAATGATTTGGACGGCGGCGCGGCGATCCACGATCAGCACGGGCGCTGAAGCCACGTGCTCGGCAGCTTCGGGAAGGCTGGATAAGCCAGCAAGCAGGGGGTTGGTGCGTGAAATTGCTCTGCGTAGTCTGCCTACTGTTGCCGCTGCAGCTGAATGGCTGACGGTCGGGCCGGCCAGGGTCGCGCTGGACATGAGGCGCCCCAAGCGGTGCCATTGTGCTGTCCGATTCATGGTGTCATCCTACCGACCTGGCGGCGCGCTGGCTAAAAGGTGCGGCATGTGTGCCGGCTGCATGCAATTTTCCGACGAGGCGAGGCGTCAGAATCACTGAGCTCGAAGAGCGGCCAGGCCGGCTACGAAGTCGTCCAGAATCGGTCGAGTGGAGTACGCACCATCGTTTGGAACATTGTCGTGCCCGATGGCGAACAGAAGCTGACGACCATCAGCAGTGCTGACCGCTCCTGCCAGCGTGGACACAGTAGACAGGGATCCCGTTTTGGCCTGCAGGTTCCCGCCTGCCGGGGTGTCGGGGAAGCGTGCCCGAACAGTTCCTTCCAGTCCTCCCCACGGTAGGAATCGAATGACGTCACGCACCTGAGAGTTTTCGGAGGTCATACTCGCGTGGAGCGTGTCGACCAAAATGTGCCCCGTCAAGCGGTCGTTGCTCGACAGGCCGGAGCAGTCCTCAAGGGACAGGCCGGTTGTGTCAATTCCCATCGTGGCGATCGTATCGGACACCATCTGCGTTGACCCTGTATAGCTCGCGTCATATCCAGCCCGGCGCGCTGCGATTCTGCACAGTTGGTCGGCCAGCGTGTTGTCAGAGTCGTGCAGCATCGTGCGAATCTGCTGCCCGAGCGTCGCCGAATACACGACTGCCAGTTCATCGGACTTGCTTGCCTGAGCGGGTGCATCTGCTGTAGTGGTTCCCGACGACGCGGTGTCGGATGAGCTGACGGTTGGTGGCGGTGTGGAATCACCGTCAGATCCAAGTTCGACGGTAATTCCTTCGTCGCGTAGGTGCTCGGCGAACGTGGTGGCAACGTCCCGTCCAGGATCGAAGGTGGGATCAAATCGCGCATAGCCGTAGGCGCCGCGGTCGATCGCGAATGCGCCGACCTGACCTTCGTAGGAAGCCACTTCCTGCGTCGTCCACGCACTCAGGCGTGCCGGGCCGTCGAAAATGTCGTTGTTCCAGTTCAAGGTCACCGAGGTGACGCCGCGTTCCTTCAGGCCGTCTGCTGTCTGGCGAGCCAGGTCAGCCAGCCCTGCGTGGCCATCGATGGCGGTCGGGTCGCCCTCGTCAGAAGACAGCAGCAGGTCGCCCTCGCCCCACAAGTGCAGTGTTGTGTCGGTCAGGAAGGTTTCGGTGCGCAGGCGGGTGTTCGCATCGATGTGCGTCAGGATTGTCGTTGCGGTGAGGATTTTTGCTGTCGAAGCTGGCACGTGCACGCCCGTGCCGTCAGCGTCGAGCAGCACCTCCCCTGTCAGCGCATCCATCACCACTGCCCACGCTTTCCATTTGCCCTCCTGCGCGGCCTGCGCAACTGGTGACCACAAGGTCTGGATCTGCGCGGCGGTGGGAGCGGGAGCTGAGGCAGAATCGGTGATGTTCAGAGTCGATGACTGGCCATCAGACTGGCCGGTGGCATCGGGAATGTTCAGCCCCGACTGGGATGCCAGATCTGGTGGCGCGACGGCCTGAACTGGCGCGGAGATCGTCAGGAGGCCCGGCACGACATCGTAGACATCGCCCACTGCGTACGCCCCACACGCTAAAGTGCATAGTGAAGCGCATACAATCGCACCTATAGTTTGACGTTGCACGCGCGTCTCCTCCGCCTTGGGTGAGTCGGTCTCAACCCACGGCTCCACAGTAGTGGACAATGGCGGATGAGACAGATACGGCCACTCAGGAGGAACACAAATTGATGGAATTCGACGTGACGATTGAGATCCCGAAGGGCAATCGTAATAAATATGAGATTGATCACGAGACCGGTCGTATTCGTCTGGATCGCATGCTGTTCACGTCGACCCGCTATCCCGATGATTACGGTTTCATTGATGACACGCTCGGCGAGGACGGCGACCCTCTGGACGCATTGGTGTTGCTCGAAGAGCCCACATTCCCGGGATGCGTGATCCGCTGCCGCGCTTTGGGCATGTTCCGCATGCGCGACGAGAAAGGCGGCGACGATAAGGTTCTGTGTGTTCCAGCTTCCGATCAACGCGCGTCGTGGCGCACAGAAATTGAAGACGTGTCGGAATACCATCGTCTTGAAATTCAGCACTTCTTCGAGGTGTACAAGGACCTCGAACCCGGCAAGTCGGTCGAAGGCGCACACTGGGTGGGCCGTGAAGACGCCGAGGAGGAAATCCGTCGCTCCTACGCGCGAGCCAGACAAGCCGAAGCTGGCGAGTACGCGCACGAGTAGCGACTAGCTCACCAGGCAGTTTCAGAGGCGAACGACGTACGGCATCAGGGAACCGCTCCAGCCATAGATGCTGGTGACGCGCACCGTGGTGCCAGGATACGGCGCTTCGATCATCTGGTCGCCGCCAAGGGCGATCGCCACGTGGTAAATACCGCTTTGTGAACCGTCGCTGGACCAGAAGAGCAAATCGCCCGGTTGACGCTGGCTCAGCGGAATACGGGTGCCATATCCATACTGTGAGGCAGAGTAGTGTGGCAGGTACACGCCAGCCTGCCTCCACGCCAGCATGACCAGGCCGGAGCAGTCCACACCGGCGTATGATTCGCCAGCCCATACGTAGGGGACGCCCAGGAAGCTATACGCAGCGTTGACCGCTGTCTGCGCTCCGCCGCTGCCGCCGTAGGACGGTGCGGGTGCCGGATCAGGAGTCGGCGCTGGGGTCGGCGTAGGAGTTGGCGTTGGGCGCGTCTCACGCGAAGGCGGAGTATACGTCTCTTCCTGTCGACCCTGAGTAGCCGCTTCTTCTTCCTGGCGCGCAGCCAAAGCCGCCAGGCGAGCTGATTCTTCTTCGGCCGCCTTGCGCGCTGCTTCCACGCGACGACGTTCCAGTTCGGCTTCACGCTGATTAATCAGCTCAACAGTGGTGTTTTCCTTGCGTGCCAGCTCAGCCACAAGTTCACTGCGGCGCGCTTCAGTGGCCTGCTGAGAAGCCAACGCCGAGTTGGCAGCATTTTGCGCAGCATCGGTGCGTTCCTGCACCTCGTTTGTCGCCTTTTGCTGACGCTGTTCGGCAGATTCAGCCGATTCCTTCATCACCGATGCTACTTTTTCGAGGGCGGCCACCCGTTGCATCTTCGTATCGGCATTATTGGCGAATGAATCGAGTGTCGTCTGTTTGAACTCAACGGAGCGCAATCCGTCGGCCTGCAAATATGCTGCAGCGGCATCAAGAGACGAACCTTCAGAGCGGTAGGCAGTCTGCGCTATAGCAGCCAGCTCCTGACGACCTTTATCAAACTCAGCCTGAGCCTTATCCGCATCATCGCGAGCTTTATTTGCCGCAGCAGTTGCAGCATCAAGATCCAAGCGTGCTTTGTTGAGCTCTTCGCCGGCAATCTGCGCATTGCGCATGGCATCTGAAGCGCGCTGAGAGACCGCGGCCAATTCGACTTCGATCTGCCCCACTGACATCTTGGCGGCATCGGCTTCGGCACGCGCCTGATTGATGTCATCTTGAGAGGGCGTGTCATCTGCATATGACGCCGGCATCGCAACGCCGGCACTGACAGCAAGCAAACCTGACATGAATAGAGCGGTCAGTGCGTATCGGCCAGATGCGCGACGCGGAGCCTTCTGGCCAAAGTGGCTCAACACCTTACCGTAAACCTGTCTTTTCACCTGATCCACCTAATGACACTCTGACTTTTCCCGCACGCTCCCCACGCCATGTGGACATCGCGCACGACATATAGCACTTACGCTAGCCCATCGTCGAACACTTTGGCAACAATTTCACCATTTTTCACGTTATTCACATCAGTCACAGTTTTCACATTCGTCACACCAGACACATCCCCCTCGTTCATCTTCCGCACACCCCACCATCCACATCGTGGACACGCCTCTGACCTCATCTTGCATGATCACGATGAATCTCTTACTGTGATGGACATGTTCCAACGAATGCGAATGTCCAACTGACTGCACGCTCGTCACACGACCAGCTGTGCAGCACCGCCCTCATCTAGCGCGGGACGTTGGACGCTGCCATTCGTTTTCAAGTTTCAGACATCTGTTGATTGCGTCAAAGACTGACTTGTCGACAACTGGCTCACCAATTCACCACACCACAAGTGTGAGTCCAGCTCATCGCGCCCCCAAAGATTCTTGACACTATTAAAGGAGCACACTCATGTCTGACCGCACCGAAATCGAACGCACCTGGGCTTTTGAAACCCGCCAGATTCACGCCGGATGGGATCGCGATCCTCAAACGGGCGCAACCAGCCTCCCCATTGTTCACAGCTCATCTTTCGCCTTCGAGACACCCGAACAGGCAGCGAACCGCTTTGCGCTGCGCGAACTCGGCCCCATTTATTCCCGTCTGACGAACCCTACCAACGACGCCGTCGAAGCCCGTATCGCCTCGCTCGAAGGCGGCGTGGGAGCACTGTTGGTGTCCTCGGGCCAATCAGCTGCAGCTCTGGCTATTCTCAACATCGCTCAGGCAGGCAATAACGTCGTGGCGTCACCCTCGCTGTACGGCGGATCGATCATCCTGCTGAAGAACTCACTGGGACGTTTGGGAATTGAAACACGCTGGGTGGATGATCCCGCAGATCCTGCTCAGTGGGAAGCACTTGCCGATGACAGGACGGTCGCGTTTTACGGCGAGACGATCCCGAACCCCAAGGGCGACATCCTCGATATCGAGCCAGTCGCGCAGGCAGCGCACCGAGTCGGAGTTCCGCTGATTGTGGACAACACGGTGGCCACGCCTTACCTCGTGCGACCACTGGAATGGGGCGCCGACATCGTGATCCATTCGGCCACGAAGTACTTCAGTGGGCACGGCACCTCAGTGGCAGGCGTCATCGTCGATGGCGGCACCTTCGACTTCGGATCAGACCCTGCCCGCTACCCCGACTTCAATGAACCCGACGCCAGCTACAACGGCATAGTCTTTGCGCGCGATCTCGGAAAAGACGGGCAGTTCGGCGTGAACCTGTCCTTCATTCTTCGAGCCCGCACCGTCGGACTGCGTGACTTCGGTTTCACGCTCTCCCCGCTCAACACGTTCCTGATTGAGCAGGGCATCCAGACACTGTCACTGCGAGTTGAACGCCACGTCGACAACGCGCTGACGATTGCCCGATACTTGGAGGCACACGCAGACGTGGAATCGGTCAACTACGCAGGCCTCGACGCTTCGCCCTACCACCAGTTGCAGCTCAAGTATGCGCCGAGGGGTGCCGGTGGCTTGCTCTCCTTCGTCATCAAAGGTGGCGCCGATGCGGGGCGCACCTTCGCTGAGTCACTCGAATTGATTCCCACCGTCGCCAACATCGGCGACACAAAGACTCTGGTGATTCACCCAGCCTCGACCACGCACTCGCAACTCACGGAAGAGGAGCTGCGCAAGTCAGGAATCGAGGGCGGCACGATTCGCCTATCCGTCGGCATTGAAAACGTCGACGACATCATCGCTGATCTGGAGCGAGGTTTCGCAGCTGCTGACGCGGTGAGCGGCGAGGGGTCGAGTGCACGAAAGACACAGGAGTGACACATGAGATCCAAACCGACATGCCCTGGCGGGCGGCACCTGTGCGATATTGGGCCGCTGCGTCTTGAAAACGGAGACGCACTGCCACAGGCACATCTGGCATACGAAACGTGGGGCACCCTGAATGCGGAGCGCTCCAACGCCGTGCTGGTCCTGCATGCACTAACCGGTGATTCTCACGTGACGTCCTCATCCCACGATCCGACACCAGGATGGTGGGAGGGCATCGTCGGGGAAGGATCTCCTATTGACACGCGCGAGCACTTCGTGGTCGCTGCAAATATCCTCGGAGGCTGCCATGGGTCCACCGGCCCCTCCTCCCCTGCTCCCGACGGCACACCGTGGGGGTCGCGTTTCCCTCTCATCTCCACTCGCGACCAGGTCCATGCCGAAGCGCGGCTGGCTGACGCACTGGGAATTGATCGCTGGTCACTCGTGATCGGCGCGTCGATGGGAGGTCACCGAGCGCTGGAGTGGGCCATCACCTACCCGCAACGCGTCGAACGCCTTATCGTCGTTGCCTCGGGTGCGCAGACAACTGCTGATCAGGCGGCATGGATTCACAGTCAGCTGGGCGCAATCCGCCTCGATCCCCTGTGGAAGGGAGGCGACTATTACGGTGGGCCGCCTCCCGCGCAGGGACTGGGGCTGGCCCGGCAGATTGCGCATACAACGTATCGCAGTGCGCCGGAGCTGCAGGAACGCTTCGGCAGGTTCCCGCAGCATGAAGAAGATGTGCTCGAGGGGGGCCGGCTGGCTATCCAGTCATACCTGGATCATCACGGTGTCAAGCTGGCCAACCGTTTCGATGCAGGCTCCTACGTCGCGCTATGCCACGCCATGTTGACGCATGACGTGGGGCGGGATCGTGGCGGCATTGCGCACGCGCTGCGTTCAGTGACGGCCCGCACGCTGGTGATTGCCGTTGATTCGGATCGTCTGTTCCATCCCAATGAGTTGTGGAACATTGCGGACAACGTGCGCGGCGCGTTCTATCGAGAGGTGCACTCCGACCACGGTCATGACGGTTTCCTGATTGAACGTGATCAGGTGGCACGACTGATCCGAGAATTCATTGATCGGTATCGCGGCGGGCATGAGGAATACGAGCCTGGCTCTGCATCAAACCGATGGGTCCAGTCGATACAGTAGGAGTGTGAGTGAGCATTTGAACGATCGCGATGAACTGACTGAACAGGACGAACCCGTAGTTCGGGATCCCCTGGCACCGTGGGGCACAGACGGGCCACCGCCATCGGGCCAGTGGCGCACTGACGTGCTGGGCGAAGGATTTGTGTCACGAACCATCGATCTTCTGCCCGACGATGAAGGCCCGGTTGTGGCAACGTTGGTGCGTCACGATCCAGAAAACGACCCGAACGCAGATGACCTGCGTTCAGTCGACCGGCCGATTATCCGCCTCGAGAACCCCGTGACAGTCCTGTACCTGCATGGCCGAAATGACTATTTCTTCCAGCGGCACCTCGCACGCCATATTTCGGCGCTGGGCGGGCGCTTCTACGCACTGGACCTACGCAAGTACGGCAGATCACTGCGCCCGTGGCAAACAATTGGCTTCATCAGCGATATTGACGACTATGACGAGGACATGGGTGAGGCGCTCGACATCATCCGCGGCGAATGCTCTGACGGCCCGCTGATCGTGATGGGACATTCGACGGGCGGCCTGATCGCAACCTTATGGGCGTGGCGTCACCCCGGTGCGCTCGATGGACTGGTTCTGAATTCGCCGTGGCTGGAGATGCAGACGCTTGCAGCGGTGCGTTCGGCTGTCCAGCCCGTCCTTGGCCGCATCGCTGCCCGCACTCCCCTGTGGGAAATTCCTGCATCAACAGGGCCGGATCATTATGGCCGTTCCCTCATGGAGGGCTGGTCGACTTCGGGTTTCGACCTGCCAGAAGAGCTGCGTGATTTTCCTGACGACGACCCTGCTTTCACAGGGTGGGACTACCTGCATGAATGGAAGCGCCCAGAAGGCTACCCGGTGTACGCTCAGTGGCTCGATGCCATCCTGGTGGGGCACGAGAAGATCGAGCATTCTGTCTCGATTGACTGCCCGATTCTGTCGATGATGTCCACGCACAGTTATTTTGACGAGAAGTGGAGCCCGGAAGTTTTCCGTTCTGACACGGTGCTCGATGCCGATGTGTTGGCTACGCGGTCAGCCCACCTGGGATCTTTGGTGACAATCGCGCGCTTTGACGGGCGCCATGACCTGGTGTTGTCGGATCCTGATGTTCGTCAACGCGTCTGGTACACGATGGATTCCTGGCTGGAGTTCATGGCTCACGCACTGTAGCAGTGAACTGCGGCAGCACTGTCGGGCACACGTCAGGCGTTCCCTCGTTCGAGCGGCATTCAGCGAACGGCGCGAATTTCTGCGAGCGCTTCTGCCAGCGTCGGACCTTCAGCATTGTCGATATGCCAGGCGTGCCACCCGTCAATTCCGCTCAGACCCAAACTTGCCAACGCATCTGTCGGGTCGGAGAACTCCGCTTCAGCCATGACGATCACGCCCTGTTCGGTCAGGTGGGCACGGTCCTCGCTAAACTGCGTATCTGTAGCCAGCTCAGTATCCAGTACCAGTGCGATCTGTTCGCCCACCATGTGCGCAACGAGTTCGAGCGCTTCATCGTCTGCGCTCACGGATACCGCTTCTGAAGTGTCGTCGCGGCGTTGCTGCGCGTGCCTGGCATGACGTCGCTCGGATCGAGACGGCAGATGCGGGGCGATAATGCTGATCGCGCCGGTTTCGGGATCCTCCTGAGCAGTGGCGTCATCAAAATCAGCACGCAGGTAATCCTCGTCCCCTTCTGATGGGTCCCACGAAGTCTCGCCGCGCGCGTACAGCCCATTGTCTGCCGAGGGGGCCGGGCCGATCGTGGCCTGCGACTGAGCATCCGACACGAGGACATGCGGGACATGCCCGTACAAGCGTGGCCCCACTGTCTGAACGTCCAGGAAAATGCGGCCAGATGACAGGGCACGCATCGACAGTTCATGCACTTCCACACCTGAGGAGGCGAGCACATCCAGGGCAGGCCGCACCTGGTCGTCGATGGATCCGACCACCAGGATGAGGCGTGGGCCAGCTGAAATGGTGGGTGGCATGGAATCGCGGAACCGTAGCCATCCGGTCCGGAATGCTTCCACCCCGCCTGCATATTCGCGTGCCAGGTCAGTCCACGACAATGCTGCCGAGTCTGACAGTCGCGAAAGGGAGGCGATCAGCAGATCTGAATCCAGATGTGAGGTAACTTCCACGCACACCACTTGGCCGGTTGCGTCCAGCGCAGTCAGGCGAGGGGTGCCGGCCGCGTCAGGATGGTGGGAGGTGTCTCGCCATGTAATCGGAAACAGTGGGCGCGAGACAATCTCCAATACCTGGTTGCGCACCGAGTCCAGCACATCCTCGCCTATTGGCCCCTGAACAGGATGGCCGAACTGTGCTGCCACCAGGCGCCCGTTTTCGACCTCAAACAGTGCCATTCAATGCCACCCCCGGTCCTCTGCTGCGTTCCGCTCGCCGCAGTGTTTCTTATGTCAGTCTACGGCAATCGTACAGTGATCTGCCTCGATCAACAGAACGGCCGCAGTGGCCCTGACAATGCGGCGGCATCCACAGGAGTGGGTCGAAACTGTGTTATCCACACTGTCGACGTGAATCTCGCGCGATCCACAAGTGGAGCCACTGCGCTTTGGGCGAGTGCACACCCATGATGAGGTGATCGTATGGATGATCTGACACGAATCCGACGATGGAACTGGGCCGTCCGTATCACAGTGGCTGTGAGTATGTGTCTGGCCTTGTGCGGAACACTGATGTATCTGCGTCCGCCTCCCCCAGGGGTTGACGTCCTCGTCACGTCAGCCCGTCTGACATCTGGAATGGCGAGCAGTTCCGCAGTTCACACAGTCGCAGTGCCACCGGCTGCGGTGCCAGCAGATGCGCTGAGCGCTGACGCGGATATCCCGCCTCGATGGGTGGGTGCCGACATCGAGGCGGGGACGGTGCTGACTGAATCGAATGTGGCAGGATCTGCGGATTCTCGCGCTCTGGCAGATGACGAGGCTCAAGTCACGATCGAGCTGCCTGTCGATCAGCTGACTCGAGTGTCGGCTGGAGACACGGTGCAGCTGTGGGCATCTGACTCATTCTGCGCCGATGAACAGCGAAAATGCCCGGCGACCCTGCTTGCTGATGGTATCCGTATCGCCTCGATTTCCGACCATGATTCGGGGCCACTGGCCGATTCGCCCACCCAATCGGTATCGATCATCATGAAAGCAGACGAAACTGAGCGGATCGTCGGGCACGTTACCTCAGACATCATCACGCTCGTATTACGATCTCCTTCGGGGTAAGAATCCCCTTTGTCTATTTTTCAAGGAGACGATCATGATCCAGGGATTCAAGGAATTCATTTCCAGAGGCAACGTCGTCGACCTGGCAGTTGGTGTCATTATCGGCGCCGCGTTTTCACAGATTGTGACCGCCCTCGTTGATGGCGTGATCAATCCGCTGATTGGCGCCATCTTTGGCCAGCCGAACTTTGACGACGTCCTCAAGTTCACCATCGGCACGTCCGAGATCAAGCCAGGACTCGTTCTGACTGCCCTTGTCAACTTCCTGCTCATCGCATTCGCCATCTACTTCTGCATCGTGATGCCCATGAATAAGCTGGCAGAGCGTCGTCAGAAGAAGACCGAACAGAATGAAGCCGAAGAGCCCGCTTTGACCGATGAAGCAAAACTGCTTGTCGAAATTCGCGACCTGCTCTCCACAAATGGCTCAACGCCATCCGTACGCTAACCTCGCTTCTGACCCTGGTGGCGGCCTGATGGCCATCACCTAGGAATCGGATCGCACCTGCCAATGCGGCGGGACATTGTCAAGGAGCCTGGCGTCATTTTCATGATCATTATGACGCTGGGCTCCTTCGCGTTCACGGTCACGTGAGGTTACTTTCTCGTCCCACGAGGGTGCCACGCCGTCATCGATCAGCCGCTGATCAGTCGGGCTGATGCGTATGACGCGCCGACGTCTGGAGTGCTCTGCCATCGCCTATTCCTGAGTTGGCTGGGTACGCCTGACAACGTTACGCAACACTGCATCGGTTTGCGCTCCACGACGGGTTAGCCCCACAGCGAAACGCAGTTCATCAATCAGCTCGTCTTCCGTGCGTTCCTCACCATCAGCGCGCACCCAGTGTGCCAGCTCATCGAGCTGATCATCACCGTAGGCGGCCAGCGGAAGGCCTTTGGCGATAGCTGGTCGCGGTCCACGCTTGTCAGCATCCGCCGATTCCTTCGCCGCTTCAAGATCGATTCGGGAAATCTCTGCGGTCAGTCCCAGCTCGATTTCGTCAGCTCGGGCACGAGCCCGATCCTCACTGCTCATTGCCGGTGATGGCGAGTCCAGTGCTCGCGCACCTTCGGAGCCTTCCGTCCCGCTCTCGACGCGCGTACCACCAGCATCCTCATCATCAGTGATGCTGCCGGTTTGACCATCTGCGCCGGGCGCGCCGGAGTGGGCACCGCGATCAGACTCTGAAGAACCGTTAACTGGCTCGGACGAGGCGTCAGCGTTCAGTGAGCGATCCAGACCCGGCGCGTCATCGGAGTCTGCCTCGTCGATATCAATGATGTCGGGCACCGTGATATGCGCTGCCGACCCGTTGGCCTCATCAACTGCATCAAGGACGAGCTGCACAATCGCGTCAGTTTCGCGTTCGGGATCAATGAAGACTGCCATGGACAGTTCGGTTCGGACTTTCCATCCCTGGGCCTCCAGGAGTTTAGGCCAGATCCGATCGCGCACCCGCAGTGAAGGCTCGTTGACATATGCATCATCATCAGTGAGCACTGCGACGAGCAGGCGACCAGGTACTTCGGGATGACCGATTGCCAGCGGAATACGCATTCCTCCGGGCACACCCACGTTCGGTACCACTTCCAGACCAAGTGAATACAGCCGCTCAGCCAAGTCGATCAGCAGCGGATCGGGGGCATCCTGCAGGGTCGGCCATGTTGCATCTCTTTCGTCCTCTTCTGCCCCTTCAGCTACTTCCAACAGATCGAGCAGCAAGTGGGCTCCCTCGGACGTGACACGTGAGCGATCAAATTCCTCGGGACGAATTGACGAGAATACGGTCAGTTCCGAACGCACCGTGCGCAGCACATCAATAAGGACGGGCAGGCCCGACGCAGCGCTGATCTGGCCAAAATCGTGCAGGACGCGACCGTGTGGTGTCTTCGCGTAGCCCACCGTGAGCATAATGTGATCCCGGCTCAGGCCACGCGCGTCTTCGGGACTCACCACGACGAAAGGTTCAAGAGCATCAGGATCAAAGAAGGATGTCAGCCCCGGAGACGATGCCACTTCCCGTTCGAGGGCGGCGCGGATGCGTGTGGCATGCCGTTCATTGAGCGCGATCACAGCAAGGGAGCGGTCGGGGTGCTCGAGTGCATGGCAAATGACCTGCTCGACAACTGCGTGGACTTCGGCGGCCGACGACTCGACTGCAGCTACACCCGGTGCAGGCATACCTGAGCCATCGGGCCAGATCGCCTTGATCGGTGAACTGGTCGTGCTCCAGGGAACCGGGATACCCATTTGAGCTGAATCGTATTGGCTCACCAATTTGGCAACACGGTCATTGAGATGACCCGGCAGCACGCTCAAACGCGTGTGAGGCAAAATCTGAGCGAGCGCGCTCACGGCTCCCTGCGGTTTGCTGGAATCCGACTGCTCGGAAGCGGTGCCGCTGGTCGACAGGTCGGCGATCACCACGATCTGTCGCGCACGCGCGATGATGGGAATAAGTTCTGCCAACGGCAGGCTATCGACATCATCGAGCACAACGAGGTCAATGCGGTGTCCATGCGGCACAAGGAGCGGTACCAGAGTCGGGACGGTCAACACCAGCGGAATGAGGTGCGAGGACAGGAGGTGTCGCGCGAAGAGGTCAGTCCCGCTGGCACCAGCTTTCAATGAGGCAACCAAGTCGGCGTGCTGTTCAGGTCGCGTGGCAAGAGCCTGCTGGCGCAATCGGCGTGCACGCTGGAGCGCAATCGGAGCCAGCGATTCGATTTGTTCTTCGTCCAGCCGGCGACCTTCAACAATGAGGTCTTCAAGTTTTGTCGGGTCGAACCCGCCGAGTTTGGGTTCTTGTGCCAGCATCAGTCCAAGAACGGATGCCCACCACGCCAGATCGAGTTCACTATCCAGCATCTCATCGACGACACTACGTTTACGGAGGTCAGCGACGAGGTCATCCAGTCCGATCTGAGCCAGTTCCTTCAGAACAGCGACACGTTGCGGAAGTTCGCGAGCACCATCCGGATCTGCTGCCAGACGATCGAGCAGTCTGCCCAGATCGGTCATATTCATACGGGCAAGGTCAGGGTGAGAGGTGCCAAGAATCGGCGCCAGACGGTTCAGGTCAGCACGCACTGATGCGGCCAGCTCAATGATCTCATCCATGCGTTGCGGCAGTGTGGGCCAACCGTCGGAATCACAATGCTGTCGCCACACATCACGGCGCTCCTGCACGAGCAGAAGTTCACGGTGAAGGTCTTCAACGTGACGTCCGGGCCGCACATAATCGCGTGCCTGTCGGATCAGGCGCTGACGCTGCGAATGTTTCATGGAGATGCCGTGCGAGCGACGCCATTGCTTCGACGCGGTTGCAATCACCATATCGGCTGCGCTGCGTTCAAAAATGGCCGGCTCGAACACGTCGAGGACATCGCGCACGCCTTCGAGCATTTGAAGCTGAGCTTCCCACTGAGTCAGGCTGGTGGCAGGGACAAGCCCCGTTTCGCCGGCAACCGTGCCCATCTGCACTCGCATCTCAGGCAGGGATTCGGTGGCGAGCCTCTTGACTCGTTTCAAGACATCGGGAACCTGCTCCGCTGCGTTGATGACCGCTCCGCGCCACGCGCCGCGCTGCGTGAATGATGAGAACAGATTCAGGCCGCTGGCTCGGTGCAGCAGCGTGCGGGCGCGCTGTCCCTGATCCTGCGCAATGTCTAGCAGGACATCCTCGCGCAGCCTGACGCGGGTGCGTGGAGCAGGGTGCATGCTGGTCAGATCTGTCAACACCTGTAGGGCATCGTAGGCGGATACGCCGAAACGGTCGAACGGCTTATGAAGGTAGGTCGTATGTGATGACAGGGCCTCCCGGACGCGACGCAGTCGCGTCCGCACCGCTTCGATCTGCGTGGGATCGGTGATCACATCGGACGTGTCGGCCATGGCAAATTCGAGGCGCTCACGCACAATCTGCGCCGACTGGGCACTGCCATCGACGCGCACGGAGATTTCACTGACTCCGTGCTGGTCAAGATACGTTTCCACTCGCGTGGTGCGCGACGGGGATCCTGCAATATGCATGGTGGAACGCCCTCGTGACGCAGCATCTGTCATGATGGCAGCAATCACGGCGGTATCGTCCGCACCGTGCGGAATATCGATCATGAGGGATGCGCCGTCAGCAACTGCCTCGACGATGTCCTGCTGGGCAGGAGCCAGGTCACCGATGCCTTTTTCATCCCACGGGTCACGATCCGCGGGGTTCGCGCGAGGCAGTTCCTGGCCGATTTCTCTGACCGCTTCTTCATCGCCTGCCAGCGCTCGAATAATCGGGTGGTTCACCAGGTCCTGCTGGTGGTCAAACTCGCGCAGCAGCACACTTGCCGGATGCTCAAAGATGCCGAGAACCAGGCCTTCCCTCAGGTCAAAGCGCTCCAGACTGGCACCGATGTCGCGTAGCTGCGCCAGTGCACGGGTGGGTGAAAACCCGTGCAGCGACGTTGCGTCATCCAGGATCACGTGCGGGTCCACGTTGAGATGAGCTGATTCAAATGCCTGCGACAGGCTAGGTCCAATCGATGCTCCCTCACGCAGGGAAATGACGATATCGCCGTCATCAGTTTCTTCAACAGTGACTGGTCGCAGCAATGCCGGGGAGCCTCGCCGTACCCCCGCATCTGTCCACGATGCCTGTCCGATCGCCAGGTGGATGGGGCCGATTCCGTGCGTCGCAGCCAGCTGGCGCGCGCGTCGTATCACCGTTAACGTTTTTTCGCGTGCCCGCTCGTACGCGCTTTTTTCCCGTACGAGGTTCGACAAGCGCGTGGGGTGCTCTGCGTACAGTTGCGCCAGACCTCCGGGGTGGGCCTGTCCGAGCGCAAGGCGTGGGGCTGCTTCGTTGGTTCCTGCAACGGTGGGTTCATTCACCGTGAGTGTGGATAGATCCTGACGCCATTGCGCCAATACGTCTGTCAGCTCGTCGGCGATCGGCGTGTGTTGGGCGCGCACATCGTCCGCGGCTTCGGAGCGCCGGCGAGGGCGGGACGAAGCCGAATTTGAACGGGAGAAGATACTCGGAACCACTCTCCTAAGCTAATTGCTAATGGCCACGCTTTTGTGGAAGCGCCGCGGTATGCCCCCAATTGCCACGAGGATGACGCCGACGCATTCCGGAGCTGGCCAGCTGGCAGGAATCGCACGGACGGTAAGTCTCATGTGAGGGTCTACTCCGCGTGTCCGAGATTGATGTCCTTAGTCGCGGCAATGAGTGTGTCTTGAATCTCAAACCTGTTCGATATGACTGATGACCTGTGGTGCGTACCGAGGGCAGACACCACAGGTCATCAGGTCACGGTTTATTCAAGCCGGTTGATGCAGCCGTTCAGTACGAGGCGTGCACAACGCCACAGAAACTGAAGGTGAACTGGAGTTTCTCACCTCGCGGCAGCTCATATTCAGGGTGGGTGCGAGCACCCCACGTATCATCGCCGGCCACGCCGCGACGCATCAGCGCCGGTCGGGCAACAGTCTTGACCGGGGCGGGCAACTCGTTGGGATGGGCAGCGTTTTCGATCTCAAACGGGGTCCACGGCAAAGCGGAGAACTCCATCGGCTCGTCAGCCTCGAAACGGATGCCCCAGCCATCCTCGTCGGTCAATTCCGCCCAGCGCACGCCCGTGCGTGAGCCTGCTTCCTGAGGACGCAGGTACGGGGTCAACGCGTCGGCCACTTCCAGGTCGTAGACACCCAGGCGCGCCCCCTGACGGCGGTCCACATAACACTCCTCGGGCCCTTCGCCGTACCAGCGCATGTGGGTCAGGCGGTCCGACAGTTCAAACAGTGCACCATATTCAGGCATCGACGGCAGCTTCGCGTCAGGCGTTGTCGTCATCGTGACTGTGATACGACCGTTTCCGTCAACCCTGTACGCCACGGTGAGCATGGCATCCGGGGCGGTCAACAGGTCATAGCGGAACGTGATTGTTACCGAGGTGGCGTCTGTTTCCACCTTCGCTTCCTCGTCGACCGGTCTTGCATACCGTGAGGCAATAAGCCACGGAGCGCATTCGCGCTGCATGTTCCACCCGTTTTCATTCGAGGTGGGTGCGTGCCAGAAGTTCGGGCGCACTGTGCTGTGAAGCAGTTCGCGCCCGCCCTCGCTTGTCATGCCGTACCGGTAGGACGTCAGTCCACGCGCCGAGGTGAACAGAGCGGAGAAGTGTTCGCCGTGCACACCGATATTGCGCACGCCTTCCACTACTCGAGGTGCAGGAATGCCCGTAGCCGGAGCCGCAGCTCCTTCTACAGCGAAGACTCCCTGCCCGTAGGCGACGACGTGTCCACGCTCGGCCCATTCGGTGTCCTCACGCAGGCGCATTTCCACGTTGATGACGTATTCGCCTGCTTCTTCAGGCAGGCTGAACGGCAGGTCGTAGGTGGCATTTTCTCCCGGTTCAACATGAGTGTCGAGGGCCCTCTGAGCCAGCGTGGCACCTTCATGTTCCAGGCTTACCACGCATATGAACGCATCGGAGTTCGTGAACATGCAGCGGTTTTCAATTGTCACTTTCGCACGCTCAACTGTGATGTCGAAATCCTGGAACAGATAGCTGACTTCCTGAATCTTCGGGGTAGGCGTGTGATCAGCGAAGTAGATGCCGTTGCCGCAGAATTCGTAGTCCGTTGGCGCCTCGCCGTTGTCCCCGCCGTATCCGAAGAACGGGCGGTTGTATTTGTCGCGCATGGCGATTGCCTGGTCAGCGAAGTCCCAGATGAATCCGCCCTGGAAAAGTTCCTCGCGGCGCGCCAGGTCAAGGTACTTGTCAACGGCGCCGAACGAGTTGCCCATGGCGTGCGCAAACTCGCAGAGGATCATCGGCTTGTCGCGGTGCTGAGCCAAGAATTCTTCGACTGTTGCGGCCGGTGTGTACATCTCTGAGTGGATGTCAGTGGAGTTCGGGTAGCGGTTGTCGTGAACGACGCCTTCGTAATGTACGACCCGCGAGTCGTGTTCGCGGAAATAGTCGGCCACCGCTGCGATCATCGAACCGCCGTAGGACTCATTGCCGCATGACCAGATTACAATGCTGGCATGATTGCGGTCGCGCATCAGCATCGAGGCGGCACGATCCAGCAGTGCGCCTCGCCACTCTTCACGATTACCCGGCAAGGTGTGATCGATCGGTTCACCGCGCAGCAACATCCTGTCCCACACGCCATGGGATTCCAGGTTCATTTCGTCGATGACCATCAGTCCGTAGCGGTCACACAGTTCATACAGGAACGAGTTGTTCGGGTAGTGGCTGGTGCGGATCGCGTTGATGTTGGCCTGCTTGAGCATGATGATGTCGCGTTCAGTTTGCTCGCGGCTCATCACGCGACCATCAAGGCCGAATTCGTGCCGGTTCACTCCAGTAAAGATCACGCGTTTGCCGTTGAGTTTCATCACGCCGTCTTCGATGGCGAAGCGTCGAATGCCCACGGTCTGAGGGATCACTTCACGCAGTTGCCCGTCGTTGTCACGCAACTCCAACGTGAGGTCATACAGGTACGGATCTTCGTGGCTCCACAGGTGCGGCTGCTCAATGGTGATCTCGTAAGTGCCGTCGTCGGAGCGATTGAGCTCCCCCACGTCGTCCAGCGCCACGGTCAGGTCACCCTCGCCAATGACGACTGGTTTGACGCGCACGATGGCACGTGAGTAATCGTCAGTCAGCTCGGCGCTTACACACAGGTCTTCGAGGTGGACAGCGGGCCGCCGGTAGAGCACGACGTCGCGGAACAGGCCGGAGAATCGATAGAAGTCCTGGTCTTCAATCCATGAGGCGGCGCACCATTTGATGACCTGTACTGCGAGCTTGTTGCTCCCCTCGACCAGCGCGTCGGTAATGTCGAATTCACTGGGCGTGAAGGTGTCGGTGGCGTATCCGATGTATGTGCCGTTCAGCCACACAACCAGTGCACTTTCAGCGCCCTTGAAGGAGACGGAAATTCGCTCCCCTTCTTCGAGCGGCCGGTCAAGGGTGAAGGTACGCACGTAGGAAGCGACGGGATTGAAACGCTCGGGAGCGCGGCCTTCATCGACATCCTCCTGACCATCCCACGGATACTGTACGTTCACGTATTGCGGATTGTCGTATCCGTGCATCTGAATGTGCGCGGGGACTGGGATGTCATCCCACGTTGAGCAGTCGAATCCAACGGCTTCGAAGCCCGGCACAGTTGCCGCTAGGTTTTTTGCATAGTGGATTTTCCACAGTCCGTTCAGGCTTTGCTCGTATTCAGAATTGCCGAGGGCAGCGCTGCGCGCACTGTTGAACCATCGGTGGTCTGAGTGAGCAGGCATCCGATTTTCAGCGAAAGACTGCGGGTTGTTGATCTTTGCGGAAATATCAATCACGAAAAGCTCCTCTTGTTCCTTCCTTTGGAGCTACATGCCGAGCATGCACGAGCCCAATCCACCCACGTGTGCGTTGTGTGGGACGTTTATATGTGTTCAAGCTTATATGGTTACGTAACCGGATGTGATCTCAAGTGAACTCCTCGCTCACCTTCGTGGACGAGCGTGATCTCGTCCCCACGCAAGGACCTATACGCTGAGGTTTACCCCTTGACGGCCCCTGAGGCCAAACCTGCTTGCCAATAGCGCTGCAGGCCAATAAAGATAACGATAAGCGGAATAACACCTAGGAGCGCCCCCATCATGACCGCGCCCTTTTCCGGATTGAAATAACTCATCATGCCGTACAAACCCAAAGTTACGGGCTTGATCTCAGGACTAGACACCATAATCAAAGGCAGCAGGAAGTTATTCCATGTCGCTACGAAGATAAACAAGAATATGGTGACGAGTGCAGGAGCTAAGAGACGCATGACGATATCGAAAAAGATTCGAGTCTCGGAGGCGCCGTCGATTCGAGCAGCCTCAATAAGCTCAGTCGGAACCGATGAAGCGGAATAGACACGCGCGAGGAAGACACCAAAAGGTGACACTATTGACGGAATGATAATCGCCAACATCGTATTCGTGATGCCTAGGCGTAGAAACATGATGTACATCGGTATCGTCAGCAGGGTCGCGGGCATCAAAAGGCCTGCCATGATAATTCCGAACGAAATGCGTTTGCCCGGAAAAGAGAACTTCGCAAGCGCATATCCTGCCATCGCTGACAGTAAAGTTCCCAAGGCCGCTGAGACGATCGAGTATATAAGCGAATTGAGAATCCAACGCCAAAAATATCCTTGGGTCCACTCCATCAGTCGGCTGTAACTGGCAACGATCGCGTTGGGCAGATTTTGCAGGTCTGTCGCAAACCACAACCCATTACTTGATACGAGCTCGCCATTCGTCTTAGTTGAAGAGATGATGACCCAGTAGATTGGGAAAAGGAAGTAGATCAAAACGAGCGTTAGTAGAACTAACGTCAGGATTCGCGACAACGGCTTGGGAGCTAAAGCTCTCGGAATCGAAGCCTTAACTTCGACGTTGCGTCTCTTTTCAACACGACTTGAAGAAATCACTTGTTTATCCTCCGCTCAACCAAGGCATACGTCACTGCAAGAACACCTGCAATCAAAGCCATAACCACAGCAGTCGCCGATGCCGGACCGTCACCCGAAGGAGTCATCGTTCCCATCATCGTGTTATAAGCCATCATCATCGGGGTGAAGTCTTTTGGTATCCAAGTCTGACTCGTTGCCATAACAGTAGGTTCATTAAAGAGCTGGATTGTTCCTACAATCGATAGAAGAACAGTCAGCAGTGCTGCTCCGCGAACCATTGGGACCTTAATCTTGACTGCAATTTGGAAGCCGCTCGCTCCGTCGATTCTACCTGCTTCATATAGTTCCCGCGGAATTGCTTGCAAGGCCGCGAGGAAAATGAGCATGTTATAGCCCGTGAAAGTCCACGTCGTCATATTTGCCATCGACGCGAGGATAATATTCTTTGAGAAGAAATCTACGTTCACACCCAAATAAGAAAAAGCGCGCACAATCGGCGAGACCTCTGGCGTGTACAGATACATCCATATCATCGCAGCCACCACACCTGGAATCGCATATGGCAGAAAATACCCGAGGCGATAGATCGCCACATGCCTAACCAAAAATGAATCCAGCAGGAGCGCCAAGAATAGAGCAGCGCCGATCATGATGGGAACTTGGAACAAGGTGTAGATTCCAACACGCAAAACGCCATGCCAAAACCCTGCACTCGTAAGAACGTACGCGTAGTTACCGAAACCTACAAAAACATTCTTCAGCTCTCCGCCACCAAAAGCACTGCCACCGGACGTCATCTGCTGAAAGAAACTGTAGTAAATAGCAACACATATTGGGAGCAGGAAGATTAGCGTGTAGCCCAACATAAACGGACCAAGGAACTTCCAGCCCGTCTTAGTATCTGCAGCTCTGTATTTTCGAATCTTTTGAGTAGCCGACTTCTCACCCTTGAGCATCAGAGTTCTTGCCTCCTATTTCCTAAGCTGCTCTTAATGGACTCCAGCCTTTTTTCTCCAGCCTTAGCGGTAAAGATTGGCTTGGAGAGCCTGTTTCTAGGCTCTCCAAGCCGTGGTATGAAACTTCACCTACTCAGCTACCTCAAGCCCAAGATTCTGCAAGGTTGCTTTCGACTCGGTCGTGGCAACATCAAGCAGGTCTTTAGCCTTGAGCTTGCCTGCAATCAGATCGCTGGCCGCTTGATTGATCTTCGGCATTACAGAGGAATATCCGGGAATTGTCAAAACGTTCGAAGCCATGTTGTTATTGGCCTGAAGCAATTCACTCATCACGTCCTGGCCTCCGTAGAAAGCCTTCATTTGCTCCGGGGTATCAGGAGTTTCTTTAGATGACGCGACAACCAATCCCTGGCTAGCCAAGGAGGCGGTTTGCTGATTAAACCAATCGTTGAACTGCATCGCTTCTGCTGGATACTGGCATCCCTTCAACACCGCTACGCCAGAACCACCATTAGGTCCAGTTACCTGGCCGTTACCAAAGTCAGGAAGCTGGGTTACGGCCCACTCACCCTCGTTTTCTGAGCCGGTCATGTCGCCTTGCAAAAGAGCTGCATCCCAAGCAGCTCCGATTGTTCCAATTATTTCCTTGGAGTTCAGAGCGGCTTTGAATGAGTCATCCCAACGCGGGAGCGTAGATGTGAGTTTCTCGTCAAGCATCGTCTGCCAAAAATCGGTTACCTTGACGGCACCAGGCCCATCAGCATTGATGACCCATTTTGATCCGTCGATCTCGTACCAAGGATTACCAGCAGCGGCAGAAAGTGCAGGCAGGATGCTGCCAGCCTCATCCGGAGGCAGGTTGACGATGTACTTACCAGCGGCTGCCGCCTTGGCAGCAGCCTCATGGAATTCGTTCAGATCCGTAGGAGGCGCAATTCCTAACTTGTCAAATTCCGCCTTGTTGTAGAAGTAAACGAGAGGACCGGTATCTTGCGGAATTCCAAAGTACTTGCCGTCAATTGACATTGCATCGAATGCACCTGATGCGTATCCATCCTTGTATTTTTCTGCTTCAGCAGAAACGTCTTGAACAAGTCCTTTTACATACACTTCAGCCAGTTCACTGTATCCAACTTGAGCAAGACATGGAGCATTATCGGCTTTCACATCTGTCTCAAGCTTCTTGATCAGTTCATCTGCCTTGCCGTCAAACTTGACCGAGTCGACCTTAATGTCGGGATGTTCCTTATTCCATTCTGCGACGATGTCTGCAACCTTGACCATACCTTCCCCGTCAGGCAGGCGGTGAACGTAGGTGAGCTCAACAGCTCCCCCATTCGAGGACTCGGCACTAGCAGACTGTTCACCCGAATTGCCTTGCGAGGAACATGCTGTCAAAGCAAAGGCACCAACTGTCAAAAGCGACACTGGCACAGAAAAACTTCTCGATACACGCATTCTGTAGGATCCTCCCTATCTACGTATCTATTTGGTAGCGTTACCAGCCGGAGAACTCAGCGAAGATTTAAGTCAATAAGCCACTACTGCGTGACCTTAATGAATCGATTTTGAGTTCTACTGCTAAAAGAATGCTAGCTCACGTGCCTTCATAAACCAAATTGACCGAATGGTCTAAACTCTTGGCGTAAGGATCAGGCTTGCAAACCCCTAGCCCTTTGTAACCGCATGCATCAACACTATTTCACTTCACACAGCTGGCTTCAGCCGCAACTCTTCTGTTCACCATCTTGTTCATAATCAAGAGTGACCTCACAACAGTGAGAAAGTACCCGTAGCAGAACAGGCGCCAATCCAAGGAGCACGCGCTACGCGCTCCACATTTTCTGCACAACTCTGGCCGTGGGCGCTTAAAAGAGCAGGGGACGAAGCACTACGAAATGTCCCCAGCAACAAGCTCACGCCCCAAAGCTAAGGTCGCCTCCGTGGCAGAAAATTCCCAGAGCATTTTGTGCCCCCGAGACGATTCGAACGTCCGACACCCGCTTTAGGAGAGCGGTGCTCTATCCCCTGAGCTACGAGGGCAGTGCGCCAAGGCGCAAGGAATAGAGTATCACCCTCGTTTTGGTTCGCCACATCGCGGCCGCATGCGACTTAGGTCGTCTCAGCTACCTTGCCGCGCTCAGCACTGGCTAGCGCACTACCGTCATCTGTATTGAGACGCTCGGAACTGACCAGCGGCACGCTAGGTACCGTGCGCCGCTCCGAACTGACTAGCGGCGCTCCCAAGTGCCTTGCGGCGCGGGTGAGTCATCTGTGCGTTCAGAGGGGACGATCATGACCGGGCAGGTTGAATGGCCCAGAACCGTCTGAGAAGTCGATCCCAGCAAGACCCCTGCAAACCCACCGCGCCCACGTGTTCCCACAACCACTAAGTCAACGGCTGTTGAGAACTCGATGAGAAGCGACGCGGGCGATCCGTCCAACGCGTGACGCGCCACATGGATGTCACGGCCAGCCAGCGCAGAATCAATCGCCATGTTCAGTCCCTGACGCACGTCGGCCAGCAGCGCTTCGCGGTCAATTGACGTCGGCATCCACGCCATCATCGAGTTGCCCTGCGCGATCGGTACCGCCGAAATTGCCGTCAGTTCAGCATCCCACGCTTCAGCTTCATCAATGGAGCGCTTCAAGGCGGCAGAGGCAACCTCGGAGCCATCACTGCCGACCACGATTCGCTCCACAGGGGTGAACGACTTGCCGCTGGTATGGCGCGGCACGACAACCACAGGGCACTTCGCGTGAGCCGGCAAGGCGCTGGAAACTGTTCCCAGCAGTCGATCGGCAAACCCGCCACCGCCGCGCGACCCGACAACGATCATGTCCACTTCTTTGGACATGTCAACCAGGACGCCTGCAGGATCCCCCGGCTCAATCGAACTGGAAACGTGGATGTCTCCCTGCTTCTTCGCATGTTCGACAGCTTCATCGACGACAGTTTGTGCCCCACGCTTGAGAGCTTCGTCGTCCAGCATGGCGTACCCGCCGTCGAGGGCGGCCGCAGAATACGAGGCAAGCGCATAGGTACAGATCACATGGACTCGCGCACCCGTTCGAACCGCGCGGTCACTCGCCCACTTCACAGCAGCCAGAGACTCAGTGGAACCATCCGTTCCGACGAGGATAACTTCCTTGGACCCCATATTGTCCTCCTTCATGAAGTGTTACCACCATTGTGCCTTGAAGTTGGCCTTTGTGGGGCGAATAGAGATCGAAACGGCGTAAAACGATTCCTGCTCGCATGAAAACGTGGGCCTCACCTTACGGTGAGACCCACGCGTGACAATCAGGTCAGAGCCCGCATCCAAGGAGCCCTGCCGCCTTGCTGAGGTCAGTGAGCGACGCGGATGAACTCGTAGCTTCCCCACAGACCCTGGACCTTGGTAACGGATCCAGGTGTGGTGGCTTCGATAACCATTCCGTTTCCGGCGTAGATGCCGACGTGGCCGTATGCGTGCCACACGAGGTCACCAGGCTGAGCTTCCGATGCAGGAACCGACACGCCGGCCGCTCCCTGCGCTCCGGAGGTGCGGGGAATGGAAATGCCCGCCAGGCCGTAGACGTACTGTGTGAAGCCCGAGCAGTCGAATCCAGCCGGTGAGGAACCACCGTAGACGTAGGGCACACCCAGCAGAGACATGGCGATCGAAACGATATCGCCAGAAGCAGCGTTCACTGCGATCGGAGCCTGCTCACCGTCGGTAAGTTCCGCGCGCGCCTCATCGCGGTTGGCGGCCTCCATCCCGTCAGCTTCTTCAGTAGCTGGCGCTGCCTCTTCAGAGGCTGCTGCCGTGACTGCAGCTTCGTCACCGATCAGGTCAGATGCTTTCCAAGCGATGTTCGGAACGCTCAGGGTCGGTGCTGCTTTTTCAGTGCCAGCAGTAATGCCTTTGACGTGAGTGGAAGGCGCGTCAGCACCTTCCGGGGTTGCCTGAGCGGTGCCGACAACAGCAGCGGTCAAAGCAAGACCCGTCACGGAAACAAAAGCTGTCCCACGCACGGGCTGAAGGGTAACCGACGACACGGCATCAGTAATCGGTGTCAAGGGTGTCAAAGGGCGGCATGCCTTGCGATGCCGCAGAACGGTTTTCGTTCGTTTCACTTCTTTTAAAATCTCCACTTATTCGCTTACGAGGTCAGCTGTCGGGTTCGGACTGGAGTGTCCGGTCCACTTTGGGACTTCACCCCAAGATCGCCAGGCGATCACGTCAGGTTTTGGGTCCCCCGCGCCAAACAGGTGCTTCCCACGCTCACCATTGTTTGGCTTAAGCGGATGGTGTGTGGGTGGATGCGTCGCAACCAAGAGATACATTAGCGCGTCTACCCCTCAAATGTCACGCAATGATAACGGTGATGTACGCAATTATTTGCAGCACCCCTACTTGCGTTCCATCGCAAAGAACAGATGCGGGACGAAAGCCACATCCAGCCGAAGGAAATGAGCGTCCTCACCCTCGTCGCTGAGCGCCCGAATCAGGACATCTCCCGTCTTCTCATCAGCCACGGCAACCGCCATGACCGTGGGAAACAGGCCGAGTTCTTCGAAGCGTGCCAGCACATCAACCTCTGCCTGGATGGGTTCACCAATGCGTGCAATGGGAGCTACAACACGTTCCGATTCTCTGAGCGCAACCTCCACGGACACTTCCGGACGGTCAATCTCAATACCCGGAAGAGGGTTGCCATACGGATCCGTCTGTGGGACACCTAACAGTTTGACCAGGCGCGCTTCGACCTGTTCGGACATCACGTGTTCCCATCGGCATGCTTCCTCGTGGACGTCCGCCCATCCCAGACCGATGATGTCGAGGAGGAGGCGCTCAGCGAGACGATGCTTGCGCATCACTTCCCGGGCCCGGTACCATCCGTCTCGCGTCAGTTCAAGGCGTCGATCCCCCAACACGTGCAGCAAACCATCGCGCTCCATGCGCGACACCGTCTGTGAAACAGTAGGGCCGGAGTGACCGAGCCGGTCGACGATCCGGGCACGCAGAGGTGTGACCCCATCTTCTTCCAATTCAAAGATGGCCTTGAGGTACATCTCCGTCGTGTCGATGAGCTCTCCCACTGTGTCCTCCATCCCCATTTCGTGACGTGGTATTAGCCACAACGTTAATGACTTTAGTGTCGAACAGTGAAAAACGCTGCAGATAGCTGCAGAACGCCGAAAAGTCAAGGTGCCTGCCGGCCGCTGTAAACGCTCGTATTCGGAAGGCGGACGTTGCCTTATTCGCGGCGGTGCGCATGCAGCGCAGATGCTTCGACGGCACGAGTGTCCACCCCGCCAAGGCTGGCACTCTCGAGCCTGAAAAGGGACTACCTTGGGGGCTATGACAGATCAGTTGGACGCTCAGTGCCCTCGCATTCCTGACACGCTCTTGCCTCACGATGGCCGGTTCGGTTGCGGCCCGTCGAAGATTCGCACCCAGCAGCTCGACGCGTTGATGCGTCCACTCATCATGGGAACGTCTCACCGTCAGCAGCCTGTCCGCTCCATAGTGGCATCGATCCGCAGTGGGCTACGCGATCTGTTCTCCCTGCCCGAAGGGTGGGAGGTCGCCCTCGGCAATGGTGGATCCACAACATTTTGGGCCGTCGCTACAACCTCACTGATTCGCAGGCGCAGCGCCCACGCCGTTTTCGGCGAGTTTGGCTCAAAGTTTGCTGACGAGGCCGCCCGCGCGCCCCACCTTGCCGCACCCCTGATTGTGAAAAGTGAGCCTGGCACGGTGGCCACACTCATTGACGAGGGTGCCGTCGTCCATGATTCAGGGGAACCGATCGACGTTGCGGCATACCCGCATCACGAGACTTCCACTGGTGCTCTCAGCCCGCTGTATCGGGTCAACGTTGATGACTGTCTGACCGTTGTGGACGCCACGTCGATCGCCGGTGGTGTACGCGTCGATCTGAACAATGTGGACGTCTACTATTTCAGCCCTCAGAAGTGTTTTGGCTCCGACGGAGGCCTGTGGGTCGCGCTGCTCTCCCCTGCGGCTCAGGAGCGCGCCGAAAGGTTGCACGGCGATGATGCACGCTGGATGCCGCAGATCCTGGATCTGTCAATCGCATGCAGGAATTCGAGCAAGGATCAGACGCTGAATACTCCTGCCATCGCCACGCTCATCATGCTGGATCAGCAGATTCAGTGGATGCTGGCCGGTGGCGGCCTGCAGGTGATGGAAGCTCGCTGCCTCGAATCTTCGGACGTGCTGTACCAGTGGGCGGATGCGCACTCGCACCTGACGCCGTTCGTCTCCAATGCTCAGTGGCGCTCCCCCGTTGTTGTCACGGTGGACTGTGACGACACCGTCGATGCGGCGCGCGTATGCCGGATTCTGCGTGCCAACGGGGTTGTCGATGTCGAACCGTACCGTAAGCTCGGGCGCAATCAGCTGCGCATCGGTACATTCCCCTCGGTGGAAAGCCGGGACGTTCGCGCACTCACACAGTGCGTGGACTGGGTGATCGACAATACCCTCGCCTAGCGCCTGAACCAGGTCGCTATCCACCTTCGGATGCGCGTCGGGTGGCCTCGGCCGCATCCTGAACGGCCCTGGCGCGTTCAACAGGGCCGACCGCTTCGAGCGGGTGGAATGACCAGTGCAGTCGGACGCGGATTTCCCAGTGGATAATCGCCCACACGCCGGCTGCAATAGCGATCAGGAGGGAGAAGATTCCTCCGATCAGGATTGACCAGCGGGCACCGAACTGCTGACCTATCCAGCCGATCAGCGGGGCTCCCAGCGGAGTGGATCCCATGAAGATCATCGAGTACAGTGCCATGACCCGTCCGCGCATCTCCTCAGCAGTGGAGATCTGGATGGCGGCATTGGCCGCGGTAATCATGGTGAGCATCGCCAGGCCAGTCGGAATCGAAATGAGAGCGAACGACCAGTAGTTGGGTGCAAGTCCCAGAATGATTTCAACCAGTCCGAATGCTGCTGCAGCCAGAACAATCAGGCGAAGGCGCGGTACGCGTCGACGTGCTGCGATAAGGGCGCCGGTCAGCGCTCCGATCGCCATGAAGGAACCAAGAATTCCGTAGTCGCCGGCCTGACGGTGGTAGACCTCTGTGGCCATCATGGCGGAGGTCATCTGGAAGTTCATGCCAAGGGCTGACACCACGGACACGACGATGAGGATCAGGATGATGTCGGGGCGCGAGCGCACGTAGGCGAGACCTTCGCGGATCTGACCCTTCTCGCGCTTGACGTGACGCTGAGCGTTCAACTCATCTGTGCGCATCAGTGCCAGCGCAATCACAGGCGCCGCAAACAACGCACCGTTGATGATGAAGACCCAGCCCGGACCCACCCAATCAATGACCAGGCCAGATAGTGCCGGTCCGATGAGGCGGGCCGAGTTGAAAGCAGTTGAATTCAGTCCCACTGCGTTCGGCAGTGATTCAGCGGGAACAAGTTCGGACACGAATGCCTGGCGGGCAGGTGAATCGAGGGTCGATCCGATTCCACCGATCAGGGCCAGCACGTAGACGTGCCACAGTTGGGCGGTGCCCGTCAGCACGAGGGCACCCAGGATCAGCCCGAGAGCCGCAGTCAAGACCTGCATGGCCTGAATGAGGTGTCTGCGGTTGAGGCGGTCTGCCAGGACACCGGCCCATGGTGACAGCACCAGCAGTGGTATGAACTGCAGTGCTGTCACCACGCCGACCTGGAACCCTTCGTTATCCGTCAGGACGGTGAGAACCAGCCAGTCCTGAGCCACACGCTGCATCCACGTACCGGTCGAGGCAATGATGTTGCCGATGAACCAGTAGCGGAAGTTGGTATAGCGCAGCGAGTGGAAGGTCCGGGACACCTGACGAACTACTCCTTAAAGGTTGAGCGTTCAGCCAAGCAGTGCGCGCTGAATCGGGCCCAACGCGAAGTAGGCCACGAACAGAATCGACACGACCCACATGAGCGGGTGAATCCTGCGTGCTTTGCCGATCGCTATTTGAATGGCTGTGTAAGCGATGAATCCAACGCCGATACCTACCGAAATCGAGTAGGCGAACGGCATGAAGGCAATCGTCAAGAATGCCGGAATCGCTATTTCGGGCTTGTGCCACTCCATGTCGGTAACCTGCACCATCATGAGGAACCCGACGAAGACCAGAGCCGTTGAGGCAGCCTCAGTCGGCACCAGGTTGACGATCGGTGCAAGGAAGGTCGAGACAAGGAACAGACATCCCGTCACTACCGATGCTAGACCAGTTCGTGCGCCTTCGCCCACGCCGGCCGCTGATTCGATGAAGGACGTGTTCGAGGAGACGCCACCCATACCGCCAGCCATTGCTGAAACGGAGTCGATGAGCAGAATCTGCTTGGATCGCGGCGGGTTGCCCTTTTCGTCCAGCAGGTCACCCTCGGCGCCCACGGCCACCATCGTTCCCATCGTGTCGAAGAAGTCAGCCAGCATCAGCGAGAAGACCAGCAGAATCACTGCGAGGGGTCCCAGCTTGCCGAATGCGCCGAACATGTCGACCTGGAAGAGGGAGGAGAACTGAGGAAAAGCCACCGGTGCGCCATCGATTTCAGGAACTGACTGTCCCCAGCCGGTCGGGTTTTCGTCGGACTTCTGCCCGATCTTCACGAACGCCTGGATGATGATGGCCAGAACGGTCGATGAGAGGATGCCGATCAGGATGGCGCCACGCACCTTGCGCACGTACAGGATGATCGTCAGGAACAGGCCAAAGACGAAGATCACTGCGGGCCACCCGTCGAGGGAGCCGTCAACACCGAGCTGGACGGGTGTTCCGCCCGGACGGATGATGCCGGCGTTCAGCAGACCGACAAAAGCGATGAACAGACCGATGCCCACAGAAATAGCGGTCTTCAACTGGCGAGGAACCGCCTTGAAGACCGCTTCCCTGAAGCCTGTCAGCACCAGGATCGTGATGAGGATACCTTCCCACACGATCAGGCCCATTGCTTCCTGGAAGGTCAGACCTGATGCGCCGACCAGGGTGAATGCCACCATAGCGTTCAACCCCATGCCTGCTGCCAGGCCTAACGGGTAGTTGGCGACGACACCCATCAGGACGGTCATGATGCCTGCGACAAGCGCGGTGCCGGCGGCGACTGCCTGGGTCGAGATGTTCTCAGGAAGAGCTGACGACAAGATGATCGGGTTAATCACCAGGATGTAGGCCATCGAGAAGAAGGTGACGAAGCCGCCGCGGATTTCCCGGCCCACCGTGGAACCACGTTCAGTGATGTGGAAGAAACGATCGAGACCGTTTTGTGCAACACCGCTGCTTGCAGAACGCTGTGACTGAGCTGCGGCGTTTTTCTGATTCTTTACACTGTGATTGCGCGCATTGTTGCGCTGCTTGGAATTTTTGGAGCTCACCTGAAAATGGTGCCCCGCTCGACATGACTTTTTCAAGCTGGGTAGTGCTGAAAGAGACCGATATAACGCCGCGCCACCTCGTCAGGCACCTTAAGGCCTCGTCACGGGCACAAATTGACGAGGGAGACCTGCCTGGTTCGCCTGCCCCAGCTCGACCGTTTCCACTCCAAAATCGTTGACGTGAGATGGGCGCACAGGCCACTGAGTTTTCCGATTCGGTGTATCGGTTTCCGAGTGTGCACCACACGCATGGTCGAGGCTGACAACCTTTCCATCGTCCTGAGCCCACTCATTGGCACACACACCAAATACTGTGCGGAACTCCCCTGGCAGCTTCACCAGGAATCCGCAGGTCGAACACGGATTTTTCGCCAGGCGGCCTCGTGCCGGACCCTGCTGAGAGTGGTACCAGCGTTCACTGGCACTGCGACGGCCCTCGGTTGAAAGGACGCGCGCACGGCCCAGGCCAAGTTCACGCGTCGTCGGCAGGTCTGGATTCTCCCCGGCGTCCTCGTAGGACTGATCGAGGCGCTCATCATCTGCGCGATACGGCAGGACATCTGAGCGTGAAAGGTCGTCGGGAGTCAGACGCTCAGCCCATGGCACCCACGGCGGTGCAAGCAGCGAATCGTCACCGGGGATAAGGTCGACTTCGCAGATCGTTGCTTTGCGTCCACGCGGAACGCGGGCAACTGTCACTGCCCATGTCCACCCGCGATAACCGGGATCGAGGTTGTCGAACAGATGGGTGAGCAAGCGGTCACCGTCGACGCGGATGCCGACGTGTTCACCAACTGTGCCGGGGCGTGCGACGTCTTCAGCGGCTTGGCGCGCAATCTCAACCGCGCCTTCCAGCACGACGTCTTTCTTGCGACTCCTGGGTCGCGTTGTCTTTTCAGGCATCGAAATCCTCTGCGACAGCTTGCAGCATTTTGGCTACCTGTCGCGCATTTTCTGGGTAGTGGCCACGTCGAAGTGAGTTCGACGCGTCATCGAGCAGTTTGATGAGGTCCTCAACAACGGGAACCATGGCTTGGGGACGGCGACGGTGCGCTTTTGCGATGGAGTGAGCTTCCTTAATGACGCGCACGGAAAGAGCTTGGGGCCCTTTACGTCCGTCAGCAACCGAGTACTCAACGCGGGTTCCTGATTTGAGCGTAGGTGTCTCGGGTGGCAGTGCAGAGGCATGGAGGAAAACCTCAACTCCATCGTCTCCACCAATGAAGCCGAAGCCACGGTCAGCATCGAAGAACTTCACTTTGCCGGTCGGCACGATCGCGCTCCTTTTAAAGTAGAGTCCCTCAGGGCAGCTGTGCCGCCCTTCGGGGTCGGTGTGCGCGCCGCGGTGGCGCGCATGTGTCCTGTCTATGATAAGCCGGGAAGCTGTCCCGGGCGATTCTCCAGGCTGTTTTTCGCCAGCCGCGCAGCGAGGCGACCGACGGACACCCTCATAAATCTATCGAAGAAACGTCGAAAACAGTAGGCTATCAAGAGAAAGAATTATGCCGACATTCTGATGAAGCGGCAACCCGTGAGGAGCAGCGATGAAGACGTTGAAACGAGCATGGATGCTGGCGATCGGGTTGATTGCCGCTTGCGTGATTGCCTCACCTTCGTGGGCAGTATCTCCCGATGAGCTGGATTTTGAGTCAGGATCGTGGGTGGTGGATCCGTCTTCGATGCTCTCGCCAGATCAGCACTCCACCCTGCAAGAACGTGCATCTGCGGCGCAGAGCGACGGCCACCCGGTACTTTTTGCCGCTATCTCCTCATTTGATTCACTTTCTCCTGAAGACTGGTGTGAGGACGCCCTCGACAATTTCATCGACGCGACCGGGCAGGACAAAGCGAGCCTGTACGTGCTGGCCTTGGATGACCAGCTTCAGGGCATGTGCGGGCATTCCGAAGCCAACTCAAACCTGTCTGCAGCATTCGACGCGGCAACTGACGTCATCAATCAGGGCAGTGGGGCCATTACGAGCGATGAGTTCGTCGCCGCAAGTACCGCGGTTGCTGATGCCTTGACCAGGTCGGGTGCACCGTCACCGTCAGATTCCTCGTCAGGCTCGCCGTCGCAGTCCGGGTCGGGCACCTCGTTCTGGGCGATCGCGGTGGTGATCGCGGGCTTTCCCGTGCTGTTCATTGCCCTGTATTGGCTCAGGCGCCGCAACAGGCCGCAGCAGAGGCAGCAGGGGCAGCAGGGTGCGCGTGGTCAGTATGCGGATATGAGCACCGAGGAGCTGGTATCGCTGGCGGGTCAACGCCTGCTCGCCGCTGACGAAACTGTTCGCAGTGCCACCGATGAGCTGTCGTATTCTCGCGCCCAGTTTGGTCGCAACCGCACTCAGGACTACGACGAGGCGATCCGCCGCGCGCGCAAAACTGTAGACGCTCAATTCGCGAATCAGCAGAAACTGCTCGAATCAGATGACGAGGGCACGAAGCGACAAGCCGCATTGACTATCCTCCAGGCGCTCGAAGAAGCGATGGGGCCACTCGCTCAACAGCACGACGAGTTCGCTGTGATGCGTGAGAAAGAGGCCAGCGCTGATGAGCGTGAACGCGCTGTTCGCGAACGCATCAACCAGATCGAAGGCAATATTCGCGTTGCCGAGGGCGAATTGCGCACCCTGACGGCTGCATATTCGCACACGATGATCGCCTCGCTGCTCGACAACCCTGAGCAGGCGCGCACCTTGATCGAATCGGCTCGCACTTCTGCCGATGAGGCTCACGGACTGTTGAATACGGACCGCGGGCGCGCCAACCAGCTTCTCGATATTGCCGAGCGCGCGCTGGGTCTTGCGCAGGTGCAGGTCGACGCGATTTTGAAGGCGCAGGAAAATGTGGCGCATGCTGCGGACAATCTGTCGCGCGCGATTGCCTCGATCAGCTCGGATCTTGCGGACGTGACGAAGTTGGGTGCCGACCAGGAGGCCTTTGCGCCGATGCTTGCCGATGCGCATGAGGCGGTGGATAAGGGCAGGCTGGCGCTGAAGAAGCAGGCGGATCCGCTGGAAGCCCTGGAGTCGCTGCATCTGGCAGAAAGTGCACTCGACGCCGCGTTGGATCCATTGCGCTCCCAGGCTGAGCAGAGCGAGCGCGCAATTGAGCGTGCCCACAAGCAGCTGTCCAGTGCACGACTTTGGGTTGAGCGTGCGCGTCAATTTGTGCGCTCCTCGGGTGCATATTCACCTGAGGATGCTCGCTCAGCTCTCGCCCGTGCCGAAGAAGCCTTGCGGCGCGCTGAAGAGCTGGTTGACTCCGACCCCGCTCAATCCGAGGAAGCGTCCAAGACTGCCTATCAGGCGGCGCATCAAGCCATCGAGGCGAGTAAGCGTGGCAATCAGGATAATCTCTTCGATTCCGATTCGTTACTGAGCAACCCCTTCTTGTGGACCCTGTTCGGCTCCAGCCTGGGTTCTAACCGCGGCGGAGGCTACTGGGACGGTTCCGGTTCACGCTACGGTGGCGGAAAGTTCACGCGTCGCGGCGGTGTGGGTGGCTCTGTCGGTGGCAGTTTCACGCGTCGTGGCTCTAGCGGCCTCGGCGGAGGATTCGGCGGCGGATTCGGCGGAGGCTTCAGCCGCGGCGGTTTTGGTGGGAGCTTCGGCGGCGGCTTTAGCCGCTGACGTCTTGGCAGCGCCTTTGGCGGCGATTTCAGCCGCTGGCCCCTCCGGTTCACTGACGACACCGGCTCGCTGGGCAGGGAGCCTTCCTGGCGCGCGATTCACTTACTCGCTCGAGCCAGCCGGGCCTTCAGCCACGTCACCGTCCACTCGCGTCGACCAGTGATTTCCTCCCCCATTACCACTGGCCTCTATGCGCGCGATAAACGGGAGGACCGCATTAAAGTAACCCTGCGGCCGCGAGCGCCGCACATTGTGCACTCCGCCGTGCACGATCACGCATTCCACACACCGGTTGCCGATTTGGCGCAGGATCTCCATCCCCTCGAGCCCGACCCGCGATTCACCCACAACATCGCCAGTGACAACCAGGGTCGGCACCTTCAGTCCTGCCATGACTTCTTCCCATTTGATTTCGGGCGCGACGACTCCCGTCTGAAGAAGCCGCGAGTCGCACTGCTGGCTCGCCCACAGACCCGGTAAAATCTCACTGCTCGGCGCGGCCCCTGCCGCCAGCTCACGCGTCAGTGCACCGACCAGGTCATTCGCAGTTTCTTGAATCTTAGCTGCGCGCAGTTTCCCTCGTTCATGAAGCTCTTCGGACGAGCGCGTCCCAAAACGTGCGGGGTCTTCAGCCACGACTGCGTCCACGAGGTCCGGCCTGCGCAGCGCGACTGCCGCCGCCGTCGCTGCTCCCATCGAATGCCCGATCAGGATTGTTCGCGGCCCACGATTTGTGCCCGAGGGGGACGCTGCTTGGTGAAAGATCTGGTGCGAGGGAGATCGTCTGCACGCCCGGTCCCGTTCGATCGCGTTCACAACATCGTCGATCAGCTGGTCGCCTGCTCGCGCAAGTTGATCGTCACTCCAGCGAGGCGATAAACCGTGTCCCCTGGCATCCAAGGCGATAATGCGACGCGAAGGATGCGCCAAGCGAAGCTGAAGGTCGGCCATCGCACCGGCGCAGCTCGTGATGCCGTGGAGCAGGTAGATCGTGGTGGGGGCCGAGGGATTGCCGGTTTCAATGCGCGCGAGCGGCTGGCTGTCTTCATCTGAGTGCTCAGGTGCACCAACCGTGGGTGAGGGTGCGCCCCAGCTGGGAGCGCCGTTCGCAGGTGCGGGCGCACCCTGGTCAGGTGTACCCCGGTCAAGAGCATCGTTCTTCGGTGTGGGTGAGCCCTGGTCAGAGTCACGTGTGTGCCTGTTCAGCATTTCTTGCCCCTTCCATGGCATCGCTGAGAGCCGAAAAGTAACTGAGTTGTCGTCGTCACCAGGCAGCGGATGCCACAGATCTATAGTATTGAATCGAAGCGTGAGACGAATCACGTCATGAGATACGGGAGGAGCCCCGATGGCAGAGAAGCAGACAATTCTAGGACGAATGGCACAGCTGGCGAAAGCCAACATTAACGCTTTGCTGGATCGTGCCGAAGACCCACAAAAGATGCTTGATCAGCTGATTCGCGATTACACCAACTCGATTGCGGAAGCTGAAAATGCTGTCGCACAAACAGTTGGAAACCTGCGCCTGGCCGAACGCGACCATGAGCAGGACACCAAGCTTGCTGCTGACTGGGGTCAGAAGGCGGCTGCTGCCTCGAACAAGGCTGATCAGGAACGCGAAGCTGGCAACCAGGAGGAAGCCGACCGCTGGGATAAGCTCGCGCGAGTCGCAATCGGCAAGCAGATCCAGTTCGAGAACGAAGCCAAGCAGGCTGAGCCGATGATCGCCTCGCAGACCGAGGTTGTCAACAAGCTCAAGGACGGCCTGGCTGTCATGAAGGACAAGCTGTCTGAGCTGAAGTCGAAGCGCGATTCTCTGGTTGCTCGTCAGCGCACCGCCGAAGCACAGACGAAGGTCAACGATGCGCTTGGCACGATCAACGTGCTGGATCCGACGTCTGAATTGTCACGCTACGAGGATCGCGTCCGCCGCGCCGAGGCGCTCGCTCAGGGCAAGATGGAAGTCGCGTCCTCCAGCATTGAGGACCAGTTCGCAGAGCTGGAAACCGATTCGTCGCAGATTGAGATCGAGCAGCGTCTGGCTGCATTGAAGAAGCACGAGTAGTTCGCCGCGTACACGCCGAGATTCTTCAAACGTCCCATCACCTCTATTGTGATGGGACGTTTTATATGTTGAACTTTTAAAAGACTGAGTATGAAAACACGTTTCCTTTCTGAAACGCCTGGGACTAATCTGTAATCCATGGATGAAATAACATATTTAGTCGTCGATGGCGAAAACATAGATGCAACATTAGGTATGTCAGTTCTGGAACGCCGCCCTAATCCGGAGGAACGTCCCCGCTGGGACCGCGTTCTCGATGCAGCGACCCACACATGGAGCCAGCCAACGAAAGGATTGTTCTTCCTCAACGGTTCCAATGGGCACCTCCCGATGGGTTTCATACAGGCTCTGACCGCCATGAATTACACACCAATCCCTCTGGCGTGCGAGTCCCCCACCGTCAAGGTTGTCGACGTCGGCATTCAAAAAACCCTGTCAGCCATCGCAGAACTCGATGGCGCCTCAGTGATCCTGGCGAGCCATGACGGAGACTTTGTCCCGCAGGTCCGCGAGCTCCTGTCAATGGGGCGCAAGGTCGCGATCGTATGCTTCAAGGAGTTCCTTTCCGCCCAGCTCCAGGAGCTTGTTGACGAGGGACTTGAGGTGCTCGACCTCGAGCATGACCTCGACGCTTTCCAGGTGGTGCTTCCTCGGCTTCAGATCATCGATCTGGACGCTTTCGACCCCTTCGCATTCCTGTAAGCCCCTCCCTCAACGCTTTTCGGAAGCAGCACCTTTCCGATGCACTCGTGCCGCGATGGCATGCTGGCGTGGTTGTGCTACAGGCTCGGCTTTCTCAGTGACCAAACCCGCGTGAGGAGTCCCAGATCAGATAGCTCGCAGTGCCCACTGTCTGCTCACCGCGAGCCTCGTGCACCATGCCCTAGATCTGTCTTTCGCACATACACGATCCCCTAGATCTACCCCTCGCACATGCACATACCCCTAGATTCTCCCTGTTTTTTGCACGATCCCCTAGATCTAACGCCCCGTCATTGTGCCGCGTTCCTCAAAACGCAGGTCACAAGACATTCCAATTTTCGAGGGATGTCCCGTCCTCTGTTGATCTAGGGGGTTGTGCACAAATCCCCCTAAGATCTAGGGGTTCGTGCAGGAGAGCATTCAGGATCTAGGGGTTCGTGCACGAAAGAGGTTAAGATCTAGCGCATTGTGCAGCGAGCGGTACATGGCCTGATCAACGGAGCACCCACGACAGGCCCAACGAGCACCCGTCAAGATAGTGCCGACTCGTGGCGACAACCGGTCAAGGTCTTACGAGGCCACGCTATCCGGGGTAAAGCGTGAGGGTGCATCATCCCCGAGCCTCCGCGCAACGCACCGTTAGCCAAGCGGGGCGACGCGGCGTTGACCGGGGACAAAGCTGAGTGCTGATTCAGCCCTGGACGTCAGGAGCAACGTCCTTGAAGGGCCGGATCGGTTCTACCTGCTCGCGGACGGCCTGCGCTTGCTTCTCATCCCAGATGCCTTCGGCTTCACGCTCAGCATCGCATCGCGCCTGATACGACGCCTTCTCACGCGCGGTCGTTTCTTCATCCCAATCCAGCATTGCAGCCGCGATCTGAGCCACCGCATCCAGGGATTCCACTCCGCGATCCTTGTGCTCATAGTGGATGCGGGTACGACGTGTCAGCAGGTCCTCGATGTGCAGGGCTCCCTCGTACGCAATGCCGAATGCAATTTCCGCCCTGAGATATTCGGGCGCGCCGGGCAACTCGTCTCCGAGAGAAGGATCCTCCTTAATCATTGACAGCACCAACTCGATATCGGCCCCGTACCGATCCAGGAGATCTTCGACGTGGTCGACGCTTAGACCAGACTCCTGCGCCAATTTCTTGCGGGATTCCCACATCGCGAAGTAGCCGTTCGCTCCCTCGAGCGGTGTCTTTTCTGTGACGCACGGCTTGTTCTTCGCCCCAGAGCCGAGCGCAAAGTCCACTGCGTCCTGCGCCATCTGGCGATACGACGTCAGCTTGCCTCCCGCGATCACCGTCAGCCCAGGAGCGGCTTCCGTCACCGTATGTTCACGCGACACTTTCGTGGACTTGGTTTCGTCATTGTCGAGGGTTCCGGGTTGAAGCAGCGGACGCAGACCGGCATACGTGCCGATAATGTCGTCACGCGTCAGCGGGGTCGCCAGCACCGAGTTGGCATGTTCAAGCAGGTAGTCGATATCCTCCCTGTCGGCAACAGGTTCGAGGCGATCCTCATGGTAGGCGGTGTCTGTCGTGCCGATGATCCAGTACCGCTTCCACGGAATAATGAAAAGCACGGATTTCTCGGTACGCAGGAAGATACCGACTTTCGACTTGATCGCATCTTTGGGCACCACGATGTGAATACCTTTCGATGCCAGAACTTTCAGTCCCCCGCCGGTGTGCGCCAGCGACTGCGTTTTCTCAGTCCACACACCCGTCGCATTGATGACGCTACGAGCTTTGATATGCAAGTCTTCGCCAGTTTCGAGGTCCACCACATGCGCCCCTCGAACCCGGCCAGAGGAATCCTGATCAAGTTCCTGAACCTGAACCCGGTTGGCAGCCAGCGCACCGTAACGCACCGCCGTGCGCACAAGCGTCACCACCAGGCGCGCATCATCTACACGCGCGTCGTAGTAGACGATCGATCCTGTTAACGCATCGGGTTTGATGGCGGGCGCCAGCTTCAGGGACCCTTTCTTCGAGTAATGCTTCTGGATCGGAACAGACCCGCGGTGCGCAAACTGGGCCAGTACGTCATACATCCCGACACCGATAGCCGAATACGTGCGCTCAATGACCGGAATCTTCAACGGCCACAAGAACGGCTGCGCCTTCACCAGGTGAGGAGCGTTCTGCGTCAGCAGCAGACCGCGTTCCCGCAAGGATTCGTTCACGAGTTTGAAGTCGAGTTGGTACAGGTAGCGCAACCCGCCGTGCACCAGTTTCGAGGAGCGCGACGAGGTACCCGAGGCCCAGTCCTGCGCTTCCACGATTCCCACCCGCAGGCCACGCGTGGCGGCGTCAACGGCGATACCTGCTCCTGTCACTCCGCCACCGATGACGAGTACATCCAGCTCGGGGCCTGACGCCATTTCCTGCAGGGCATCGTGTCGGGCTGTGGGTGATAGAACTGGGATACTCATCTGCGTCTCCATCGATCGTGTTGTTGGACCGTACTTCTTTATCGCGACATTTAGTCGCGCTGCCTGCTCGCGCTAATCGATCACGCTCTTAGACGCGCTTCTCGATCGTGCTTGACGAGTTGTTGCCTTCATTATCTCAGAAATGCACGTCTACCCAAAGGTGTTGGGCATTTGTGCATGAGAGACTGGGAGTCGTGAGCAAACGTGATGAGCTGGCACTGCAAGCGGCCGTTCTGTACTACATCCGCGAAGAAAAGATGGAGGCGATAGCCTCCCAATTGAACATGTCGCGCTCGTCGGTTTCACGCCTGCTGTCCTACGCCAAAGAGGTGGGACTGGTGCGCATCCAGGTGCAGGACCTGGCCGGTGCGCGCACCGACCTGGAACGCGAAATCGCGCAGGCGTTCCACGTCAACGCAGTCGTCGTCCCTGTTTCATCAGTAGACACCCCTGTCGCCACGCTTGAATCGGTGGCGCAGGTGGCCGCGGCGCAGCTCGCCAACTTGATGCAACCTGGCGCCACGCTTGGAATCGCCTGGGGCAATACAACAGCAGAAGTCACGCGCCACTTGGCCAGGACTCCCCTGCCCAACGTCACGGTCGTCCAGCTCAACGGGGCCGGCAATGCGGCACAGTCAGGTGTCCCGTACGCGGGTTCAATCATGTCGCGCGCTGCTGAAGCGTTTGGTGGCCAGACGGTCTACTTCCCCGTCCCCGCGTTCTTCGACTATGCCGACACTAAAGAGGCACTGTGGCGCGAACGCTCAATTCGCCAGGTCCTGACGACGATCGAGTCGTCAACCGTGGCACTGTTCGGTGTGGGTTCGCTCGACGCAGCGCTCCCCTCGCACGTGTATTCGGGCGGATATCTTGACGCCACCGAACTTCACGCAGCACGCGCCGACGGAGTAGTGGGCGACGTCTGTACAGTACTGATCCGCGAAGACGGCTCAACGAATATGGAGCTCAACCATCGAGCATCCGGTCCCATGCCCGACGTATTGCGGCGCATCCCCGTGCGGCTGTGCGTCGTTTCTGGCGTCTCGAAAGCGATTCCCCTGCTGGGAGCGTTGCGTGCCGGGGTGATGACGCACCTGGTGGTCGACTCCGAAGCGGCACGCGCACTGCTCAACCGGATGAACCGCGAGCACGGTCAGCGATCGTCTCGCTAACGGGCCCGTTCACGCACGTCAAGCAATTCGAGCGCGGGGGTTGCCACATCGATGCCTGACACGCTCATCACCTGCTCGATGACGGTGTTCGGGAAGACACTGACACCGCATGTCGCACCCAGCATTGCGCCGGTAATCGCGCCGATTGTGTCCGTGTCGCCTCCAATATTGGCGGCCTGGATCAGAGCTTTATAGGGCTGCTGCGCGTAGCGGCGCGCCAGCGCGAACGCGGCCGGAACAGCTTCATTGGATTCGACGGATGTTCCCACCATTTCGCGCAGCCAGGTTGCGAAGTCTTCCTCGTTCCTCTTGCGGGCATGATTATGGGCGTACTGCGTGCGTGCAACGACGCTGGCTCGCGGACTCCAGTGTCCGGGCGAACCCAGTCGGTCGATTTCGGTCAGCGCAAGTTCAAGTGCTGACAGGGTATCCAACCCGTTGATCCCCAGGCTGACGACTCCGGCGACGAGCGCAGCACTTTCAAAACCCTGCGTCGTATTGTGCGTCACCATGCATGATTCGCGCACTACGCGCGCGAACGCTTCGGCCTCGCGCATGTCGATGGCTATGCCCACCGGCGTCACCCGCATCGCGGCGCCGTTGGTCGTGCCTTCCGTTCCAGTGGTGCCGTATTCGGCGCCGGCACGGATTTCTTCGAGTGCACTCTTGGTGGAGGGGCCGAGCAGGTCGAGGGATCCTCGCGCTCTCATCGTGTCTTCCCACGCGAGCAGGCGGTGCGCCAGTTCAAGCGAATCAATGTGCCCGTCACCGTCGATCAACAGGGAGGCAACCAGGAGGGCCTGTTCGGTGTCGTCGGTGACATGGCCAGCTTTCATGGAGGGCGCGATGGGCTGCGTCGGGCTCGCATCGACGAGGCCGTCCACACGGATGTACGCCTGATGAATCTCCTCATGGCTCATCGATTGCGTGGGCATGCCGAGCGCATCACCGAGAGCAAGTCCAGTCAGAGCGCCGATCGCCCGATCCGCTTTGAGCGCTTGCGTTTGCTTCACGAAGTTCGTCACGAATTACTGCCTTAGTGGTTCTGCGTCGTTTTATTGATGTACGAGGGCATCTTTGGGCGCTGCCACATGAAAGCACATGGGAGCCAGCAGGTGCCTTTCGTTTAATGTAAACACAGAACCTGCATGTTGGCTGAGAAGTTTCGGAGCGTAGGGCTCGTGAGCAGATACGGCCGGCATATATGTGTCCTGCCAGGCAGATGCGCTCAACAGGCGAAAGTCACTGCCAAACGGGCACGGTCGACGGGCGAAAGTCGCCGGTAAGCAAGTACGTCGAGCAGGTTAATGCCACTAGCAAGCAGTACCCGTATTTGAGCTCCACTGCTTGCGCCTGCGCAGTCGATTGGTCTGCACCGCGGCATCAGGCTGTGAGCAGGGCTGCCATCATCGCTCCGACAATGAGCAGTCGCTTCTTGCTCGCCCGGCCCCGATTCATCATGGTTGCATCTTTCCCATCGATGCAGTGTGGTGGTGCAGGCAGCTCGTAGCGGATCAGATCTTCTTGACCAGCGGGAACGTGATGGTTTCTCTGATTCCCTGCCCCGTCAGAGCCATGAGCAGGCGATCCAGCCCCATTCCCATGCCGCCCGACGGAGGCATGCCGTATTCCATCGCCATCAGGAAGTCCTCGTCCAGCACCATAGCTTCCGGGTCGCCTTCAGCAGCGGCGAGTGCCTGGGCTTCGAAGCGCTGGCGTTGGATCACGGGGTCGACCAGTTCCGAATAGGCTGTGGCCAGTTCAAACCCTCGCACATACAGATCCCACTTTTCCACCACGCCGGGCTTTGAGCGGTGTCCTCGTACCAGCGGTGAGGAATCTTCCGGGAAGTCGCGCACGAAGGTCGGGGCCCACAGACTGTCCCCCACGGTCTTTTCAAAAATGACTTCCGCAATCTTGCCATTGACGTAGTGGTCGGGGATCTCTTCGCCCAGATCTGTTGCGATGCGCACCAAATCCTCGCGCGAAGTCTGCGGGCTGATCGCGGTTCCGACCGCGTCTGAAATCGAGTCATACAGGCTGATCGACTCCCACGATCCCGACAGGTCGTAGGTCGAACCGTCGGGCAGGGTGACGACTTCGGTTCCCAGTGCGTCGCGCGCGGCTTTCTGAATGAAATCACGGGTACGCGTGGCCATCGTGTCGTAGGTTCCGTACGCTTCGTACGCTTCCAGCATTGTGAATTCAGGTGAGTGTGACGAGTCAGCGCCTTCATTGCGGAAGTTACGGTTGATCTCGAAGACCTTGTCAACACCACCGACAACTGCGCGCTTGAGATACAGCTCAGGGGCGATACGCAGGTACAACTCCGTGTCGTAGGCATTCATGTGTGTTGAGAACGGGCGTGCTGCCGCACCGCCGTGCAGGACCTGCAGCATCGGCGTCTCAATTTCGATGAACCCTGCGTCACGGAAGTAGTCGCGCAGTGAACGCACAACGTTGGCTCGCATGCGCACCATCTCGCGAGCTGCGGGGCGCACGATCATGTCGAGGTAGCGGCGGCGCACGCGCATGTCCTCCGACAACGCCATTTCCGTGCCGTCTTCAGCGGTGTAGGTCTTGGGAAGTGGACGCAGTGCCTTGGATGCGATCTTCCATGCGGGGGCATCCTCGCCCTCCCCCGGCTCTGCCATAATCGACAGTTCTCCGCGCCTGGATGAAATCACTCGCCCGTGGACGAACAGGTGGTCTCCCAGGTCAACCTCGGACTTGTAGGTTGCGAGCGAGTCCGGTCCGACGGAGGCGGCGGACAGCATCACCTGGATGCGCACACCTGCGCCGTCCTGCAAGGTGGCGAAGCAAAGCTTTCCGCCGTTGCGCATCAGTATCACACGGCCGGCAATTCCCACCACATCGTCGGTTTCTTCACCGGCTTCCAGATGTCCATACGCCTCGCGCACCAGAGCGATGGTCGACGTGATCGGCAGTTCAACCGGGTAGGGCTGCTTCCCCTCGTCCAGCATGGTTTGACGTTTACCTGCACGGATCCGCATCTGTTCAGGCGCGTCGTCACGGCCCTGTCCCGCTTCCTTTCGAGGAGCGTTTGAGTCGTTGTGTCCGGCCGGTTTCTGGGGCGTTAGTTCTTCACTCACGTGTGCCATGGTATCTGTTTCAGTCTTTCTTCGAAAAACGAGGGAGGCCTCCACTGTCTTCGTTCATACCTGAACTGTGCAGATCCAGCTCGCGGGCGCGTTCGGAGTCCTCGGGCACGCGACCAGGATGAGAGCCACATTCCACGATGTGATTGTCGCGGTCAACAAAGACCACATGAGGCTGCCAGGATTCCAGTCGTGATTCTGGAACGGACACGTACGCCATGATAATGACCAGGTCCCCCACGCCGATTTTTCGGGCTGCGGCACCGTTAAGCTGCACCACGCCCGAACCGACCGGCCCGGCGATGGTGTACGTCGTCAGCCGCTCACCGTTATTGATATCGACAATGTCCACCTGCTGACCTTCACGGATGTCGGCTGCTTCCAGCAGATCCGCATCAATCGTCACCGACCCGACATAGTGCAGGTCGGCATCGGTGACGCGCGCACGATGAATCTTGCCGCATATCATCGGGCGGTACACTTCCGCGGGCGAGCTGGCCGCGCGCGGGCCCATCGCTGGTGCGCTCTGGTCAGTCATTGGCATCCCCCGAGGCGCCCTTTGGGCGGTCAATGATCGTATTGTCGATCAGGCGGGTCGACCCCACGCGCGCTGCCAGCAGCACATATGCACGGTCGGGCCACTGATCGGTGGTGGGCACCGTTACTCCTGACTGGTCAGAGTCTGCGAGCGCCACGATCTGAAATGTCGCTTCGTCTGTCAGCGCCACATAGTCACGCTCCACGCCTTCGGCTTCGTCGAGCACCTGCGCTGCAGCTTCCACGACTGCGCTGGGCGAGTCACCCTCGTTGGCACGTTGATGAGCGGTGCGCAGGGCGCGCGACAATGTCAACGCGCGTTCACGTTCCTCATCCGAGAGGTACTGGTTGCGGCTGGACAGTGCCAGGCCGTCTGTATCGCGCGCAATCGGCACGCCTTCGATGCGCACCGGCACGTCGAGTTCGTCCATCAGGTTGCGTACCATCGCGAGCTGTTGCGCGTCCTTTTGGCCAAACAGCGCAACATCGGGGCGGACGCGCTGGATGACCTTGGTGACGACAAGCGCCACGCCAGCCAGGTGCGTGGGCCGGGTCTTGCCTTCCAGAACGCGCGCGATTGGCCCCGGATCAATGGTCACGGCGGGTTCGTGCGGATACACGTCATCGGGCGTCGGGGCGTACACCACGTCCACATCAAGGTCACTGAGCTTGGCGAGGTCGGCGTCAAATGTGCGCGGGTAGGCGTCAAAGTCTTCACCGGGTGCAAACTGCGTCGGATTAACAAAAATCGACACGATCACGTGATCTGCCAGTTCCTTGCCGCGCCGAACGAGCGACAGGTGTCCTTCGTGCAGGGCGCCCATCGTCATGACCAGTGCGCGCGTGCCCGTCATGTGTGCCAGCGCATCATGTAGTTCGGCGCGAGTATGTGCAACGATCGGGGTCATCGTTTCAGCCTCCTTCAGACCCTTCTATTGTTCCCCCGTTTGAGCCTGCTTCCCACCACAATTGGTGCGCAACTGGTCACGATTGACGAGGCTGGCGCACGCGCCGCTGATCGCACGCGACATTGAAGGTGCTGGGGCGAAGCGGTTATGACTCCATCAGGGCGGTGCGCAGCTCGTCGGCTGCGCGTTGGGACAGGCGGCCACTGCGCGTGAGCATCGTGATCGTTGCCTGCGCCATATCTGCGTAGTTGTCGGCAGAATCGGTCAGCCGCGCGCCTGCCTGCTCGTTGTCCTCGGCGGCCAGGCGCGCAGCTTTGTGGAGTGCGGTGATGTGTGCGCCGACAGTTCCTGAATCGGCGCGCACGATCGGGCCGGTCAACCCCTGTTCTCCTTCGGTCAGCGCGCGATCCAGCGCAGCTTCGACCAGGGGTCGCAGGTACGTGCCGGACTGTTCGACTCCGGCAGCTTCCAGCATGCGTCGAGCGTGCACGATCAGTGTGACGAGGTGGTTGGCACCATGCGCAAGTGCCGCGTGATATAAGGTGCGGTCGTTTTCCTGTACGATCACGGGTTCTCCACCCAACTCCACCACCAGTGCCTGCGCAATCGGCACCAGCGCAGCAGGCGCGGTCACGGCGAATGGTGTGCCCACCAGGCGGGACACATCGATGGACGTGCCGGTGAACGTCATTGCCGGATGCAGTGCGATCGGCAGTGCGCCTGCCTGTTGGGCTTTGTTCAAGATGGCGACGCCGTGCGTTCCGCACGTGTGCGCGACGATCTGGCCAGGACGGAACGCTCCCAGATCTGCCAGTCCGCTCACCAATGATTCGATCGCATCGTCAGGGATGGCGATGAGGACCAGGTCGGCGGCGGAGATGACGTCAGGAATATCCATGATCGGCACTCCCGGCAGCATGACCTCTGCACGTTCGCGCGCCTGGGGTGACGACGCATTCACCGCGACGATATCGTGACCGGCTGCACGCAGCGCGGATCCCAGGGGAGGACCGACATGCCCCATCCCAATGATTCCGATATGGAGCTGGTCAGGGCGCGGACGACGCGACGGTTCGCCCGCATGCTCATGCGCGCTGCGCCTCGGGCACTCATGCGCGTCGTGCAAGGGATTCACAAGTGTTTACCCTACCGCTCGTCAGAGCCCGCTGCGGGCGGGGCGTCAGTGTCAGCTCCAGCTGCGGGCGAAACATCCTCAGGTGAATCCTCGTAAGCATTGGCACTGTGTTCAATCTGCTCGGCAACCTTCGGATCGGACACTGACTGGGCCACGCGACGCATCCAGCGTTCAGGCGGCTCATGGTCACGGCGAAGTCGCCCTCGTTCCATCAGGGTTGCAACCATCGTGGTGGCGAATTCCAGGTCAAGATGGGGAGCAGCAATCGGTGCCTGACCGTTGACCAGTTTCGGATTGACCACAGCGAGCTTGCGTCTGCGCAACCACGGCCCCTGGTAGATGCTCACAGACTGGAAACGCTCATAGGGCATGATCGTCAAGGTGTGAGTGACCCGCCCATCGCGCACCGCCATCACCCGTTCGGTCAAAGCCGAGCCGCGCCTGCGCCAGACAATCGGATCCATGACTTTTGAGCGCTCCGGGTTGGGCACAAAGTAGCGGCTGGAACTGCGGTTATCCCCATGCAGGCCGTCGTGGATCAGGGCGAGGGGGTCATCCACACCCAGGTCCTGGATCACCATCCACACAGCCAGTTCAGCTTCTTCGCGCGTGCCGACCGGGAGCAGCACGTAGGAGGCGTCAGCCATTTCCGATCCGTTGGAAGAATTGCCTGCGTAGCCGGCCATCGAGACGGTGACGCGGTACCAGTCCTTGGTGCGCCACAGGAAGGGTTGCGTGATGCGCACGGAGTGGACGCGTCGCGGCGGAATGGTTTGGGAACGCGTCGAAGTCAGGCCCTTGCGAATACGGATGCCCGAAGCTGAGATGCCTGCGCGGAAGTCAAACGCGCCGGCAAAACGGCTCCACACAACACTGCCGATGGGCAAAATACCGACGATGATCGGGATGAAACCTGACACGCCTGCCAGCCCCTCCGTCAGTATCAAGGCGATCATGCCGATCATGGCGGCCAGGAACACCAGGAAGGAGATGATCAGGCCAACCGACATGAACAATGAGGCAATGAGACGGCCAGATGGCACACGGAAGACTTCATTTTCCTGTGCCTCCGGAGCAGGAGCACCAGTGCCGATACTGTCACTTGCGGCGACCTGTTCACCGAGGTCAACGTCGGGAGCTTCCGCGGCAGCTTCACGTGCCTGACGCGCCAGTGCAGCGGATGCTGATCCGGATGTGACACCCGCAGCCAGTGCGAGGATTTCGGCGCGCAGATTGTGGAGTGTTTCAGTTTTCAGGTAACCGAACTCCAGGTTCGAATGTGACCCGCCTGCCACTTCGATGGTGACTTTGCCCAGACCGAAAATCCTGCCAAGCAGAGGCTGGACGATGTCAACCGCCTGGATTTTTTCCAGTCGGGCGTGGCGTTGTACTCGGAAGATGATGCCCGACCGGTACCAGACGGCTTCATCGGTGAGAGCGTAGGCTGTGCGCTTCCACGCACAATAGGAGTACACGCCCACCAGCACCGAAAAGAGCGCGATTGCTCCCAGAATGTAGCCCACGATATGGAGTCCCGGCGTGTGGGAGATGACGTCCGAGTCAAGCAGCTCAGAGATCACACCGGTGCCTTGGTAGGCCAGGAATGCCACCAGGGCAGCAAAGAACTGCCACGTGTTGAGGACCGGTGAAATGCGGTGGACTTTACGCCAGCCTTCCTCCGGCAGCGCATTGTCGAGGGCGCTCGCCGTGCACTTCTTTCGCTCGGACTGTGACGGCGTGCGTGAAGCGGGCAGAGTCGCCCTCGTATGCGGAGTCGATGCAGCGGACGAAGGTGACTGCGAAGGCGAGCATGACTGTGCGGGCGTCGTTCGCGTTGTCGGCTCTGCTGGTTCTGTGGGCGCAGGTGCGCCCGATGGGTCTGCGGTCTCGTTGCTCATATCGCTCACAGTCCCGTCAGTTCTTCAGAGCCACGCTTAGCCAGCATGTCGCGCAGCTGGGCTGCCTGGTCGGTCGGCAGGCCATCAATCGAGCCGGCCGTTTCGTTGGACGCTGTATTGATCTTGATGGACGCAATGCCGTAGTGACGGGCTATCGGCCCCTCGGACACATCGACATACTGGATTCGACCGTAGGGGATAATGCTGAGATTGCGGAACATGATGCCGGAGCGGATCATGAATTCGTCGTTGCTGAATGCGAATCCCAGCGCGCGTACCTGCCGCTGGATCAGCCAGATCTGCCAGATGCTGTACGCAATGATGACTCCGGTGCCGATCCACCACCAGGGAAACGACACGATAGCCAGCACTGCGAAGATCAGGGCAGGCGGAATGACAAAGATCAGAACTCCAATTGTGCGCACTCGAGCCAGCGCCGGCGACACCGGCGTAAATGTGATGCCTTCCGGACTCATTGGATCTGTCATCACGGTCTCCCTCATCATTCGTTCAATTTCATCGTCAATAGTGGCACATCGTTGGGGCGAGGAACATGCTGAACTCTCACGCGTCGTTCAGCCAACTTTCAGGATGAACCGCCACACTAAGTGTATGGCTGTTCATATCCCGACTTCATCCGACTCCGCCGAAGCGCGTCTGCTCGTCGTCGATGACGAACCGAATATCCGCGACCTTCTCGCATCATCATTACGTTTTGCTGGATTCGAAGTGATCGCTGCTGCGGATGGTGCCAGCGCTTTTCACGAGGCCACGCAATCCCACCCTGATCTCATCGTGCTGGATGTGATGCTGCCCGACATGGATGGCTTCACGGTGACGCGGCGTTTACGCGAAGCGGGTATCACGGTTCCGGTCCTGTTCCTGACTGCGCGTGACGATATGCGCGACAAAATCCAGGGGCTGACAGTGGGCGGAGACGACTATGTCACCAAACCTTTCGGCCTGGAGGAAGTCGTCGCTCGCATCCGCGCCATCCTGCGCCGTACTCACCACAGCGGCGAAGATGACGGCATGCTGCGTGTGGGGGATTTGGAACTGGACGAGGATGCTCACGAGGTTCGCCGCGCGGGCATCGATATCGAGCTATCCCCCACCGAGTTCAAGCTCTTACGCTACCTGATGATCAACGAGGGGCGCGTCGTCTCCAAGATGCAGATCCTTGATCACGTGTGGGAATACGACTGGGATGGTGAAGCAGCCATCGTTGAGTCGTATATTTCCTACCTGCGTCGCAAATTGTCAGTCGAAGGATCGTCGGGCGAGCTCATCCACACTCGCCGCGGCGTGGGCTACATGCTGAGGGAAGACAGCTGACAGTGCAACCCGTCCAATCTGCCCGGCAGATATGGGAACACCGGCCCCTGTCATCACGCATGGTGATCTTGACAGTGGCCTTGCTGGCCCTCGGCCTGACAATGGCTGGAGCAGCAATGATCGGCCTGCTTCAGCGTCACCTGACCTCACAGATCGACGCGCAACTGGTCTCGTCAGCATCACCCCTGGCCCGGCAATCCCTCACCGAATTGACGAACACCAACGCTTATGTTCCAACCCGATTTTTCATTCGCGCGGTGCACGCCGACGGGCAGACCTGGACCTATACGTCGCCTGAAACCTTAGAGTACTCGGGCACGCCGAATATTCCCGACCTGCTCGAGCCGGGCGAATTTGCCAATACTGAATCCGGGTGGACGCGGCCCGTCACCGTCTCATCGTCACTGCCCGGCTCCACGTGGCGGGCAATGGCGATTCCGCTGGGAGTGCGAGGCAGTCAGGATCCCGTTGGGGTCATGACCATTGCACTTCCACTCACTGACGTCCAGCGCACACTGTCAGACACCGCTTTCTACTTCCTGCTGACCTCCATGATTATCGTCATCGCAGGAGGGACGATCGGCCAGTACCTGGTGCGCAAGTCTCTCAAACCGCTGCGCAATATTGAGGTCGTTGCCGGTCGCATCGCTGCCGGAGACCTGAGTCAGCGCATCCCACCCGAACCGCCAACCACTGAAGTCGGATCGCTGGCATTGTCACTCAACACGATGCTCAGTCAGGTCGAACAGTCATTCCATACGCGCGCCGAGTCTGACCGTAAGATCCGTCGTTTCGTCTCTGACGCGTCACACGAGCTGCGCACTCCTCTTGCCGCCATCCGCGGGTACGGCGAGCTCTATCAGATGGGAGGCGTGCCCGGCAACCAGGTTCCAGAAGTCATCAGTCGTATTCACTCCGAGGCCACGCGCATGGGAAACCTCGTGGAGGATCTGCTGACGCTGGCACGAATTGACGAGGGGCGACCTCTTGCCCTGACTCCGGTGGACCTCGTCAAAATTGCTGACAATGCTGCCTCCGACCTTGAGGCGCTCGATCCTGCACGCGACATCACCGTCAGGTCACTGTCCGGGCGTAAAGCTCCGATGACGTTGACGGTCAATGTGGACCGTGACCGCATTCAGCAGGTTTTCACGAATCTGGTAGGCAACATCAACCGCTACACGTCCAGCGATACGCCAGTGGAGCTGGCTCTGGGACTCAACGACGGCATGGCGATCGTGGAATTCCGTGACCACGGTCCCGGCATTGCTGAAGACGAACAAAAACGCGTCTTTGAGCGCTTCTACCGCACTGAGGATTCACGCGCGCGCACGACGGGCGGATCTGGTCTGGGATTGGCGATCGTTGCTTCGATTATTGGGGCGCACAACGGCACCACTGAGCTGAAAACGACCCCTGGTGGTGGCTTGACGGTGCGTATTGAACTGCCCACACATTTGACTGCGGAGGACCTCACAAACGAGGCAGATCAAGGCATGTGAGGCGCTGCGCGCTGGGCGCGCGATGCTATTTCGCCCACACATCCGCCTTTTTTGGGACTCTCGGGTAGGAATATGACACCAAGTGCGGCTACCATAGCTCGGTATCATCCCTTTCAAGGAGTGTGAATCGTCATGGGTGCTGAAGCACCTCAGTGGCTGTTCAGTTCATTTGTTCAGTCAATGCAGGAGTTGGGGGCTACCGCAACGCCCGCTCAACTTGACGCCGAGGCTCGTGAACTCCTCAGCCGGTGGAATGAGCCGGGTCGAACGCTGCACAATGTGCGGCACCTGATCGATGTACTGGCGCATCTCGATGAGCTGTCGGGGTCAACACACGATCCCGATGTTCTTCGTATCGCAGCGTGGTACCACGGTTTGATCCTGAACCGCGCTGTGCAGGCGGCTTTGTGGGGTTCAAGCCCGCAGGCCGTCAGCGCCGAGTGCGCCGAATTGACTCACGAACACTTGACCGGACTGGGAATCAGCGACGACGTGGCAATGCGGGTTGCCGACCTGATTCGCATGGTCGCCATACACACCGCCCCGCGTGATGACGTGGACGCGCAGGTTCTGGTGGACGCTGACCTCGCTTCGATCGCTGCCGCGCCGCAGGAGTACAAGAAATTCCGTCAGTCGCTGCGTGAAGAATACGAACAAGTCGATGATTTGGCCTACTTGCGTGCCCGCCGGATCGTGGTGCGCCGCCTGCTGGCTCGCGATTCGGTCTTTCACTCCCCTGGCGCTGCTGAATGGGAGTCGCGTGCCCGCGAAAACCTGGAAGCTGAGCTGGCCAAGCTCGATGAAGCAATTCTTGAGAAGGATCCTTCTGATATCTCATCGGCCAGTGACAACACCTCCGGCATCGAAGTGGTGGATGGACCCACAACCGGTCAGTTTGACGATGCGCAAGTAACATCGTCGGGTGCCATCATCATTCGCCGCAAGCATTTGAAGTGGAATAACTGCTCGCAGATGCAGGATGAGGGTGACGACGATGACGTCGAGACGACATCCACCATCCCTGTGCTGGCTCCCGAGGCAGCGGATGGTTACGCGGCGCGCCCCGGTTCCGATGGGGATGACGACTCCGACAACGAAGATGCTTCCTCACTGGAAACAGCTATCGAGACGCTGGATGTGCCCAGCCGCCCCAGTTCTCAGTCCTGAAGCCGCTCGTCAGGCTCCCCCTCGACGCGCGTTCGCAGGAGGAGGCGTTCTTCCCGCGCGTTCACAGGAAAAAGCATTCTTCCTGCGCATCCACAGGAGGAGGTATTCTCTGCGCGCATCCACAGGTTCCAGGCGCAATGTTTTCGAGGGCGGCTGCCCTTCCTACGGTATGTGTGACGAGCCCACCGCGGGTTCGCGCAACCGAAAGGATGATCCCCGATGGCAACATATAACGTCGACTCAGATCTAGTTGCTGCATCTGCGGCCAATATCGGCGCCACAGCCGAACGTATTCGAACAGAAGTGGCATCCATGATGGCTGATCTTCTGGCCCTGCAGGACACATGGACGGGAGTTGCGTCAGCTAATTTCGCTGAGCTGACCGCCTCCTGGCGCGCAACTCAAACGCAGGTTGAATCGTCATTGGATTCGATCAGCACGCAGCTATCCGCTGCTGCCAACGTCTACGCTGATGCCGAGTCGCAGACCGTGTCGTTGTTCGCGTAAGTGACGATGTCGCGAACATGCGAGGAAGCCCCGCCGAGCACGTGTGCTCAACGGGACTTCCTCGCGCTTAACTGGATATGCGGTCAGCACCTTCCAGTCAATTGGTGTCTGTAGGTCAGATGCGGCTTAGTACATTCCGCCCATGTCATCGCCACCGGCAGCGGGCGCTGCTGGCGGTTCTGGCTTGTCGGCCACAACGGCCTCAGTGGTCAGGAACATTCCGGCGATGGATGCTGCGTTCTGCAGTGCGGAACGAGTCACCTTGACCGGGTCGGAGATTCCTTCAGCCATCAGGTCACCGTATTCGCCGCTGTCAGCGTTCAGGCCTTCGCCCGGCTTCATGGAGGACACGCGATCCACCACGACGCCGCCTTCGAGTCCGGCGTTCTCAGCGATCTGCTTGATAGGAGCTGCAACAGCCAGGCGCACAATGCCCACGCCTGTTGCCACGTCGCCTTCGACCTTGAGGTCGTCCAGCGCTGCGTGTGCGGCGTGGAGCAGTGCCACACCACCACCGGCCACGATGCCTTCTTCAGAGGCTGCGCGGGCGTTACGGATAGCATCTTCGATGCGGTGCTTACGCTCCTTCAGCTCAACCTCGGTTGCGGCGCCGGACTTGATAACGGCGACACCACCGGAAAGCTTGGCGAGGCGTTCTTGCAGCTTCTCGCGGTCGTAATCGGAATCGGTGTTCTCGATCTCGGTCTTGATCTGGCGGATGCGACCATCGATGGCGTCCTTTTCACCGGCGCCGTCCACAATGGTGGTCTCGTCCTTGGTGACGACAACCTTGCGGGCGCGACCCAGCAGTTCCAGATCGGCGTTCTCGAGGGAAAGGCCAACAGTCTCGGAGATGACCTGACCGCCGGTCAGGATGGCCATATCCTGCAGCATTGCCTTGCGGCGATCGCCAAAGCCGGGAGCCTTGACGGCCACTGACTTGAAGGTTCCGCGGATCTTGTTGACGACCAGTGTAGCCAGCGCTTCACCTTCGATGTCCTCAGCAACAATCAGCAGGGACTTGCCGGACTGCATGACCTTCTCAAGCAGGGGCAGCAGATCCTTGACATTGGAGATCTTGGATTCCATGAGCAGAACGTAAGGGTCCTCAAGGACTGCTTCCTGACGCTCAGTGTCGGTGACGAAGTACGCGGACAGGTAGCCCTTGTCGAAACGCATGCCTTCGGTGGTCTCCAAGGTGGTGTCGAAGGAGTTGGTCTCTTCAACAGTCACAACACCTTCGGCTCCGACCTTTTCGAAAGCTTCAGCGATGAGCTTGCCGATGGCCGGATCATTTGCCGAGATCGACGCGGTTGCAGCGATCTGGTCGGTGGTTTCGATCGGCTTGGCGTCCTTGTGCAGCTGCTCAACGATTGCTTCAACTGCCTGGTCGATGCCGCGCTTGATTCCAATCGGGTTGGCGCCGGCTGCGACGTTACGCAAACCTTCGTGTACGAGTGCCTGGGCAAGAACGGTTGCGGTCGTGGTGCCATCACCGGCGACGTCATCGGTCTTCTTGGCAACTTCCTTCACCAGTTCGGCGCCGATGCGCTCAAACGGATCTTCGAGGTCGATTTCCTTGGCGACAGACACGCCGTCTTTGGTGATCGTGGGAGCTCCCCACTTCTTGTCGAGGACAACGTTGCGGCCCTTGGGGCCAAGCGTGACCTTGACGGTGTCAGCCAGAAGATTCAGACCGCGCTCCATGCCACGGCGCGCTTCCTCATCAAAATGAATGAGCTTGGACATGCTATGTATATTCCTTCCGCATTGCGGATCGTAGGGACGGTGCCCGCGACGGACGATTCCACTGGCAACGTTCTTGTCTCGTTGCCGGTGTAACCTCACCAGCCCTAAGGTCTTTTATCACTCTGCCTTGGCGAGTGCTAATCCAATTTTGGCACTCTCGACCCGAGAGTGCAAGACGGGCATAGTCGCTCATAGCGAACAGTCATGAAGCGGGTTGTACCGGCGGATAGCCCGCCCAGCGGCCACCTTGCCCGGCAGCTGTGACCGACGGCGCTGAGCTGCGCGTTCTTTAACATTCAGTCAGTGCGGGAGGGCGCTCGTCTTCTCGCACAGGGCCAGGCGCTGTTCCTTGTCCGAACGGTTGGCCGCCCAGCTGCTCGCGATCATGTTCTTCCAGAAGGTACGACAGATCCGGTCCCACAGGGACAACGCGGGTGGGGTTGATTTCCTCGTGCACGATGTAGTAGTGCTCTTTGATCTGTTGGATGTCCACCGTGTCACCGAAACCCGGTGTTTGGAACAGGTCCTGCAGGTAGGCACGCAGTACCGGCATGTCACGGATCATCATCCGATTGGCTTTGAAGTGCCCGAAATAGACTGCATCGAAACGCACAAGGGTGGTGAACAGTCGCACGTCAGCCAGCGTGATGTGGTCACCGACCAGGTAGCGGCGGGAGGTGAGCCGATCACTAACCCAGTCCATTGCGCGCCACAGATCTCGATAGGCGTCCTCGTAGCTGGATTGGTCAGCGGCGAAACCGCACCGATAGACACCGTTGTTGATGTTCGGGTAGACCTCGTCGTTGACGGCTTCGATTTCGTCCACTAACGACTCTGGATACAGGTCCGCAGCGCCGTCACGCTGCACGCCTGACCACTGTGTGCACATGTCGATGGTCATCTGGTTAAAGTCATTGGTCACCACGGCACCACTGGGGACATCCACAATCGCAGGGACGGTGCTCCCTTTCGGATAGTCGGGCACGCGCGCAAAGTATGCGTCCTGGAGGCGCTCGATGCCAAGCACCGGATCACGGTCGTCGGGGTACATCCCACTGTAGTTCCATGACCGGGCATCGTGGGTGGGGCCTGCCAGACTCAGTGTCAGAGCGTCCTCCAGACCCATGAGTCGGCGGATGATGACAGCGCGGTGTGCCCACGGGCAAGCTCGGGCGGCCATGAGGCGGTAGCGGCCAGACTCGACCGGCCACAACATGTTCCCCACTTCACGTGCATCGCCTGATCGCGGTTGCGGAGCGGATCCTGGCGGGATCGACGACACAATCCTGTCAGCAATGTAGGCGGTGTCGCGTACGTACGCGCCTTCGGTTGCGGCGTTGTGAGCTTTCTGAGCGTCGTCAGCCATATTTCCGCCTCTTCTTGAGGGGTTCCTCTTATCTGAGCAGGACGACCACGTCGTAGTCACCGACATCATCGAAGTTCTCGCGAACCTCGTCAATTCCCAGGACTCGGGCGATTTCGTGGGCGGATTTTTCGATCTGCGGATCGGCGTAGTACACCACAGAAACGTCGGAGACCCAACCTTCTGCGTTCTCAGCGATAGTTCCGGGGAATCCTGCCTCGTTCAGCGCTGCGGATTTTTCGGCCGCAAGCCCCTCGATACCCGTGCCGTTGAGGACGCCGATCTTGACATGCTTGTCGATGATTTCTTCAGTTGGCTCATCTCCGGACGATTGAGTTTCTTCGCCCGATACCTGTGTGTCGGTTGAGCCAGTTCCCGAAGCTTCTGGCTTCTCATCTGCCTGCTCGCCCGATTGCACATCGCCCGAGGGGGGCGCGACCGACTGTGCGACCGACTGAGTCGAATCGGACTGTGACGGCGTGATTCCTGCATTGGTGAGGACTCGCGCGAGACCCCATCCGAGCAGCGGGATAACGATGAGAAGAATCAAGAACGGCGCGACTGAGCGCCATTTCGAGGGCTGGGCGCGGTGCATACCGACCGGCATATCTTCGCCAGCTCGATCAAATTCATCCTTCGGATACTGTGAGCTCACGCGCTTAGACTATCTGTAACTGTCACTTTTGTGCGGCCAATCGGCCGGGTGTCGCATCGGCAGCGCCGGTTACGGCTGTCTCAACATACCGCTCAGACCGCGGCTCGAAGGGCACCCTCGTCAATAAGACGGGATACGCTAGGTACGTGAGCGAAATTGAAGGCGGCACCGGCCCGCGACCATTGAGTGAGCTGCTTGATCCGGGATGGGCGCGGGCGCTGGCTCCGGTTGAAGAGCGCGTGCATGAGCTTGGACAGATGTTGCGCTCGGAGATTCAATCTGGTCACGGGTACTTTCCTGCCGGACGGGACGTGTTGCGCGCGTTCACATATCCGTTTGATGAGGTCAAGGTGCTCGTCGTCGGCCAGGATCCCTATCCGACACCCGGGCACGCCATGGGGCTGTCGTTTTCTGTTGCTCCCGGGGTTCGCCCGCCTCGCTCCTTGGAGAATATCTTCACTGAGTTGGTGGAGGATCTGGGTGTGCCTCGTCCGACCAGCGGTGATTTGACTCCCTGGTCACGCGAGGGAGTGTGCCTGCTGAACCGCGTCCTTACTGTGCGCCCTGGCGCGCCGGCTTCGCATCGTGGCCGCGGCTGGGAAGAGGTGACGGATTGCGCGATCGATGCTCTTGTTGGACGAGGGAGGCCTCTGGTCGCTGTTTTATGGGGTCGCGATGCTCAGGGACTGAAGCCGCGACTGGGTGCAACACCTGTGGTGGAGTCTGCTCATCCGTCGCCGCTTTCTGCTCGTCGCGGGTTCTTCGGTTCGCGGCCGTTTTCGCGTGTCAATGCGCTGCTGCAGTCTCAGGGTGCGGAGCCGGTCAACTGGCAGTTGCCGTAGGAATCTTAGGGCCACTCTTTCAGGCGGGACCGCTGGCCGCGGATGCAGATAGCGGCGCAGAGGCCGGCAATCTGAAAGCGGACTTTCGAGGACGGGTTGGTCGCAATTAGGCAGAACTCTGCTCTCACGGCCGTGCTGACCCCTGAAAGTTGGACAGTTATGTGTTCAGTCGTGAGTGCGAGGAGTCAGTTCATTCAAAACGGCAGGAGATACGAGCGCGTCGCTTTTACTCTTTGCTCTTGTCGTATGTTGCGTTGGCGATGTGGAGATTCGCGAGGAAGCGAGGGATCAGACTGAGCCTTTGCCAATTGGCGGAGGCTAGCCCCGTAGCGGCATACCTGATTCGGCAGCATCCCCTGGCAGCCAGCAGTAGCCGCCTTGTATCCACTTCGTACCAGTTCCCGGTCCGGCCTGTGGTAATGTACCGCGGGACGCTGTTGACGCGCCCATACGCATCGTACTAGCAGATAAAGAAACCGAGGACACGCGGTGAAACGTTACGCACTACCACTTCTGACACTTGCAGCAGCTTTGACACTCACTGCGTGTGGCGGAAGCAATGCCGCCGAAGGCGACAAGACAGCGTGCGGGCTGTACAAAGAGGCCGTTGATATCTTCGCCACCATCGAGGATCGCTCGGCGCCGAATGAGGACGCACTGTCGCAGATCACCGACAAGCTCAATAATGCGGAACAAGCAGCGGAAGATCTTCACCTCCAGGACAAGCTCGTGCGGACAAGAAACAACATTGAAAAGTTCGGCGAAACCCAGAATCCTGGCATGCTTGACTCATTTGCCTCCCAGACAACCGGAATTGTCGAAAGGTGCCAAGAGCTCGGTGTCACAGTTAAGCTGACTGGGGACCTCCAGCCGCCCAGGTGATCGACACAGGACAGCACTTTGGCGCGTTTCTTAAGGTGTAGTCAAGGCGTCACCAACAAGCGCATCTGCTGTTCACTGCGATAGACGCAATTCCTCTGAAAACGAATGCGTCGAGCATTCAGGGTTAATGCCCGAAATACACCTGTTGAAGCTGCAAATACGGGAACTACCTAAGAAAGCCAACGTCCCGCATACACCACATAGCGGGGATGCCCTCATCGATTCAACGCAATCGGCCACCGATTGGGTCGCGTCGATCACCCCGACACCGCTACGACACGCCTTTTGAGTTCGTAGCCCCGTCACGATGGGCAATCGTGCTGCACCCCTCCGTGTCCATTGTGACAGCGTTCGTCTTACCGTCCACCACGGTGACGCTGATCCAGCACCACCACCAGGCTCACCCTTGCACTCGAGGAATGTTCAGGGGACGGGAGACACCCTCGGCTATATGCACACCAATTATTCGCCGGCCTGACGTCATCCAATTCGAAAGTATGGAGCCACCTGCGAGACTCGAACTCGCGACCGTCCGCTTACAAGGCGGGTGCTCTACCAACTGAGCTAAGGTGGCCAGCTCACATATCTTGCCATGAGCACACCAGTGAACACCAATCGAATCTATTGAGTGTGAAGAATCCCTCGAGACGACTACTCACCGCTTACGGCAAGCGCGAACCGCTTACTCAGCCATCCCCGAAATAATGTCGGAGGCAAAGTTCTCCAGCGTGAACGGAATAACCTTCGTGCCATCCTTCACGTATTCGGGGGTGCCGTACGAATCGCCGCGACCCGCGAACTTCTTCTCGCCCCATACTTTAGTGGAGTTCGCCAAGTAGGTTTGCACCGCATTGGCGTCGAAGGTCGAGACAACTTCGTCAGGAACTCCCACGGAACGGGCGAGTTCCGCCACCTTGTCAATGGACTGATCCATTGATTTGACGACGCGTGTATCGCCAGACGTCCACTGCTCATTGAAGAAGCCCATCAGCGCGTGATGGAACGCCACCCAGTGTTCGGGATCCTTCTGTGCAACGATCAGCGATGCTGTGGTCGCGGGTTTCGCGTAGTCCATGCCAACTGTTGTGACGGGCTGGTAGGCAATGTTGAACTTCCCGTCAGTAGCAGCCTGGACGATTTCTTCACCGCCCGCGGTGTCAACCTGCGCACATACGTGGCACGAGTAGTCAAAATAGATCGTCAGCGTCGGCAGGTTGGGATCAGGATCCTCAATGCCGTTGTGGGAGTACACCACCGGCGACGAATCTGCGTACGGTCCCAGCAGCGCTGCGGCCTCCTCGTCAGGCAGAGCCGAACCTTTCGGGCGATACGTCAGCATCACTGCCGCCACAGCTGCAACCACGGCGACAACAACCAGCACGACCACGCCGATGATGATGACGCGGGTACGCTTTTCCGACTTGAGCTGGGCTTCGCGCATCTCCCGCGCCTTCGTGCGCGTATCACGCGATGATTCTGACTTCGCCATCGGTTATGTGCTCCTCGCTTCGGGCAGATACTGATTTTCACGCAGGATCATTATGACGCGATGACCCACCTGACGCGAACCCAACAGGCCTGAGCATCCACAGCCGTCTCTCTCGGAAACCGCCGTCAGCACATCTAGGAAACCGTCGTCAGCCAGAACGCGACCGGGATGGCCAGGAAAGCCGCACTCAACAACGCACGCCCCCACCACGGCGGCGACACGGTGCGGAACACGATCGCCATTCCATCACGCACTGATTCAGTAAGCTCGAGGATCCTGAAGCTCATCAGCAGCACCAGTGAGACAGCCATCAGCGCCGTCAGCGGAATCATCTGAGTCGCAATTCCACTGGGATCGGAGAGTACCCCGCCCCATAGCACCAGGTCACCGGGCCATTGAAGGGTTTCCAGAGACATCTCAAGATAATCCCTCAGCACCGTCACAATGGCGATGGCCCACACGATCGCCGCCCATATACATGCGATCACCGAAGCGAGGGCTATGCTCAGCACACCGACCACCACCATGATCGGCACTTTGAGAAGTGTCATGGCCGTATCTCCCGGCCCCGGCCCGTTGCGATCCCTCTGCCGGTTGACCTTGCGTTCGCGGAACTGCCCGATCACACTGAATACCAGGAGGGTTGCGAGCACTGCGACCAGTCCCGACATGCCGTATGCGACAGGCAGCAGCGAGAGGGCCGCCATCAGGCAGGTCGACAAGACCCCCGTTCTCTTCAGAGGGGGAGGTTGCCATTCAGGTTCACCATCGGTTTCCTCGACGTCCCCTTCGCCCGGCTCCGCCAGTTCGAGGGGCGCAGGCTTGTCCACCGTAATTGTCGAGGGTGACTGCGCATCATCCCACGTCGGAAGTTTCTTGAACGACTCGCCGCCCTTGTTGACCAGGAAGGGGCCTGCGCTTTGCCACCCTGGTTGCGCCTCATCGGGCGGAAGCGGAGGCACGTCGGTGGGGATGACAGCCGTCTGGTCGGGAGGAGACACTGGGTACGGTATCGTGACAGGCGGCTCCCACTGATTGGGCTGCCCGGCAGAGAGCTCTGGCTGGCCGGGTTGCGGTGCGCGATACACGTCAGTGCTCTGAGTCAGAGGCTGGGTGTACGCCTGATTGGTGGTCAGATCGGGATACTGTGTTGTCTCAGGCGTGTCACTCGTGTAGTCGTTCTCGTCAAATGATGAGGGCATGAATGTTGAGCCCAGGTCACCCAGGCTGGAAGTGACCAGTGAGCTCCCCGTCCATGTGTCTGAGTACTGATCAGTTTCGTCGTCGTGGCCGGAGCCGTATCCATCGCGAGCGTGCGAATCTGCCGCACCGTTCAGAACGGAGCACAGGCTTTCGAAGCTCATACGGTTGTCGACAGTAGGATCCAGGCATCGTTTCATGGACGATGCCAAGCGAGGAGGCAATCCCGCGATATCCGCATCACCGGCAAGGAGGCGCGAAATGATGACGCCGGGTGCTCCGCCTCCAAAAGGTGGTCGGCCGGTCAATGCGTGCAGGATCGTGGCGCTCAGGGACCACCAATCAGCCTGAGGAGTCACCGGACTGCCCGTCATTACTTCCGGTGCGGTGTAGCCCGCAGTGCCGGACACCAGTCCGGTCGCCGTCAGCCGGTCATCCCCATCCCCGACCGCGATACCGAAGTCGATGAGCACGGGGCCGCGTTCGGACAGAATGATGTTCGACGGTTTGATGTCACGGTGAACCACCCCTGCCCCGTGGACACGTTTGAGGATACGGTTCAGTGCTGTGGCCAGGCGCGCCACTTCGCTCAGTTTCATTGTCCCGCTGCGGATGCGCGAGGCGAGGGTTGGGCCGTTCACGTATTCGGTGACAACGAAGGGTTCAGCGGCTTCCGTTTCAACATCGAGGACGCGCACGACGCCGTCTGATCGGATTCGATTGACCGTGGCAGCTTCTCTGCTCAGACGCTGTCGGGCTTCCTCCGTGGCAGCCTGAGCCGGGTGCAGCATTTTCAGGGCGACTTGTGCTCCTCCATCGTCACGAGCCAGCCAGACAGTGCCGGCACCTCCCGTGCCCAGACGGCTGACCAGTTCGTAGCCGCCAACGCGTTGCCCGATATCCACATTCTTGAGCGTATCGAATGATGACGCTCTGCAGGACTTAGATTCGAGGAATTTCGACAATCACGTAAGAGCGGGCGCGGGAAAAGCTCCCAGTGAGACTGTGGGCCATGCGCGAGTCCAAGAATGACGAGACCTCTTTCACTCATGGCTGATTCTTGCACTGTCATAGCTGATGATGCTGGTCAGTGACATGCGCAACAGGACTGATTCACTATCTCAGGTATCCCCCGCTGTCGATCTCATGGTATTTTTAATCCAGTGCTTTCGTTCACAGGGGGAACGGCAGCATCGGCAGCGGTGAAGACGCCGTTGTCCCGGCTCTCTACTTGGATCGTCCGGCACGTACCTGTCGGTGGAGGTTAAAAACATGGCAACAGTAACGTTTGATAAGGCAACCCGCATTTACCCGGGTTCAGACAAGCCAGCTGTGAAAGAACTGTCCCTGGAAATCGCTGACGGCGAGTTCCTCGTCCTCGTTGGTCCTTCCGGCTGCGGAAAGTCAACGTCACTGCGTATGCTTGCTGGTCTTGAAGACGTCAACTCTGGACGCATTTTCATTGGTGACCGCGATGTCACCGATGTTCAGCCCAAGAACCGCGACATTGCAATGGTCTTCCAGAACTACGCTCTGTACCCGCACATGACTGTGCGCGACAACATGGGCTTTGCTCTGAAGATCGCTGGCACGGATAAGAACGAAATCCGTGAGCGCGTGAACGAAGCAGCACGCATCCTTGACCTGGAGCCCTACCTGGACCGCAAGCCGAAGGCTCTGTCCGGTGGTCAGCGTCAGCGAGTCGCAATGGGACGTGCAATTGTTCGTAAACCGCAGGTGTTCCTGATGGACGAGCCGCTATCCAACCTGGATGCCAAGCTGCGTGTGCAGACTCGTACCCAGATTGCATCTCTGCAGCGCGAACTCGGTGTTACAACCGTGTACGTGACCCACGACCAGACCGAAGCTCTGACAATGGGTGACCGCATCGCGGTTCTCAACAACGGCATCCTTCAGCAGGTTGGCACACCTCAGGAAATGTACGAACGCCCCGCCAACGAATTCGTCGCAGGATTCATCGGTTCACCTGCAATGAACCTGGGTCGTTTCAAGGTCGAAGGCAACTGGGGCGTCCTCGGAACTGCTCGCGTTGCCCTGTCGGATGCCACCATTGCGGCTCTGAAGCCAGAAGACAACAACACGGTCGTCATCGGTTTCCGTCCTGAGGGACTTGAGCTGGTTGGTGAAGATGTCGAAGGCACCATTCCGATCGAAGTCGACTTCGTTGAGGAACTCGGCTCTGACGCCTACATCTACGGACACCTTGCAGGTGTCGAGGGAGGCCACGGCCTTGGATCGGGTACCGACGAGAATCCTGATGAGAATAAGGAAGACAAGAGCGATCAGTTGATCGTTCGCGTTCCTCCGCGTACCGCTCCGAAGCCGGGATCTGTGATCCACGCTCGCGTCATTCCTGCGCAGCAACACAACTTCTCGGCGGCAACTGGCGAGCGTCTGCCTGCCTAAGTCAAGACTCACGAGGGTCAGCTGACGATGCAAATCTGATGCTGTTCCCCCACTGAAATATCACCGGTGGCTCGCCCCAACATGGGGCGAGCCACCTTTTCGTATCTCTTCTAGACACAAATTTTACACTCTGTCAAATTTGGATCGAACACTTTGCTCTTCACTGGTGCAGTTGAGGGCTTGGTGGAGGCAAGCAGCGTTCTACCAGGGGCTCTAGCTCTCGTGGGGAGTACGACAAGGTGGAGCGGTCCCAAAAATTTGCTTGCATATCGGTTCAGCTTCGAACAGGCCGTTGATGGTTTCAGGCGAGGGCTTCCGCGTCAGAATCATATACATTACCCGTTGCCGGTTTATTCCTGTACGTCAGCGACGTTTGTCGTTTGAGAAAACACACGCTGCCATCGGCCCACCATCGGCAGGACGATCCGCAACCATCCTGACCTCGCAGTACCTCAACTCCCGCCAATACCTCCCAACCACATTCCCAAACCTCCGAAACACGTAGAACAAAACCGCAACGCTTCGTTTCAAGACCACTGAGGGAATCTTCAGCGCACTATTTGCCTGACTCATCCTTCCACGAGCACTTGTCACGACCCCCTTTGTCTTTACTCCAACCTAGTGGTAAGCTTTCGTTGATTGTCTCTCACAGTTGCACGGCAGCATAACTCAAACCCATTGACAGGTGATCACATGTTTATTGCACCCTCTCGTCCAGGGCACAGTCCGACACGCACTCGCACATCGACTTTCACACATTTGGCAGCATTATGCGCGGCAGCGCTCGCGTGTACCTCGAGCCTCGTAGTTGGTTTCGTCTCCCCGACTTGGGCTGATGACGCCGCCTCCGACTCTCCCGAAGCCTCCAATACCATTGCAGATTCACCGCAAAGCGGTACTGAATCGCCCTCAGAGCAGGGAGGCCTTCATATTCCTGAAAATCCGGGAGATCCCGCTGTTGTCGGTACTGTGGAAGATGAAGACTACTCCACAGCAGCCGACGCGCCGATGCCTGGAGCTGCCCCATTGATGACAGCGCCGGCCACCGATTCAGCACGCACCAGTACTCAACGGTCAGCCGCAACCGAATCGGCGCCAGATCCTGAACGCACTGAGGTCTATTGCTACACGCCTCAGCAAGATCTCACGTGCAGCGAGGACCAATTCCGTTCACTGATCACACAGGCTGGCTCCACACCAACTCGCATCGTTCTGGGAATGGTCGGCCCCTATCTCACCGACACTGTCACGATTCCACGCGGAGCTGACATTGAGCTGGTCAATTATCCTGCCAATGCGTGGGGAGCCAATTCCTCGTCGCTCATCGCTGAGGACGGGTTCAGAGGTTCTGCTCTGTTCAACGTCGAGGAAGGCGCTACCCTGACCATTTCTGCTCAGCCCGAAGGCGGCGAGATCGAGATGGGCGCTCGCGGCGAGTACGTTAAGAATGGGCAGATCCTTGTCCACTCACGAGGAGCATTTGTCCTCAATCAAGGCACGCTCAGCGGCGTACGCGACCACTCAGGATCTCACATCGGTGCAGTGACCGTCACGGGTTCCAAAGCTTCGTTCACCATGAATGGCGGCACCATCACCGATAACCACAGACGACAAGATCCCACCACTACTCAAAACGGTGCAGGCAATATCGCAGTCAGCGATGGTGCAACGTTCATCATGCATGGAGGACTCATCACCGACGGTTGGGGCTCAGGCGTCAGTGAGCACTCACCGTACGACTACGGTGAAGCAGGAGGGGTCGGCCTGTACAACGGTGGCCACATGGTGATGAATGGCGGTGAGATCTCCAGCAACAACGGCTTCGCCGGAGGCATTCTCGCAATGTCGTGGCCGTTCTCGAAAGAAGAAGCTGAACAGACCAAAGAATCAGCACGCAATACAGTAGAAATCAACGGCGGAACGATCACCAACAACACCAGTCGATTCAGCGGCGGCGGAGTTTTTTCATTTGGCAACTCCGTTGTGACAATGAACGGCGGAACGATCACCAATAACACCGCTCCCAATGGAGGCGGCGTAGGAACATTCGATGACTACGTACAAGGCGCTGAAAAGACATGGGCAGAGATCCCCAGCACAGGAAAGCAGGCTGGGTACACCCCTGATGCCTGGGCAGACCTTTCTCCGGCAGCTTTTATCATGAACGGCGGGACCATCTCCCATAACAGTGCCTCTCGCACCGGCGGCGGTATCAACATTGTTAGCAACCGCGTTACTTTACGCGGTGGAAACATCGAAGCGAACACGGCGAAGCAAATGGGGGGCGGTGTCTACGTGGCCACCAAGTCCTACTCAGCGCACTTTGAAAACGTTGCAGTTAACCATAATGACGCGGGGTATATCGGTGGCGGAGTGTGGGTCTGCCCGACCGGCTCCATCGACTTATACGTGACAGAAGGTGCCGGGATTTTCAATAACTCTGCCAGCCATTTCGGTTCCGATATCGCCCACGACAATTACGGTTCCGCCGGGTCGATCAATTTACGCTTGGCCAATCGTATGCTGGGTGGCGGCGACGTCACCTACTACTTCGATAACAAAGACCAACGTTTCTCCCCAGAGGCTCCAGGCGACCCGCAAGATTTCTGGGATCGGCCGCTCCGAAATGAGGGTCTCCACTCAGAGGCTACAGATCACACGAAGAATGATGCATCAGCGCTGGCCAAGCTCACAATCACGAAAAACAGTGCCGAACGAGGTGCAGGAATCGGTTCAAACGGCAACGTCACTTTCGGAAAACCCGACACAGTTGATCTGGAAGTCGCTAAGCAGTGGCATGACAGTGAAGGCACCGAGATTCCCGGTGCGTCGCCCTCGTTGCCCTCAAGCATCACGATCCAGTTGATGCGCCAAATCGGGCAGCACGATCCGACTCAGCTCGGCGATCCCATTACCATTACTCCTGATAAGGACGGCAACTGGCGTCACACGTTTAAAGGCCTGCCAACAACCCTCATCAACGCTGGCAGCGACGAGGCTGAAGAGGTTACATATTCAATTCACGAGTTGCACGTCGACGGCTATGATTCAGTCATTTCCCCCATCACCATGATTTCGGATGCCCCGCAGGTGCGCGCACTCACCATCACGAATACGCAGACTCCAATGACTGTGACGGTCAATAAGATCTGGCAAGATGTTGATGGCGAAATGCTTGAAGGCACCTCCCCCGCCATCCCGGACAGCATCACGGTCCAGCTCACCCGGCAAATTGGCGAGGGCGACCCAACCAACGTGGGCGACCCCGTCACCATCACCCCCGATGCTGACGGCAATTGGACTTACACCTTTACGAACTTGCCACGAACCGTTGCAGGCGAGCCGGTTCGGTACGCAGTGGCCGAGACGCCAATCGAAGGATTTGACTCAGCTGCGCAGCAGACAGCAACGCAGGAGGGCTCTCACGATGTGGTGGTGACACTGACGAACAGGCAGAAGCCACCGACACCGCCTACTCCACCAACCCCGCCGACACCCCCGGCACCGCCTCGTCTGGTGAAAACGGGAGCTGATTCCACGGCGCTGTGGTTGTTCGGCGCACTGGGCGCTGCAGGAGTCGCTGTCAGGGCTGGAGCGCGTTTACGGCGCAGGGCTGAGAGATGAGAAGCTGCCCTGATGGCGAAGACCACGCCCCTGCACGGTTTTCACCATCAGGGCTGATCACCTGATCGTACAGCTTTCGCTGGAAGGTAGGGCGATATCGAGGACGACACGGATCGCCGTCAGGCCCCCATGGTCAGTGATCGTCGCGATAGCGTTCGACCCGCAGATGCAGCGCGTACTTCTCACGTAGCTGCGCGATCTGCGTCATCATCTCTGAATGGTGATGCCGGTCAAGGGCTTCTTGGTCATGCCAACGGTCGATCAACAGAACCGTCTCCGGATCATTCATCGGGAAGAAATACTCGTAACGTTCATTACCTTCCTGGGCGCGAACTCGATCAACAATGCCGCTGGTTACCATCTCCTGAGCAAATGCGCGGGCGCTCCCATTGTGTCCTGTGTAATACAGATTAACCGTTAGGCTCATCGTGACCCCCTGTGTCGCTACGTCCAGCGATTTACCGACCAGCCTATTCCTGGCGGCCTGTTCACGCGTTCTGTCCCCTTCACAAGGTATTGTCATGACAGGAGGGGCCAGCTGCGGCCGCTCCTCAGGCCATCATGGAAGGATGTCAAATGCGTCGTCTAGTTGCATCAGGCATTGCAGTGGCATGCCTCAGTCTCCTCGCACCGCTTACAGCGCACGCTGAGAGCGCCACCGCATCTGAGTCACCCTCGACCCCGCACACTATTTTGCAGCTGGGCGATTCCTACTCGGCCGGGAACGGCGCGCAGAACTACACGGACACGAACTGTTACCGCTCGCCCAATAATTACGGTGCTGTCACCGCTGAACGCCTTGGCGCCTCGTACACAAACCGTGCCTGCTCAGGTGCACAGTCGAAGGACTTCTACTCCTCACAGTCCCTGGGGTGGAAGAAGTCGGTGACGAAGACCTACGTTCTACCCAAGTCGACCTACCCTGACCAGCCCGCTGAATGGCAGCGCCGCGTCGAAGAATCCCAGATCTGCGGCGTACTTCCCGAGGGGAACTTCACGTGGGATATTCGCCAGGTCGCTCCCGCACCTGCCGGTTCTCTCTACACGGCCACCGCCGAATGCCACCTGTACGCGCTCCCTCAGCTCGACGCCGTCACCCCCGACTATGACTCCGTGTTCCTGACAATTGGCGGCAACGATGCCAACTTCTTCGGCATCATCGTGTCCTGCTTCATCGGGCGTGATGCCTCGTCCTGCCAGCAGCGCATGAACGAGGCTACCGTCACCGTCGACACCTTCCGCACGCGCCTCACCACCCTTCTGAGAGATATTGACGAGCGTGCCGCCGGCAACGCTGACATCTATCTGCTGTCCTACCCGGATCTGCTGAGCACGCCGTCCTACATGCTTCCCGAAGGTCCTGCAGGTTGGTTCGATGCCGGCACCACGCTGCGCACCCTCCAGGCTCGCTACACCGACCTGCAGTCCAGCATCATCAGCGATCTGAACAAGGCCAATGGGACGACCCGCTTCCACCTTGTTGACATTCGAGACGCCTTCGACGGGCACGGCCTCGATCCGCACATGGCGGCGTCCCAGGATCATTCCTGGATCTCAGCACCTTTCGCCTCCACCGACCTTATGGGCTACATGCATCCCACGCCCAGTGGCTGGGCAGCGGAAGCCGACACGCTCACCGACGCGATTCTTGCGCAGCGTTAAACTCGCGCACAAGGCAGAAACCGGGTTGGCCAGTCGCTCCTCGTGATCTTTCACTCTCAACGAGGGCGACCCCACCCCGCGCATCTGCAAGCCGGCGTCCGCCGGTCCATCCATGCGTCCCACATGACACGCCAATAAAGTGCGAGAATAGACCTATGCCTCAGTCCATGGAGATCACTGCTGCACGCGTCGATCCTGCGTTGCTGGACCTTCCGTGGGAAGTTCCGCTGGAAGACTGGCCCAGTGAGATTCTGGCCGCGCTGCCGCGTGGAATTTCGCGACACATCGTGCGTTTCGTCAACCTGTCCGGGCGCGTGATCGCCGTCAAGGAGATTGGCGAGTCGGTTGCCCACCACGAATATCAACTCCTGCGCGATCTCGTGCGTCTGGATGCTCCGTCCGTCCAACCTACAGCTGTCATTACTGGCAGACGCGACCCGCAGGGCGAAGAGCTCAACGCCGCACTGGTTACAGAGCACCTGCAGTTTTCACTGCCCTACCGCGCATTGTTCAGCCAGTTCATGACTCCCGACACGGCGACTCGTCTCATCGACGCGCTTGCCGTGCTGCTCGTTCGCCTCCACCTGCTCGGCTTCTACTGGGGCGACGTGTCCCTGTCGAATACACTGTTCCGCCGCGATGCCGGGGCATTTTCGGCGTACCTGGTGGACGCGGAAACCGGCGAGCTGCACCCGAACCTGACGCCCGGTCAGCGTGACTACGACGTTGACCTGGCGCGCACGAACATTATCGGTGAACTGATGGACCTGCAGGCTGGCGGTTTCTTTCCGGAGGACGAAGACCCGATCATCGTGGGTGACCGCATCCGTTCGCGCTACGAGGACCTGTGGCACGAACTGACCGCATCCGAATCCATCGAGCTGAATCAGCGGTGGAAGGTCGCTGAGCGCATCGAACGCCTCAACGACCTGGGTTTCAATGTGGGCGAACTGCAGATGGTGTCAGATATTGACGGCACGCACCTGACGATCACGCCAAAAGTGGTGGATGCAGGGCACTATCATCGACAGATCATGCGTTTGACGGGAATGGATGTGGGCGAACAGCAGGCACGCCGCATGCTGAATGATCTGCAAACGTATCGTGCGATCACCGGTCGTCAGAACATGCCCATTGAAATCGTGGCGCACGAATGGATGCGTGACGTGTTCGAACCGATCGTCACCGGCGTGCCGCCCGAGATGACCCGGAAACTCGAGCCGGCGCAGATTTTCCATGAAGTTCTGGAGCACCGCTGGTACCTCGCTCAGCAAGCCGGACATGATATCCCGCTCGCTGACGTCATCGATTCCTACACGCGTTCCGTTCTGCCTCAAAAGCGTGACGAGGCTGTGCTTCTCGATCCTGACCCGCTCGATACTGCAGAGTTGCCTGCCTTCCACAATGAGGATATGTATTAACGAGGGCGACATTGCACCGCCCCTGACTACGTCTGAAGGAGAATCCGTGTCTGAGTTTCCTCACCTTTTCGCCCATCGCGGGGCCTCATCCCTCGCGCCCGAAAACACGATGGGAGCGTTCGTCAAAGCGATGGAAGTCGGGGCTCGTCGAATCGAGTTCGATGTCGACATCATGGGCGATGGAACATTACTGGTCATGCACGACCAGACTTTCGACCGCACCACGTCCGGTACCGGCGGCTACTACGACAAAGGTTTCAAGGACCTGCGTCGCCTGGATGCGGGCGCGTGGTTTTCCGACACATATCGCTTTGAGCGAGTTCCTGAGCTGAGCGAGGTGCTCACGTTCCTGGACGCCAATCAGATGATCGGCAACCTGGAGATCAAGCCGTGCCAGGGTGGGCAGACGCTGCGCAGCGAGCTGATCGACCGTATTTGTGTGCTCGTGGCCGGTATGAAGAATCCGTCGCAGATCCTGGTGTCCTCCTTTGATCACGCCCTCCTCTGCGACTTTTCCGTCGCATGGCAGGCACATCACCAGGGCGGCCAGGCCAGCGCCTTCGGTACGGTGCATCGATCCCTCGATCTGGGCTGGCTCGTTGACCCCGAATCCGAGTCGATCACCAGTGCCGTCGATGCCGCCGCCAAACTGGGGTGCACAGCGGTTCACCCTGCAAATAAGGCTGTCACACATCGCGACGTGGAGTATGCCCGTCAGGCTGGCCTGGAAGTGAACGTGTGGACTGTCAACGATGTTGATCGCGCACGCGAACTGGCCGCATGGGGTGTCACGGGTATTTTCACTGACCGGGTTCAGGACTTCCCGGCTGAGGCTCTGCGCGCCTAGAAGACGTTGTGGCGCGTCGGCCGTATGCCGGTCGACGCGCCGTCTCCTTCTGGCAGTTTCTGATACGCCAGGTGCGCAGCGTATCAACGCACATTCGACGAATGGCCATCAGGCTACTACCATCAAAGAAAACGGTTCGAAAGGATTCACACTGCCGTGATTCGTGAACGTTCACATTTATCGTTTTTTTCTCCGTTACCAGGCGCACTGCCTCTCAAGTCAGTCACAGTTACTGATGATTTCTGGTCTCCACGTCGCGAAATCGTCCGCACGCGCTCACTTTCCCATCAGCAGGCTCAGATGAGCAAACCGGGGCATCATTTTGATGCGCTAAAAATGGCGTGGAAACCTGGCCAGACACCAGAACCTCACATCTTCTGGGATTCAGATATCGCCAAATGGATCGAAGCTGCATCGAATTCTCTGGCCTCCCATCCAGATCCCGCCCTCGAAAAAGCCGTTGATTCCACGATTGAACTGCTTGCCGGCGCCCAGCAGGACGACGGCTATCTCAATACCCATTTCACGCTGGTCGAGCCTGACAAGCGCTGGACAAACTTGCGAGATCAACACGAGCTGTATTGCGCCGGCCATCTCATTGAGGCTGCCGTCGCGCATACGTATGCAACCGGCTCGACAAAACTGCTGGGTGTTGTCACCCGCTATGTCGACCTGATTGACCGTGTGTTTGCAGATGATGGACCCTGCAGTGGCGGCTACCCAGGTCACGAGGAAATTGAACTCGCTTTGGTAAAGTTGGCTCGTCTTACGAACCAGACACGCTATCTTGAATTGGCGCAACGCTTTATTGATCGGCGCGGCCAGAAACCCTCATACTTCGCACTCGAAGAACGCGCGCGGACAGGCATGCAGTCAGATGACACATACGAATATCATCAGGCGCATCGACCCGTACGCGAGCAGGATGAAGCGGTTGGGCACGCAGTGCGAGCCATGTACCTCTATACCGCAATGGCTGACCTCGCAATCGCCACTCACGATCAGCGTCTGCGCGACGCATGCGAGACCCTGTGGAATGACGTGACGACACGCAAAATGTACGTCACGGGCGGAGTGGGATCCGAACCAGCACTCGAATCCTTCGGGCCTGCCTATCATCTGCCGAACGAACACGGCTACGCCGAAACATGCGCAGCTATCGGCCTCGTTTTCTGGGCACAACGCATGGCGTACATGACCGGTCAAGCACGTCACATTGATGTTCTTGAGCGCGCACTGTACAACGGGGTGCTTTCCGGAGCCTCACTCGATGGCATGAGCTATTTCTACGATAATCCTCTTGAGTCCGATGGGACGCGTTCGCGTTCACCGTGGTTTGGATGCGCATGCTGCCCGCCGAATTTCGCACGTCTGCTCGCTTCGCTCGAACACTTTATTTACTCCATCGACGAGGGCGACTCTCCTGCCACTTCGACTGAAGATACCACGTGTCACACTGCTGACGATTACAAGGCTGAAGTGATGACCGTCAATCTCTATATCAGCAGTGAGGCATCGTGGCCTGTTGCAAACGGCAGCATGAAAATCCAGCAGACGAGCAACATGCCATGGGATGGCCACGTCAATCTCACTGTCAGTGCCAGTTCCCCGACAGAGCACATGCTGCGTTTACGAATTCCACAATGGGCTTCGTCATTCACACTGGCCATCAATGGCGAGTCTGTTACCCCTGCGATGTGCGACGGGTACGCGTGCATCGAACGAACGTGGCACGACTCGACGCAGGTGGACCTTCGTCTTGCGATGGACACAACCCGCGTGTGGGCAAATCCCCGCGTAGGAGACTGCGCCGGCAAGGTGGCAATTGAACGTGGACCTCTGGTGTATTGCGCTGAAGAGATTGACAACGATGCACCCATACCATGCATTGCTATAGCCGATTGCTCTGACGCCGATACTTCTTTCAACAATGAGCTTGGTCTCTACGAGCTTCATCTTTCTGCCGCCGCGGCCACCTCCTCGGACAACGCGGCAATGTACTCGCATCACTCGCCGTCATTGACAAGCACTCGCGCAACATTCGTGCCGTACTACGCATGGAATAACCGCGGCCAGGGCGCAATGGCCGTATGGCTCCTGGATGCAGAAAGACTGCGGTAACAGCCTCAACATCCCATGCCGTCTCCGCCCACAACGCTCAGTTCCCCAAGAAAGAAACTACTGTGCGGAAGCGTCCGTGCGCCGGTCGGCTCGCAGTGCCAGCAGTTTCGCCAGTGATACTTCAGCAACGGAGTCAATGATGAGCAGTGAACCGAGGATACCGGCGACCTTGCTCCATCCGGATCGGGGTTTCGAGGTGCGGATCGCCGTTGCCACCAGCATCGCACCGGTTGCAGCTTCCACCGCTGCGCCGACGCGCACAATCCAGGGCTTTTCAAGCGCGGTCGAGTGGTAAGCTTCCCAGATGTTGTGGCCGGTTGCTTCCGGTTCCCGCAGCAGAATGTCAACGCTTCGACCAATTGCATTGGAAATTCCGCGCGCCATGTGAGGCTGCGTTCTCTCAACTGCTTCAGCCTTGCACCTGCCGAGCAGGAAGTCGGCGGCACTATCCGGCAGGCCAACTGCCGCCACGACGGCTTTCACTGCCTCGTCACCGCTCTTTGTGGTGGCGTCAATGAGTGCGTCGGCGTCGGCACCGGGAATCATCGCGGCGATTTCTTTCATATTCGTGTTTTCGCCGACGAGCGCGTCGATTTCGTCGGTGTTTTTCCCGCTGACACCGCGTTTGCCGGGGACCATCAGGTATCGCATTGCCCAGTTGAAGGAAATGACATGTTCAAGATGGTCGTCGGTCACCAGGAATATCTGGAATTCGTCATCTGCCATGGACAGCGTGACCAGCGGCAAATCGCCGAAGTTCCAGCCCAAACGTTCCGGGGGCAGTTCGGCAAAGAGTGCGCGTGCATCGCCGGGCAGCTCAAGATCTGCAATATCGACACCTTCGAGTGCCGCCAACAGTGGGACGGACGATGCGGGAGTCCGTCCGATTTCGATAATGCGCGATTTCACTGCATCGAACGGTTCGTTCATGTCGCCATTGAATTGGGCGCGCAGTTCGTCCTGGCTTAATGAGGCTGTTTCGTCGGCCGTATCTGGTGCGTCCTTTTCGGAATCGTCGTCGCCTGCCTCGTCCGCCCGCGCATCGTCGTGCGGTCCGTCAACAACTTCATCCAGGTGGTCTGACTGGCCGGCGCCAAGTCGCACCTCGGCCTTGTAGGTGGTGGCAAGTTCGTCAGCGAGTTCCTGTTCGGTTGGTCCCGGTTTGAGGATCTCGGAGCGAGGTCCGATGGTGGCGAGCTTGCCATCATCGTTGGATGCCATGACAAAGCCCAGCAGCCGCGTGCTGCGGTCAAACCACTCCAGTCGCGCGACGATTCCTCTCTTGGACAAGTCTTCAGCGACTTCTTCAGGATTGAGTGTCTGGGCAATCATCATGCCGTCAATCCGATTCCACTGTTGCGTCATTGGATCCTCCCACGTTGATTTCACTACCAGTATCTCATCACGAGCAGACGTCTTGCGCCCCATTTTGAGCAGTCAGGCGCCGTTTTCTGCCTTTACACAGCGAAAAGGCTCGGATGGTCACGCTCGACAGCGCGCCCATCCGAGCCTTCTTCACGTCAGTCACCGGCAAGGTGACCGTTCGCGGATGCTGTCAGTGACAGCGGCTCGCGAATGCTTACTTCATCTTGGTGCCGGTGGAGCCCAGACGCTCACATGCCTCGACAACGCGAGCAGCCATGCCAGCTTCAGCAGCCTTGCCCCATGAACGAGGATCGTACTGCTTCTTCACGCCGACCTCGCCGTCGATCTTCAGAACGCCTTCGACGTTCTGCATCATCCAGGCGGCAACGGGACGGGTGAATGCGTACTGCGTGTCGGTGTCGACGTTCATCTTGATGACGCCGTTTTCGACAGCGGTGGCGATTTCCTCAGCGGTCGAACCGGATCCGCCGTGCATCACCAGGTCGAAGGGTCGGTCGCCAGCATCGAACTTCTTGCCCACAGCTTCCTGGATCTCTCCGAGGATCTCCGGGCGCAGCTTGACGAAACCAGGCTTGTACGCACCGTGGACGTTACCGAAGGTCAGCGCTGTGATGTAACGGCCCTTTTCGCCCAGACCCAGTGCCTCGACGGTCTTGATGCCGTCTTCAGGAGTGGTGTAGAGCTTTTCGTTGATCTCGCCCTTGATGCCGTCTTCTTCGCCGCCGACAACACCGATCTCAACTTCAAGAATGGTGTTGGACTTCTGCGACAGCTCCAGCAGTTCCTGAGCGATCTTCAGGTTCTCGTCCAACGGAACGGATGAGCCGTCCCACATGTGGGACTGGTAGAAGGGCAGACGTCCTGCCTTGACCTCTTCGGCTTCCAGTTCCATGAGCGGACGAATCCAGGAATCAATGTTCTGCTTGGCGCAGTGGTCAGTGTGCAGCGCGACGGTGACTGGGTAGTTCTTGGCAACCTCGCGTGCGTATGCAGCCATAGCGAGTGAGCCGGCAACGCGATCCTTGATCGTCGAGCCGGACCAGTATTCTGCGCCGCCCACAGAAACCTGGATGATGCCATCGGATTCTGCTTCCGCGAAGCCTCGCAGAGCTGCAGTCAGAGTTTGGGATGAGGTCACGTTGATCGCAGGGTAAGCAAACTTGCCCTTCTTGGCGCGATCGAACATTTCGTTGTAGACCTCAGGTGTTGCGATAGGCACAGGAGCCTCCTCTTTGAACGACAGTCGGTCAATCAGTATTATCTCATGTTTTGCTCGGCCGTGGAGGGGAGAAAGTCCCGTCCGACCATTGCACACTTATTGGCAGCAGGCCCAGCGCATGAGTGTTGACAATGGCCTCTAGCTCGTCGCCTTTGTTTGCACAACCCATGCCCACATAGCAATGGCAGCGGCATGACCCACATTCATCGACCGGGTCGACCCATACTGCGTGATGTGCAGGATCTGGGAACAAGCCCGCCGCATAGCTTCGCTCAGCCCGCCGCGTTCGGCACCAAAAACCAGGCATGCCCGCTCGGGAATCACGGCCCCTTCGAGCGGGCGCGAGCCCTCCACATTGTCGATGCCGATAAGCGTGATTCCCTGCTCGACGCACTGGCGAGCGAGTGCCTGACAGTCGTCAACATGCGCTACATCCAGGTAGCGATCAGTGACCATCGCGCCTCGACGATTCCACCGCTTACGCCCCACAATCCACACACGTCTGGCGCCAAGAGCGTTAGCGGTGCGCACAATCGAGCCGATATTGAAATCATGCTCGACGTTTTCAATCGCCACATGCAGCCCGGTGGAGCGCTGTGCCATGTCGGCACGGATGGCATCCATGGTCCAGTAACGGTACTGGTCTTCAACGTTTCGCGTATCGCCGTTCGCCAACAAGTCGGGGTCGAGTCGCTCGTCATCGGGCCATGCATTTGATCCCCCTGGCCACGGCCCTACCCCTGCAGGAGAGTTGGATGCTGTTGAACGATTCGTATCCTCCACGGCGACTAGGGTACACGGATAATGAGCACCTCGGTTTCACAGGTCGCCTTGACACTGCACTCCAGCTTGCCCCTCGCCTCGTCTTGCCACTTCTCGACCTGAATACCGCGCACCGCCATACACGCAGACACATGTCGCGACAGCATCTGCACCTTCTTGCCCCGCATCTGCCCACTAACGGTAGATCCTCGATACATTAGAGCCATGAACGAAAACCTCTACGACACGGTGCCGCTCTCGCAGATGCCACCGGCCACTGCCTGGCTGTCCGACATGGATGGCGTCCTGGTCAAGGAAAACCGCGCCCTTCCCGGCGCGCAGGAGTTCCTCGACGCATTGAAATCGCACAACATGCCATTCCTGGTGCTGACGAATAATTCGACGTTCACGAACCGCGACCTGTCCGCCCGACTGGCTCGTTCCGGCCTGGACGTTCCGGAAGACCGTATCTGGACGTCTGCCAACGCGACCGCTGCGTTCCTGTCGCAGCAGTCCCCGCAATCATCGGCTTACATTATTGGCGAGGCCGGCCTGACCACTGCTCTGCACAATGCGGGCTATATCATGACCGACACGGATCCTGAATTCGTGATTCTGGGCGAAACACGCTCCTACGACTTCAACGCGTTGACTCGCGCGATCCGTTTGATCGAAAAAGGCGCGAAGTTCATCGCCACCAACCCCGATGCGACCGGGCCTTCCGACGAGGGCACCCTTCCGGCAACCGGCTCCATTGCCGCGATGATCGAGCGTGCAACAAACCGCTCGCCCTACTACGTAGGTAAACCGAACCCCATTATGATCCGGGCCGCGCTCAATAAAATCGGCGCACACTCCGAGACCGCGGCGATGGTCGGTGACCGTATGGATACCGATATTCAGGCCGGTGTGGAGGCCGGACTGCGCACACACCTCGTGCTCACTGGCTCAACCGATGAACACGAAATTCAGAATTTCCCGTACCGCCCGTTTGGTGTTCACCAAGGCATTGGCGATCTGGTCGAATTGGTCGAAGCCGGGCGCGGCTAAGCTCCGGCCAATCCGCGCCAGGCTGGGATCAGCGTGCAGGCTACCCTCGTGAATCGACCTTCCGGTCAGCACTCACTGAGATCGAGGTAAAAGCTAGTCGAGGTCGAGGTCAGCCAGTCCCAGGGCACTGAAATACGGCAGTCCTTCTGCTTCGATACGCTCTTTGGCACCCGTGGCGCGATCCACAACAACGGCAACTGCCAGGACTTCTGCCCCGGCTTCACGCAGAGCATGGACAGCTTCGATCGGTGAGCCACCCGTGGTGGATGTATCTTCCAGGACGATCACTCGCCTGCCCTGAACGTCTGGGCCTTCGATGCGGCGCTTCATGCCGTGGTCCTTGGCTGCTTTGCGCACCACGAATGCGTCCAGGTTCAGGCCGCGAGAGGCGGCTGCGTGCATCATGGCGGTGGCCACCGGGTCGGCGCCCATCGTCAGACCGCCCACCGCGTCGTAGTCTTCGGGCCCGAAACCAGCTTCTTCCAGCATGTCCAGCATGACGTGGCCGATCAGGGGGCCTGCCTCGTGATGGAGGGTGGCTCGGCGCATATCGACGTAGAAATCAGATTCTTTGCCCGATGCCAGCGTGACGTGCTCGTGGATCACGGCGAGTTCACGTACCAGTTCGGCCAGGCGCGATTTATGGGAGTCATTAGTCATGGGGCAAGCCTACCGCGTGCAGTGCCGGCGCGGAGAGCTTGCCCCATGACATCACATTGGGCATTTCACCTGGGGAGTATTCGCGTGTAGTGGAGTACCCTGGCGCCTCGGTTGCCCGTTCCGTCTGGCGTTCCGCGGCGCCTGTGCCTCCTTTACTGTTTGACGCCACCTGCTGCCAGGCCGGCAACGATGCGGCGCTGGAAGATCAGTACCATGATGACCAGCGGTACGGTGACCACCACGCCGGCCGCCATCTGGGAGCCGAACGGTGTCTCAAACCCGGATACGCCACCGAACTGGGACACAATGACCGGAGCAGTCTTCATGTCCTGCTTGTTGACCATCGTCACGGCAATGAGGAACTCATTCCACGCATTGATAAAGACGATGATGGCAGTGGTGAAAATGCCAGGAGCGGCGATCGGAATGATGACTTTGCGGAAGGCCTGACCTGGCGTGCAGCCATCGACCATTGCGGCCTGTTCCAGTTCGCGCGGCATCTGCCTGAAGAAGCTGGTCAGGTTCCACACGGCCAGCGGCAGTGCGAATGACAGGTCGGGCACAATCATCGACTGATAGGTGTTGATCCATTCCCACTGTGTAAACAGCTTGAGCAACGGCACCACGATGGCGACCAACGGGAACATCGACGAGGCGATGACAATGGTCAGTACCAACGTCTTGCCCGGGAACTCCAGTCGCGCCAGAGCGTACGCGGTGAACGTCGCGACCAGCAGTGCCAGAATCGTCGTCACGCCGGCAACGATCAGCGAGTTCAACAGTGACTGCGTGAACAGGCGGTCTGGCTTGAAGACCTCAACGTAGTTTTCCATGCTCACTTCGCGCGGCCACAGCGTCGTGTCGAAAATGTCGCGCGTGGGACGCAGTGAGGACACGATCATCCAGTAGAACGGAGCCAGACAGAACACCACGATCGCGATGATGCCGATCCATGAGGACGTGTCGAGCAGAGCCGCCTTGACACCTTTGCTTTTCATCGTGTCACCTCCGCAGTCGATCCGGCCTGGGCAGGCGCGTCAGCTCCCCCGGTGGTGGACGAGGGTGGCCTTTGGACTTCTTTCGCTTCCTTCGAACGCTTGAAGAACGCGCTCAAACGCAGCTTCGAGCTCTTCTGCGACTGGCCGTCATCTTCAAACAGTTCTGCGCCGAGCAACTTGATGAAGGCGAAGGATATGAGGAAGACGTAGAGGAACAGGATCACTGCGTACGCAGCACCTGACCCGTATCTCAGGTTTGTTGCCTCATCCTGAACCAGCATGGACAGCGTTTCGACAGATCCTTTACGCGGTCCAATCAGAATGTAGGGCAGGTCGAACATGCGCAGAGCATCGAGAGCGCGGAACAGGACTGCGACAACGAGTGCTGGTTTGACCAGTGGAAGCGTGATGGACAGGAAACGACGCCATGCGTTTGCACCGTCAATCTTGGCTGCCTCGTAGACTTCCTCGGGAATGATCTGCAGACCGGCCAGGGTCAGCAGTCCGATGAACGGCGCCGTCTTCCACGTGTCGGCGATGATGATGGCGAATTTGGCGGGCCATTCAGATGTCGCCCACAGGATCTGCGTATTGAGCAGGGCGTTCGCAGCTCCGTGCGCATCGAAGATCCACTTCCACAGCACGGCCGAGATGGCAGTGGGAATGGCCCATGGCACGAGGATTGCCGCACGGACGAATCCGCGCGCCTTGATGGCCTGGTGCATGATGAGCGCCATGATCACGCCGAGGACGGTTTCGATACTGACTGTGACAAACGCGAAGAATGTCGTGTTCCAGAACGCGGTCCAGAATCGTGCGCCGGTGTCTCCGGCGAAAATGTTGATGTAATTGTCCAGTCCAACGAATGGCTCGGTATCGTTGACGAATCCTGTTTCAGGATCGATTCCCTTGGCGCCGAACAGCGACTGATACAGAGCCGAAATCGTGGGGAACAAAATGACGATTGAAATAACGATGATGGTGGGCGAAACAAGCAGTGCCGCCAGGCGACTTTGCTGTTTCTGCGACTCAGATTTTCCGCGACGTTGCGTCTTCTGAGCGGGTGCTTTCGCCATGAGTTCTTCCTCCTGGAAAGCGCGCTAAGGCTCCTGGTTGGGTGGCACAAGCCACCCAACCAGGAGCGGTGACAATGTTACTGCTGAGCAGATGTGAGCTCGGTGAGTTTAGCGCTCAGGTCCTTAACCGCCTGTTCGGACGTGGCCTGTCCCTGCAGTACGGGGAAGACGGCATCCTGGATCGCTGCCGACACGTCGCCGTAGTTCACAACCTGCGGGCGCGGTGCAGCGCTCTCGATGGAGCCCTTCAGCGCCGGCAGATACGGGTACTGGTCAATCAGTTCCTGATCGTCGTACAGCGCGGAGTAGATCGGGGCCAGTGTCTGCTCGGTGAGCAGGCGCTTCTCGATATCTTCTGAGGTGAACCACTTGATGAAGTCGTACGCGGTTGCCTTGTTCTTGCAGAAGCTGGAGATGGCGACGTTGTGGCCGCCCAGTGAGGACATGCCTCCTTCAGGCTGATCTGCGGTCAAACCAGGCAGCGGAGCAACTCCGAACTTGTCGCCCAGCTTTTCCTTGGTCAGGGAGTACTGGTATGGCCAGTTGCGGTAGTAGACCAGGCGGTCGCTCTCGAATGCTGCGCGGCCTTCTTCTTCCTTGTAAGTCAGGGCTTCTTCAGGAATGAAGTTATCCTTGAAGGCGTTTTCAAGCGTCTGCAGGCCCTTGAGGGCTTCAGGCGAGTCGACAACCACTTCGCCCTCGGGGCTGACAATCTGTCCGCCGGCGGAGTGAATGGCTTCGTCAACATTGACCGTCAGGCCTTCGTACTTGGCCATCTGTCCGCCATAGCACCCGATGTCTGAATGACCGTCGAGGCCGCGCACAGCTTCGCAGCCTTTCTTCATGTCATCCCACGTCTTGGGCGGATCGGTCACGCCGGCCTGCTCAAGCAGGTCCTTGCGGTAGTACAGAATGCCACCATCAGAAGCGTATGGAACGGCGTAAAGTTGGTCACGGTACAGGCCTGTCTGCCACACAGCCGGCAGAATCTTGTCCTTTTCGAAGTCTGCCTCGTTGAGCGGCTCAACCCAGCGGTGAGCAGCAAATTCGGCGACGTGGATGTTGTCCAGAGAAATAACGCAGTATGCATCTGATTGGGTCTGAGCGTTCTGAACCATCGAGTTGCGCTGCTGATCGGCTTCGGCCGACAGCTCGATCATCTCAACCTTTTCGTCCGGGTGGTCCTTGTTCCAATCCTCCAACATGGGAGCCATCAGACCGGAGTTGTCTTTACCCTGCACATAGGTGATGGGGCCGCGCCCCTCGAATTCACCGGTTGCGCCGCCACCAGAGGCACCTGAGTCCCCTGATGTCTGTCCGCCACCGCCACTGCTACATGCCGTCATCAGCACCATCGCAGCAGCGCCAGCTGCCAAGGCAATTCCTTTTCTGGTTGCCATTTGCGTTCACTCCTTCGTGTCAAAAAACCTGAATTTGGTGGTCTCTCAGATCGAGCCGCCTCTCAGGTGCCGATCAACGATCGACGTCGCTTTCACTCTACAACGTTTTCTCCACAAAATGTATGCGATTGCAGCGCGTTACATTTGTTTACATTTGGTAACAATTTTGGCAAACTTGCCCGCACAACGCCCCGCGATGCTAGCAGCCCCGTCACGCTACATGTGCGGCACGGCGCGCATCACCTTACGCATCAACCACCGCGGAGTCAGCCGAGAGACCACATTCGCGCTCTTATACAGCGCAGTCGGCGTCACCAGCACCCGCCCTCGACGAACGGCCTCAAGAGCTTGCGAGACCACCGTTTCCGCATCCGACCAGATCCATCCCGGTGTGTCGGACACATCAACATCAGCTGCCTTGTGGAAGTTTGTGCGCGTCATGCCCGGTGATACAGCGGTGACAGTCACCCCGGTTCCTTCCAGTTCGAACGCCAATCCTTCGCTGAAGGCTTTCACCCACGCTTTGTGCGCGCTATAGGTACCCATCCCGGTCTCTGCAGCGATGGAGGAGATGTTGCAGATGGCGCCTACTCCTCGTCGGCGCATGGCACGACCAGCGTGGTACGACAGCACCATGACGGCTCGCACCATCACATCCAGGGCCTGCTCTTCCGTCTCCAGTTCGTTGTCGAGGAACTCCTCCCCCAGACCCATCCCTGCGTTATTGACCAGCAGGCCCACCGGTGCACATCCAGATTCATCATCAGGCTGAACGTCGAGACGCTCGGCAACCCGCTGTACGTCCCCGGTTTGCGACAGGTCAGCTGCGATCACCTCGGTCGTGATGTTCGCGATCTGCTCCAGACGATTGGACAGGTCATCGAGTTTTTCCTGCGTGCGGGCAACCAGAACCAGATCATGTCCCGCCTCGGCAAGTTGCCAGCAGAATTCTTCTCCCAGACCTGATGTTGCTCCCGTGACTAAAGCTGTACCCATAACCTCATCGTAAGGTCGCCGGCGCATGCATGCTCGCTCAGTGACCAGCATGCGCCGACGGATCCATGCTCGCTCAACGCTTGGCCTGCGCCGGTAGGGTGGAGACATGAGGATTGGAACCTGGAACATTAACTCAGCCCGTACCCGCGTCGACCGCGTCATCGAGTGCTGCGCGCGGTGGAATCTGGACGTACTGGCAATGCAGGAGATCAAATGCAAGCCGGGTCAGTTCCCGATTGACGCGTTCACCGATGCCGGCTACCGCGTGGAGGTTCACGGACTCAACCAGTGGAATGGCGTGGCGATCGCTTCCAGGCTTCCCATTCTCAGCGTATCCCGCGACTTTCCGGGAGCGCCCACATGGGGAGATCCTGCGCGCGTCGAAGCGCGTGCCCTGCGAGTGCGGATCGACGATGGAACGCCTGAAGGACTGGATGTGTGGAGTCTGTATGTTCCGAACGGCCGCGAGATTGACCACCCGCACTACCAGTACAAACTCCAGTGGCTCGCCGCACTGCGCGCTGCCGTTTCACCTTACGTTGCAGGCGATTCCAGCGGGGTGTCCAAGGGCGATGCCCCGGGTGAGGACACACTGGCCGAGGGCGGCGCTGTCCCACCTGCAACGGCATCGGATGAGGGCGGCTCACCGAGCGCACTGCTGGTGGGCGACTGGAATGTGGCACCGCGCGATGAGGACGTGTGGGATATCGACTTCTTCGACGGCCGCACCCACGTCACACAGCCAGAGCGTTCCGCCTTTGAGGCTTTTGCAGCCGATGGATGGGTGGAAGCGACTCGTCCTCGCGTCACGAACTACACGTACTGGGACTACCAGCAGCTGCGTTTCCCTCGTAACGAAGGAATGCGCATTGACTTCATGTATGCGACGCCTGCACTTGACGCCCGCATCACGCAGGCGTGGATTGATCGCGATGAACGCAAAGGCAAGGGAGCCTCTGACCACGTGCCGGTCATCGTTGAGATCGCACATTAGGGTCCCTCTGCCCGAGGTGGCCGCACAACGCATACTCTCAATGCGTGGAGCGCAGACAAATGGGCCGGCAGCAGAGCATTATCGGAGGCTGTCGCCAACAGGGCACCGTTGCAAGGCGTCGCCAGCAGTGCCCTTATGCGAAGCGCTCAAGAATCTGATCATTGAGCAGGCACCAATTCTTCTTGTGCCAACTGCCAAACTTCTCTGTGCCGACGAATACAGCCGCCAGGTCTCGACCACGATCAACCCAGATGAACGAGCCAGACACTCCGAAGTGCCCAAACGTTGCGGGGTCGGCATGCTGAGATGTCCAATGCGGCGATTTGTGGCCGCGGATCTCCACGCCCAGCCCCCAGGGGCACGGGCGGTGCTTACGGTATCCAGGCACGAAGCCATCCAGATCAGGGAACTGCACTGACACGGATTGTTGATCAAGGTCCTCGCTGATCAGCGTGGGTGCGAGGAGCTCCTGAGCCAGAGCAACCAGATCCGCCGCGCTTCCCACCGCTGAGTAGGCAGGCGATCCGGGCACATCCGCTGTCGTCATTCCCAGCGGCTCCAGGACACTCAGCTCGATCCAGCGACTGAGTTCTTCACCTGTGGCCTCGCTTGTTGCCTCCCCTAAGATGTCGAAGCCTGCGTTGGAATAGATCCGCTCCGTTTCTGGGGGCACCTGCGCCTCGCGCGAGTCGGCTGCAATTCCGGAGGCGTGAGCCAGCAGGTGACGCACGGTAGATCCTGCCGGCCCCAGCGGATCATCAAGGTTCATCAGGTGCTGGTCAATTGCCACAAGGATGGCGCGTGAGGCGATGACTTTCGTGACCGATGCCAGAGGGTAGACCACTGACTCATCGCCTTGCACATACAGCGTGCGGTCGCTGCGCACCACTGCGAGCGCGTGTTCGAACGGGACGGGGTACAGATCCATGTCAGCCACTATGCCTCCAGGTTACGAACTGAGAGTCCCTGCCACTCGCAGGAAACGTGCATAAACGTCACCGACTTCTTCAGGGATCGCCTGGCCCACTTTCAGTGTTGTGTCCGAATCCAGTCCGAGGAGTCGGTGGGTCTGTGCCAGGAAGATAGCCACTGTTTGGAGCCCCGTCTCCTCATCGTCGGAGTAGCGGGCCTGCAGAGACAGGCCGAACCATATCTGCATAAGGGTTTTCGCCAGGAACGCCGGACTGAGATCGGTCTTGACAATGCCCTCAGATGCCAAGCGGGTCACCTCGTCGCGCAGGAAATCGTGGATCGCATAGATCCTCGCGACGAAGTGATCGTGAACAGGGTGCGTCGTTGATGCTGCTTCAACTGCAAGAATGCACTCCAGGTCAATAATCATCGAGACATCCGGGTTGTTCGCCAATCTCATCATGGCGATCGCAAAGTCGAACAGCGTTTCGGGAATGACGCGCGCCTGAACGGTCCGGCCATTTTCGGCGTCTTCCACGAAATCAACCAGCCCCGCTCGTTCCTCCATGCGGTTGATCACAGAACCCAGCAGCGCTTCTTTTGATGGGAAGTGGTAGATGACCGCAGGATGGGATATTCCCACTTCACGACCGATGTCACGCAATGATATGCCGGCGAAGCCACGGCGCGAGATGAGCGACATCGCCACGTTCAGGATAGATTCGCGGGTGGCCAGGCCAGTCGAGTATGAACCGCGATTCTTGCGCCCTGTCGTCACGATTGCCACCTCAACATGTCTTTGAACCGGTGCTTTGAATGCGCCACGGATAGATCCGTCCCCAGTCTATCTGCAACTCGGCATCAAACTGAGCCGCCCTCGCCAAACTAGACGAAGGCGGCACCAGTGATCACCCCACCAATTATTCACTTGCGATTTTACCTGTCAGGATCGGCGGGTGCAGGATTTCCCGACGCTTACTCGGCGCTGTCGTCCGGCGTGTATTCGCTTTGCTCGGCGCTGTGGTCCGGCGAATGATCGCCATACTCGTCGCCATCAGGCTCGGATGGCCTGACGCGCTGCATCGTCAGGGATCTGAGATCCTCGCTGACATCCACGCGCACTTCGTCACCGTCATGCACCTGGCCGGACAGAATCATCGTGGCCAGTCGGTCCCCCACCTCGCGCTGAACAGTGCGACGCAACGGACGAGCACCATAGGCCGGATCGTATCCTGCCCGAGTCAGCCATCCGCGTGCCGGTTCGGTCACCGTCAGCGCGATGCGCCGGTCAGCCAGTCGACGGGCAAGCGCCGCAACCTGAAGGTCCGCGATTTGCGCCAGCTCTTCACTGGTGAGCGGTTCAAACATGAGGACCTCATCAAGACGGTTGAGGAACTCAGGTTTAAATGCCATCCGCACCTGCTGCATGACCGCGTCATGGCGTTCCTGCTGTGACAGCGCGCTGTCGGCGAGGAACTGTGAGCCCAGGTTCGATGTCAGAATAAGGATCGTGTTGCGGAAGTCAACCGTGCGTCCCTGCCCGTCGGTCAGTCGCCCGTCGTCCAGGACCTGCAACAGGATGTTGAAGATCTCAGGATCGGCCTTCTCGACCTCGTCCAACAGAATGACGCAGTACGGGCGGCGGCGAACAGCCTCGGTGAGCTGACCGCCTTCCTCGTATCCGACATATCCGGGCGGAGATCCGACCAGGCGGGCAACCGAATGCTTCTCGGAATACTCGCTCATGTCGATTCGCACCATGGCGCGCTCATCGTCGAAGAGGAAGTCCGCCAGCGAGCGTGCCAGCTCGGTCTTACCGACACCAGTGGGTCCGAGGAACAGGAATGATCCATCGGGACGGTTCGGGTCAGATAGCCCGGCGCGCGAACGACGCACCGCATCGGCTACGGCGCGAACAGCCTTCTTCTGACCGATCAGTCGCTTGCCGATCACGTCTTCCATCTCAAGCAGTTTCTCGGTTTCCCCCTGGAGCAGGCGCCCCACAGGAATTCCGGTCCATGACTCGACGACTTCCGCGATGGTGGTGGCATCGACTTTCTCCGCGATCATCGGCTCAGGCGTGCTGCCGTCTGCCGCGTCACGTTCGGCCTCCGACTCGGCCTGCTCGATCTGGTGTTCGACAGCGGGGATCTCGCCGTTTTGCAAGCGACCGGCTTCCTCCCATTTGTTCTGGCGGATCGCCAGCTCCAGTTGAGTGCGCAGGTCATCGAGCGTGACACGCAGGTCACCGACCTTGTTGTGTCCGGCCTTTTCAGCCTCCCACCGGCTGGTCAGCGCGTTGAGTTCTTCCTGCCGGTCAGCCAGGTCCTTGCGCAGCTTCACCAGGCGTTCCTGCGTGGCAGCATCCCCCTGATCGGGGTCGGACTCGGCAAGGTAGGACTCCTCCATGCGCAGCCTGTCCACCTGGCGACGCAGCTGATCAATTTCCACGGGGCTGGAATCCAGTTCCATACGCAGCCTGGATGCGGCCTCGTCAATCAGGTCAATCGCCTTGTCGGGTAGTTGCCTCCCGGTAATGTAGCGGTCGGACAGTTGCGCAGCAGCGACGAGGGCACCGTCGGAAATCGTGACTTTGTGGTGTGCTTCGTACTTGGGTGCAATGCCGCGCAGAACGGCGATGGTGTCCTCCACTGACGGCTCCCCGATAAAGACCTGCTGGAAACGGCGTTCCAGCGCAGGGTCCTTTTCGATGTTTTCGCGGTACTCGTCCAGCGTGGTGGCACCCACCATCCGCAGCTCGCCGCGCGCCAGCATGGGTTTGAGCATGTTGCCCGCATCCATTGACCCTTCGGCTGCACCGGCGCCAACAACTGTGTGCAGCTCATCAATGAAGGTGATGATCTGCCCGTCCGAACGTGCAATTTCGTTGAGAACGGCTTTGAATCGCTCCTCGAAGTCGCCACGATACTTGGCACCTGCCACCATCGATGAGATGTCCAGTGACACGACTCGTTTGTCTTTGAGCGAGTCGGGCACGTCACCGGCAACAATTCGTTGCGCCAAGCCTTCGACCACAGCGGTCTTGCCGACACCGGGTTCACCGATCAGCACAGGGTTATTCTTCGTGCGTCGTGACAGGACCTGAATGATGCGGCGGATCTCGTTGTCACGGCCGATGACCGGGTCGAGTTTTCCTTCACGTGCCACCTGCGTCAGGTCGCGACCGTATTTCTCGAGTGCTTCAAATGAGCCTTCGGGGTTGGCCGACGTGATCGGGTCAGGGCGCAGCTGCGAAAGTGCACGGGTCAGCGCTTCTTCCGTCGCCCCCTGATCGGTCAGGATCTTTCCTGCATCCGTGCCCGAGGCTGCGAGCGCGATGAGCAGGTGTTCGGTTGACGTGTACTGGTCTCCGCCCTCTTTCGCCCTGCGCTGCGCGTCGGTGATGACGGTGAGCAGCGTGCGGGATGTGGCGGGCTGAGTGGTCGTGGCACCTTGTGTGGAGGGCAGTTTCACCAAAGCGCTGCGGGTGCGTGCGCCCACGACCTTCCGGTCTGCTCCAACGCTTGCCAGCAGGGACAGGGCGATACCCTCGTTTTGTTCGAGCAGTGCGCCCAGCAGATGCAGGGGCTCGACCTGCGGATTGGATGCGGCTGCCGCTGACTGCAGCGCCGATCCGATGGCTTCCTGAGCCTTCGTTGTGAACTCTTCGCTCACGTGTACCTCCTGAAGTGTTGCCCCTCAGCCACCTTCCGGACCGTTAGTTTTCGGTCGACGAGGGAGTCTGACGGGCTTCGTTGTCTGATCTACTCATTACAACGACACACACCTTGAGTCTATTCCACTCAACTTTGTGATTCAGGAGTTCAGTTGCCGACCTCACTGTGCACAGCCTGCAGGCGTTCTTCGCGCAGGCGCTGCACGCCGGGAACAGTCAGTTCAGACAGGTCTGTCATCGCTATTCCCATTGCCTGGCTCAGCAGGTAGTCAGCCAGCTGCGGGTTGCGCGCCAGGACGGGGCCGTGCATATAGGTGGCGATGATAGACCCCTGGTGGACACCGTCGCATGCTCCGTCGCCTGTATTGACGCCGTTGCCCGTTCCGCGGATGACGGTTCCCAGTGGCGTGGCATCCGGTCCGCATGTTGTGGCACCGCCATGATTTTCAAATCCTGTGAGCAGGTCGGTCAGCCCGTCGATTCGGGGCGTGGTGAGAATCTCACCGATAGTTCTGCTGCCCTGAGGTGCGGTGGTGACGTCCAGGAATCCCAAACCGGGCACGCGCACTGCGTTAGCATCCTCGTACCATTGGCCCAGCACCTGCAGGGAGGCGCAGATCGCCAGAATGGGGGCACCCCGCTCAACAGCGCGTTTCAGCCCGGTGCCGTCACTCATTTTTCGAGCGGCGAGAGCCTGGGCGGTGTCCTCTCCCCCACCCAGGGTGTACAGGTCAAGGTCTTCAGGCACGCGTGTGTCCAGGTCGACGCTGATGATGTCAGCATCAATTCCGCGCCTGCGTGCGCGTTCGCACAGCACCACCGCGTTGCCGGTATCGCCGTACGTGCCCAGTACTTCGGGGTAGAGCACACCGATCCGCAAGGTTGATTCACTCATCGCGTCCTCCCTCGGCCGTCGTCTGCGTGCTCTGCGTACCGGCGTGGCGTTCTTTTTCGCGCCGGTCAATTTCACGTTTCGTGTCACGAAATGACGTGTAGTTTGCCAGGAATTCGATGCGTCCTTCAGCACAGCGCGTCAATGCCTCGATCGTGTCGGGCACACATTCACAGTGGATACCTGCATATTCGAGGCGCACAGCCAGATCCGCCGCGCGTTCCCCCGACGCCACGACGCGTTCGGCGCACGGATACTGTTGGAGCACTGAAAAGTCCACGTCCCACAGCCATGACAGGTCTTCGCCATCAGGGATCTGCCCGTTCACCGCGATGACCAGTCCGTTCGCAGTGGCATCCACCATCGTCATGGCTTCCTGCCACCCGGCCGGGTTCTTCGCCAGCATCATACGCACGCGGCGACCATTGACCTCGTGAGTGGAATACCTCCCTGCTACTTCTCTGACCTCACCGATCGCCCGACTCGCGCCGTCAATGTCGACGCCCACTTGATGCGCAGCCACGATCGCGTGCGCCGCGTTGCCGAGGTTCGCTGCTCCAGGCAAATTCAGTTTCACGTCGGTGGCGTGGCCCTCGCGCGAACGAAGTGTCGCCTGGCCGGACGCCTCGACCTTTTCCAGCCACCAGTCAGGTTCGGGACGCCGATAGGGGTGGTCTGCCCCGACTACATGCCAATCATCGCCTTGACGCACGAGCCTGCCGCCGCGGGGAAATCCTGCTGAGTCCGCCCCCCACGTGGTACCGGCTGCCACCCAGATCACCGACTTCGCATCCCATGCGGCTGAAGCGATCAGGGGATCATCACAGTTCGCAACAATGGTTGCATCGGGGTGGGCATTGACTGCCTGACGCAGCCGCCGCTCCACTGTGCCGATTTCACCGACACGATCCAGCTGGTCGCGTGACAAGTTGAGCAGCACCATCACTGCAGGGTTGACCTGTCCGGCAACGATCGGCAGGTGCATTTCATCGACTTCCAGTGCAGCGAATTGTGCGCGAGGCGCCATCATGAACGCACTGACAATGCCGGGCGGCATGTTGTCGCCGTTCACGTTCGAGGCAACCTGCCCGCGTGTGGACAGCGCTGCGCGAATCATTCGCGTCGTCGTGGATTTACCGTTCGTGCCGGTGACTGTGACGCAACGGCACCCTCGGGACACTTCCGAAAGAACGTTTGGAGCCAGTGCGAGGGCGACTCTCCCACCGATCATTCCGCCTGAACCTCGTCCCAGAGCACGAGAGGCGGTGCGAGCCAGCGATCCAATTCCCGTTGCCACGCGGGAGCGAAGGGATCGCGACGAGTTCGACGATGGTCGGGTCGAATCATGAGGCACTGTCATGAGGTCACATTAGCGCGGCAAAGGCCCGCACCTCCACTTTCAGCTGGTGTGGTGCGGACCTTGAAAAAGCACATGCGCTTCCATGTCGATATGGTGGGGCATATCGCTGAGGTCTCGCCTCGTGGGGCGCATCGGTCGGGTCCTGCCCGTCCCGAGAGGCGTAGAGGTTGAGCCTAGCCGTCGCGACGCGCTTGCCAGTCATTCATCCAGAAACTCACCAGGTCCATCAGCTGAGTAGGCGCCCATCTGACCAGTGCTCCACCGTGGAACGTCAGTTCAGTCCCTGTTGATGCGCCTGTGTCCACCGGCGTGTCAGCACCTCGCCGGGCCGAACCCGGACGCTCGCCACGACGCAGTGAAGAGACTTCACCTGTCGGTGAGGCGGCAAAGACACGGTCGCGTCGCCGCCTGACTTCATCGAGCTGATGTTCGAGCGCGTCACGTTCGCCTTCAAGCTGTTCGAGTGCCCGCTCCAGGTCGAGGATTCTGCGAATTCCCGCCAGATTAATGCCCTCTTCCTGGGACATGACCTGGACGGCGCGCAGACGTTGGATGTCACGGTGCGTGTAGCGCCGCCCTCGTCCCTTGGTGCGGGCAGGCGTCACCAGGCCCAGGCGGTCATACTGCCGAAGCGTCTGCGGATGCATGCCTGCCAGTTCTGCCGCCACAGAAATCACGAACGTCGTTTGCGAGTGAGAAGGCAGCATGTCTTACGCCTCCGCCCGCTTTGCAAGGTCAGCGCGTGGATCCCAGTCACCCAGCGACGCGCTGAAGGCGTCGAGCGCCTCGCGCTGCTGTTTCGTGAGCTTCGTGGGGACAGCAACCTGCACCTCGACCATCAGGTCACCACGACGCTTCCCGTTGGGCGCTCCGCGGTGGCGCAGTCTCAATACGGCGCCTGACTGCGTGCCTGCGGGGATCTTCATGGCGACATGTGAGCCGTCAGGAAGAGGCACGCTGACTTTGGCGCCCAATGCTGCCTCCGACATCGTCACCGGCAGCTGCATCCGCAGGTCGTCACCGTCGCGCGAATAAACAGGGTGCCTGGCCACGTTGATCGTGACGATCAGGTCACCGTTCTTCCCGCCATTTGAGCCGGGACGCCCCTTGCCGCGCAGACGGATCTTCTGACCGTCCTTCACGCCGGCAGGGATGCGCACCGTCATCGAATGACCGTCAACGGTCATCCGCACGGTGGTGTCTTCCATGGACTGACGGAACGTCAGTGTAGTGGAGGCACGCAGGTCATTTCCACGTTGGGGTCGAGGACCACCAAAACCTGCTCCGGGCGCTCCCTGACCGAATGAGCCCGACCCGTAGGGGCCAGACTGTCCGCCGGCGCTGCCGCCGAACAGGTTCGAGAACATATCCTCAAAGCCTGCTCCGCCGCCGCCCTGGGTGCTGTAGCGCACTCGGGTCTGACCACCCGGCCCACCAGCACCGCCGCCGAACAGGTTGGAGAACAGGTCTTCAAAGCCTGCTCCGCCTGCCGCACCGCCGGGGCCTGCCTGGAATCGTGCCCCGCCACCTGCCATTGAGCGCAGCGCATCGTATTGTTTGCGCTGTTCAGGATCTGACAGGACGGCGTAGGCTTCACCGATTTCCTTGAAACGCTCTTCGGCTTTCGCATCTCCAGGATTCTGATCGGGGTGCCACTTTCGGGCAAGCTTGCGGTAGGCCTTCTTAATGGCTGCCGCGTCGGCGTCTTTCCCGACTCCCAGAGTCTTGTAGAAATCTTTTTCCAACCAATCTTGTCCGCTCATGTCACCTCATCTCCCGGTTGTCTGCCTGTGAGCAGTTCGTTTTCTCGTGGGCATCGGTTAATGCCCGTCCTTGTACGTGTCACTGTGGGTTGTGAACCATCACTTTCGTGGGGCGCAGAACCTTCTCACCCATGCGGTATCCGGGCTGCAGAACCTGGCCGATCACAGGGTGGTCGACATCCTCACTGGCTTGTGCCATCAGCGCCTCGTGCAGCGAGGGGTCGAAGTCGTCCCCTTCCACGCCGTAGCGTTCCATCGCGAACTGACTCTTGAGAACTTCTTCAAGTTTGTTAGCGATCGCTGCGAAAGGTCCGTCTTCGAGGTCGCCGTGCTGACGCGCTGCGTGAATATCATCGAGGACGGAAATCAGCGCTTCTGCCACTTCCTGCTGACCGCTCACGCGGTGGGCGGATGCAGCTTCCTTGGAACGGCGCACGTAGTTACCGTACTCCTGGTTCAGGTTGTACAGGTCGGCGCGTGCCCGAGCCAGGTCATCATCCAGCTCTCCGATTCGTGCCATTGCCTTGGCCAGCTCGGTATCTTCGACATCATCCTCAAATGCGGACATATCGTCGGTACTTGCTGGCGCAGCATTGGCGCCATCAGCCAATTCGCTGTTTGCATCGTCTGCGCAGACATCGGAGGTGCCGTCAGATTCATTGGACGTGGTGCCATCGCGAGGGGCGGTCGAAGCTGAATCGTCTGCATCTGAGTTTTCGCGTGCTGAGCCTGCTGGTTCACACGCATCACCTGTGTGCGACGCATCGGCCTCACGGGCGGCAGCGCCATGCTGTGAGGCGCTGCCGGTGCCGTTGCCCTCGGCGTGTGCATCTGACTGTTTGCCGGATGCACACGCGTTCTGGTCGGTGGGACCCGATGGCGACACGCGCGGATCAGACTCGGAGGGCCCGGTCTGGCTCTTGTCGTTCATCGGTGTCTCACTCACTTGTCGTCGTCCTCCTCATCAACGATTTCAGCGTCAATGACGTCGTCATCGCTCGATGATGCATCTGCCTGGCCGGCGCCGGCCTGCGGACCGTCTGCCTGAGCCTGGGCCTGGTCACCCTCGGCCTGCTGCGCGGCGTAGATTTCCTGACCGATCTTCAGTGATGATTCGTCGAGCTTGGTCATAGCCGACTTCACTGCTTCGATGTCGTCACCCTCGAGCGCCTTCTTGACCGCGTCGATATCCGTCTGGACCTCGTTGCGCGTACCTTCTGACACCTTGTCGCCGTCATCCTTGAGGAATTTCTCGGTCATGTAGACCTTCTGCTCGGCCGTGTTGCGTGTTTCAGCTTCCTCACGACGCTTCTTGTCATCGGCGGCGTGCGCTTCAGCTTCCTTCACCATGCGGTCGATCTCATCCTTAGGCAGGGCAGATCCACCGGTAATGGTCACCGACTGTTCCTTGCCTGTGCCACGATCCTTTGCGGAGACGTGCACGATGCCGTTGGCGTCGATGTCGAAGGTGACCTCGATCTGCGGCTTGCCGCGAGGTGCCGGGGCGATGCCGCCCAGTTCGAAGGTTCCCAGCAGCTTGTTGTCGCGGGCGAACTCGCGCTCACCCTGGTAGACCTGAACCAGCACGGATGTCTGGCCGTCTTCCGCTGTGGAGAACAGCTCCGAGGACTTCGTCGGGATCGCGGTGTTACGTTCGATCAGCTTGGTCATGAACCCGCCCTTGGTTTCAATGCCGAGGGACAGCGGGGTCACGTCGATGAGCAGAACGTCCTTACGGTCGCCCTGGATGACGCCGGCCTGCAGGGCTGCGCCGATTGCCACAACTTCGTCGGGGTTGACACCCTTGTTCGGTTCGCGACCGTCGGTCAGCTTGCGGACCTCTTCAGCCACTGCCGGCATACGGGTGGAGCCACCGACCAGCACAACGTGGTCAATGTCGGAGACCTGGATACCTGCGTCACGAATCACGTCGTGGAACGGCTGCTTCGTGCGGTCAAGCAGATCAGAGGTCATTTCCTCGAACTTGGCGCGCGAAAGCGATTCGTTCAGGTGGATAGGACCGTCAGCCGTCATCGACAGGTACTGCAGTGAAATGTTCGTGGTCGAGGCCGAGGACAGCTCCTTCTTAGCCTGCTCAGCAGCTTCCTTGAGACGCTGCAGCGCGACGGTGTCCTTCGACAGGTCAGCGCCTGACTTGGACTTGACTTGCTGGATGAGCCAGTCAACGATGCGCTGATCCCAGTCGTCACCACCGAGCTTGTTGTCACCGGCAGTTGCACGCACCTGAATGGTGGAGAATCCGTCATCATCCTTGCCGATTTCCAGCAGGGACACGTCGAACGTGCCACCGCCAAGGTCGAAGACCAGAATCAGTTCATCTTCCTTGCCTTTTTCCAAGCCATACGCCAGAGCTGCTGCGGTTGGCTCGTTGACGATGCGCTGAACGTTCAGTCCGGCGATCTGGCCGGCTTCCTTCGTGGCCTGACGCTGCGCATCAGAGAAGTATGCGGGGACGGTGATGACCGCATCGGTCACCGGTTCACCGAGGTATTCTTCCGCGTCATGCTTGAGTTTGCCGAGGATACGCGCGGAGATTTCCTGCGCGGTGTAATCCTTATCGTCGATGGACACTTTCCAGTCGGTGCCCATGTGGCGCTTGACTGACGAGATGGTGCGGTCAACGTTTGTGACGGCCTGCCGCTTGGCCAGTTCTCCGACGAGGACTTCGCCGGTGCTTGAAAATGCGACGACCGAGGGAGTGGTGCGCGCGCCTTCGGCGTTGGCAATAATGGTGGGCTCGCCACCTTCCAACACCGCAATAGCGGAGTTCGTTGTTCCCAGGTCAATGCCAATTGCTCGTGCCATTGAATCTATCCTTCCAAGTTGAGTCTGTTGCACTCAAGTTTAGAGGGAGGATGACGCCATGGCAAGTCCTACGACCTCAAACTTGAGTCTAATATGCTCAACTTCATCGCGGTGAGGCTTATTCCCTCGTCACATGTGAGCAAGCCGACACAGCCTCCGGACACATCACCTTGCGATCGGGCACCCTCGCAGGCACCGTGACACAATTCCCCTATGCAATGTGGGTATTTCGAGGCCGGGCTGTGCCATTCGTGCGCCCTGCTGCCCACACCGTACGAACGTCAGCTTGCAGACAAGGATGCGAAGGTTCGTCGCGCCCTCACTGAATTCGGCACGCCCGATCTGCAGTGGCTGGCACCTGCTGCATCGCATCAGAGGGATTTTCGCTCCAAGGTGAAGCTCGTGGCGGGAGGGACACCCTCGGACATGCGGCTGGGAATACTGGGGGCGGATTTGAACGTGCAGGACCTGCGAGACTGCCCGATCGTCGTGCCTGCAATCCGCGATCAGCTCCCCCGACTTGCCCGTTTGATCGAGCACATGCGCATCGAACCGTACAGCGTCAAACGGCGTCGAGGCGACCTTAAGTACGTCATTGTGACGGCAGGCGATGACAGACAACTAATGGTGCGCTTCGTGTTGCGCTCGCGCCGCCACATGTCGACTCTGCGCACTCATCTTGATGCAATCAGACAGGCGGTGCCGACCATTCGAGTGGTGACGGCCAACATTCATCCCACGCACGCAGCATTGGTCGAAGGGCCGGATGAGTACGTCCTCACCGACGAGGTAACACTGCCGATGACGGTTGGACGGACGCGACTGCAGGTTGGGCCGCGCTCCTTCACTCAGACCAACACGCGGGTGGCTTCAGCACTGTACATGCAGGTGGCGAGCTGGCTGACGGATGTAGATGCTCGCAGCGTGTGGGATCTGTATTGCGGCGTGGGCGGGTTTGCGTTAAATGCTGCAGCCGCGGGTGTCCAGGATGTGACGGGCGTGGAGATTTCCGGCGATGCTGTCGAGGCTGCGAAGAACGCTGCGCAGCACCTGGAGGTGGCAGCAAGGCGTGTGCGCACGCGTTTCATTGCGGCGGATGCGACCAAGTGGGCGCGAGAGCAGTCCGAACGCACGGTTCCAGATGCTATCGTGGTCAACCCTCCCCGACGCGGGCTGGGTGAGGAGCTTGCGACGTGGCTCAACGGGTGCGGAGCGCACCACATCGTGTACTCGTCATGTAATCCGGCAACACTGGTTGAGGATCTCGCGCACATGCCGTCGTATCAAGTGAGTCAGGGACGCATTTTTGACATGTTCGCGCACACCCGCCATGTCGAGTGTGCGGTTTTGCTTGAAACACAGTAAGGGCGAAGGTTTGCTCAATATACGATAAGGGAGCGGACCTGCTTGAAAGACGTTTGACTGCTCAAGTCTGCTCGATAGGAGCGCGGACGCCCCCTGAAATACACACAACCCCCACAAGGAGCGACACAACTTCCCCATCCACATGAGCCGACGCGCATTTATCATTTTGTTACCGACGGCCTGATTCGCGCTGGTTACACTGAAAACACCATTGAGATTAGCGGCTTTGCGAGAAAGTCATGTCATGCTCTTTCGGGCTCATACGTGAGGTCGTTCAACTCCTCGATCCCCGCGTCCACGAAACGAGGCGTCACGATGAAGGCGTTGTATCAGAAAAGTGAAATAACGTTCGCAATCATCATGATTGCTATCTACGTCGGCGGGACCCTCGTTGCACAGCAACTCACCGACCAGATCGGGATCACAGCGTTGATCCCGGCGATCTTCCATATCGCCCTTGTCGCAGTTCTTGCGTACTGGATTATCTCCAATGGCCTGGCGAAAAAGTACGGGCTTATCAAGCCGCCCTATCCAGCCGACAGAGCCTGGTTTTTCCTCCCCATTTTGATCGTTGCCACCAGCGGATTGATCACGGGTTTTGACTTCCGGTACACCGCTGTCGAAACCATCCTTTTCATTGTCTCGATGACGTGCATCGGTTTCCTGGAAGAAGTAATCTTCAGAGGTTTCCTCTTCCTGGCAATGGCGAAAAGCAATTTGATGGCAGCCATTATTGTGTCGTCATTGACGTTCGGGCTGGGACATATCGTCAACCTGCTCAACGGCGCCCCGCTGATGAATACACTCATGCAGATCGTTTTTGCAATCGTCGTCGGCTTCACCCTTGTATTGCTGTTCTACAACGGAAAGAGCTTAGTTCCATGTATCGTCTTCCACAGCCTGAATAATTCTCTGGCCATCATCGAAAAAACGAGCGCCGATGCGGCCTCGTCGCTGTCAATGAGCGAGACGGCCTTCAACGCAGCGCTCCTGTCGTTCTGCGTTGTGCTCTTGGTGGTGTACTGCACCTTCTGTCTGAAGAACCTGCGCGTGCGCGAGGATCAGCAGCTGCACGAGAGGCAGGATCTGGCCCACTGAAGGCGTTGCCTCTCAGAGCGCCGACAGACATGTGAACGTCACATACCCGACCGTCGCAAGCGCGAGCGTCACGCGCCCACGCATCGCACGCCTGAGCATCACGCACCCAAGCGTCACACGCTTGAGCACCACGCGCCCGAGCGTCACTGGCACGCACGGCGGGCGATCGTGTCACAATGCTAGGGAGATTGCGCAACCCACAGGAGGCCTCATGGCGATCGAACGCGTCGATGATTTTTCGCCCGAACTGACCGAAGCAATGAAGCTGCTCGTCCCTCAGCTGTCCCGCTCATCAGCGCCGATGGAGGAAGGCGCTATCCGCGACTTTATTTCTCAACCAGGTGTGTATCTGTTTATCTATCGCACCGATGAGGCAGCGGGCGATGTGGCTGCCGGTCAGATCGCCGGGATGCTGACACTGGCCACTTTCACAATTCCCACCGGTTTGCGTGCCTGGGTGGAAGATGTGGTCGTTGATGACAGTACGCGCGGCCAGGGTGCCGGCCAGAAGCTGGTTGAAGCAGCGGTTGACTTTGCCCAGGAGCTTGGCGCACGCACGATTGACCTGACATCGCGTCCCTCGCGCGAAGCAGCTAACCGCCTGTACAAGCGGTGCGGTTTCGAGCTGCGTGAGACGAACGTGTACCGCTTCTCCGCCGGCAAGTAGTTCGTCAGCGGTTCTTTGCCCGCAAGCAGGTTATCAGCGGCCGCACGTCTAGGCGTCCTCGTCTTCCTGTTTAATCATTTCACTTTGCCGCGCCCCCATCTCTGCGCGCAGATCCAGACCAATCTGCTTAACGCGGCGACGTTCATCTGCAGTGGCGACTGCACCGAATAGCTGAGCGCCGTGCTCCTGAGTGATGACAGCGGCTTCTTGCTGCGTGCACTTTCCCTCGGGCGTCAACGACACCAGCATTGATCGTCTGTCCGAGGACGACGGGGTGCGCTCAACAAGACCGAGCTTTTCCAGACGGGCGATCGCGCGTGTCATTCCTGAGCGGGTGAACACCGACAAGCGTTCGGAGGAAACAGTGGCTGCGCTCGACCACATGGCTCGCCGCACAGTCGAGATCGCCGGCAAGCTGAACTCCTGAGCCTCACTCGCGTGTTCGACGGCGGTTCGCGTCGCCTCGAGCACACTGTGACGCAGTTCCTTACTGGTCGTCGCCTGTTCGTTCGGCAGGATTGACGAGGGCGACTCCACCGGCGTTGTTCCATCGCCTACCATGGAGTCATGTCCAACGTGAAACCTGCCGGCACGGCGACGGCCAGTGCCTTTACCTGCGATTATCTGTCTTTTCTGAGCGATTCCCCGTCCTCGTACCACGCCGCTAACCTCATTGCTCAACGTTTGGAGGATGCGGGGTGCGTGCGCCAGCGCGAAACTGACGCGTGGGATACGGCACCGGGTGGACACGTGGTTGTCCGCGACGGTGCCGTTATTGCGTACGTGATCCCCGAGTCTGTCACTGACTCGTCTGCGTTCCGCATCGTCGGCGCGCATACTGACTCCCCTGCTCTCGTGCTCAAGCCGTCTGTGCAGGCCACCACCGCCGACGGGTGGGGGCAGCTGTGCGCAGAGATTTACGGCGGAATGCTGCTGAACTCGTGGCTGGATCGCGAACTCAAAATCGCTGGACGCATTCTCACGCAAGGCGGCGAGCAGCGCCTGGTCGCAACCGGCCCACTCGCACGCATCCCGCAGCTGGCCATCCACCTGGACCGTACAGTGAGTGACAAGGGCCTTGTGCTCGACAAGCAACAGCACATGAAGCCCGTATGGACTGTTGACGAGGACGACGCGTCGGTCCTTGATCTCGTGGCTCATACGGTCGATCTGGATGACGCCGATCAGATCGCATCCTTTGATCTAATCCTGACTCCCTCGCAGGGGCCTGCCGTCTTCGGATCGCACGGACAGTTTGTCGCTGCTGGCCGTCAGGATAATTTGTCATCGGTGCACAGCGGCCTCACCGCAATAGAGCGCCTACTGGCTGACGGCATCAGTGGCAACGATGTACTGATTTTCGCCTGCTTTGATCATGAGGAAGTAGGATCGTCAACCAGTTCGGGGGCGGCCGGGCCGTTCCTCGAAGACATTCTGCGTCGCACGGCGGCGAGCCTGGGTCGAGACTTTGACGGGACGGCTCGGATGATGGCCGCCTCATCGTGTATCTCTGCTGATGCCGGGCACAGCGTGCATCCCAACTATGCTGATCGGCACGACCCTGACAACCGCCCGGTGATGGGCCGCGGACCACTGTTGAAGTTGAACGCCAACCGCCGGTATTCCTCTGATGCTCCCGGGATCGCGTTGTGGAAACGCGCGGCTCAGGCAGCTGACGCCCCCTGGCAGAATTTCGTGTCCAACAACTCGATGCCATGCGGCACCACGATCGGCCCGATCACGGCGACGCGTCTGGGAATCTGCACGGTCGACGTCGGGATCGGTTTACTGTCGATGCACTCGGCTCGCGAAATGAGCCACGTCGCCGACCTTGAATCGCTCAGTGCAATTCTGGAGGCCTACTGGCGCGGAGCCTGAGGCACGAAAGCGCTCTGCGCAGCGCCCTGCGCTCTGGCTCCCAGCTGCCTTCCTCCAGCTTCCTCTCGCGCCCGGCTGTCTCCACTCCCCCTCTTGTCCCCAACTGCCGATTTGGACGACGCGTCGACTGATGTGCGCGCAGACAAAAGCTCCTGACCTGCACAAACAGTGGCAGGATTGCAACACCCCCGCCCTATAGTCGACCGAGATCGACAGTTGGGTCAATGAAAATGGACGTACACAACAGGTGCGGGCTACAGCTCACGCGCTGCAGCCCGCACCTGACACAAAGTTAGAGAACTGACAAGAACAAGACCTTACTTCGACTTTTGGCCGGTTGTGATCTGAACCGGAACGTTGTCAGCGATGGCCTTGGAATACGGGCACAGCTGGTGCGTGCGAGTCGCCACGCGCTTGACCGTCTCATCGTCGAGGCCAGGAATCTCAACATTGATCATGACTGACAGCGCAAAGGATTCACCTTCAGGCCCGATCCCCACGGAGCAGGTAACCAGCGAATCAGACGTGTCAACTCCGAGTTCTTTTCCAGCAAGTGCAAGCGCACTTTGAAAACATGCGCCGTAGCCTGCGGCGAACAACGCTTCTGGGTTCAGTCCCCCACCGGGGCCACCCATCTTTTCCGGGATACGCAGATCGGCCTGGAAGTCCAGCGTCGGAATCGTGACGGCTCCGTCGCGACCTCCCGTGCAATCGGCTTCAACTCTGTAGACGATTTTTTGAGGTGTATGTGCCATGAGCTCAATCTCACCACGTCCCCGATCTGTCGGCAAGTGCCGTTCCAGTCGGTGAAACAGTGCCACACGCTATCTACCCTGCTGGCCAAGCGTGCTCTCCACTAATCCCCAATCTCTCCACTAATCCCCCATAACCGGCACGCACGGTGAATCTGCACGCCTCGAGCGGAAGTGGTTGTGTCTCACACTGTCCTATCTACGAACGGTTAGAAGCTGCACACTTTGGGCCTATGGAGTACTACCGATTGAACACCGCCGACCCGTCTTCACCTGACAGTGCCCGCTTAATTGCAGTTCGGAAGCGCTCATTAGTGGGAGGCAGGTCATTGGCTGGGAAAAACGCCGCTTCTGTGTTCTCGCCGTCGGCAGGCCACGGCTCGCCCTGCTTCCATTCACACACGAATGAGCAGTCCAGATAACTCGACACATCACCATTCGGGTAGGTCACAGGCCCCACGACCTCCACCGACAAGAGGCGCTGCGCAACCGCTTCAACACCGGCTTCTTCACGAATTTCACGTTCAGCTGCAGCAGCCGGTTCCTCGCCTGGATCCACGATTCCCGTCACGGGCGCCCACTTGCCGTTGTCAGCACGCTTGACCATCAGCACTTCAACATCAGCCAGGTCAGCGTTCGCGCCGGTCACCCTCGCCAATAAGGAAGACGCAGCGGGACGCAATACGACTGCCGTGCACCCTGGTATCCACAGCGGTGCGTGTCCGATTTTGGAGCGTAATTCAAGGACAAAAGGAGGAGTTGCCATGCATCTACCCTAGTCGCTCGTGACGCAAGCTAACCCCGCTCTGCCTCGAACTGGCTGATCTGACCGATACGGCGGACGTGGCGCTCCTCGTTGGAGAAAGGCTCGTCGAGGAAGAGGTCGATCAGGTGAATCATTTCCTCCTCGGGGTGTTGACGGGCTCCGAGCGCGACAACATTCGCATCGTTGTGCTGGCGGGCCAGCAGCGCGGTCGATTCGTTCCAGACGAGGGCGGCTCGCACACCGTCGACCTTGTTGGCGGCGATCTGTTCACCGTTTCCGGACCCACCCAGCACGATGCCGAGGGCGTCTTTTCCTGCCTGCCGGTCCGCGACAACGGCCTGCGCGGCGTGAATGCAGAAAGCGGGGTAGTCGTCTTGCGGATCGTAGGACTGAGGGCCATGGTCGTGAACCTCGAATCCGCGCTCCCGCAGGTGTTCCTGAATCGCGTGTGACGCATCGAGCCCCGCGTGATCTGTAGCAATGTGGACGATACGAGGAGTGCTCATGTCGAGTCCTTTCATCATGGTGAAGCGGCGTTGCTGACGTGAGGTCTGTACAGTGACCTGTTCCAATCGTAGCCATCGCATCGGCCAGATCCCAATTGGTTCGCACCTGTGTGCGTCGTCCGCCACCCGTCCGGGGTGCGCGTTCGCACAGGATGCAGCCGTGCTGGTTGGTCACGCCGTCCGCCACCCGCTCAAGGTGCGGAAGGTAGAGCGGCTCTTCTCGTTCTAGGATCTGTCTATGAGCAACCACGATGCTGAATACGGTTTTCCGGCTGAGAGCGCTGATCCTGCGCACGCGGAAGTGCCGATCCCTGCGGGCGCACTCAGCGACCAGCCCTTCGTGCGGGTCGATACGTGGTTGTGGGCGACTCGGCAGGTGAAATCGCGTTCGGCTGCGACGGCTGCCGCCCGCGCCGGTCACGTGAAAGTCAACGGTGAGGCAGCGAAAGCCGCACAGAAAGTCAGAGTCGGCGACGAAGTGCGCCTGCGCGTCGAAGGATTCGATCGCGTGCTGGAGGTGCGTCACCTCCTGGCTAAACGGATGGGCGCCCCTATTGCGCGGCAGTGCTACGTTGATTTGTCGCTTCCTCGGCCCCGCCTCTCAATTCCGGTGGCTCGGCGCGAAAAGGGTACAGGTCGCCCCACCAAGAAAGAGCGTCGCGAACTTGATCGCCTGCGCGGACGCGACTCATCGATCCGCTGGCGTTAGCCACCCTCGCTCAGCTGAGCACGCCGCGCCGCGCTCAGCCCTCCTGCTCAAAGGCCTCATGCAGTGCCTTTTTCCACGACCGGTAGCGCTGGCGAATCGTGGCGCCTGACACGATCCGCTCGCCCGCAGCCCGCTGCTCAGAGGCCCACTCGCAGTAGTTCTGATAGGTCAGACGATCCGACACCTGCGAGCTGGAGGATTCCTCACCAGATTCTTCGCGCAGTTCGTCGTTAAATTTGCGCAACGCCTTCATGATGTCCTCATCACTGAAGCGTGTGGCTCCAACCCGCCTGCCTGAATACGTCGCAACTCCCAGACGGGACAGAGCTGTGTTCCACCTGCCGTCGCCAACACGCGTGGCGACAGTGCGGGCGGTCGGTGGCCACAGCGCCATTCCGGCGATCGATCCTACGTTCCAGGCTTCCAGCAGAGCCGAGCGGGCGCGGTCAAAATCAGCCACAGAGATCGACGCCTGAGAGGCCTCACCAGGCACCTTGTCATTCACCTGTGTGACCCACCACACAGTACGAACGATGTTTTGTGCGATCTTCTCTGCAAGTTCATCCGGGTGGTCGAGACCATGATGACGGATAACAGGCTCAACAATATCGTCAATTTCGTGCCAGGCATGAGGCGTGCCACCCTCGGTCAGAGGAACAGCTTCAGTCGGTTCACCATTATTCGCAACATATTCAGCCACTTTCCCGGCATGAACATAGGCGAGCACCAACCAAAAACCTGCAATAAGCTCATCAGGTGAAAAAGCAGGTGTTCTGTATGACGTAAACATAGGCACGTCGGAAGTTTACTCGATTAACCTGAAATGTCCATCGGTCACGCAACAGCGCAAAAACGCCATCGTGAGCATGATGACACAGCGTCTCTTACCATATGTGAGTGCGTGAAAACGTCACGCACTTCGATGGAATGGAAAACGCGTGCTTTTTCGTTTTGTTTGGCGCTATCTGCGTACACGCCTTCTTGAAGTGATCGGCATTATCGTGCTGCAGGTAATCGCAACCATAGCCGCACTGAATCTGCCGAGCCTCAACGCCCGCATCATCGATGAAGGCGTCGCACAAGGTGACACTGACCTGATCTGGAAACTCGGCGCAATCATGATGGGGATCACTCTCGTCCAGGTGGTCACCACTGCGTTCGCTGTCTACTTCGGCGCCCGTACGGCGATGGGTCTGGGCGCCTGGGCACGTCACCGGCTCTTCACTCATGTGCAGTCGTTCTCCGCTCAGAACATGCATGACTTCGGTGCCCCTTCCCTGATCACGCGTTCCACCAACGATGTGCAGCAAATCCAGATGGTCACCCTGATGACCTTCCTTATCATGGTGCAGGCACCCATTAACGGCATCGGTGGAGTCCTGATGGCTGTGCGCCAAAATCAACGCCTCTCACTATTGCTCCTGGTCGTCGTCCCCATCCTCGCGGTCGTTGTCGGCATCATCATGGCGTTCCTCGCACCGCAGTTCGCCCGCCTGCAAAAACGCATCGACACGATGAACACTGTCCTGCGCGAAGAACTCACCGGCATCCGCGTCATCCGCGCATTCGTGCGTCAACCGTTTATCCGCGAGCGCTACGACTCGGTCAACGCGTCTGTACGGTCGGTCTACCTGCGCATCGGTATCCTCTTTTCGATCATGTTCCCCTCGGTGACGCTGATCATTTCGATGTCATCGGTTGCAGTGGTGTGGTTTGGCGGATCCCTGATCGACAGCGGCAACATGCAGATCGGCGCGCTCTTCGCCTTCATCAATTACCTCGGCATGATCTTCATGGCCGTCATGATGGCCGCCATGATGTTTGTGATGGTGCCTCGCGCCGGCGTCGCCGCACACCGTGTCACCGAGGTTCTTGACGCAGCTCCCACAGTTGTCACGCCCGCGGAAGCCCAGTCCCCCTCGAACATGGCGACGCACATTGACGAGGGCGACGCTGCCGCATCCGAAGATTCTCACCACGACACCACCCTTGACCAGGGCCAATGGGTGTTCAGCCTTGACCACGTCAGCGTGCATTACGACGGGGCACTCTCACCAGTCCTGGATGACATCTCGATCACTCTGAAACCAGGAACGACAACTGCAATCATCGGCTCAACTGCTTCAGGCAAGACCACGCTGGTGAACCTGTTGCCGCGCCTGATGGATCCCACAGGCGGAACTGTCCGGGTCAATGGCATCGATGCGCGCGATATCGACCTGGCTCAGCTACGCCAGCGCATCGCGATGGTGCCGCAGCATGCGTACCTGTTTTCCGGCACCATTGCGCAGACAGTGTCCGGTTTGTTGGACGTGACACGAACCGACAACCTGACAGACGAGCAGCTTTCCAGGGTGGAGCGCGCACTCGAGGGCGCTCAGGCCACAGAGTTCGTCTCCAAGCTTGATGGCGGCGTGAATCATGAGGTCGATCCGGGTGGGTCGAACTTCTCCGGCGGTCAGCGTCAGCGCCTGTCGATTGCGCGTGCCCTGTACCGCGATGCCGACCTGTATATCTTTGACGATTCTTTTTCCGCGCTGGACTACGCCACAGATGCGCGCCTGCGGGCAGGTTTATCTGATCACACCGGCAACGCGGCGATCGTGGTGGTGGCGCAGCGCGTTGCATCGATTCGGCACGCCGACACGATCATCGTGCTGGAAGATGGTCACATCGCCGGTCGCGGCACGCATGAGGACCTGATGAAAAGCTGTACGACGTATCAGGAAATTGTTGCCTCACAGCTCAGCGAGGAGGAGGCAGCATGAGCACTGATTCTCAGCCACAGCGCCGGCGCCGCGGCGGGCAGTCCAACCGTCCTCGCGGCAACCGCGGGGTCGCACCTGGAGGCAAGTCGAAGAACTTCTCCGGCTCGTTGAAACGCCTGATCAAGTCACTGCGACCCGATGCATTCATTCTTTTCATCACGTTGCTGGCATCTGCAACGTCGGTGGTTCTGTCAGTGATTGCACCGAAGATCCTCGGCCGCGGCACAGACATTATCTTTAACGGCGTCATCGGGAAGATGATGGCGGACGCGCCCTCGAAAGAAGCGGCAATCGAGGCGATGCGCGCCTCGGGTCATGATCGTTTCGCTGACATGCTTTCTGCGATGGACGTCGTGCCCGGCCAGGGAATCGACATGAGCCAGTTGGGCAAAGTCCTGCTGACGGTGTGCGCAATCTACGCCGCCTCAGCGTTGGTGGGGCTGGTCGGTGAGATTCTGCTGCGCATTGCCGTTCAGAACGCCGGGTGGCGGATGCGCAATGAGATTCAGCGCAAGATCGAACGGCTGCCGCTGAGCTACCTCGATCAGCATTCGCGCGGTGATCTGATCTCTCGCGTCTCCAACGACGTCGACAACGTCACGCAGGTCATGAACCAGACGCTCTCCCAGTTCTTCCAGTCAGTCCTCACCGTCGTCGGCATTGTCGCCATGATGGTGTCGATGTCGTGGAAGCTCACGTTGTTGGCGATGGTGATCATTCCCTTCGGTGCAGCGATCGCCGTCTACCTGATGAAGAAGGCGCAGCCGCAGTTCGTTGAGCAGTGGAATGCGACCGGCGAGGTTTCCGGCGTCGTGGAGGAAGCGATGACGGGGCACGAGGTCGTTGCGCTGTACGGATTGGAAGAGCGTTTCACCGACGAATTCAACGACGCCAATACGCGGCTGTATCACTCATCGTTCAAGGCGCAGTTCATCTCCAACCTGATGATGCCGTTGATGGGGTTACTGTCCAACGGGTCGTACGTGGTGGTCGCCGTGGGTGGCGGGCTGATGGTCGCCAACGGTGGAATGACGTTGGGCCAGGTTCAGGCCTTCATCCAGTATTCGCGTCAGTTCTCGCAGCCTCTGGGCCAGTTGGCGTCGATGGCGAACTCCCTGCAGTCCGGTATCGCTTCGGCTGAACGCGTCTTTGAGTTCCTCGATGCACCTGAGATGGAGCCGGATAACGGGGCGTCGTCGTTCGCGCTGGCCCATGTGGAGGGCACTGACGAAACGCCAGAAGCTGCCAGCAGCCAGACATCCTGGGACGGTCAGGCAAGCACGGCAGAAAATGAGCACGTGCGCGGGCACATCGTCTTTGACCACGTGCGCTTCGGCTATTCGCCAGATAAGCCCGTTATCAAGGATCTGTCGGTGGAGGTACAGCCTGGCCAAACTGTCGCGATCATCGGGCCAACGGGTGCCGGAAAGACCACACTGGTGAACCTGCTCATGCGCTTCTACGAGCTGGACTCCGGTGCGATTCGGATCGACGGCGTGGATATTTCGACGATCAACAAGGATGTTCTGCGCTCCCATATGGGGATGGTGCTGCAGGATACATGGCTGTTCGAAGGCACGATTGAGAAGAATATCGCGTTTGGGCGTGAGGGCTCCACACCTGAGGACGTCAGGCAAGCCGCGAAGGAGACGGCGGCGCACCGCCTCATTACGCAACTTCCCAATGGGTATGACACGAAGGTTGCCGACCAGGACGACCAGATTTCGGCCGGTGAGCGCCAGCTTTTGACAATTGCCCGCGCATTCATCGCGCACCCGGACCTGATGATCCTCGATGAGGCAACATCCTCGGTTGATACGCGCACCGAGGCACTGGTACAAAAGGCGATGGATCAAATCAGCCAGGATCGCACCTCGTTTGTCATTGCGCACCGCCTGTCAACGATTCGCGATGCGGACCTCATTTTGGTGATGGAAGACGGCGACGTGGTGGAAACTGGCCGTCACGTGGAACTGTTGGAACGCGGCGGCGCGTATGCCCGCCTCTACCAGGCTCAGTTTGCGGGCCCAGCAGTGACGGACGAGGACGATATCGCATAGGCTCATGAATGGACGCTTGGGCACGTAAGCTGAAGTGGAGCACGTGCCCGAGCATGTTGACAGATCATGAGAGGAGCCAGCCATCATGGCGACCGCATCGGCAGACATTCCACAGATCCCCACGCTTTCCCTGGCCACAGGAGCCACGATTCCTCAGCTGGGTTTTGGAACCTACAAGATCACTGAGCATGTCGTCGAAGCAGTGTCCAACGCGCTTGCCCTGGGGTACCGCCATCTCGACACGGCACAGATGTACCACAATGAGGCCGAAGTCGGTCAGGCCTGGGCACAGTCAGGCGTTGCACGTGAAGAATTGTTCATCACGACCAAGCTGGACAACCCCAACCACGAGCCTGATGTGGCGCGCGCCGCGTTCGCACAGTCACTGAAGGATCTGCGCACCGATTATGTGGACCTGTTCCTGATCCACTGGCCACTGCCCACGCTCTACGGCGGCGACTTTGTCACCACGTGGAAGGTGCTCGAGGAGTTCTACGAAGACGGCCGAGCCCGCGCCATTGGCGTGTCCAACTTTGAGCCGCACCACCTGGAGGTACTGCTGGAGCAGTCCAGTGTCGTCCCGATGGTCAACCAGATCGAGTCACACCCCTACCTGCTCAACCAGGAGGTGCATGACTTCGATGACAAGCATTCGATCATCACTGAAGCGTGGTCGCCGCTGGCGCGTGGCCGGGCAGCATCTGATGACCGCCTCAGTGAAATCGCGCACGAGGTCAGTGAGCAGGCGGAGCGCGACGTGTCAGCTGCTCAGGTGGCTCTTCGCTGGGCTTTGCAGCGCGGCGATGTCATTTTCCCGAAGTCCGTGACACCGGAGCGACAGCGTGCCAACATGATGCTCTTTGATTTCGAGCTCACCGATCAGCAGATGGCTGCGGTGGCCGCCCTCGACGAAGGGGAAGAAGGCCGCACGGGTGCTCATCCTGACGTGATGGATCGTCTGTGAGCGCGCCACCTCCCTACGCGCCGGAAAAGTCACGTTCGCACACAGGCCTGTGGATCACGCTTGTGGTGATCGTCGTGCTCGCCGCCGCCCTGGTGGGTGCAGACCGCTACCTGGCACACCGCGTCGAAAGTGACCTCGCGTCTAGGGTTGCAAGCGCGCCCGGTGCCGTCACTGCCCCTCAGGGAACCACGGACGAGGGGGGCGCTGCTGACGGCGAGGATGGCGTTGACGTGTCAGTTGTCGATATCCCGTTCCTCACGCAGGTTCTGGGTGGGGCGATTTCGACGCTGGATGTGCATGTGCCCGGATGGGACGTGGATGTGTCCGGGAGCCAGTTACGGCTGAACGATATCGACATCAGCGTGCACAATGTCGGGACGTCCTCGCCCTACCACGCGCAGTCGGTTGAAGGCACCGGGCGGGTCAATCAGGATTCGTTGCAGCAGGTCCTCGATGACCAGCTGCCTCAGTACATCTCAATGCCCGCTACTGTCAGCGTCACCGATGAAGGCGTGAGCCTCGGCATGGAAATCCTGGGCCAGCAGGTCACGGCGATGGCAACACTGGCGATCGGTGACAACGGTCGATCCCTGGTGATCACGCCCACCACCATTCAGGCCGGAGCGCTCAATCTTCCGCTGGATGACCTGCTGACGGAATTCAATCTGGACGATCTGCGCGTTCCACTGGATCCGCTGCCATCCGGGCTCATGATTTCGTCACTGCAGACCTCGGACAGCGGCCAGATCACCGCAACGCTGACCGGCACAGACATCGACCTGGAGACACTCTTCCGATAATTGCGAAACCGCATAAGAAACCACCCGCCTGCCGGACTTATTTCAGATCCCAGCAAGCGGGTGGTTCTCTCTTCAGCTAGTCGTCGGATCGATGCGGATCCCGGCCAGGCAGCGCTTCAGTGCCGCGGCCTTCCGCCCTCAGCTCCTCGACTCCTCGCACAGAGGCCGACCTCAGTTTTCGTCGGAGTCGTGCGCGTCGGCTTCGATGGTCTGCGCTCCGTCATGAGCACTGTCCTCCACCGCAACAGCGATCTTGCGCGGTTTGGCAGCTTCTGCGACCGGAATGGTCAGCGTCAGAACACCGTCACGGTACGAAGCGGAAATTCCGTCCAGAGCCACTCCGTTGCCCAGTGTCAGCTGACGGGCAAACGCACCGGATGGGCGCTCGTGAGAGAGCCACTGAATGTCTTTCGCGGTCTCGGCTTTGCGCTCAGCACTGATGGTCAGCGTGCGCTCTTCCACGTCGATGTCGATCGTGGAGGGGTCAACGCCGGGCAGATCCATCTTCGCGATGAACTCATCGCCGCTGCGGTACAAATCCAGCGGCATGCCGGGGTTGGCCGGAGCCTCACGCATCACTGAGTTGAAAATACGGTCCATGTCACGCATGGGATCAAAACGAGTCACCATAACAATCTCCTTCACTTGTCCAAGGCGCTCGGCCCCCTCGTGACCGCACCTTGGTGGCTCCTCCCAGAGCCTCTGTTCGCTTGATGGTTCTAGTCTGCATCGACGAGGATGACTCCGCAAGCAAAGTTGAGTCTCTTTCACTCAAGGCTGAAAGTTGACACACCTAGACTCAACTTTCAAAAGCAGCTGCACGTGTCGATACCTCGCTGTGACGATCACCGAATTGCAGGCCAATGTCCCCCAACAGAAGTCCCTTCAACTCGCAGGTCTTCATTGTGAGACACCCTCGCAAACAGACGACGCGATCGGTATTGTCGAAGACATGTCCGGGTTAAAAGATCTTGATTCAGTTCTTGCAGCGCTTGACGCCACCCCACAGGGTGTCTACGTCTTTGCGTCAGTTCACTCCATTCCTGAGGGGCTCCAGCCTTTCGCAACAATCCAGGAAGAAGAAGGCATCACCGTTGTCGTCGCTGAAGACGATGCGCGCGAAGCTGGCCTGCCGATGGATGAACGCTATGCTCTGATCACGTTGGGCGTGCATTCCGCACTGGATTCAGTGGGCATGACCGCCACCATCACCCAGACACTCGCATCGCGATCCATCAGCTGCAACGTGATCGCCGGCTACTACCACGACCACCTTTTTGTTCACGTGGATCGAGCAACGGAAGCGGCATCCATCCTCGACAATCTGGCACGTCAGGCACGAGGCTGGCTGCCACCAGCCCAGGCCTAGTACCGCGCGGTGCCGCGCAGATACGGATCTGGCCACGCCATCTCGGAGCGAAGACGCACCGCCCATACGTGCGGCAGCATCGGATCAGTCAGAAGTGGGCGCCCCACTTCGATCATGTCGGCGCGACCGTCCACCAAAACCTGTTCAGCCTGTTCAGCTCCCGTAATAAGGCCCGCGGCTGACACCGGCACATCGGTAATTCCTGCATCATGCAGGCCTGTGCGGACAGCCTCCGCGGCGAACACCTGATATCCCACACCACCGTGGATACGGGCATCCGGCACGTTCCCACCCGTTGACATATTGATCATGTCCACGCCGCGAGCGCCTTCGTGAGCACTGAACTCAGTGCCGGGGCGTGCCAGTTCACGGGCAAGACGTACTGTTTCTTCCAGTGTCCAGCCGTCGCGACCGTCCTCGGGGTATTCCTTCGTCCAGTCAGTGCCCGACAGGCGCACACCCAGGACGACCTCGTCGCCAATGCGTGAACGGATTTCCTGTGCTATGCGGCGCAGGAAACGCGTGCGACCCTCGAAGTCACCGCCCCACTTGTCAGTGCGTGTGTTGGAAAATGGTGAGAGAAACTCGTGAATCAGGTAGCCGTGAGCGCCGTGGATCTGCACGCCGTCGAAACCTGCGCGCATGGCCCGCTCTGCCGCGTCACCAAACGCGCGGATCAGGCCGTCAATTTCCTCACCTGTTAACTCACGAGGCGTCCCCAACCGCTCATTGAACGCCACGGCCGACGGGGCAACGGTTTGCCACTCAAGTTCATGGTCGCGTTGATCCGAGATCGGAAGGTCACGCCCTGCCTGGCGTGCCCAGCGGCGAGAATGTTCCACCGCCCAATCCACCGGATCTGACGCCTTACGTCCGGCGTGGCCGAGTTGGATCAGGGCAGTCGAACCGCCAGCGTGGATCGCGTCAGCTACGCGCGCAAAGGCCGGGATTTGCTCGTCCGAATGCAGGCTCAGGCAGTACGGGGAGATACGCCCCTCGGGCACAACCCCGGTCGCCTCGACAATGACGGCTGCTGCACCGCCGAGCGCCCTCGCACCATAATGCACCACATGCCAGTCGGTCGGCTGCCCCATCGTGGGGCCTGACGGGAGGGCGGAGTATTGACACATCGGAGGCATCCACACGCGGTGTGCAATGCGGCGCGCTCCCACTTCAATCGGTTCAAACAAACGCACACGAGCCATGCGTCCACCCTACCGATGTTCGGCGTCCTCACGGTAGCCCGACAGCAGTGCACCGCCGAACTCGCTGAGCGCATACATGGAATCTGGATGGTACAGCCGCGAAGCGGCGTCTGCCTCGTTACCCCTGATGAGAGGGCGAACATACGCCGCAAGAGAACAGGAAATTGCTGTCGAGCCTGTGCCGGGCCCGTCAGATGAGGGCGAGTGCGACTACGCTAGGAGGTATGGCGAAGGAGCAAGAGACCCACGACCGGGCCATTGTGCGGCTAGCTGATGGCACCGTCAAACAGACGAACCTGCTGTCCGGCACTGAAGTGTGGACCGTTCCCGGCCGGGGACACCGCCCTTTATCCGTGCCAGTTGAGACGCCCGAGCAGCTCGACCCAGATCAGCACGGCAAATACTGCGCCTTCTGTGAGCAGCGCTATCTGGAGACTCCACCCGAAAAGGCTCGTCTGATTCGCGACGAGGACGGCAACTGGAAACAGCTCGAAGCACTGCCAGCCGATGAGCTGACGTCGACTGTCGCTGAGTTCCGCCGCATCCCAAACCTCTTCGAAATCGTGTCCTACAACTACTGGCACCTCAACCACGGTCACGTTCCATCTGAAGCTGAGCACCGTCGAATGGCTGAATACCTGGCTTCCTCGACTGGCTATGACCACGTGATGCGGGTTGTGCGCGCGCGGATGATGGCGGGCGGCATGTCCGAGGAGGACTTCGATGCTCTGTCCGATTCAGAAAAGCTCCAACAGGCGAACGGGTTTTTCTCCGGTGGTCACGACGTGATCGTTGCGCGCCGACACTATGTTGATGGCGCGACGGATAATACGCAGCTGGCGGGGTCTGGCACCCTCACCCCGGAGGAGCACTATCAGTACACGGCATTCACTACCCGCGCGATGGCTGACCTGTACGGGTTGGATCCTGCTGTCAAGTACGTGGCAGCGTTCCAGAACTGGCTTAAACCGGCCGGCGCGAGTTTCGATCACCTGCATAAACAGCTGGTCGCAATTGACTCTCACGCGGTTCAGACTGAGGCAGAGCTTTCCCGCCTGCGAGCGCAGCCGGATCTATACGACGACATTTTCTCGGTCGGTGTCACGCGACGCCTGCTGATTGCGCAGAATGAGCACGCCATTGCGCTGGCCGGTTTTGGTCACCGCTACCCCACCATTGCGATCTGGCCGCTGGGCGAGCCGGTCAACCCATGGCACGCCTCCGATGAGCAGGTTCGCGGAGTTTCTGACTTGCTGCATGCTGCGCACGTGGCCACCGGGGTCGACGTGCCATGTAACGAGGAGTGGTATCACCGACCGCCCGGGGTGTCGACGCCGATGCGGTGGAGGATTTTGCTCAAGTGGAGAATCTCCACATTGGCCGGGTTCGAGGGCGGCACTCGCATCTACCTCAACACGATCGACCCGTGGACTGTGCGCGAACGCGTTGTGAAGCGCCTGCTCGAAGAGCGCGGAAAGGGCACGATTGCACCGATGAAGATCGGTGATGAATGTTCGGCTGATCCGAGCCTGCTGCACGGCGAGGGGTGACACTCTGCCCGTGCGGGCCTGTTCGCGCGGCGCGGCCCGACCTTGGGCTTCGAGTGCGCGCAGACCTGCTCTGCCGTTCAACGCCTGACGCGCTATCCAACTCGACACCCCGTGTCCGCATCTGCACCGCGCAAACGGAGCAGTGGACACCTCAGCCTCAAACGCTGGGTGCCTCAGCTTCAAACGCTGCGCCGCTCGCGTCTCGCAATTTGAGCACATTCCCCCATTAATCTGAGAATTACCTGAAAACTCTTGATTATGGATTTGATGCCCGCTACTGTGTGGAGAACGTTATTCCGATCAGGGGTGATCCGGTAATCATTCCACCGAAGGAGATGAAACATCATGGCTTCACGTTCACAGATCGCACGAATCGGAGCTGTTTTGGCCATTGCAGGTGTTGCGGTCGCGGGCTGCTCAGGTGGCGGTGCGTCAGACGGTGGCGACATGTCAGTGCCGGGCCAGTCAGAGGTAACTACGGACACCACGACCCAGAGCTGACCCCGTCGCTCTGCGAGTGATCAGCGACTGAGTTATTCGTAACCCCGGTGCCTCTGCTGTTTTTCGAAGCAGCAGGGGCACCTTCTGTCACTATCACCCCATCTCTCGTATCTCCTCCACCCGCTCACGTCCCCTCCCCCACTCGCGATCCGCAAACTGACCGCACCACGCCATCTGCTCGCCTCGCGCCCCCGTTTCGGTTTTCCCGCGCAAGACACTCTCTCAGATCTGTCGGCTCGCTCGCCTCGCGCCCCCATTTTCAGCTCTCCGGCAGGCAGTGCTTCCTGGTATCTGCGTGCCTGCGCGCACGATGCCCTGGATTTACCCCTCGCGAGTGCACATTCCCCTAGATCTAACCTCCACGGGTGCACATTCCCCTAGATTCTCACTCCTTTTTGCACAATCCCCTAGATCTAACGCCCGCACATTTCACCGCGTTTGTGAACATGCAGGTCACAGGGCATTCTATTTTTCGAGGGTGGCCCCGCCCGCTGTTGATCTAGGGGCTTGTGCATCTCAGCGCCTTAGATCTAGGGGCTTGTGCACCACAGCGCTTTAGATCTAGGGGTTTGTGCACGATGGAGCCTAAGATTTAGGGGTTTGTGCAGCACACAGGCCATGATCCGATCACTGCTCGACCCCGTGACAGGACCACGACGCAACCGGCCAAGCAAGAATCAACCGACTGAGGCAAGAATCAACCGGCCGCGACAAGCGCCGACCGATTGACGACATGACGCATTTCGGGGCGGATCGGCACCATGGCCGCGCACCGCACCGATATTGCAATGCCGGGAAAGCCGCCAAGCGCTGAAAGCTACAGGGAACCGAAAGCCCCCGAGCTGGAGCCGTCAGGAATCGAAAGCACTCGACCACTTCGGTTGGAGGTTTGACGAGGCGGACCACTGCTCCTCACTCAATTCCAACGCGCTATCTACGGGAGCTGCCACCCAACTCAATACGCTGTCGCTTGCCAGAGCGGCCGCCTGGTCACCCGGCCATGCGGCCGGCCAGGCAACAGCGTCAAGCGCCATAATGCGCTGTGCCATTGCGCCTTGCACGAAGTCGATCCACGCCTGCGCCCCGGCAGTGGGCAGGGAGCTGGCAGTAGGCAGGGAGCTGGCAGTAGGAACAGTGCCCGCAGTAGCTTGAGCCCCAGCAGTAGGCTGGGAACCCCCAGTAGGCTGGGCACCTGCGGTGGGAACGGTGCCCGCAGTAGCTTGAGCCCCGGTCGGAGCTTGGTCACCCGGCCAGGGCGCGACGAACATGGAGCGCTTCACGCAAGTTCCACCGATCAGCGCACCATATGATTCAACGCCGGTGTTGAGCAGCAGCGGCGCATGCGCCAAGTCAGAGGCGGCGACCACGGAATAGTAGGACGGCGCTGCTGTCGACGAGGCTGCTTGGTTGCTTCGCGACGAGGCTGCTTGGTTGCTTCGCGACGCGCCCGGCTGGTTACCTTGGGATCCGGCCGCCTGGCCGCGCGCGCTTTGAGTTCCCGCCGAGCTATCTTCCGCCGCACTATCGCCCGTGGCGCTGTCGCCAGTTGCGCGCTGGCCACTCGCCCCCTGGGTGTCCGCACTCACAGGTGCCCCGTGGTCAAGCACGCTCCACGAGGCGGTCGCGCCACTCCCCATGTCGATTCTCACGCCGCGCTTCGCGGCGTCCTTCCACCAGGTCGGAGCTTTGTCACCCTTCACGCTCGCCGTTGCCAGCATGAACGCCCTACCGGCAGCAGAGGTCACCGGGTCGGGAACAGTAAACAGCGCGGCATGCGCGTCATCAATCAGCTCATCAAAGGAGGCGGCAGCTTTCCCGCGATTAGCTTCGATAAACAGTCGATCGACCGCGGCGCACACATCATCACGGCCATAGACCGTTGCATCTTTCAGTCCCAGATCGGCCAGGTCGGCCGGATCCAGTCCCATCAGCACGTCGGGAGCACCCTCGTCAATAGCGGACAACAGGCTGCCAGCTTCACCACTGCGGCTGATGGGGAGAATTTCGGCCTTGAAGCCGCTGCGTTCGGTGAATTCCTCAAGTAGACGCAGGGGCAGCGAAGCCTTGCTATCTGCTACCACGCCGATGCGCACGGTTCCTGTTCCGCGTGTAACGGCAGGGCCTTCGTCAGGTCCAGGGGCATCCTCGGGCCACGACTGGCGCAGCGAATCAGCGGACTGGCTGGTATCGCCTGCTGCGCCCGACATTGACGAGGGGGACGCGCCATCGGCCGACCCGACTGACTGGCTCGACGCGAACGGGTCGGTCACCGCGGTTGGATCGACTGAGGCGGTGCAAGCGCTCAGTGCAAGGGCGACACTCACGCACGCTGCCGCGCCTAGATACATGGGTCGGCGCGCGGATGGGTGTAGGCGCGCTGTGCTGAAGCGTCCTTGTGGCGCAGTGTTCATCGCGGCAGCCTCCCTTGTCGTTTCTGGTTCCATTGTCGCCTGTGCGCGGGCGGTTGCGGCGCATCCGGAGCGTATTTTGCGAACGCGATATTCTTTTTATCACGCGCCGCGCACGCAAATGGGGCATGATTACATCAGAGCCACGCCGCCACGCGTTGAGCTGGCGCTGCGTTGTTCGCCTTTTTGACAACACGTTGAGGAAACGGAGAACACTATGGATATCGGGTGGAAGATTGCAAGCGCCGGGTCAATGGCTCTGTCGGCAATGGTGGCGAACAAGCTGGTCGAAGGCGGTTGGAAGCTTGTCACCGGCAAGCCGATTCCACGCGAAGACGATGACAATGTCCAGATTGTGCAGCTTCTGGCGTTCGCAGCCCTGTCAGCGGTGTGCGTGTCGGTCATTCAGCGTTACGCCATCAAGGGTGCGAAGAAGTGGTACGGACCTGGTCAGATTGACGACTGATCACCACGACGATGTGTGGGCACGACGAATGGTGAATAATGCGTAGTCCCGCATGGTGATCGGAGTTTTCAGTGAATGAGTTTCATGAGGGGTCGCCGTGCGTTCACTACGGCACTCCGGTTGTCTCTGGTGTGGCGTGGGCGCCCTCGGCGTGGGCCAGGCGCCCGACGCTGCCCGCGCAGGACGAGGCGGAGCTGACGCCTGATCAGCGGCCAGGCGCAATCGACGCGTACATGACGGCAACTGACGTGGTGGCGCAGCGCCTGTTTGAGCGTGCCGAGCGCTCTGAAGGCAGCGCGGCCGAGGTTCTTGCCGTCACCGCGTCAATGGCGACCGACAAATCATGGCGCAAGGAGACGGTCAGGTACATCGAGGCAGGCGTTCCCGCTGTTCAGGCAGTGGTACGTGCTACCGCGAAACTGATTGATTCCTTTGAACGCTCCGGCGGCATTTTGGCCGAACGCACCACTGACCTGCGCGATGTGCGTGACCGCGTCATCGCTGAGCTGCGCGGGGAGCCCGAGCCAGGCATTCCGCGCACTGATCACCCGGTAGTGTTACTGGCTGATGATCTCTCTCCTGCTGATACCGCAGGGCTTGACCCCTCGATGTATTCCGCGATCGTCACAGAGTTCGGCGGCCCGACCTCGCACACGTCGATCATTGCTCGCCAGCTCGGCATCCCGTGCATCGTGGCGGCCCGCACCATTGGGCAAATTGCCGAGGGTGTCCATGTGCTTGTCGATGCGCATACCGGAACAATTACGACGGGCGCCCGCCACTGTGACGCTCACGACGCAGTTGCTCATGAAGCTGAACGCCTGGCGGCGATCCGTGCCTGGCACGGGCCGGGACGCACGCGCGACGATGTGCGTGTTGAACTGTTGGCAAATGTGCAGGACGATGTGACGACGAGGTTGGCGGCACACTCTGGCGATGCGGAAGGTATCGGCCTGTTCCGCACAGAGTTGTACTTCCTCAACACTCAGGTCGAACCCAGCGTGGACGATCAGGCTGTGCTGTACGGGAAGGTGATGCAGGAGTTCCCTGAATCAAAGGTTGTGGTGCGCACGTTGGATTCCGGCTCCGATAAGCCTGTCCCATTCGCCCCGCTGCTGGAGGAAGCAAACCCGGCTTTAGGTGTGCGCGGTATCCGCACCACTGGCCACAACCAGGAATTTCTGCCCCGCCAACTCGACGCGATTAGATTGGCAGCTTCTTCTGTTGGGCATGAGCATGTGCGCGTGATGGCACCGATGATTTCCACAGTTGCGGAAACCCAGTGGTTTGCCGGCCTTGTCCATGATCGCGGCCTGAAAGCCGGCATCATGGTGGAGGTTCCCTCCGTTGCCATCATGATTGACAAGTTTGCGCCACTGGTGGATTTCGTGTCGATCGGGACGAATGATCTGACGCAGTATGTGATGGCTGCTGACAGAATGTCGCCCCACCTGGCCGAGTACACCGACCCGTGGCAGCCGTCGGTGCTGCGCCTCATTGCCCACACTGCGAAGGTGTGCCGCGAGACCGGCACAGATGTATGCGTGTGTGGTGAGGCTGCTGCTGACCCCTTGCTTGCGTGTGTCCTGGTCGGCATGGGTGTGCAGTCTCTGTCGATGGCATGCCCGGCTATCCCACCGGTGGGTGCTCGTCTGGCGTCAGTGACACTCGAGCAGTGCCAGGCAGCTTCCGTAGCCATCCGTGAGGCAACCAGCCCAGGAGAGGCGCGTCATTTTGCCCGTACCCAACTCCCCCCGCTCGCATCAGCTCACTGAGCGCGCCCAGGAAATGAACTCGTCGGCCGAGTAGACGGGTTTGCCCCACTTTGCGGCGTTCCTGGCTTTGCCGGACATGCTGGTCACGTCCGCAGCGATCAGAACGTCGCATCGCGTCTTTGACACATTGGGCGCGACAGCCAGGCCGCAGGTGTGTGCGAGGTTTTTCATCTGCTCGCGCGACCACACCTCACCGTCACACATAGCCGTGCCGGTGAAGCACACACGCACGGGTATAGCCGCATCACCGCTGTGTTCCTCAATGAACTGCGCCCACGTGGTTTGCTCGCCCCGAGTGCGGTAGTTGATCGCCACTTCGTACCGCCGGCAAAAATCGTCAATGAGCTGCGCGGCGCTGTCACCAAGCGTAAGCCCAGCGACGCGTTCTTCGATCAGTGCGGCCACTTCCACCGGATCCCCGTAGGGCACGATTTGTCGCGGTGAGCGCGGCAGGAGCCATGCGGCTCGAGGCTCGTCGACCGGCGTGTATGCCGGTGCGCGTTCGGGCAGACTCGCATCTGCTGCATGTGCTGCGTCGCGCAGCTTTTCGGCTCGTGTGAGCGCGCTTGCTGCGCTTTGTGGCACCTGAACAGTGAGCACTGATTCGAGGGGTGCGACGATGCCGGTGCGTTTGAGCTCGTCATCCCAGATTCGCAGCATGTCGTCGTGTGCCGGTGCGACGAGGGTGTGGCCGGAAATGCGTTCTTCAACGGCTGGCCATATATCAGCCAGGCGCGGCGCTACCTGCAGGTCGGCTGCGTGAATGTCATAGGTCGCTGCGGCATCTCCGATGTCACGCGTCGGGTTGATCAGTGAGGTGAGTGGGGCACCCTCGTCAAATGTGAAGGCGATTTCGAGGGGGCGTATGAATCCGTCGCCGTGACCGCAGGTGAGCGCGCCGCAGTATGCGCGACGGCCAGTGGGCAGGCCGGTTGTGTCTGCCAGGAATGAGCGGATGCGGTGATCGATTTTCACGTCGCGCGGGTAGATGGGGCGTGTCAGCACGAGGCCGTCGAGGCTGCGGCACCGTGACAGCGCTACGTAGAGTTGGCCGGCGGCGAATGTGCCTCCCGACAGGTCGATGACGGCACGGTCGAGGGTTTGGCCCTGAGATTTGTGGATCGTGATGGCCCACGCCAGTTTGAACGGCATCTGCGTGAAGGAGCCGACGACGCTGTGGCGCAGGACTCCACCTTCGACGGTGGGGTGGGTGATCTCCCATGCGTGTGGTTCAACGCTGACTGTCGAGCCGTCGCGCAGTTCAACGAGCACTTCAATGTCGTCATCGACACTGCATTCGATCGAGTCAGTCGCGGCGGTGGGGTCGAAAGTGGGAACGCGGCCGGGCACCGTAGGGGCAGTATCGGGCACGGTACCTGCAGTGATGGGGTCGGACGCGGCCTGGTCGATCCCGTCGCTTCCTCCGATCCCTTCGATCCCGACGATGCGCCCGAGCGAGCCGTTCACCCACCTGTCAGCCGGGTCGTTGGTCAGCATCATGACCTGGGCGCCAACTTTGAATGACAGCACGGGGTCAGTCGGCGGCTCGAACTTGTCGAGGTTGCCTGATTGCGCTCCGTGGCACTGGATGAGCGGTGTCGGCAAATCATCAAGGTGTCGCCGGTTGCGCGCACCGACGATCCGGTTTGTCGTGGCGAGCGTGAGCCAAAACTCGTCCTCTGGTGGCGTGAAATCGTGGTTGACCTTGCTGTTCAGGACGCTGGTGATCGAGCGTGTCATGCGCCCCGACCTGATCGCGTTGAGCATCTGCGTCATCTGAGAATCACCGAGCTGGCGAAAAACCTTCGTCAGGTTGACGGTCGGGAACCGCTCGGCACTGTACGCGCTGGCAGAGAAGAAATACGGGGTGCCAAAAGCGGACGCGAAGTAGTCTTCTTCTCTCGTGTTGACCACGGGCGGCAGCTGGTAGAGGTCTCCGACCAGGACCAGTTGGACTCCTCCAAGAGGCTCCCCAGGGTGTGGCCCGTATTTTTCGAGGGCGAGGCACACCTTGTCGAACAGGTCGGCTCGCACCATCGACGCTTCATCGATAATCAAGGTGTCGATTGAGGCCAGCGTGCGCGAGAACCGCGAAGGCTTATACGTGCCGTTTCGCACGTCGTCGATCGTGGTATGCGGGGTGAATGAGAACAGGCGGTGCAGGGTGTAGCCGTCGACGTTGAGCGCTGCCACTCCGGTGGGGGCGGCGACCACGACTTTGCGCTCGGTTGATGCCATGAAGTAGCGGATCAGGGTGGATTTGCCCGTGCCGGCGTTGCCGGTCAGGAACAGGGATCTGCCGGCTTCCAGCATGTCGAGTGCCCGACGGAATTCGTCGGTGATCTCGATGGGTGGGGTGCTCACAGGGTCATGGTCTCACAGCCCACCGGCATCTGCGGACTGCGAGTGTACGGCAAGGTCGCGGCCATCAAACAGAGGCAGCAGCGCGGCGAGATCTGTTCGCTGGCCGGATGCCTGGATCAGGCCGGCGGCGTCCCCCTCGTCCCACGACAGGTCGCCGGTTGCGAGGCGCAGCCACGTGGGCATCGACATTTCGACGACGGCGGGTGGGGTACCTCGGCGGTGCGTGGTACCTTTCAGAATCTGGACGGCTCCGGCAGGAGGGACGCGCACTTCGACCGCGCGACCGGGGTGACGCTGTTCGAGCTCCTCCAGACAGAAACGCACTGCCGTCATCTGCTGACGGCGCGGGGTGTCATCGCCCTGTCCGCACCACGTGCGCAGCGCGTCCATGCCGGCATCGAAGTCGATTTTTCGTCGAGGCGTCATGGCGACCATTCTAGGCGCTGATATACACCTCGGGCCGTGTCATCAGGTATGCGTTGAAGTATGCGAGCTGTGAGCGCAGGTCTTCTTGTGCCATCGCTGCGCCGTAGGGCGATTCTCTGGCTCCGGCAATGATGGTGGGCTTGTTCCCCAGCGGTTTGATCCGTAGAGTCGCGACATCCAGTCGAGGGCGTTCCTGAGAGCTCCGGGAATGGATCGGTTGTACTCCGGGGTCACGATCAGTACGGCGTCTGCTCTCTCAACATAGGACTTTCTACCTAGACGGCGCTAAAATGAACCTGCACAGCGAGTTTCACAGTTGAGACGCAGGGGGCATGAAAGCAAGGAAGCATGAGTCTGCCGTGCACCGTCGCCTCGTCGCTGAGCTGAAAACAACCAGAAAGGTATCAACATGGACGGAACAATGCGCGCCCAGCGCTTCTACGCCGACAGCAAGACCATGAAGGTTGAAGACATCCCGATCCCCTCCCCCGGACCAGGCGAGGTCCTCATTAAAGTTGCCTACTGCGGCATCTGCCACTCTGACCTGTCACTGATCGACGGGAACTTTCCACCACAAGTTGACGTGGTGACGCAGGGCCATGAATGCTCGGGTGAAATCGCAGAGCTGGGCGAAGGTGTCACCGGGTGGGAAGTAGGCGACAAGGTTATTCCCGTGTCCGGCAGGTCGTGCGGCGAGTGCCGTGAATGTCGCCGCGGCAACGAAGGAGCCTGCCAGAACCTTGAACTGATGGCGTTCGCCTATGACGGCGCCTGGGCGCAGTACGCCATCACTCCTGCTGCTGGCCTCACGCGAGTTCCCGAGGGCGTCCCGATGGATCAGGCAGCGATTCTGGCTGACGCTGTTGCTACACCTTTTAGCGCGGTCAAGCGCACAGGTCGAGTGTCGATCGGCAATGCGGTTGCGGTGTGGGGCCTGGGCGGCGTGGGAACGCATATCGTTCAGCTCGCCAAGCTCGCCGGCGCTATCCCGGTCATCGGGATTGACATTAACGACGCGGTCTTGGAACGTGCGAAGGAGTTGGGTGCTGACTACACGTTCCGGTCAGATGACCCGGACTTGATGGAGAAAATTACGGAAGCGACGGGCGGTCGAAAAATCGATGTCGCGTTCGACGCCGTTGGTTTGCAGGCCACGTTCAAGCAGGCCATTGCCTCGTTGGATTTCAATGGGCGAGCTGTCCTCGTTGGCCTGTCAGGTCAGGAAATTGACGCTGGCCCCATCTTGTCTTTCGGTTTGCAGCGCAAGCAGGCGTTCGGCCACCTGGGCTACAAACCTGTCGACATTTACCTGTTGGCAGAGCTGTTGAAGGACGGGCGTCTTGACCTGTCGCAATCGATCTCTGCTGTGGTCCCGTTGTCCGAGATCGAACGCGGTATTGAAATGATGGAAACGAAGGAGGGCAACCCGATTCGAATCCTCGTCGATCCGTGGAAATAGTTCCCCAATGATCCCGCCACGGCGGCGCGCTGCGTGAAGGAACGCATCGCTGAGAAGTTAGGCCGTCACATCACGAACGCCAAAACGTAGCGAGTCGCTGGAACTGCTTAACCTCGGGTGGGCGTCAGTTCTACGAACTGACGCCCACATTTGGGATCAGTAAGCGCGACTCGTATGCGCTGAACGCCCTGCTCCTTCACAATAGATAGCGGGGGGATTCGAGATGGACGACGTGGATTTTCAGCAAGCAAAGGCGATGTACATAGCCGCTCGTAAGAAGGAGCGTGCACGTATCCGAAGCGCTCTGCAAGGTGCAGGATTCCAAGTCAAATCAGTGGGTAACGCCGGGCAAGGATTAAGATCCTACACAAGCGGCGGCCGCCTTTCGCCACCTTGTGACCTTTCAAATTGGATGTGGATCGAAGCACAGCGTGATGGCGTGTGCAAGACGCCGGTTCAGCGAATCATCGGAAACAGAACCGATAATCGTCGCCACTGGCAACATCATGAGAGATATTCTTTCATCTGCCGCCAATACCAACCAGCAATGCACGAACGTTCGCACCCGCAGTTATGCGCGAAATTGATCGTCGATACCTGTTCTTGTCGTGCCTACTCGCAGTCCTTTTCACTCGCCAATGCTCAGTCTCTCCATGCCCTTGAATCAAAAGACATTTCGTCCTAAAAACCTCAGCACGAAAGCAACTATAGCCCTATAGAACGGTTCGCACCTCGACAGTTTCACGTTGAAATGTCACTCAACAGCAAGCGTAGCGCTCGTTCAACGCTGTCCTATCGTCGATCGAGCCAATGGGGAGAGTAGCAGTGGGACCCCTAGAACACGTTCAATATCGAGCAGCTCCCTTAGTATCTCCAACTTCGAGATTACTCGCAAAATAACAGCGATGTGACGCCACTTAAATAGTAACAACATCAATCTCAGCGAAAGAATATTGGAACTGTACTCAACAGAACAAAACAAGAGTCGCCAAGACCCCGGTCCCTTTAAGAAGAAACTCTCTCTATACCGCGTATCTCGAACGTCCATTTTCACTAGACGAAAACAAATAGAGGAACCTGACGCACGTTATAAGATAATTGGAAAATCCGGATGGCTGCTCAACTTCAACTCAATCTTATTCTTGAAGTTGAGCAGCCAAAGGAACTTCCATTCAAACCGCCGCAAACACCAAACATCTACCGTGGGCGCCGTTGCTCTTTTTCAGGCAAGACCCAATCGTCGCCGCTTGGATCAGTTTGGTACCAAAAGGCAACGGTAGTGACATCATCACGACGCTCAAAAAGATAATCACCACGATCCCCGATTTGTTGGAGAGTAACTTTAAGCCTTCGAGAAAATCTCACAGGATCCAAAAGATGCCATCTATACATCCCATGTCCTGGTGGCAGATCTTTGGCATAAGGTGAAACTCGGCTGTTATCACGACTAATCTGCTGATGATACCCCAAGTACAGAGAACAATAAGCCACTGGTTTTGGATCTTCATACCCATCCCACTGGTCACGAAAACCCCAAGCGCCACCGACATAGTCTTCCAAGCCAGTTCCGACAATTGTGGCAAAATCTTGGTCATCATCAATATAAAACTTGAGCTCTCCTTCGCCGTACCAAAATCTCTCTAGTTGGCTCAGAAAAATGAAGCTACCAACGTAAGCTCCCGATCCCTGCGTGTCGAGAACGACATGATCTTGTCCGAGCTGGTTAGTGCCATTAGTGCGTCGCCATTGTGAGTGCAAATAACACAGATCATCGGGAAATGATTCCTCAAGCGAATAATCAACCTGATAGAAGAATCCTTCGACCACTTCAGAGTGGTCACTAACTATTTCAACTACAGCTCTTTCTCTAAATGGCATTTGGAGATAGCAGTTAAGCCCCCCAGTTGGCGCTGCGACCATAACTGAGGAAGAATAGTTAACCACCTCGCCGAATCCACATCCAAAGAAGTCTCCAATTGGAACGTCTATAGCTGGGTTTTCCGCCGAATCCCACGTTATTCTTATCCGGATATTTCTCAGAACGAATGGCTCAGACTTAGTTCTCGCTGGCATAGTGAACCACAGGTGACGAATCTGACCGGGTCCCTTAATATCCACAATCTTGACTGTTTCTCCTGGAGGAATAGATATGCAAGGCCTACCCTTCCTGCCAACTCCTAGCTTCGAGGAGGATCTTCCTCCGTTTCCAGGCGAACCGCACGGGTTTTCTGCCGTTATAGAACGTGAAAGGACGGGGAGATTCCTCGCATAATCAGGGAAATTCATATTAGTTTTCAAGTGACTAATCCTTTTCACTTAACTGCTCCAGCAGTGACGCCCCTCGTCAACGTTCTCTGGAAGAACGCGAAGAAAATGAGCGTGGGTAACAACGTGAGCAGAGATGCGGCCGCCATTTGGGTCACGTCAAGCGTGTTCTGTCCCTTTAGATTTGCCAGAGCAATTGGTAAAGTCTGAGAATCCGGTCCAACCAGCATGATCATCGGAATCAGGAATTCATTCCACGTCCAGACGAAGAAAAAAACCAGCAAAACAGAGAGCGAAGGACGCATAATCGGGTAAACAATGCTAATTAGGACCCTGAAACGACCAGCACCATCCACCTGGGCCGCCTCAAGCATTTCTCTCGGAAATGTAGACATTACGGAGGACAACAGATAAGTCCCCATCGCTGCCTGCAGAACAGAGAAAATAATAACAACCGACCAGATCGAGTTATGGAGGCCTATTGCTTGAACACCGTAAAATAGAGGATACAAGAGTGCCTCTTGTGGCAACATCGTTGCGATCAAGAGGACAAAAATAACTCCAGTACGCCCCTTGATTCGACCAATACCAAGTGCGTAAGCAGCCAGAAGTGACAAACACGTGCCGACTAGAGAAGTTACACCTGCTGTAACTATGGAATTAAACAGAAGTCTCGGAAAATTAACCGTTTCCAAGTAACGCTGAAACGCACTCACAGTCCACTGCTCTGGTAGAGCTACCGGGCCATTGATGGAATATTCAGCTGGACTCTTGAACGAGTTAATCACCACCAAATACAGGGGTGCAAGCATCAATACGGCTACAAGGGCGGCAATTACTAAGACGCCATATTTAGTCAAAATAAAAGAAAGCGGTTTCCTCGCCTTATAGGCATCGCGAGCATACTGAGATGTTTTTTGCATCGAACTCTCACTCCTCCTCAATTGCCTTCGACTGCCAATAGACAAGCCCACCAGCTATGACGCAGATCGTTACCGCCAAGACAGTCGCAGATGCCGCTCCATAGCCAACCTTCGATAGCTCAAAGAAGTTCCTGTACGAGAAGAAAGAAGGGACGTACGTCGAGAATTCAGGTCCTCCACGGGTCAGCACCATCACAGGCGCGAACAACTTTATCGCGCCGATAGTTGCTGTCAGAACAACAACGAAAATGTCGGCACGGATGTTCGGAATGGTAATATGCCTGAATCGCTTCCACCAGCCCGCTCCATCTAACTGAGCTGCCTCATACAGAGACGGATCAACTCTCTGCAAACCTGACATGAATATCACAACCGGATATCCGATCTGCAGCCATATCATCATCAACATGATTGAGTACAGCGCTAAGTCCGTGTTCCCCAGCCAGTCAGGCGCGAGTCCTGTACCTACACCACGGAGTATCTCATTTAGTGCTCCATCTCTAGTGTTTAAAATCCAACTCCATAAGACGCCCGCCACGGCGACAGGCAAAATCTGCGGAATGTAATATGTGGCCCTCAAAAATGACGCTATCGCACTATTAAAATGCCTGCCGATAAAGTCAAACAGGGTAGCCGCCAGGATCAAACCAATCACAGTCGGTATAATCGCTATCGCGAAAATCATGTATATAGTGTTCACAAAAGATGACCAAAATAGTTTATCATGCATTAGATCTACATAGTTTGACACTCCAACCCATTTCATCTCAGCCTTACCACCCTTCCAGCTATAGAAGCTCAAAAGTGTGTTCACGATGAGAGGAAGTAGGACCACTACACAAAAACCGATAGCCAATGGTGATAAATAGGCCCAATAACTACGTCGCTCTTTATCTCTCCACCTCATAGGTCGCTTCTTTCGATAGAGCATTAACTTATTTAAGTTCACTTGTTACTCTCGTAGTAGTCTTTCATTCCTGCGAGGAATTCTTCGCCACTCTGCGATCCAGACACAAGTCCCTGCAGCCCAGCCATCTGATAATCAAGAAGTCCGGGAACTGGATAGTCAGGGTAGAAAGACAGGCGATCTTCAGATTTTAACAACTGGAACGTCTCATTCATTTCTTTCATGCGTTCATCTTCAATAGTCGACGGATCCACCACGACCGGAATTCCACCAATTCTTGCAATCTCACCTTGAACCGATTCACTCAGAGTCTTTTCTATCCACGCTTTCGCGCATTCCTTGTTCTTAGCGTCGCTCGGAATCGCCCACAAATGTCCCGAGGTTCCCGCCGTTAACTTCGCTTCGGGAAATTCCAACAATCCCCATTCAAACGGAGCCTCTTCGTTGATTCGAGTAAAGGACCAAGTGCCACTTGCCATAAAAGGTATTTCGCCAGCAATAAAGGCTCGCTCCATATCATCACCTTTCAGTCCAGCAAGCTGATGACCCAAGTACCCCTTGCTAATCCACTCTTCGAGGTGCTTCGTCCCCTCTGCAAACGCACCGCCAGTAATGTCTGCGGGGCCGGCGAGCAGAATGAAGTTGTCGACTTCTTCTCGCGAAGCATCTTGCGAGATCAGCTGCCACCATGTCTGCAATACAGCATGCTCGCCCGCATTCGAGGAAATTGGCGTGACCCCAGCCTTTAGCAAATCATCGAACACTGTTTCTAGCTCGGCCATTGAGCTTGGCATTTCAGTGATGCCATGCTCAGCTAACAAGTCTTTATTGTAGTAAAATGTATAGTAACTTGCAGTCGACGGCACGCCATACCATTCACCAGCTCCCGCATTACCATTATCATCGTATTTTGCTAGGGCTGATACAGCCCCATTCAGCTCCTTATCCCAGCCATTCTCCTCCACAAGGTCCGTCAATGGATCAAGAAGTCCCTGGGATGCTAACTGGCCCGCATCCGCATTACCCGTGTTAACGAGCACAACATCAGGCACGCTTCCTCCCGAAAGCAGAACCTTCGCGTTCGAGCGGAAAGACTCAAAATTGGTCGACGACCACTCCACATCAAGTGAGGGATTCTCTTCTTGAAACTCTGTCAGCCCTTTTTGCCACCCCTTGTACTGCGCAGTAGCTGTTGTCTCATACTGTAGAATTGTACATTTCCCTTCCAGCTCCCCGGACGCTTTCGCCTCACCAGACGTTGCATTAGATGACTCACCACCTGCGCTTCCACAAGCAGAAAGCATGATGCTCAGAGCCATAATTCCAGTGCATGCAGTTTGAATTCTCGACATCATCGTCCCTTTCTAAGAATCAATATTACGGAAGCCCATCCGCAGAGGTAACGTTACCTCGCATCGTTGCTATACGCAAATCACGAAAGACTACGCGAAACCTCTGCCCAAGTAAAAGCAGCCTTATTTTTGCTGAGGCCTCTCGGGCTTTCGACCCTCCACCACTCCTCGAGACGAGCCTTCGAAAGCCTTTAATGCTGAGCAAATAGACCATGCTACGATTGAAGAACGATGATTACGATAAAGGATGTTGCCAAAGCCGCAGGGGTCAGTCCAATGACGGTGTCAAGGGTCGTAAATCGGACTGATAACGTTAACTCTACTATGCGGAAACGTGTACTTCGCGCGGTTGAGCAGCTCGGATACGTGCCGAACCTGTCAGCATCTAAGCTGAGGGGGAAAAAGAGCACCCATTGGACAATTGGGCTAATTCTAAGAGACGTCGCGAACCCATTTTCTGCAGAGCTTCATCGCTCAATCGAAAAATCTCTTCGCGACTCTGGATCTCTAACTCTTACGGCGAGTAATGATGACGATCGGGATTACGCCCGCGAGCTCGTCATGACAATGCGCGCACACCAAATCGATGGTTTGATTATCGCACCTCCACCAGGAAACCAATCGTATCTGGGTGCAGCGGCAGAAACCGGTTTACCGATCGTTATCGTCGACCGTCCATCCGACTTCGAGCAGATTCCCTGCGTTATCTCGGACAACTATGACGGAATGCGACAAGCCACGCGTCACTTGATTTCGTATGGACACCGACGTATAGCGTATTTAGGAGACGAAGCCTCGGTTCCGATGACCGCTCGTCGCGATGGATTCCTAGCAGGGCTTCAGGAGGCAACAATAGACACCACTGAGGCTATTATTCGCCTCGACCAATTTGACCAAATACAGGCGAGAGAGACAGCTGTATCGCTTTTGGAATCCAATAATCCACCCACCGCGTTCATTGGCTCCAGAAACCGAATTAATGTGGCCATTATTCAAGCGCTTCGAGCGACCAAGCGTAGCGAAGAAATAGCAATGGTTGGATTCGACGATATAGAACTTGCCGCAGAACTGGATCCAGGTATGACTGCAGTTGCGCAGAATCCAATTTTGATCGGACAAATTGCTACCGCCATCCTAATGGATATGCTTGAGAACAATCGGGTTCAGGATCAGTCGGTTGTGGTATCGACGCGGCTGATCAAGCGCGGCTCAGGAGAGATTTCACGTACACAACCACTTAACTGAAGCGGGATTCCTTTCACGCTGATACACAAGCAGCTATCTAATTTGAAAGCTACTATCCCTTGCCACAAGCTACGCGATTCTGCTTCAAACACATGCAATCACCTGGCATTCATTCGCTGACACGCACAGAAGCTAGTTTTCGCGAATTGGTCTACAATGCCACTAGGCATCCGCTTGCTCTCGTATGAGGCTTTATAATCCTGACAACGGTTTCAAACACTACTGTCTCGAAGCCAGTATCACGATCTCTTCCCAGCCATTTTGCGTATGGACTTTTGTAGGGTGCCAGAATTTTTACCGCTAAATTTTAGCCCTTTCACCATGGGCCTAATCTTGGCGGCGGCTGCATGTCTGGGCGTATATCCACCTAGTCCGAATGCGGGCTGAAAGATAAGCGACACACAGGTAGGTGACTACTCTAGGTTTCGCAAGTGTGGTTTCTTTTGATAGTCGCTGTCCAATCTGTTGCATAAGCTGCCTCGACCATAGAAAGGAGGTTTTGAGCGCAGCAGACTCTGTCTTCTCAACAGTGGCTCATCACGCGCATCGGGCGCACTTGACGCAGCATTGGTCACATGTGACCCCGCATGAGGGTGTGCCCGCTCCCCTGCCTCAGCCCGGGAGCAAACCTACAGTGTTACTTCACATCACTGCGCTTGCGGCGCGTTGTCAACGCAACATCTCCCAGCAAGAGCACTCCAGCAAGAACATCCGTGTTGCGCGTGTACACGTGGCTTCCGTGAGACCTAGGCACGTCGGTTTTGCACACGAAATTTATTAAAACTGGCGTGAGCTGCATGAAGATTCACGGAGGTGCTAACCTGCGGTGTGCCCGACCGACGCCACAGGGAAAAACCCGCCGTACTGCAATAAGATGACCCTGATGCAAGAAACACACTTGTCGGCCAGAACATGCCAGGAACTGCGATCTCACATCGACCAGCATCTAAAGCCCGGTGACCGTCTTCCCTCGGAAAAAGACCTCGCCACACTGCTGTCGGTGTCGCGTACCACTGTGCGCGCAGCCCTCGAACAGCTCTGGCTTGAAGGCAAGGTGGAACGCCGCTGGGGTGCCGGTACATTCGTGCGCAAATCCGCCGAGCTCCCCCAACATATTGACCAGGTCTTCGTCGACGTCCAGCCAATCGACACAGTGTTCGGCACATTCGTCCAGCGTGGCCACCAGGTTTCCTACCTGGAAACCGCATGCGAAAAAGTCACGCCACCCACGATTGTGCGCACGCTTCTGCCACCCACCTCTGACAAGGAATGCTGGCGCATCACGCGCGTCATCGGTGTGGATGGGGCTCCCGCAATGCTGGTCTACGATCACATTCCGCTCAGCATTGACGGTGTTGACCTGGATCCGAGCCCGCTGATCGAGTCAGTGACCACGCTGACCAAACTCACCGACGAATGGGGTATCCGCATCGAACGCAACGACGCGACTGTGGAAGCCATATGCGCTCCGCTGACAGTTGCCGAAACGCTCGGCATCAAATTGCGCACTCCCATCCTGCGATCCACTCAAACCGCCGAAGTGCGCGACGGCCTGGCCGTTGCCGTCACGCTGATCTATCAGAACCCGGCAGTGATGAGCGCACGCGTCGTGCGCGCGCAGCGATCCAACTGACGCCCGACGATTCGATCAATACACAGCGACGCCCTCGCCAATTCTCCAAAAAGAGTTATTGACGAGGGCGCCCGACCGCCGCGAACCGGCGACCTAGAAACGCGAACGCAGCGCGCTTTCCTGCATGTCGCGAAGCTCGGTGATGTCAGCCATCCAGCCGTTGCCGTTGCCTGAATCAGTCAGTACGTCACCGCCGGTGATCACCACCATGTCGCCACCGGTCGTGCCGATGCGCGCCGCCTGCACGCCCTCAGCCTCTGCAGCTGCGTACACCGCCGGCAAGGATTCTTCGGCCACGGCCACCATCGCTCGGCCCTGCGACTCAGACAGCAACATGACGAAGTCATCCACGCCTGCGATGCCAGCTGCCTGCGCGATGTCGAAACTGCCGCCGATGCCGAAACGAAGCGCCGAATCCACCAGCGACTGGATCAGACCACCATTCGACAGATCATGTGCCGCGCGGATCAAAGGCTGTCCATCAGGGCCGTCAGCCGCAGACAGTGCTTCCAGGACTCGGCCCAATGCCATCTCGGCTTCCAGATCAACCTTCGGGGGCAGGCCACCGAGGTGATCATGCACGATGCGTGCCCACGCCGACCCGTCCAGCTCATCGCGGGTGGAGCCGAGCAGCACCACAGCCAGCCCTTCAGCGGTCCAGCCAGACGGATTTGCGCGACGCACGTCATCCATCACGCCCAGCAAGCCGACCACCGGGGTGGGGTTGATCGAGGAATCAAACTGACCTTTTTCCGTTCCCGAGGAGTTGTACAGGGAGACGTTTCCGCCGGTCACCGGCACACCCATCTCCACGCAACCGTCAGCCAGGCCTTCCATCGCGGTGACCAGCTGCCACATCGCGTCCGTATCCTCCGGATTACCGAAGTTCAGGCAGTTCGTGATTGCCACGGGGCGAGCACCCACCGTCGCGACATTGCGGTAGGCTTCCGCGAGCGCCTGGCGGGCACCCTCGTACGGGTCAAGTTTGGTGAACCAGCCGTTCGCGTCCGTTGACAGCGCCACGCCCGCACCGGTTTCTTCGTCGACGCGCACCACGCCGGCATCATCGGGCTGCGCGAGCGCCGTGTTGCCCTGCACGTAACGGTCGTACTGATCTGTCACCCACGCTTTCGACCCCTGGTTGACGTCCGACAGCACCGTGCGCAGCGCCTCATCCAACTCGGCGGCAGTCTGCGGGCGCGCCAAGCCGGCTGCCTCCACAGTGTTGTCCTGCAGCTCGTCCTGCCATGCGGGACGCGCGTACGGGCGGTCATAGACCGGTCCTTCATTCGCCACGGTCTTGGGATCCACATCCACGATGCGCTGGCCGAAGTGGTCGATCGTCAGGCGGCCATCACCGGTGACCGTGCCGATCACGGCGGCTTCCACGTCCCACTTGTCGATGATTTCGAAGAAGCGCTCACGATCTTCAGGGGTCACGATCGCCATCATGCGTTCCTGCGATTCGGACATGAGGATCTCACCGGCTGTCAGGGTCGGGTCACGCAGCAGCACGTTCTCAAGATCCACATGCATACCGGAATCGCCGTTGGCAGCCAGTTCCGAGGTGGCGCACGAGATTCCCGCCGCGCCCAGGTCCTGAATGGCCTGCACCACGCCTGCGTCGAACAGCTCGAGGCAGCATTCGATCAGCACTTTTTCCATGAAGGGGTCACCGACCTGCACCGAGGGGCGCTTAGTGGGCATGCCGTCGTCGAAGGTTTCCGACGCCAGAATCGAGGCGCCGCCGATGCCGTCGCCACCGGTGCGTGCACCGAACAGCACCACCAGGTTGCCTTCACCGGACGCGTTCGCCAGGTGGATATCGTCGTGACGCAGCACGCCCAGGCACAGGGCGTTGACCAGCGGGTTGCCCTGGTAGGACGGGTCGAACTCGGTTTCGCCGCCGATGTTCGGCAGGCCCAGGCAGTTGCCGTATCCGCCGACACCGGCCACCACGCCGTGCACGACACGGGCGGTGTCCGGGTGGTCGAGTGCGCCGAAACGCAGCTGGTCCATCACGGCTACCGGGCGTGCACCCATCGACATGATGTCGCGGACGATGCCGCCCACACCCGTGGCAGCACCTTGATAGGGTTCCACGAATGAGGGGTGGTTGTGCGATTCGACTTTGAATGTCACAGCCCAGCCGTTGCCGACGTCGACGACGCCGGCATTCTGTCCCATGCCGACCAGCAGGTGTTCGCGCATGTCGTCAGTGGTTTTCTTGCCGAACTGTTCGCCCAGGTGTTTCTTCGAGGACTTGTATGAGCAGTGCTCGGACCACATCACCGAGTACATGGCCAGTTCCGCGTTGGTGGGGCGGCGTCCCAGGATCTCGCAGATGCGCTGGTATTCGTCGTCTTTCAGGCCGAGTTCGCGGTAGGGCATCGCTGTGTCGGGCGTGCGCGCGGCGTCCTCAACGGTGTCGGGGGTTTCGACCGGGATAGGCGCGCCTGCCGCGCCGCGGTCAGCGTCATGTGTGGGGGTCATGTCAAGCTCCAGATTCTCAGTTGTCCACAGGCTGTGTCCACATGCTTGTGGACGGTGGCGCCGTCGCGCCTGCTTCCCTGTGGATCAAATTGTGTATGGGTTGTGGATAGCGGGGTCATGGACGAGGGCGAACGCCGCTGCGTCGTCATGCCTCACTTACCCCACCAATGTGGCCAGTGCGGAAGCGAACAGTGTCAGGCCGTCGGTGCCGCCATGTCCGGAAACCTCAACGGAGCCGTCCCCGCCGAATGATTTCGAGCGCTGCGCGCGACGAACCGGTCCGAAACCGCTTTCCACGGCGTGCTCGGGGTGCGGCATGAGGCCAACAACGTTGCCCTGCTTATTCGTGATGCCGGCAATGTCGTGAGCCGACCCGTTCGGATTGACATCCACGTAGCGGAACACGACGCGACCCTCATCCTCAAGCCGCTTGATCGTGTCGGCGTCAGCCTGGAAGCAGCCTTCGCCATTCTTGAGTGGGACTGTGATCGTCTGTCCCTGCGTCAGGCTCGAGGTCCACGCGGTGTCCGCGTTCTCCACACGCAGCGTCTGATCGCGGCAAATGAACTTCTGGTGCGTGTTGCGGATCAGTGCGCCTTCCAGCAGGTGTGACTCACACAGAACCTGGAAACCGTTGCAGATGCCCAGCACCGGCATGCCTGTGCGGGCCGCGTCAACGATCGGCCCCATAATGGCGGACACCGCTGCAATGGCGCCGCACCGCAGGTAGTCACCGTAGGAAAAGCCACCGGGCAGAATTACTGCGCCCACGCCCTGCAGGTCCGTGTCCTTGTGCCACAGGCGCACCGGCTCACCTCCGGCCAGACGCACAGCGCGAGCCGCATCCTGGTCATCGAGCGTGCCCGGGAAAGTCACGACTCCGATTTTCACCTTCGGACTCATTGCGCATCACCGTGAGCGCCCTCGTCAACGAGAAGTTCTTCGACGCGCACGACGTCCTCAATAATCGGGTTTGACAGGACTTCTTCAGCGGCGCGGCGTGCCTGGGCGAGGTGCTCATCCGTGACGGCGCCCTCCACATCCAGGTGGAAGCACTTGCCCTGACGCACAGATGTGAAACTGGAAATTCCCAGTCGCGGCAGTGCGGATCCGACTGCTTTTCCTTGCGGGTCAAGGATTTCTGGTTTCGGCATCACTTCAACAATGATTCGGCCCACTGGGTCCTCCTGGTTTCTTAAGGTGTCGGCGGTTAATGTGGTAGCTCTGTCAAACGGTTCACTGACGTGGCTGGTTGCCCGGTTCCGGTGCCTGACCGGTGAGCAGCGTGTACGCATCGACGTAGCGTTGACGTGTCGCCTCAACGATCCGGTCAGGCAGGCGCGGCGGCTGCTCGCCACTGGCGCGATCCCACCCGGATTCTGCGGAGGTCAGCCAGTCGCGCACATACTGTTTGTCGAAGCTGGGGGTCACCTGGCCTTCAACCCACTGGTCGGCGGGCCAAAAACGCGACGAGTCCGGCGTGAGTGCCTCATCAGCCAGGACCAGCTCGCCACTGTCAGGATCCACACCGAACTCGAACTTGGTGTCAGCGATGATGACGCCGCGCTCGCGAGCGATGCGCGCCGCCTCCGAATACAGCTTGATGGACGTGTCGCGCAGCGCTGCCGCCACGTCGCGCCCCACCATGTCGGCTGCACGCTCGAAGGAGATGTTTTCGTCGTGTTCACCCAGTTCAGCCTTGGCTGCGGGGGTGAAGATCGGTTCAGGCAGTTTCGAAGCTTCGGTCAGGCCTTCCGGCAGGCGGATCTCGCACACTGTGCCGGACTGCTTGTATTCCGCCAGACCGGAGCCGGTCAGGTATCCACGCACCACGCATTCGATGGGATACATGGTGAGCTTCTTGCACACTACTGCGCGCCCTGCGACCTGGGCGGGCACCGGCTCATCAAGCAGGTGGTTCCCCACAATCGAATCGAGCTTGTTCATCCACCACGTCGACAGTCCTGTCAGCACCAGGCCCTTGCCGGGGATTTCGGTGGGCAGAATATAGTCGTAGGCGCTGATACGGTCCGACGTGACCATCAGGAGTACGCGCCCGTCCTCACTTTGGTACAGGTCACGCACCTTGCCAGAATTAACGTGTGTCCACCCGTCCAGTTCGACTGCCTCACTCATTTTCTTCTCCCTCACTCCTTGCGCTGAACTGCTGATATGCGTGCGCCTAGGCGCTGAGTCCGTCTGGCCATTGCGCGATGTCGCGCCGGAATTGACATTCAGGAAAGTCAATGCGCCCGATTGCCTCGTACGCTGCGCGCCGCGCCTCGTCAATGGTTGCTGCACGCGCCACGACGTCCAGTACGCGTCCCCCATCAGCGACGAGGGTGGCGTGCGCTTCACTGTCCTGCGCTGCGCCGACACTTTTCGTGCCGGCGTGGATGAGGTGGACTCCGGGGAGTTCCTCTGCGGCTTCGGCTCCGCGGATCGTTTGGCCGGTGCGCGCACGAACGGGGTATCCAGGTGAGGCCAGGACGACGGTGACTGCCGCATCGTCACTCCAGGTCGGGGCCGCGACTTGGTCAAGGGTACCGCGCGATGCTGCGTCGAGCAGGTCAAGCAGTGGGGATTCGAGGCGCTCCAGGACGACCTGTGTTTCCGGGTCACCGAAGCGGACGTTGAATTCGACGACACGCACTCCGTTCGAGGACATCGCCAGCCCGCAGTACAGCAGACCGGTGAACGGCGTACCGCGCTGCGCCATGCGGCGCACCGTTGGTTCTGCGATGGTGCGAACAACCTCGTCGGCAAGTCCGTCGTGGAGCCACGGCAGCGGCGAGTAGGCACCCATTCCACCGGTGTTCGGCCCTTCATTGGCGTCCTGAAGGCGTTTGAAGTCCTGTGCCGGAACCAGTGGGACGACGTGTGTACCGTCGCTGATGCAGAACAGGGAGACTTCCGGCCCATCGAGGTAGTCCTCGATGACAACGGCACCGTCGGGACGATCCAGACAGTGGCGCGCATGTTCGCGTGCAGCGTCAGAGTCAGCGGTAACCAGCACACCTTTGCCTGCGGCCAGTTGATCGTCTTTGACAACGTGAGGGGTGGTGCATGTGCGGAGCGCCTGGTCGACCTCATCCATTGTTTGACAGGTGAAGGAGCGGGCAGTGGCGACGCCGGCCTCGTCCATGACAGTTTTGGCAAAAGATTTTGATGCTTCGAGGCGGGCGGCTTCCTTGCCTGGGCCGAAGCATGCGATGCCCTGCGCGCGAACCGCGTCAGCCAGTCCGGCGACGAGGGGGGCTTCCGGTCCGATGATGACCAGGTCAGCGTTCAGGTCGCGTGCGCGCTGCGCGATGGCGTCCGAGCTGTTCGGGTCAGCGGGGTTGGCATCACCGAAGTCCACGGGCGTGGCGATGCGGTCGATTCCGGGGTTTCCGGCTTGAGCGAACAGTTCAAGCGGTGTGCCGCGTTCAGCCAGAACACGGGAGTGTGCGCCAGTACGGATCAGTGCGCGCGCGATGGCATGTTCGCGCCCACCATTGCCAATGAGCAGAACCTTCACACCTTCAGCCTACCGAACTGTCAGGCCGTAAACGACGCCTCAGTCCCCTACTTTCGGTTAGACCAGTCACCCCCACAGGCTTTGTCATGTCCTATGTCGAGTACATATGACCGGACAAATACGGCGGAGCCTGTACGCGATCTCTGTCTAAGCCGGTCGCGTCACCACTTGCCATTCGGCCTGGTGTCGCGGCTGCCATCCAACGGGTCGACGTCACTGTTGGTTTCCTTCGAGCGCCGGTTGAGTTCCTCGCGGCGATCCTTCTCCTCCTGGGTTTCATCCGCGTACGGATCTTCGCGCTTTTCTGGAGCAGGCGTGGAGTTCGGATCATTGCCTTGATCGGGCTTCGGCTGGGGCTGACGGGTGCCGCCACCCTGGCCATCAGAATCGTCCTGTTCCCCGTCCTTTCGATCCTTCTGACCGTCAGGCAGCTGGTCATTCGCACGATCGCGCTTAGGTGAAATGCGGTCATTTGTCTGATCCGCCGGCGAGGACTGCTGATCGGACTGCGAATCAGAACCGGAATCAGAGTCGGAATCTGAATCTGAGCCGGAGTCCGAATCCGATCCGCCACCGCTTTGCGACTGGTCGCTGCTTTGCGACTGGTCACTGCTCTGGGACTGATCACCGCTTTGGGAATTATCGCCACTTTGTGACTGATCGCTTTGCGGCTCGTCACCACTTTGAGACTGGTCACCACTTTGCGGCTGACTGGTATCATCGGGCGCCCGGCAGATCTGAATCAGTTCGAGCGCCTCGTCGTAGGTATCACGCGCGCCCAGATGATCACCCTGAGCTTCCAGCCCGTCAGCCATGATCTCTTTTCCAACGGCCAGGTTATTCCTGACCATGCATTCATAGGAGTAAGGCTCGATCGTGCCGTCCTCGTTCTTGACGGCCTTGGGCACCAGCTCGAACGCAGTCGACAACTGAGAAACACCGCCGTCAACCTCGCCTTCAGCCAGGAAAGTCGTGCCCTTGTTGTAGAACGCAAGCCACCGCTCCGGTCCGCGCTGAGTGACCGTCATCTGACCGTCGTAGCCGCCCATCGCTTTGTCGTAATTTCCGGAGCGGTATGCCACCCCAGATGCGTGCGACCACAGTGTCAATCCGATCAGGAATGCCGCTGCCAGCAAGACGATCAGCATGAGCGGCAACGTCCACCACAATAATGCGAGCGACCCGCGGGCACGGGTCTTCGACGCAGCTTTACCGACAGAGCGCCCACCGTGCGACGACGCACCTGCACGCGAAGGATGCGCGCTGGCATCGTCATGTGGAGCCTGCGCACTGGCGCCGCCCGCAGAGGATTGCGGACGAGCAGAGTCGTACGGTGGCTGATCAGATGACATGAGCCCTCCTCATCTTGCGCATGCGGGCCACGATTGCCGAGGCTTCCCATGCCAGCAACACGGCAAACACCAATGCGAACGGCCAGACGTAGTAGCGGTACACCTCAACTGTGTCACGTGACTCCGATATCAGCTTGCCCTCAGAGTTGAACTGAGCAGCATGGTCAATAATCGACCCGTTATCGGGCGAATGGACATAGTCAGCACCGAGCTGACTGGCGACCTCACGCAAGGCACCTTCATCCGCAGATGAGATCCCGTCCCTGGAAGGGTCCTGTGGGTCGGGGATGTAGCCGGACTGGGATTGATCGAGTGAACGCGCCTTCATCCGGCCCCCCTCGGCAGTTCCATACCCGATGACCAGCGCACCGTCACATGCCTCTGCCACTGAACGCCAGTCCCCAACTCCCTGCGAGGCATCCTCGGTGTTCTCCCCATCGCCCATGACGACGACATAGCGCGAGTTTCCGCCGCGCGATTCCTGAGCCTTGGTGAGGTAGCTGCGCAGGTCACTCACAGGGCGCGCCAATGATGAGCCCTGGGACGAGGAGGACAGTTCCTGGCCCATGCTCTGCATGTACGAGTCGATCGCGCCGATGTCGCTGGTGACGGGCAAAACCCGCTCAATGTCACGATCCCACGTGAAGATTGAGAACCTGGCGGCAGGCATGTGGTCAACGATCGTGGCAATATCCGCTTTGACGCCGTCGAGGCGCGGCAAACGGTCAGGACCATAATCTTCGGCCGCCATCGATCCGGTGCGGTCGATAACGAACCACAGTTCAACATCCGAGGTGGTGCTGTGCGACTCCTGCTTGATGGACGGGCCGGCAAGCATGAATGTCATGAGTGAGACGATCAGAAGGCGGCGAACCAGATTCACGCGCGAACTCATCGCACGTCTGCGAGCGCCCCAGACGCACAGTGCCACGCATGCAATAAAGAAGATGGCGAGGACCCACAGGGAGACAATGGGGCGGAAAATCACGCGTCTATCTCCTTCGCCTCAGCTCGGTTGCCTGGTGCGCCGACCCGTTCCCACAAGTGGAAACCTCCTGCGAAGAATGCTCCCCGTGAAGATCGCTTCCGCCACAGGGGACTTCTCGCGCAGAAACTCAGGTCTGCAAGTACCACAGTAGCGGAAATCTGAAAATTGGAACATCCATCACGACCCATGATGCTCAAGTCGTTTTCCATCCGTTACGCTCGTGTCATCACATGTGCCTCACCCTTGCGCGAGTACATTGGGGCGACCCACAAAGAAGCGCCCGACCAGTTTCGACTTACATGCCCCACGTACTGCGAATAGCCTGGGCAAGCATGCGGGTTTCGGTGACCAGGTCCGTGCCGAACACGGTGGCCTTGTCTTTGTCGTGGCACGCTCGGGCCGCCAGCCACTGCACCTGCAGCCCGTCAGAAAGAGCTACCAGACAGCGCGCGAGAGATCGAGACGGCGCATCCGGTCTTACAGTTCCCGCTTTCTTCCCCTCATCAAAAGCGCGGGTCAACATTTCAATCGTTGTGGCGAGGTGACCGGTAAACCATTCATGAGCCGGATGCTCATCGCTCACGGCAGCGCCACTCATCACCGAGTAGAGCGCCACCCCGGTGGGATCCTGCACATTCCGTTCAATCAGGTGCACCCACTGGTCAAGGAGCTTCCACGGGTCGTCGGTCGAATCGAGGAGGAATTCCTCGTGAGTTTTCTGGTCACGCTGGGTCAGAACGGCCGCGAAAAGCGCATCCTTGGACGGGAAGTAATGCAGCAACCCGGCTTTGGAGATCTCCGCTGCCCGCGCGATCTCCGCCAGAGATGTTCCCGCATATCCCTGATGAGCGAAAAGCTCGACCGCCTCGTGCAGGACTCGGGCGCGCTTGTCTTCACTGCCGGCGGGAGGACGTCCCGGCTGACGGCGCTTTCGTGGTTCTTCGCGTGTGGCCATAGTGTGATTGTTCCCCGAGGATGGCTCATTTTCAATCACCATGCGCAGCTCACCGGTTTTCGACATGCTGTCACGCTACAAAACAGCAACAAAGCGACCATATTGCGGGCGCCAATGCCTCCTCACGCTTCACGCTGACACAATGGGAACGTCCCACATGAAGGAGTGACACTGGCAATGAGTCCACGTGACACCATGATCGTCGATGCACCGTGCGGCCCCGTGCAGGGTATCTGCCGGCCAACATCCCACCCTGGATCCGACTCGTGGGCGTTCTACGGCCTTCCCTTCGCGCAGCCACCGACCGGTCCTCTGCGTTTCCTCGCCCCACGGCGCCGCTCACCCTGGGAGCAGCCCATCGACGCCACGCGCCCCGGCGCCACTGCGCAGAGGCATGCGCTCCTTGATGTCACCACCATCCCTGAACCGTCAATCGCCGGCGATGACACGCTTCTGGTCAACGTTTTTACGCCTCATCCCGGCCGCACCGATGCGCGCGCACCCGTCATGGTGTGGATCCACGGCGGTGGATACGTCGCAGGGTCTCCCTCGTCCCCCTGGTACGACGGGAACGCCTTCAACCGCGACGGCATCGTGACGGTCAGCGTGTCGTATCGCCTTGGCTTCGACGGTTTCGGCTGGGTCGACGGCTCCGATGCGCCCACGAACAGAGCGCTGCTCGATCTGATCATGGCGCTGACCTGGGTGCGAGACAATATCGCGAGCTTTGGCGGTGACCCCGATAACGTCACCGTGGCGGGTCACAGCGCGGGAGCAGCCTGCATCCACGCACTCATGGCATCCGGGCAAGCCGAGGGACTATTCCACGCCGCCATCTGTCAATCTCCCCTGCCCATCACGCTGACCGTTGACGACTCTCACGTCACGGCCGTACACATGGCCCTCGCAGCGGGTATCCCCGCCACCCTCGACGGTTGGTGTTCCCTGAGCGAGGAAACCATCTACTCCGCTCAACAGCACCTCATCATCGCGCTAGGCGAGACGGCGCAGATGCAGGTTGACGCTGACGGTTGCGATCCGCTCACCATCGAATGCCCGCAGCGTTCCCCCTTCGGCCCCGTCATCGGAGACCCGGTCCTGCCTGATCATCCAGCCGCAATTGCGCGCACGCCCGGCCACGCCTCGGTGCCACTGCTGATCGGTTCGACGGCGCACGAGTTCGCAGGTGAAAACGACACAGGCACTAACCCGGCCACCACCGAGCAGGCCGCAGCCATTGCCTCCGCTCTGCAGACGTGCGGCTGGACCGCGGACGATGCCCGCCGATTCGTCGCACGCTGGAGCGCCTTGCGCGACCCTCGCCAGATCCTGAACCAAGCGATCAGCACCGAGCCGCTCGTCCACGCCCCGCTTCGTCGCTGCCTGCAGTCCAGGGACGAGGGTGGCGCTGCTACCTGGCGCTACTGTTTTCAATGGCCGTGGCCGCGTCAACTCTCCCAGCACTGCTTCGATCTGCCGTTCTCATTCGATGTGCACCACAATCCAGAAGCTCAGACCGCGTTGGTACGCTTCCCCACTGACATCGAGCCGCCGCAATCCGCGCTCACCACGCTGCACAACAGTTTCGACGCGCCGGTTTATGACGGGGAACTGGATGAGGACAGTCTCTCCATGCATGAGGACTGGGTGTATTTCATTCGCCACCACAGTGCGCCATGGCCGCGGTGGGATCCGCATTCCGCGCAGGTGCGCCTGTACTTCTAGCGACCGGCAGCGTCCACGTTTTCAGCGCCATCTGCGCCCGCACTCTCAGCAACCACACGTGACAGTGGCGCCGCGGTCCCCTCGTCAATGACCCTGACGAGCGGTAGTGGTGCTAGATGCGCATCCATGCCGCCAATGCAAGCAGGCCGAGCAGGCACCAGCCGCCGAACGACAAAGCACCTTCAGGCCGGTCCGTTTCCACAACCTCACCCGTTGACAGTTCGGCGGTCTGCTCATCCTCGATCTCCTGCACCACCGAATCTGTCAAGCTCGGGTCACCCAGCGCGTACATCTGCCCACCGGTGCGTTCGACCTGCTCCTGCATCTCTTCTGCTTCACCGAAGCTCAGGGACAGGTCCGGGTACAGGCCCGTGACAGTCACGCCGTACTCGATCGCCAGGTCAGTGGCCTCCTGCAGGGTATACAAAGGCGTGCCCTGAATCATGTTGTCGGTGGCGAACAGGACCGTGCGTGAGCGCTCCTTGTCTGTGTGGTCGAAGCCGTACACACAGGACGCCAGGCCGTCACCCGACTGCGAGGAGACGATGTCGGAGGTGTCCGGATCAGGGTCGTTGGGGTCAATATCCCAGATCTTCGGGTCATTGATGTGGCGGAATAAACGCTCCACCTCCGGTGTCATGACCCAGAAACTGTCCGGCATGTTGAAGTTGCCGGAATCGATCGTGTCAATAATCTCGGCAAAGACTTCATGCACCATGTCGTAGTCATCGGTCAGAGGAAACACAATCCAGGAACGGCCCGACCACAGCTGCAGGGAGACACGCTCGCCGGCAAATCCCGACACAATCGAATCGAAGGTTTCAATGATCTGCATGTCGTATGGCAGCATCGACCCTGACGCATCCAGGCACATGATCATGTCACGAGACTGCACGCTCTGGTTATCCACTCGCCGATCAACCGGCGATGCCGCCACCACGGCAGTGCTCAACGTCAAACCCAGCAGCAGCATCACCACACCCAGCAACGCCAGGCGCGAAAGGTTTTGCAGCTGGCGGTACTTCGGCAACGTCCGCACGAACCCACTGTTGGCAACCCACGCTTCGTGGCGGTGAGCGCGCGACCGGTCACGAAAGAAGATCCAGCTGGTCAGCGCCCCTAAAACGACAATGCCGATGACGACGGCAATAAACAGTGGGAATTTCATGAGTCCACCACCCGCCGCGCCTGAGCAATCACGGCACGCGTGTCAGCCTGGTTCTCCTCCTGGAACGAGGGGTCTTCGCACGCGTTCAGCACGTCAGCCAGCTCTGTCCACGTGGGCACCAGCTGGCGGATCTCTTCAACGGTGGCCACTTCCAGGTCACGCCCCGTTCGCTGAGTTCCCAGCGCACGCATCAAACCGGCAACGGCCAGGTGCACGCCGCGTGTGTCCAGGTCGCCCTCGTCCTGCCGGGCGGCAATCTGCGTGAGAAGTTCGTTGTAGCGTTTCTTTTCGGCCTGTGAAATCGTCATCAGTTCGGGGTGGTCCGCTTCGCGCGCATTGCGCCACCTCCACAGGCAGATCGACAGCCATGCAATGACCAGCAGGATCAGGACGCAGCCGGTGATCCACATCCAATGCGGGTAGGTCAGCGTATCCTGCAGCGAATCAGTGGGCACGACCGCTCCTTTCAAGCGCTGTGACAAGGGCACCAGGCACCGCCGCAACCGAATCCATCGACACCTGAGTGACCCCCACTCGCGCCAGCATCTCCGACACTGCCTGCTTGCGTTGACGCGCCACGATCGCGGCCTGCTCCGCCAGTTTCTTGTCACCGATGACGAATTCAGGCAGCTGACCGGCGTTGACGTCGATCACTTCAGTCCCTTTCGGCAAGGATGCCGCCAGCATGTCCCCCACCTGCATGACGATCACGCGGTGACGCACTGTGAGGCGTTTCAGGGCCTGCTCATCGGACAACTGCGGGCGCGTCTCATCTGTCACGATGACGATCAGGGATCGGCGGCGGGTTGCGGCGAACGCCCTCGTCAATAGCCTGTGCATGTCCGAGGGAGGCGCTGTCAGGTCGATGTTCGCCTTGAGCTGGCGCAAAATCATCTCCGCATGCTGGTTGCCGGAGCGAGCGGGCACGTGCCGCAAACGACGTGAATCGCCCGCAACCATACCTACCTGGTCGCCGCGCATGGAAGCCAGCCACGCGACAATGCGGCACGCTTCCAGGGCAACTTCGTTCTTTGACTCCCCCGAAGGTGCGAGGGCGCCCATGGATCGCCCGGCGTCGACCACCAGCATCATCTGCACGTTGGCGGTTGCTTCACGACGCTTGACGATGGGTTCCCCGGCTCGGGCGGTCGCTTTCCAGTCAATGTCCTTGACATCGTCGCCGCGCTGGTAGACCGCCATGTCACGAAACTCCATGCCCCGCCCGGTTCGTTCGGACGAGTGCCGACCTTCCATCACCGACAGGAGACGCCGCATGACAGGCAATTCGACGCGAGTGCCGATTGCCTGGAGCGTGCCGCGAGACGTGCCTGATGCCATGATGCAGATCCTTCTGGGTGTTTACGGCACCGGGACGGCGTTGAAGACAGAATCGATCAGGCGATCCACGTCCACACCGTCAGCGATCGCATCATAGGTGCGGATCATGCGGTGACGCAGCACTGCATGGCGCATCGCTTTGATTTCCTCAGGGGTGACGTAGTTGCGACCTGACATCAAGGCGAGGGCCTGAGAGACGCGCATCAGGGCGATACCGCCACGCGGGGAGGCTCCTACGCGCAGCAGTTTGCTCACCGGCTCGACGTAGCGAGGACCCTGGCCGCGCGTGGTGTTGATGATGTCAACGATGTAAGCCTTCAGGGTGTGGTGAATGAAGACGCGGTTCGTCATCTTCTGCAGCGTTGTCAGATCCTCGAGGCTGATCGGTTCTTCCTGGATCTGCGCATCCATCGTGCCCGCGTCGATGCGTTCGAGGACTTCGAGTTCTTCACGAGGCTGAGGGTAGGTGATAATCTGCTTCATCAGGAAGCGGTCCATCTGAGCTTCGGGCAGAACGTAGGTGCCTTCTTCTTCGATGGGGTTTTGCGTAGCCATGACCATGAAGGGTTTGGGCAATGGGTAGTTCACGCCGCCGATCGTTGTCTGAGCTTCCTGCATGGCCTCGAGCATGGCTGACTGGGTTTTCGCTGAGGAACGGTTGATTTCGTCCAGGAGCACGAGGTTGGCGTGAACAGGTCCGAGCTGCGTGACCATTTCGCCTGTCGCCTGGTTATAGACCTGCGCGCCGATAATGTCATTGGGCATGAGGTCAGGTGTGCATTGGATACGCCTGAAGGATCCGGATACTGCTGAAGCCAGGGTCTGGGCTGCTGTTGTCTTGGCCAGGCCAGGGACGGATTCAAGCAGGATGTGCCCGCGTGCCAGCAGTGACGCGATCAGTGCACGTCGCAGGTCATCCTGTCCCACCACACGGGAAGCGAAAATGCGTTCCACCCGAGACAGCAGGTCTCTGGCGTGGGAGAGTTCCTCGTCAGTCAGATAGTTCGGGCTCTGGCTCATGAACAGTATCTTTCTTCTTCAACTGTGCGATCGACGCACTCATTGTCTCACTTTGGTTGATGCGCCGCTGAGGCTAGTCTACGTTCGAGAAGATCACGATGGCTAGATAAAGACGAAGGGGCCCGTCCGGTTTCCCAGACGAGCCCCTGAACGTTCAGGCTGCGAGTCTCACTGGGAGACTACGCACCACCGATCTGCGGGTTCTGCAGATCGCATCGTCACTTGGCAGCTGCAATGCGATCGCGGAACTTCTTGAGCTGCTCGGTAATTTCTGCCGGCAGATGATCACCGAACTGTTCGAAGTACTTCTCGGTATCATCCATTTCGGCTTCCCACGCCTCAGGATCGATGAAGAACAGCTTGTCCCAAGCCTCTTTGTCAAGATCGAGTCCTTCAAGGTTGAAGTCCTCGAACTTCGGGTACAGGCCGGTGACGCCTTCGATGGCTTCGACCTCGCCGGCTGCGCGGCGAACGATCCAGTCGAGAACGCGGGAGTTGTCGCCGTATCCCGGCCACATGAACTTGCCGTCCTCGTCCTTACGGAACCAGTTGACCTGGTAGACCTTCGGGAACCTGTCGCCCAGTTCCTTCTGCATCTCCAGCCAGTGGCCCCAGTAGTCAGCCATGTTGTATCCGCAGAAGGGCAGCATAGCGAATGGGTCGTGGCGCAGGGAGCCGACTGAACCTTCAGCAGCAGCGGTCTGCTCGGATGCAACGGATGCACCAATGAACACACCGTGTGCAGGCTCGTACTGCTCAGCAACCAACGGAACGTTGGAAGCGCGGCGGCCGCCGAACAGGATTGCGGTGACCGGCACGCCTTCTGGTGCTTCCCAGTCGGGGCAGATGATCGGGCACTGCGATGCTGGAACCGTGAAACGTGAGTTCGGGTGTGCTGCCGGTGCATCGGACTCCGGCGTCCAGTCCTTGCCGTGCCAGTCGATCAGGTGCTCAGGCACGTCGCCGTCGATGCCTTCCCACCACACGTCGCCATCGTCAGTCAGTGCAACGTTGGTGAAGATGGAGTTGGCCTTGGCGGTTTCCATTGCCATCGGGTTGGTCTTGTAGGACGTTCCGGGGGCAACACCGAAGAAGCCGGCTTCCGGGTTGATGGCGCGCAGGGTGCCATCGGGACCGGGGCGCATCCATGCGATATCGTCACCGACGGTCTCAACCTTGTAGCCGTCAATGGTCGGCTGCAGCATAGCGAGGTTGGTCTTGCCACATGCTGACGGGAAGGCAGCGGTGATGTGGTACTGCTCGCCGGTCTTCTCAGAGGTCAGGCGCAGGATGAGCATGTGCTCCGCCATCCAGCCGTCGCGGCGAGCCATCGTCGATGCAATACGCAGCGCGAAGCACTTCTTGCCCAGCAGAGCGTTGCCGCCGTAACCGGAGCCGTAAGACCAGATCTCGTTGGTCTCAGGGAAGTGCGTGATGTACTTTTCGTCGTTGCACGGCCACTCGGTATCAGTCTCGCCCTCGGCAAGCGGCTTGCCGACGGAGTGAACTGCAGGAACCCACGGCTTGCCCTCGTTGATGAGGTCCATAGCCTTGGCACCCATACGGGTCATGATGCGCATGTTGCACACAACGTACGGTGAGTCGGTGATCTCAATGCCGAGCTGAGAAATCGGGCCACCCAGCGGTCCCATGGAGAACGGCACCACGTACATGGTGCGTCCCTTCATCGCGCCGGTGAACTTCTCCTTCAGAGTTGCCTTCATCTCCTTGGGATCTGCCCAGTGATTCGTCGGGCCGGCGTCTTCTTCCTTCTCGCAGCAGATGAATGTGCGGGATTCGACACGGGCGACGTCAGACGGCAGAGAACGAGCCAGGAAGGAGTTGGGGCGCTTCTCTTCGTTCAGACGCGTGAACATGCCTGAGTCAACCATCTGCTCAGTCAGACGATCCCATTCTTCCTGGGAGCCATCAGAGAACTCGATGGCATCAGGTGTGGTCAGAGCAGCAATCTCGGCCACCCAACTCACGACGTCTTCGGGAGCATTTGATGGCGCTGCGGAGCGGACATCTTGTTCGGTCACGGACATACTTTTGCCTCCTGAGGCACTCGGTACTCCAGGGCGCGGTCACGCCCTCGATCTACGATCCCATCATCTCGCACCATAGGGGTTTTCGCTAGGGCGAATAGTCCCACCGCTGGTGTGTCCGACTCCACATTCACCGCCGGTTTGGCGCACGATTCCGCGCCAGCCTTAGAATAAACGCGTGCGAAAATCCTTATTTAGCTCGCCAGCACACCTGCACGTATGCGCGAGGATTTCGCGAAATTAACTGCTTGTGTGAAACTTGCAGCGATTTGCCCTAATGTTAACTATGTCTGACAGACATGTGAATACTGGGAGTCCGTATGCCTTTACGTAAGTCCGATGGGCCGTCGTTTTTCGATCTACTCACTAAGCAAGCAGCACTTTTAGTATCAGCTGTCGATCTTCTGGGATCCATGCTCGGCTCACTGCCCCTGGAGCGAGTCGCCCTCCGCGACAAACTTCACGAAATTGAACACGAGGCAGATGAGCTTAACCATGCGTTAACGAAAAAGCTCAATATGTCGTTCGTGACCCCGTTCGACCGTGAAGACCTCGGCTTCCTTGCCGGTCGGCTCGACGACTGCATGGACTACATGGACGAGGCTGGCGACCTGATCGTGCTGTACGGCCTCGACGACATTCCCGAGGACGTTGCCACGCTCCTCGCAGCACAGATCAACGTTCTGGTGCGCTGCGCAGATCAGACCGCGACCGCTCTGCCCGGCCTGAAGTCTCCACTTGACCTGCGTGACTACTGGGTGGAGATCAACCGCCTCGAAAACGAGGGTGACAAGGCCTACCGTCACACTCTGACAGCACTGTTCGACTCCTCTCTGGATCCAGTCACCATCATCAAACTCAAAGACGTCGTGCAGGTTCTTGAGCGAGGAACCGACGCATTTGAGGACCTCGCCAACGGTATTGAAGCCATTGCCGTGAAGGAGTCCTGAAGCGGTGGATCTCAATCTGATCCTTGTCGTAATGGTGATCGTCATCGCCCTGATTTTCGACTTCACCAACGGATTCCACGATGCTGCCAACGCAATCGCGACGTCCGTGTCGACCCGCGCGCTGACCCCCCGCGTCGCCTTGATCATGGCCGCCGTCATGAACATCTTCGGCGCGCTCATGGGCACGGAAGTAGCCAAGACTATCGGTGAAGGCATCATCGACATCTCTCACTACTCTCTGTCAACGGATACGGGTCTGCAACGCGAGGGCCTCGTCATTGTTCTGGCAGCCCTGGTGGGGGCCTGCACGTGGAACCTGATTACGTGGTGGTTTGGGTTGCCGTCCTCGTCATCGCATGCGTTGATCGGCGGTCTGGTCGGTGCCGGGCTTGCGTCCGCGACTGCCGTGAAGTGGACCGGCATCGTGCAGCACGTCATCGTCCCCATGTTTGCCTCCCCCGTCATTGGCTTCCTGCTGGGTTTCATCCTCATGAAGATTGTGCTGTGGCTGTTCGCAAACTTCCCGTATCACCGAACGATGCGTAACTTCCGTCTGGCGCAGACACTGTCAGCTGCAGCAATGGCATTGGGTCATGGTCTGCAGGATGCTCAAAAGACGATGGGTGTCATCGTCATGGCCCTCATTGCGGGCGGCTACGGTGAGACCCACCAGGTGTTCGACCCTGCCACCGGCGACATGCAGATTCCTCTGTGGGTCAAGCTCGCCGCTGCAGGCGCAATCTCGCTGGGCACATACTCGGGCGGCTGGCGCATCATGCGCACCCTGGGCCGCAAAATCATCGACCTGGATCCTGCACGCGGTTTCGTTGCGGAGACCATTTCTGCCGCCGTGCTCTACCTGTCGGCGTTCGTCTTCCACGCACCGATTTCGACGACGCACACCATCACCTCGGCAATTCTGGGCGTGGGTTCAACCCGGCGATTCTCAGCGGTGCGCTGGGGCGTGGCTGGAAACATCGTGATCGCATGGTTCCTCACACTGCCCGCTGCGGCGGCAGTGGCGGCAGTGATGTTCTTCGCCATCCACGGTCTGGTTGGCATCGTCTAGAAGCACGTACGCTCGCTGCGCAGCCCCCGCCGAATCACACGTGCTCGCGCTGAGCGTCCGCGCTGCGTTTTTCGACGAGTTCGCGCCGGTTTTCGTCGAAAATTCTCTATCTTTTTCATGCCCCGTTCGATACCATGAAAGTGTCCTGACAACTCAGCTGTCGCCTCCGTTGCAGGTGGCGTTTTCCTCTCATCCACTCATTTACGAGGGCGACTGCGCGACGCTAAGTGAGAACGATATGCTGAACTTTCAAGACCTTTCTTCTTCGCATCGCCCGACATCACGAACCGTGTGTGCAGCATTGAGTGCATGCGGGTTCGCAGTGGCGGCATCCATGCTGGCCGGGTGTTCGTTCCTCGGATCGGGTAACGACACGTCAGCTTTTGACCTGAAGGTTGGCCAGTGTATCGAGGCCCCGCCTGAAGATGAGATCGTGGAATCCCTGCCCGTGGTTGAATGCTCGGAACCCCATGTCGGCGAAGTCATGTACGACTATGAGATTGACGCCCCGGAGTACTCTGAGTCGCTGTCGGATGAGGCCACCGTTGAGTGCGCGAAGCACTTCGAAGAATATGTCGGTGTCCCTTTGGAAGCCTCGCAGTTGGACGTGGCGCCGTTGAGCCCATCTGAAGATTCATGGAAAGAAGGCGACCGCGTGGTTTCCTGCCTCATTTTCCACGAGACTGGCCAGACACTGAATCAGTCAGTTAGGGATTCCAAGATGTAATGCTCCGCGTAAAGGTTGAAAACGCGATAATCGTGGGGCGCCCTCGCCAGTGATTGACGTGGGCGCCCCACGGCATACAAAACCCGGCGGGCAACCCCTCACCCTATGTCTGACAGTAGGCCGCGAGGCCTCATAAGTGGTGAGAAGCTGCCCGCCGGAAGCATTGCCGGGCCAGGAAGCCCGCGATCTTATCCGAAGCGTCCGGAGATGTAGTCCTCGGTCGCCTGCTTGGACGGATTCGAGAAGATCGTCTCGGTGTCGTCGAATTCGACGAGCTCGCCGGAGCCGCCCGTTTCCTTCAGGTTGAAGAAACCGGTCTTGTCCGACACACGCGATGCCTGCTGCATGTTGTGCGTGACGATAACGATCGTGTACTCCGACTTCAGCTCGTTCATCAGGTCCTCAATGGCGAGCGTGGAGATCGGGTCGAGAGCCGAACACGGCTCGTCCATCAGAAGGACCTCGGGGCGCACCGCGATGGCGCGTGCAATACACAGACGCTGCTGCTGGCCACCAGACAGTGAAGATCCCGGGATGTCCAGCCTGTCTTTAACTTCGTTCCACAGGTTCGCACCGCGAAGTGACTTTTCAACGATCTCGTCCTGCATCGCCTTGTTCATACGTCGCGCGTTGAGCTTCATGCCAGCGAGCACGTTCTCACGAATCGACATCGTGGGGAACGGGTTGGCGCGCTGGAACACCATGCCGACATGGCGACGCACCTGGACGGGGTCGATCTTCTTGTCGTAGATGTCGACGCCTTCCAGCTCAACTTTGCCTTCCACATGCGCACCGGGGATCACCTCGTGCATGCGGTTCAGGGAACGCAGGAATGTCGACTTGCCACATCCTGATGGGCCAATCAACGCGGTGATCGCGTGGCGTGGAATTTCCACCGTCACATCTTTCACGGCAAGAAAATCGCCGTAGTAGATCTGTTCATCGGTGATATTGAAACACGTCGTCATCGTTTTAACTCCGTCTTTTTTCACTGTCAGATTTGAAGGCGACGCGTCACGTGGCTCATCGTGAGCGCGTTCCGTCTGCGTTGCCACGGCTGTCTGTGTGCCCTGCCCCGCGGGATTATCCATTGTGCTCATCGTTTAGCGTCCTCCCTTGGGAGCAAAAATCTTGGCGATCACTCGGGCAATCAGGTTCAGAACCATCACCAACAGGATGAGGACGAGGGCGGCCGCCCACGCGCGTTCATAGTTGATGGTGGGTACGCAGTTAGCGACACCTTCTCGACAGGTGGCCAGGCCCTGCGAGTACTGTCGGTAGATGTACACCGGCAGTGTCGCCATGCGGCCGTCCATCACATTGACGTTCATGCGTCCAATGAAGCCTGCGGTGATCAGCAGCGGGGCTGTTTCACCGATGACGCGGGCGATAGCCAGCATGACGGAGGTAGTCAGGCCTGCTGCAGCGGTACGCAGTACGACTTTCACCACGACACGCCACTTTGGCACGCCCAGAGCGTAGGCAGCTTCACGCAGTTCGTTAGGAACCAGGCGCAGCATTTCCTCACTGGAACGCACCACTGTCGGGATCATCAACACCGACAAGGCGATCGCGCCGATGATGCCTGCTCGATAGGAGGGGTCGTACAACATGAAGATCGAGGCGGCGAACAGACCAGCAACGATCGAGGGGATGCCGGTCATGACGTCGACGAAAAATGTCGTGGCCTTCGACAGGAGCCCGTTGTTACCGTATTCGACCAGGTAGATTGCCGTGAAGATACCGATCGGCGCAGAAATCAGTGTCGCCCACAGTGTCACGAGTGTGGTTCCGACCAGTGCGTGGGCGATACCGCCGCCCACTTTACCGCCGAACATGCCGACCATATCGCTGACGAGGAAGTCCCACGTGGTGCGCAGGTAGCCATTACTGATCACCGTGACCAACACCGTGACCAGCGGAATCATGGCAAGAGCGAATGCGACAGTCACCAGAACTGTCACGAAGCCATTGGTGAGTTTTCTTCCGATTGGCAGCGACTCATGGATCGGGCTCTGATGGCCGCGATTGTTGTCTGAATCGGAAACGTCCTTCGGCGAAGTGTTCGTACCAAGTGTTGCTGTGCTCATCAGTTCGCTCCTGAGAATGCGGCTCGACGCGAGACGATCCAGCGCGCAATCGAGTTGACGATGAGGGTGATCGCGAACAGAGCAAGACCCGTTGCGATCAGAGCCGACGAGTTGATGCCCGTTGATTCGGGGAACTGCAAGGCAATGTTGGCCGCAATCGTGGAGTGCTGACCTGCCTCGAGGATGTGCCATGAAATATTGCTGCCGACTGACAGCACCATGACGACAGCCATTGTTTCACCAAGAGCTCGGCCAAGGCCCAGCATGGACGCTGACACGATACCGGAGCGTCCGAACGGCAGAACGGCCATCTTGATCATTTCCCACTTCGTGGCACCAAGGGCCAAAGCAGCCTCTTCGTGCAGGCGCGGGGTCTGCAGGAAGACCTCTCGCGACACGGAAGTAATGATGGGCAAAATCATGACAGCAAGGATCACCACCGCGGAGGCGAGTACACGGCCCGTTGGGGACACTGTGCCGGCGAAGAGTGGGAACCAGTCGAAGTACTTACCCAGGAAGTCATAGAGCGGCATGAGGATCGGGATCAACCAGATCGCACCCCAGAGGCCGTAAATAACGGACGGAACTGCCGCAAGCAGGTCAACGAGGTATCCAAGAACCTGGCTGATACGCGGAGGTGCGTAATGGGAAATAAAGAGGGCGACACCGACTGCAACAGGAACGGACAGGAGCAGTGCCAGCACTGCTGCCAGGATCGTGCCGAATATCTGCGGCGCCGTGAACTTCCAAATCGTGACTTCCTCAGCCGACCCCATCATCTTGAAACGCAGGGAAGGGTCGGAAATCGCGGGCCACGCCCGCAGCAGTAGGAAGATCGCTACTGCTGCGAGCGTGCACAAGATTAACGAAGCAGCGGCGGTTGAGAGGCCAGCGAAAACCTTGTTACCGATTCTCCCTGGCGTTCTCTCCCAGCTCTTATTCTTCGTTGTTGTAGGTGTCGTAACCAACGCGAACCTGTACCTTACTTGATCTGGTCCAGAACGCCGTTGATTTCACTGCGCATTGCTTCGGAGATGGGAGCCGCACCAGCGTTGTCGGCTGCCATCTGCTGGCCTTCCTCGGAAGCCTGGTATCCGATGAATGCCTTGATCAGTTCGGCCTCGTTCGCATCCTCGTAGGTGGAGCACACGATTGAGTAGGAGATCAGAATCAGCGGGTAGGAGTCGTTCGTCTCGGGCACGCGGTTCACGGACAGTGCGATGTCGTTGGCATCGCGATCCGCAACGCGCTCAGCCGTTTCAGCGGCCTTGGCTGCTGTCTCAGCAGAGAAGGAGACGTAGGTTCCGTCGGCTGCTGCCAGTGCGACAGTTCCGAGGTTGCCGACCTGAGAAGCATCGGCGTAGCCGATGGTGCCGTTACCGGCCTGGACGGCCTGGACAAGTCCAGAGGTCTTGTCACCGGATTCGCCACCGGAGACTGGCCATTCCTTGCCTGGATCCGTCGGCCATGCCTCGGGAGCAGCTGAGTGCAGGTAGTCGGTGAAGTTCTCGGTCGTACCTGACTTGTCGGAACGGTGAACAGGGGTGATGGCGAGATCTGGGAGCTTCGCATCCGGGTTTGCCTTGGCAATTGCCGGATCGTTCCAGTTGGTGATTTCGCCGGCGAAGATCTTGGCGATGGTTGCGGCATCCATGTTCAGGGAGTCGACACCCTCAAGGTTGAAGATAACGGCAACCGGGGAGATGTACACCGGAAGGTCCCATGCAGGTCCACCACAGCGTGCTTCGGCTGCTGCGATCTCGTCGCCTTCAAGCGGGGCGTCCGATCCGGCCCATGCGACCTGCTTGCTGGTGAACTGTGTGATACCGGTACCTGAGCCAACTGCCTCGTAGGAAACAGTCACATCAGGGTTAAGTTCGTTGAAGCCTGCCTTCCAAGCTTCCATCGCGGCTTCCTGGGAGGACGCACCCGAACCGGCAACCGAACCTGAGAGGTCAGTCGCAGGTGCAACTTCATCCTGAGCTGACTGAGAGTCGCCGGATGCTCCGTTGTCCGCGCCTGTGCTTTCCGCTTTGTCTCCGCCGCCGCAAGCAGCCAGAGCGAGCGTCATGGTGGTGGCACCTGCCAGAGTGGCGAGAAGCTTTGTACGAGCATGCACTGTCATTGATCATCTTCCGTTCTGCCGCCACTGTGGCGGCGCGTTGACGATAGACCCGGAATGTCCCGGATATTGCTCACGCTAAGAGGGGGAAGTGACAGCAAAGCCGGTTAAAGATGAACAAATGGTGAACTTGCACGTGAGGGTGCCCACACAGTTATAAAGTTGTAACCTTTGCCCGGTTTTTAGGGCCTGAAATTCATTCAAACGTGACAATTCCGGACGCGATTTGCGCCCATCAGAGCGTCGCCAGCTTGGTGAGAGGGCGATACGTTTCCACGGCAACAACGCACGGGCCGCCCTCGTGCATGACGATATGAGCCAGGAGCATCTGAGCAGTCTTGAGCCACGGCGACTCCGCTGGGAACGCGGCGTGCAACGATGAGGGCGAGTACGAGCGTATCGGCTCAAACAGGGCAGGCAGCGTGGGCCTGTGCGCGCAGATAATCGTCGGCGCGGACCCGGGGTTTTCAATTGCTTCATTGACGAGGGCGGAGCCTGCGGCCGGGTTGTCTGTCATCGCGCTTTCATCCAGCTCGTCGAACAGCTCCATGCCGATGCCGGTCAGTGACGCGTACGGTCCGACGGTGGACGCACAGCGTCGCCACGACGAGGACAGGACCTTCGTGATGCCAAATGCTGACATGAGATCGATCAAGTCGATGCTCTGGCGAACGCCGATACGCGCTAGGGGGCGATCCGCATCCGACCCTTCCCAACGCCCGCGCTTCACGGCCTTTGAGTGGCGCACAATGGCCAGCGTGGAGCTGACAAGTCCACCGCTTTCAGCCAGAGCTACGAGCTCATCCAGCAGACGACGATCGCCTCGGCGGGTCAACGTGCGGCGTGCAAGTGACGGGCTCACCCAGCGCGTATTGTCGATCTCGCGGCGGGAGGCCTGATGGACAGGCGGGCGGCTGAGCAGTGCTGGAGAATCGGGCTGGCAGGCCTGTCCGACCCAGTAGTGGACCTCCTTGATGTGGCCCGCGCCAAGTCGGTAGCGCTGAATGGTCAGTGGCGCTCCCAGCGTGACCGGCAGGCCGGTTTCTTCTTCCACTTCTCGCACGGCGGCCACCGGCAGCGGCTCGTTGAGTTCAGTCTTACCTTTGGGCCACGACCAGTCGTTGTAGCGCGGCCGATGGACCAGCAGGACCTCTATGTCATCGGGATCAATGACGTCACCGAGGGTGGCGTCGCGGTCAGACTGCGTAAATCTCCACACCAATGCACCGGCGGCTCTGACTAGCCGGCTCGGTATCGGTGACGGATGGGAACGGGACACGTCATAAGCGTATCTGACCCAGTGCCATGATGCCGACGATGGGCAAAAATACGATCGACTCCACGCGGTGGGCGGGCCGCCGAGGCTGCGCGCTGTGGCGCAAACCCCGTCCGCGTGTCCCTTAGCTGCGGCCGACGACGCGGGCAGATGCCTCCGCCATCAGTGTTTCCTGCAGATCCTCCAGACGGTTGCCCTCGTCATCGCGGTTGTGCCGCTTCCACGTGCCGTCAGCTTGCAGATGCCATGAAGAGGTTGTCGACGCCACGCCTCGACGCACCAGGTCAGCAAGATAACTAACCTGCGACGGATCCACGATACGCACCAGAGCCTCCACGCGGCGATCCAGATTGCGGTGCATCAGGTCAGCCGACCCGATCCACACTTCCTCTTCGCCTTCCGGGCCAAACGCGTAGATACGCGAATGCTCCAGGAAGCGACCCAGGATGGAGCGAACCCGAATATTCTCCGATAAGCCGGGCACTCCGGCCTGAATTGCGCAGATACCTCGAACCAGCACATCCACCTGAACACCGGCCTGGCTGGCGCGATACAGAGCATCGATCACTGCTTCGTCAACAACCGAATTCACCTTGAAACCGATCCAGGCAGGCTGACCGTTCCGCGCGCGCTCAATCTGCTGGTAAATCCGCTCGATCAAACCGGGTCGGATTTCCAGCGGTGCGACCAGCAGGCGGTGGAACGTGGAGCGTGGCGCGTAGCCGGACAGCTGGTTGAACAGTCGCGTCAGATCCTGACCCACATCGCGGTTATAGGTCAGCAACCCCAGATCCTCGTAGCCGCGCGCCGTCTTCGGATGGTAGTTACCGGTTCCCACGTGGCAATAGCGTCGCAGCTGATCGCCCTCCTGACGCACCACCAGTGACAGTTTGCAGTGCGTCTTCAGACCCACCATGCCGTAGACGACGTGCACTCCGGCGCGTTCAAGCTTGCGCGCCCACTCGATGTTGGCTTCCTCGTCGAAACGGGCCTTGATCTCCACGATCGCGACCACCTGCTTGCCGTTCTCGGCCGCTTCGATCAGCGCCGACACAATCGGAGAATCGCCCGAGGTGCGGTACAGCGTCTGCTTCATGGCCAGCACATTGGGATCACGCGCAGCCTGCGTGATGAAGTTCTGGATGGAGGTGGCGAAAGAATCATACGGATGGTGCAGCAGCACGTCGTGCGACCGGATCGCGCCGAAAATATCCGTCGGGCGCGCCGATTCAACCTCTGCCAGTCCGGCAGGAGTCACCGGCACATACGGTTCATACTTCAGGCGCGGAATATCGAGTGCCTGCAGCTCATTGCACAGCGTCAGGTCAAGCGGTGCCGGCACCATAATCACGTCAGCGGGTGTGATTTCCAGCTTGCTGATCAGAAAGTCCAGTACGAAGCGTGAGATCGTATCCTCAACTTCGAGGCGAACCACCGGCCCAAACTTTCGGCGCAGCAGTTCTTCTTCCATCGCGGTCAGCAGGTTTTCCGCATCATCCTCTTCTACTTCGAGGTCCTCGTTACGGGTCAGTCTGAACGAGTGTGCCTCGACAATCTCAACACCTGGGAACAGGTGGTCCAGGTGCGCGGCAATGACTGATTCGAGGGTGATGAACGTGGCGCCCTCATCAGTGTCGACATAACTTTCCGCGTTCCCCTCGCCCATTGCGGAGTCGATGTTGATCAGGCGCGGCATCGACGGCGGCACCTTGATGCGCGCGAAGTGCAGCTTCGAGGTAATCGGGTTGCGCACCACGACCGCGAGGTTCAGTGACAGCCCCGAAATGTATGGGAAGGGGTGCGACGGGTCCACGGCAAGTGGCGTGATGACGGGGAAAATCTGCCTGCGGAAGTAGGTCGTCATCTTGGAGCGCTGGTCATCTGTGAGCTGATCCCACCCGCGCAGATGAATCCCTTGCTCGTCCAGCTTGGGCAAGATGTCGTTCTGGAACTCGCGTGCCTGACGCTCGCTGAGTTCGCGCGTGCGCATCTGGATACCGTCCAGGACCTGACGCGGCGACAGACCAGCGGCAGACGGTTTGGCGATGCCGGCGTTGATGCGGCGCTTCAGTCCGGCCACACGCACCATGTAAAACTCATCAAGATTGGAGGAGAAAATCGCGGAGAACCATCCGCGTTCCAGCAGCGGCAAATCCTCATCTTCACTTTGCTCCAGGACGCGTTCATTGAACGCCATCCACGACAGTTCACGGTCTGCGAAGCGTTTGTCCGGCAGCTCGCCGAAATCTTCAACGGTCGAGGCTGGTGCGGCGCTGGCCTGGGCATCTTCAGCGCGCTCCTCATAGGAGTTCGCGTCGGCGCCCACCGTGATGTGCTCACCATCCTGGATGCCGTCGGTAGCTTCGTCTTCCTCGTCGTATTCGGAGTCTTCGTGTTCGACACCGACGAGCTGTTCATTGTCGGCAGGGATCACCAATTCGCTCGCCAGGGCAGCTTCAACCGCGCTGCCACTGGTGACGTGAGCGCTGTGAGCGTCACCCTCGCCGTTGGTGTCGTCTGCTGGCCAGTGTTCATCTGGCGCCGAGAATGGTTGGTCCGAATTGCCTGCATGTTCCGGGTTCGTCATCATTCTTCCTCACACTGGCGACTAGTTGAGCGCACCGATGTGCGCTTCTTCAGCTGATCGGTCAAGTTCATCTGCGGTCTGAATCAGCGCGCGGGCGCGCGTGGTGACGGGGTATGCCAACGGGTCCCGCGGGTCGACGATCCATTTGCCGCCCTCGGCGTCTCCAGCTGCAACGATCCGCATCGCCCGTGACGTTGCAGTAATGATGTCAGCCAGGTCGTCGTCGTGGCGGCGCCCTTCGAGCAATTGGTCAACCTCGTGTACCACGTGCTCCAGATCGGGAATGTCAACGGGATGTTCAAGGCCGGGGATGATGTCCGCATGGCTTCCGCGCACAAAACGGTCGCGCACCAACGCAGTGTCGCGGTGGTACCAGCGCGACCACAGGTAGAGTCGCCACAAGGCTCCGGGCAATGTGAATTCCGGGCTGCGTGACCACATGTCGGCCAGCACGTCCACGCCTTCCGTGCGCACGGTGGTGCGCAGGCGTTCGATTTCGTCAGGCCCGAAGTCGTCGTCACTGACTCCCATCAAAGCCCATGCTGACGAGTGCGCAATCGCAGACATTTCCGCAGGGTCGGAGTCGCCGACGATTTGTTCGGCGTCGGCTGGGTCCAGCATTGCTGGCCGACGAGGGCGACGCTGTTGGCTGTTCATCTGTGACTCCTTCTCGGTGATATGACGAGCCTACCGCCTGAAGGTGAACGGCGTTGATCAAGTAGTTGAACGGAGTGGGCACCCTCGTCAATCCTGATCCGAGGAGGATCGTGGTTTTTCCCACGTCACGTTGATTAGTGCAACGTGGGACTGATGCATTACCATGCTCTCATGGGCCTATAGCTCAATTGGCAGAGCAACGGACTTTTAATCCGTGGGTTGGGGGTTCGATTCCCCCTGGGCCTACCATTATGATGTGTCGGGGCATCGTTGACAATCAGTTAGCGGTGTCCCGGTCTTTCACTATATGGCCGACCTTGCCGCGTATGCTCTAACCGCAGGTCACTCGGTGGAATGCGACTGCGGTCCGGCCACAACACACCAGAACGCGCACAATCCCCTAGATTTAAGCCCTCCGCGTGCACATACCCCTAGTTCTAACCTCGCCTCGTGCACATACCCCTAGTTCTAGCCCCGCCTCGTGCACATACCCCTAGATTTAAGCCCTCCTCGTGCACATACCCCTAAAAAGTCTTGTAAAAATGCACAATCCCCTAGATTTAACGCGTGAGGCTCGAGGCCGCCGGAAGCTACTGGCGGCTGACCTGCGGAAATAGGTTTTGTCCTTTTGGGGTGCCGACTTTAGCTAGGGGAATGTGCACCAAAGCAGGGAAGATCTAGGGGAATGTGCGCGGTCACGCCTAAGATCTAGGGGAATGTGCACAAATGCGCGTCTATTTGAGGGGATGTACACCGAGCTGTTTAAAGCGGAGAAAAGAGTACAACCTGCGCGCAGTGCTCCAAGACGGAGACGGCATCAATCCGAGACAGAGCCAGGCATCAATCCGAGATGCGGCCGAACGGACGCAGACGCCAAGGCCACACGCAGGTACAAAGCTTCGGAAGGTACGGCGATGCAAACACTCATACAGAAGCTCGCCAAACGAGCTTAATCGTCAGGCGAGCTGAAGCGCCATGCAGACGCCACGCGGGCTTAAGCATCGAACAGACGACAAGCAGGCTTAATCGCCAAGCGACCTCAAGCGGCGAGCAGACATAAAGAAAGGCCCGGCCATTTCTGAGCGAGCCTTTCCACAGTCTGCGGATCCGCTAACGTTACTTCGTCAGGGAGTTCGACTTGCCCTGAATTGCGAGGAAGACACCGATAAGCAGGAATGCCACGACTGCGCCGATGATCCAGCGAAGCACTGTGCCCACTCCAAGCGCACCAGCGATCCATCCGGCGATACCGTAACCGGCAGCACCCAAGATAATAGTCCAGATGATGCCCATACCCTCGTCGCCCTTCATGAAGACGCGAGCGATTGCACCGATAACGGCGCCGGCAATAATCATCCACAAGATGTCCAACATGATCGTTCTCTCATTCTGTTGATCAGCAGAGACATCTTCATGATCTCATACGTTTTGCGTCAATGCGAGACCGAATACGGCCAGTTCTGGTCTAGCGGACATCTCGCCCGCATCTGCCCCGTCAAGTCGGCGTTGACGCAAGCTGCTCGCGCTGCAAGGTCACAGCAAGGCAGTCGACCTGGAACAGCTCAGGCAGGTAGTAGCGGCGCTAGCGTCACCCTCGTCGATGAAGCGGCTGAGGCGGGTAGGAGGCGAGCCCGACAGCAACTGAAATCAACACAAGACCCACCAGAGACCAGGCACTGGGCAGTTGCCGCAATGTCACCGCACCGATCAGCGCCGACGTTGCCGGCAACAGGGAGTTGAACAGGGCAAACATGGCGGCACTGAGGCGGCCCATGGCGAGCGCCTCCAACGAGTACGGGATCACCGTTGACAAGACTCCGACACCGACCGCCATGACGACCAGTTTCGGTGAATTCAACGCGCTGACCGCTCCGACCGAAAAGAACGGGGCGAACACAAGTGCGGCAGTGCCACAGCCCAGCGCCAGATTCGTGATGCCTGAGCGGCGCGACGCGATCGACTGCCCCATCACGATGTACCCCGCCCATAGGGCTGCAGCCCCGAGCACCCAGGCCGCACCAACGAGCTGCTTGGTGTCGCTCAGATCCAGTCCGAGGCCACCGATGCAGGCCACTCCGGCAAAAGCCAGCGCTCCTGCGATACGTCCGGACCAGCCCCCGGAGGTCACCACCGCAACCGTGACCGGGCCGAGGAACTCTAAGGAGACCGCCACGCCCAGCGGCAGAATGTGGATCGCCTCGTAAAAGCAGATATTCATGCCGCCCAGCACGATGCCGAACAGGGCCGACGCAGCCAGGTCACGCGGATTGAAGCGCCATATACGAGGGCGGCGCCACGCCAGCAGCACAACCGCACCCGTTGCGATGCGGACCCATGCTACTTCAGCGGGTGTCATGACGGCGAACAGGGTCACTGCCAGCGCTGCACCGAGGTACTGCGTGAGCCCCGATCCGACCAGAAAGAAAGGCGCGGGAATCGCGATTGAAGCAGCTCGCAGAGCGGAGCCTTTACCTCGGGATGCAGGTCGGGGTGCCGGTAATGGTTCCGGTCCCGGCATCAGCGCTCTTCAAAGTCGAGGCTGACAGAGTTCATGCAGTAACGCAGCCCTGTTGGCTGACGGGGAGCATCGTCAAAGACATGACCCAGGTGAGAATCGCAGCGAGCGCACCGCACCTCCGTGCGCACCATGCCGTGTGAACGGTCCTCACTGGTGGTCACAGCTGCATCTTCTGGCTGATAGAAGCTCGGCCAGCCGCACAGAGAATCGAACTTGGTGGTTGAGCGGAACAGTTCCGCGCCGCACGCTTTACAGCGGTAGATACCCTCGCGATCCTCGTGGAGCAGTGCACCGGTGTGCGCCATCTCAGTGCCGCCCTCGCGCAGGACGTGGTATTCCATGGGGTCGAGTATGCGGCGCCATTCTTCCTCGCTGCGCACTACCTTGCCGTTAGTGTCGGTAACCGCTTTGCCGTTACTGTCAGCAACCGCTTCGTCGGCGTTGCCATTAACCGCCCCGCCGTCGTTGTCACCGCTCTCCCGCAGGTCGCGGGCGCCTTGATCATTCTGCGTTTCACTCACGGCTCGATCCTCCCAGTAGTCCTGAGCCCTTTTCCTGGCGGATCTGCGACTCACGTTTTCTTTCTTCCAGTACTTCCGGGTCAGGGCCCGAAAATGCGGCACTGCGCTCTTCCGCGTCGGGCGAGCCGGAAAAGACCCGCTCCCCCGTCGTGGTTGTCTCATCGTCCGAGTTTGCTCGACCAGTCGCGTCTGCCACTGCACCGTCGGGGTCGCTGCCGACCTGGTTCGCACTGGCCAGATCCACACTCGTATTGTCCGCACGTGCAGGGCTCGCATCGCCAGCCTGTGCACCGCTGGTGGGCGCACTACTGCCCGCTTCCGCGCCATCGTCATCGGCCTGCTTCTTGGGCTTGCCATCTGCCCCAATGGCCGGCATCACGGCAGTTTCCGCTACGCCTGACGCAGAACGAGCTATCTGAGCCGCTCCCTCTGCAGACGCTGCTTCCGACGCCTGGTTAGCCTGACCAGGAGCCCCGCTGCCAGCATCGGACTTGACACGCAGATGCCCCTGCGCCTGCGCAATGATCTTGTCAACCTCTTCTGGCGTGAACACGTGGGTCGTGCCCGTGCCGTTCGTCTGAGTAGCATCCGCTGCAGCGTTCGTTCCCCCGCGGCCAGTCCGTTTCACAGCTGCTGTTGGTCCGTCCTCCGCTCCAGACCCGGCGTTCTCTGCTCTTTCGAGGCGGTCGCGGTTGCGCTGCGACATGGCCCGTCGACGCGCCATCTTCGCGCGTTGGCGCGCCGCCAGCATACGAGCAGCGTGCACAGGGTCGAACGGGTCTCGCTTGTCACCATCATGCGTAGCAGCATCGCCGTGGTCACCCTCGTCAGTCTTGGTGTCCGAGGGGGACCCACCGGATGTATCTGAACCTGCAATACCGGATAGTTCAGTGGCCAGGCGCGCGATCAGTTCCTGGGACTCATCCTTCGTCACTTCCTTGACCTCGCGCGGCTGAATGATGCGGGCGGAACGCGCCCACGGGTATTCCTTCGAGATCCACGCGATGAGCTGCTCGCGCATGAAGCAGCGCAGATCCCACAAGTTGCCCGAATTCGACGCTGACAGGGAGACCCTGACGGTGACGGTCTGATCAGTCGAATCAGTCACCTGCACGGCCCAGGAGCGGCGATCCCACAGATCCGTGCTGTTCAGGAGCTGCTCAACTTTTTGACGCACCACCGCCACCGGCACTGCCCAGTCGGTGTAGATCTCAACCGTGCCGAGGAGCTTGGTGGCTTTGCGGGTCCAGTTTTCAAAAGCAGACGACGTGAACTTCGAGGACGGCACAATCAGGCGGCGATCATCCCAGATATGCAGGACAACGTACGTCAGAGTGATCTCCTCGACCACACCCATCGTTCCCTTGTCCCCCACGACGACAATGTCATCAACGCGGATGGCGTCCGTGAAAGCCAGCTGCAGGCCGGCGAACACGTTGCCGAGCGTGGACTGGGCAGCAAGACCGGCGATCACGGAGACAATGCCGGCCGAAGCAAGCACCGTCGTCAACGCCTGCTGAGCCCCGGGGAATGTAAACAGGACTGCGGCACACCCGAGGATCCAGACCACGACCTGCAGGACGCGGCGCAGAACCTGAGCCTGAGTCTTGAATCTGCGCGAGCGTCCGTGATCGGAGCGGTTGCGCACGTGCGCGGCGTCTTCGATCACCCACACGGCGGCGGCAACGACCCATGTCGTTGCCAGGAGTGCGAGGATCAACAACCCGTGGTCGAGATATTTCACCCACGTGGGCTGATTGCTGACATCGGTGCTTCCCAGCGCAACAGCGCATCCGGCAAGCGCGCCCCACGCCATGAGTGCCCAGTACGAAGGCGCGTGGATGCGGCGCTGTAAGGCTTTCAGCAATCGAAGTTTGCGGAGCGCAAATCGGCTGACGCGCGCAAGAATGAATGCGACCACAATTCCGACGAGGATGCCGACAACAATTCCGAGGAATACGCCAGCCACGTCGAATGCGGTTTCAACAGCTTCGGCAGGTGCAGAGGGGTCCCCGATCGGCATAATTGTGCCGAAAACGAGGCTTGACTGCGCGCGGCAGCCCGTGAGAACGGCGGAGAAATCAGGTCCGAAAACTGTCATACCCCTAGCCTAGAAGCTTCCAGGCTCATTTGCGTTCGGTGAGAGGCTTCACATGGATCCGTTTTGCACTCGGAGGTCATTCCTGCTTATTATTCTACTCGTCGCCGAACGACAAGTTCGTGGACAAGGCCCCCATCGTCTAGAGGCCTAGGACACCGCCCTTTCACGGCGGCGACACGGGTTCAAATCCCGTTGGGGGTACGATCCGTGTCAGCCCTGCTGGGACGGGTTCAACAAGTGAATAAGGTAGACTTTTCAGGTCTCACTTTTTCGAGGCCCCGTAGCGCAGTTGGTTAGCGCGCCGCCCTGTCACGGCGGAGGTCGCGGGTTCAAGTCCCGTCGGGGTCGCTGACCCACCTTTTGGTGGGGTTTTGGCTCTGTAGCTCAGTTGGTAGAGCGTTCGACTGAAAATCGAAAGGTCACCGGATCGACGCCGGTCGGAGCCACCACTGCTTCAGCTCGCGAGATTTACGCGAGTTTCTTTCTGATAATCAAGCGCCATTTCACGTCAGTCTTCATCGTCTTGCGCTTCCTCGTCGTCAATGATTTCTTCACGAGGTCCCTCAACTCTGAGCATGGAACGCACACTTTCGACGGAAGTCAGTTGCTGTGCGAGCTCCACATCGTGTTGATGAACGAATCCCTGCTCCGCCCCTTCGATCAGTCGCTGGCGTTCCTCCTCGACAAATTCCTGCACCTCTGCAATATCAACACTCGAATCTTTCTCCAGCGCTTCTTCAATGATGATCAGCAGTCTCAGCAGTTCGAATGTGACATCCGGGCTGGGAGAACAGAACCTTCGGATGGGAACGACAAAATCTTCCAAGAAATCTCGCACAGTCGGGGTCGGCACAGATGCAACGGGCTGCCCCTTATCGTTCAGAATCACCTCATGATTCGGAGGTGAGACAACCAGGCCTCGCAGCACCGGTGTTGCTCTGGTGATCACGTGTCGCCCAGTTGACGGATCGTTGGTTCCAGGGGACAAAGCTCGCACGACGATGTCTGCCAACTGGTGAAAAGACAAGCGCAAATCCTGGTCGGACACGCGTTCAGCTTCAACAGAGACCGCCGAGTCGGCCAGTTTGCGAAGCTCGTCGCCGCTGAGCTCACTGTCTGAGGAGTCAGCAGCAGATGTCCCACGTCGTTCGGCCCACGCCCACGCGTAGGTATGTCCGGCACTGACTGCATCGCCGGGCGCGACGGTGAACACGACGCGCTGTCCGTGTTTGCGAGCCCACCTTGCCGCCGCTTCCACATCAATGGAACGCACATATCCCGAGAAGTGCCCACGAACGTCGCGCGCGTGCGGTGGGATCTCGGGGATCTGGCAGGCGACGTCCCATTTCTCTCGGTGCGCATCCAGGAGACGTTCTGCACGCGTGGCTACCTGCTCAATAATTGCGTCCACTCGCACCATTCGCACCACCGCGCTGACATACCAGACGAAGGTCGCGATAGCCAGAAATACCAGCAGCATTGCGATCGCCATTGCGAGCTGCGGAGGGGTCTCGCGTGACTCGGCTGATACCGAGCGTTGCAACACAACAACGTAGACGAATACGCCGATGAATACGCCAAAGATTCCCTTCACAGCCCGGGACTGGATGTAGTCACGCAGCAACTGGTGCGAAAACTGACCAGAAGCCACCTGCAACACGATCAGTGTCATGGAAACCGTGGTCGTCAGCACCGTCAGCATGGAGGAGGCGATGAAGCCCAACAGAGAGGATGCTGCCGAAATATCTCCGGGCCAGAAGATTCGAGAAATGAGCCATTGAGTGGGCCATGAGATCGGTGCCAGGACTCCCGCCGCTATCGTGGCAAGGAGGGCGGCTACGAGCGGGGGCACCCACAGCTGATTCGATACCAGATACTTGATGCGGCGAAAGAAGGTCATAGCGCAATAGTAGTTAGAGACCGGATTGCGCCGACTTACATTGACCGAGCTTCGCTCAGACCACTCTGGAGGACGGCACATGAGCGAATAACTGCATGCTCGATATCCTGATGACGTCGAGTAACAGCTGCAACGTCAACACACAGCGTAGGCGATCACGTTGCCACAGATAGTACTGCGGCGGCACAGCCCCGGCACAACGCCGTGAGCCATACCGCCGCAGCAAACAATTCCCACGTCCACAGTTCAGTGAGCCAGACTTCCACTGCCAAGTGGACCTAGACTGCTCATGGACAAATCGTTACTGCTCCACGCGGAACAGATCCATCACGTCCGGATTATCCTCAAGCCACGCCTGAGTATCCCCGACCAGGTTCTTGCCTTCTTTCTCGTTCAGGACATAGTTTTCCAGCGAGTACAGCTGTTCGTCCGTCAACGTCAGGTCACGGATCATATCCGCGATTTCGGGGAACTCGTCGGAGAATCCGTCACGGGAGAAGGAGTGAACCTCCTCTGCACCGCCCAGCGCCTCATTCGGGTCCTCAAGATCACGGATGTCGAACGCGTCGTATGCCCAGTGAGGCGACCACAAGGTGACGACAATATCGTCTCCGGAATCCATTGCCCCCTTAAGGGCACCGAGCATGGTGGCGGTCGAAGAAATCTTGAAGTCCATTCCCTCTAGGCCGTACTGTGGGATGACCTCATCCTCAGTGACCTGAGTCAGGCCGGCACCGGCATCAATTCCGATGATCTCATTGTTGAAGACATCAGCATTGTCAGCCAGCTCCTCAAGTGACTGGATCGGAGCATCTGAGTTGACCGCGATGGTGAGCTTGGCGTTGTCGTACCACACGCCCAGGTCTTCAATTCGGTCACCATACTTTTCGACATAGTCGGCGTGTGTGATTGGCAGCCAGCCATCCATCAGCAGATCGAAATCGCCCTCGGCCAGCCCCGTGAAGATGACGCCGACTTCCGCGTCCTGCAGCTCGACGTTATAGCCCTGTTCTTCGAGGGCGACCTTAGCGAGGTTCGACATGACGATTCCTTCATCCCAGCCGGACGGAACGCCGATGCGGATGGTGTCACGTGCCGTCGCCGATGAGCCACCGGCAACGGTACCAACGATTGTCCACCCGAATGCGAGGACGAGGGAGGCGATCAGCGCTATCGGCTTCACCAGACGATCAGTCAGGCTTCTGGGTGCCGCATCTGACTGTGCGTGCCGCCCGCTACGCGACCCCGTGACCCTGTCAAGGAACATGGCTAGAATGACGACCGACAGGCCTGCTTCAGCGCCGAGAGACATGTTCACTCGGTTCAGCGCGGTCACCACGTCAGCACCGAGGCCGCCCGCACCGACCATGCCGGCGATGACCACCATGGACAGTGACAACATGATGACCTGGTTGATGCCACCCATGATCGTTTGCTTAGCCAGGGGCAGTTGTACCTGGAACAGCACACGTCGTGGAGTCGCGCCAAAGGCGTAGGCCGACTCGACAACTTCCTTGTCGACCTGTTTGATGCCTAGTTCTGTGAAGCGGACTGCCGGCGCGATTGCAAACAGGATCGTCGCCACGATCGCTGGCACGACGCCCACCGAGAAGAGAACCACGAAAGGAATCAGGTACACGAACGCAGGCATTGTCTGCAGGAAGTCCAAGATGGGTCGCAGCGTATAGGAGGCCCGTTTCGATCGAGCCGCCCAAATACCCAGTGGAATGCCGATCAGAACGGCGATCGCTGATGCCAACAGCACCAGTGACAGCGATTGCATGGCATTGGTCCATTGATCAATACCCCACACAATGCTGAAGCCAATGAAAGTGCCAAGGGCCAGCTTCCAGCCTTTGGCCCACCATCCGAGCAGCGTGAAGACCAGGAGCCAGACCCAGAACGGCGGGGTGAGCAGAATCGTCTGGAGAAGTTCGTTAATCGACTGGAAGATCCACGAAACAACGCTGAAGAATGCACTCCAGTTCGCGATCATCCAATCAACGGCGTCAGCAACCCAGCGTCCAAGCGGGATGCGGATCGATTCGAAAAATTCCACCATCAGTGTTTACCTCCCTGCTCGCTTGCAGGTACAGCATGGGCCGCATCAGCCATTTCAGTTGCCTGAGTGGCTTGTCCCGTCCGGTTTGCATCACTGGTGATGGGCACGCTCGTGTCTTCTTTTCCAGCGCCCTGTCCTAGTGCGCGCAGCAGCGCGACACGTGAAATGACGCCAAGCAGCTGGCCGTCATCTGCCACCACGGGTACGGGTATGGGTCGCGTGGCGGACGGCATGATGATGTCCGACAGAGACGTGTCCGGCGAGATTCCAGGGTGCGTGGGGTGCACGAGGTCGCTGATAGTTCGCAGCTGCGGATCATGGGCGAGGGCCGCTGCAATTTCATCGGCTTCCACGTATCCATGCAGATGGCGGTCCCCTGAGGAAATCACCCAGCCGCCCTGCAGATCCACTTCTTCGAGCTTGTGCAGCACGACGCGTGGACCGTCGTCAAGGTAGATGCGTGCAACCGGTTTGTTCATAATGGCCGACGCGGTGATCACGCGCGAGCGGTCCACGTCGCGCACGAAGCGCGCCACGTATTCGTTGGCTGGTTGCGTCAGAATCTCTTCAGCTGTGCCGACTTGGACGATTTCACCGTCACGCATCACGGCGATGCGGCTGCCCAGCAGCATGGCTTCGTTCAGGTCGTGAGTAATAAAGACGATGGTGCGCTGAGAACGTGCCTGAATTTCAAGAAGAAGTTCTTGCATATCACGGCGAATCAGCGGATCGAGGGCGGAGAAGGCCTCGTCCATGAGCAGGATGTCGCCGGGAGCGCACAGCGCGCGAGCCAGGCCCACTCGCTGCTGCATGCCGCCTGACAGTTCAGACGGATAGAAGTGTTCGCGGCCCTCCAGACCAGCGATCTTCAGCTCTTCCATAGCTTTTTCTTCGCGTTCCTGCTTGCCTACTCCGGCGATTTCAAGCGGGTAGGCAGCATTCTCCAGCACTGTGCGGTGCGGCAGCAGTGCGAAGTGCTGGAAGACCATGGACATGGATTCGCGGCGCACATCTCGAAGTTCTGCCGGTTTCAGTTTCGTGATGTCAGTGCCTTTGACTTTGACACTTCCCGCAGTGGCGGGTCCAAGGCCGTTTAGGGTTCTTAACAGTGTTGATTTTCCAGAACCGGATAGTCCCATGACGACGAAGATTTCGCCTTCTTCAATGTTCAGGGACACATTATTCACTGCGACAGTTGCATGTGTGATGGATGACGGATCTGCACCATTTCGTAGTTTGTCAACTACCTGCTGCTTATCTCGTCCGAATATCTTATAAACATGATCACATTCGAGGATACTCATAGTTCCCTTCGAGTAAGAGCCAGCTGCTCGAATACTGCTCGCACAGACGTGTCGGGGCTTCAGCCAGCTGATGGGCATTCAGTTTCCAGGCGCTAATGACCACCACCTTCCATTTCGTCAGGTACACAGATCCTTTCGAATATTTCAAAGAAATGTGCCTGCTTCAAACGCAAAACTGTCGCCACATACGCAGACGAATCGGACGAGTTCTCACGATCCAGGCGGCATGAAAGAGAACAAATTCACTGCTCCTGGGCGGTAAACTCCTAGGAGCGCAGTCCTGCCACACGGCGCTTCAGTGACTGATATTCACCTCCTCAAATGTGACAGATGCAACAGATTCCGATTCGAAAAGACACGATGTACTTTATCCTCATTGTGCTGATCAAACACGGTCCGTGTCCTTCGTGGGCAAACCGCCTCACACGCTAGGACCAGTCGTTGAACGGCTCCTGACGCATCCTGTTACGCCACGTAAACACTTCGAAATCACGCCTTCTGCTCACTCGCGATAGTCTGACAGCGTGGCTCACCATTCGATTGAGGATTACTTCCCCGACGGCAACATCCCTAACCTGCGGATCAAGAACACGCCCGTGCCTCCGGCTGAAGATGCGCGACCCGATCCCACGGATGTGTCGGCCGCCCTCGAACCTGTTGTCGAACTGCTCGACGGTAAGCTCATCGCGGTGATCACCGGTGCGGGAATTTCCACGGACTCCGGCCTGCCGGATTACCGATCCCCCGGCGCAGTTGACCGGCACCCTATGACACTGCAGCAGTTCATGTCAGATGAGTCGTACCGCCGTCATTACTGGGCGCGCAACCATTCCGGCTGGCTCGCGCCTCTGCGCGCACAACCCAACGCCGGCCACCTCGCCCTGGCGCAGATGGAACGTGACGGGATCATCGACGGCGTCATTACGCAAAACGTCGACATGCTGCACGCCCGAGCCGGCACCCACTCACTGGTCAACCTGCATGGCCGCTTTGACCGCGTCATGTGCACCAGTTGCCACAGAATTTTTCCGAGGGCGGCCCTGCACAAGCGCCTCGTTGAACTCAACCCCACGTGGCAGATCAGCATTGACGAGGGGGACGTCGCGCCCGATGCCGATCTGGATGTGGGCGACACAAGTGGTTTCGTCATCGCCAACTGCCCGGCGTGCGGCGGCATTTTGCGAACTGACGTTGTTTTCTTCGGCGGCACCGTCCGTCCACATATTGTCCGCGCGGCGCGCACCCTGGTTGAGAAAGCTGATGCGCTGCTGGTGGCAGGCTCATCCCTTGCCGTAGGCTCAGCGATGCGTTTCGTGCGCCAGGCTCATCACGAGGACAAGCCCATCGCGATTATCAATCGCGGCGCGACGCGCGGGGATCGTTTCGCGCAGGTGAGGGTCAACATAGGGACGTCAACGGCGCTGCCGTATCTGGCTGAACGGCTCCACGCTTCTGCCGCCCCGCGCCAGGCGCGGCCTGTTTTTTCGCGATGAGGGCACCCCGGCCAACAACACATGCGGCGTTTGCCTTCATCAAGCTCTTCAAGAGTGCGTCGGATGCGTCGCTGGCGCGTAGCTTCCTGCTTCGCACTGGTGACCCAGCAGATGAATTCGTTTCGCGCAAGGGTGGTGATGTCACGCCACGCGGTTTCAGCCGTAGCGAGAATTTTGCGACCCTTTCGGGGCACAATAGGTCTATGTCTGATTCGCGCGGCTTTCGGAAGCGGTGGTGGCGGCCCTGTTCGTGGTTCCGCCATTCATCAGTGGATCAGTCCGCAACCGACGATACCGCGTCCGAGTCGTCGACGCTGGAGCTTGAGCCGGACGGGTCATCGAACACGGAAATGGACGAGTCAGTTACCCCTTCGAGCAAAGATGGCGACTCGCCCAACCACCCTCGTCAATCTGACGATGCGGATAGTGGAGCGGGCGGCGACGGTGGTGAGCTGTCTGCGGCCGATCGCAGCACCCACAATCATATGAGCGAGTTGCCTGAGGAAAGCCGGCGCGTCCTTGAGAAAGCGCAGGAAGTCTTCTCGCAGCTGCCAGGGCCTATCGCACCTGAACGCTGACGCAGCAACCGCTCTGGCTGCCGGCGCCTGGCCTGGCTCTCGGTCGCGGATCGCCGCCTGCACACGAGCTGTCTCCCGGCCGCAGAGTACTCCCGCACAAGGCTTAGATCTCGCTTAAAACCCGCCGCCCGCGCACGACCTACCTCCCGTTGCGCGCATGGAGGAAATCCGGTCGGATTTTACTGTCCACTGCACCAAAAGGCTCCAAATCTGCAACACTTGGGTTTATACACTTCTAACAGGCGAGTTAGAAGGCCGAAATCACTGACGGCGCGAAGGAGAATCATCCATGTCGACGAACCGCTTCCGCTCGAACTCGAGCGCGCAGCCGGTCACTTCGACGTCCGATACAACCCGGACGTCCTATACAGCAACCGACGCGAATGCATCACGAAAATCAGGGCCGACCATCGGTGAGCTCTTTGCCACCCTGTCCGCTCAGCTCACTACGTTGGTGCGTGGTGAGATTGAACTGACGAAGACGAAGGCAACCGCATTCCTGGGAAAGATCGGCATGGGTGGCGGCCTGCTCGCTGGAGCAGCCGTTTTCGCCCTGTTCATGCTGGGCTGGATTTTCCACACGATCGAGCTCGGCATTGCACAAGCTCTGCCTCGTTGGGCGGCATCGCTGATCGTTGTCGGAATTCTCCTCATCATCGTGTTGATTCTGGCGCTGGTTGGTGTCTCCGCCCTGAAGAAGGCAAAGGAAGACACGCCTGCTCCTCAGGAAGGCCTGAAAGATGACGTCGATGCGCTGAAGAAGGGATTGGGTAAATGAGCCAGTCAGAACCCCGCAAAGCTGAAGGTCGTTCCCCCGAGGAGATTGAGCGCGAACTGGAGCGCACCCGCGCACAGATGAGCGTCACCGTTGACGAACTGGTGAAAACCATCAGCCCGTCCAACCAGGCTCGCCTCGCGAAGGAAGCTGCACAGGAGAAGGCCAAGGATTACCAGGCCAAAGCACAGTTACTGGTCGACGATGCCCGTGCGGGTGATTCAGACGCCATCATGAAAGTTGCGGCGGCAGCGGTGGGCGTGAGCGCCCTCGTGGGCCTCGTGATCTTCAGGATCGTCAAACGCTGAATCGCCACGTCATCCTCGTGTAGAGGTTCTCGGCCCGCAGGCGACACGATGTCTCATGTCACACGAATAGGTGACATGGCTTTGAACACGCTATGATGTGGACACGACAGAATTTTGACCAACATAGGACACCGCTTTACGCGGATCCGCACACCGTGGAGGGGGTCGACGCCATGGGGCGCGGCCGTCAGAAGGCCAAGCAGACGAAAGTCGCACGTAAGCTGAAGTATTTCAGTCCCGATACTGATCTGGAAGCCCTCCAGAGAGAGCTGGCTGCCGAGCGTAAGGGAGCCGATCCAGATGACCCATACGCAAAATACATCGACGATGACGATCAGCAGGATGATTCCTATGAGGATCTGTACGAAGACCGTTACGCCGACATGTTCGCGGATGAGGATGACGAGGACGACGACTACGGCGCATACGAAAGCGACCAGAGTTCACGCTGAGTGACGTCCACTGTGACGTACGTTGTTTCACACGATTGACGAGGGCGGCGCGCTACGCACCGTCCTCGTTTTATGTTTGCGCGCGACGCGGCGCCCGGAGTCCGCGGATTGACGGCACATTTCCCTTGGATCTAACTGAGCTGTGTGCACAACCCCCTGGATCTAAGCCACCGGCGTGCACGAACCCCTAGTTCTAACCCGTTCGCGTGCACAATCCCCTAGATCTTCCGATTTGCGTGCACAACCCCCTAGATTTAACCGGAGTTCATTTCTCGAGTTTTACATATGCGCAGGTCAGGAGCCAGATGTACTGCCGCGCGCATCCGCAGGTGGGGTTTATCTAGGGGATCGTGCACAAATCACTTTAGATTTAGGGGATTGTGCGAGAAAACTGTTTAAATCTAGGGGGTTGTGCATAGGGTGCAGCGAACGCGGGGCCTGGTGTGCGACAACCGGTGGACGACGGCCTGCACGCGGTGCAGCGAACGCGGCGCACTCCACCATAGCCGCTGGCATCAGCCTGCTACCGAAGCCGCTCAGCTCACGCGATAACTGCCGGATAGCGCCACGGCCCCGGCATCGACTCCCTTGGCACCGCAGATCAGTCGCGGCTGGGACGTGCTCAAGGCGGCTCCCGTTGTGGCATGGCCCGCTGCAGCAGTGCGTTCTACGGAAGAGCCTTCAGCAGCGGTGCGTTCTGCAGCAGGACGTTCTGCAGCGGAACCCTCTGAGGCGATGACCTCGCCCAGCACCCACGCCTCTATCCCAGCGTCGGCAGCGAGCGACATGCACTGGTCAGCAGTGGACTGCCCGACTACAGCGACCATGCCAACACCCAGGTTCAGTGAATCCTCCAGAGCTTCCCATGTCACGTCACCGTTGCGGCGCACCCACTCGAACACGGCAGGCACAGTCCATGAACCACGATCCACAGTCGCGCACAAACCGCTGGGAATGACTCGGGACAAGTTGGCTCCCAATCCCCCGCCGGTGACGTGGCTCAGGGCGTGCAGGCCACCCTCGTCAACACCAAGAGAATCCAGCATGTCGAGGCACACACGGGTGTACAGACGTGTGGGTTCAAGCAGTTCCTCCCCCACTGTTCGACCGAAGTCGGCGCACTGCGATTCCAGAGAGGTTCCGGAGATGTCCAGAACGCGTCGCACCAGCGAATAACCGTTGGAATGCAGGCCAGATGATGCCAGAGCGATCACGGCGTCACCCTCGCGCACGCGGTCAGGGCCGATCATCTTGTCCGCGTCCACCACGCCGGTTGCAGCACCGGCGATGTCGTAATCGTCCGGATCCATCACTCCGGGATGCTCAGCAGTTTCGCCGCCCACCAGCGGGCAGTCGACTTGTTCGCACGCCTGGGCGATGCCGTGCACGATCGCCGCGATCTTTTCCGGCACAACCTTGCCGCACGCGATGTAATCAGTCATGAGCAACGGCCGCGCACCCACAACGACGATGTCATCAACGACCATGCCTACCAGGTCTTGGCCGATGGTGTCGTGAATATCCAGCGCCTGCGCCAACGCAATCTTCGTGCCCACACCGTCAGTAGAGGTGGCCAGCAGCGGGCGCGTCATTCCGAGCAGAGCGCTCGCATCAACCATGCCGGCGAACCCGCCGGTTGCTCCTACAACGGTGGAGTTATGCGTGCGGCTGATGGCGTTCTTCATCAGTTCCACCGCGCGGTCACCGGCCGCAGTGTCCACGCCTGCTGTCGCGTAATCAAGATGCTCGCTCACAAGATCCTCCGAGTTGTAGCTGTGTGACTAGACCGTTGCGCCCGGCGTGCCGGGGATGGGTGTGCCGCGTGTGACAGGTTCGGGGTACGCGCCGGTGAAACACCCTACGCACAGGTTATCGCCTTGCCCGGTTGCGCGGACCATGCCGGGAAGTGAGAGGTAGGCCAGCGAATCAGCACCAATGGAGCGGCAGATTTCGTCCACATCCATCGACGAGGCAATCAGTTCCGCCCTCGTCGGAAAATCAATGCCGAAGAAGCAGGGCCACAGCACCGGCGGCGAGGAGATACGCACATGAACTTCCAGCGCGCCGGCTTCGCGCAGCATACGCACCAACGCGCGCTGAGTGTTCCCGCGCACGATCGAATCGTCGATGACGATGAGTCGTTTGCCGGCGATAACTTCCTTGAGCGGGTTGAGCTTGAGTCGGATACCCAGCTGACGCAGCGACTGCGTGGGCTGGATAAACGTGCGGCCCACATAGGAGTTCTTCACAAGTCCCTGCGCAAAAGGGATGCCTGATTCTTCGGCGTACCCGATCGCAGCGGGTGTTCCCGATTCGGGTGTCGGCATGACCAAGTCGGCCTCGGCCGGATTCTCCTTAGCTAGGATTGCTCCCATTTGCCGACGAGCCGCCACGATCTGACGATCCCCGATCACCGTGTCGGGGCGCGCAAGGTAGACGTATTCAAAGACACATGTTGCGCTGGCGGCCTGCGCAAACGTGTAGGAACGCACTCCAGAAGAGTCAATGACCACCAGTTCGCCCGGCTTGATTTCTCGCACGAACGAGGCGCCCACCAGATCCAGTGCAGACGTTTCCGAGGCGAGCACCCATCCGCGCGGCAGGCGTCCCAGCACGAGTGGGCGGTATCCGTGCGGATCACGCGCACCATACATGGCGTGCTCGTCCATGAACACCAGTGAGAATGCGCCGCGCAGCAGTGGCAGAACCTTGAGCGCGGAGGGCACCAGTGAGCCATGATCCTCATCGTCGCCGGCTTCCCTGGCCTGGCGTATCGCCTCTGACAGGGCGCCCGGATCGATTTCTCCGGATGCGCGGCGTGCGGCCTGGAATGCGGCTTCAGAAGGGCGGCCGGGCTGCGCGTTGTCTGCTCCTGCGGGCGCGGTATCGGCTTGTGCGGTGGGCGTGGTGGGCTCGGAGCCGAGCGCGGTCCGCGCGGCAGGCTTGGCAGAGGCTGGTGCGGTAGTGGGTGCAGCGGACGTGGCCGCGTCGCCCTCGTCCACATCTTCGACAGCCCCTTCTTCGCCGCGCCACGGGGCGGGCAACCGGTCAGCTTTACCCAGCAGGTCAGTAATGATCGAGGTGTCAGTGGTCGAATTTCGGTCTGCCCGGCGTTCACCATGACTGATTTCATCGACGAGGGTGCTCAGCGCAGCCGTGTTGATCAGGTTGCCGTTATGTCCTAGCGCGACTGTGCCCCACGGTGTCGGGCCGAGCGTGGGCTGGGCGTTGTGCCAGTTGTCTGCACCGGTGGTGGCGTAACGGACATGTCCGAGGGCGATGTGTCCACGCAGACCTGTCAGGGTTTGCTCGTTGAACACTTGGTTGACCAGGCCCTGATCCTTGTACACGAGGATGTTGTTACCGTCAGAGGCGGCAATACCCGCCGACTGCTGGCCACGATGCTGCAGCGCGTACAGGCCAAAATATGTCAGGCGTGAAACATCTTCGCCTGGCGCCCACACGCCGAAAACGCCGCAATGGTCGTGTGGATGATCGTCAGTGTCGTCAGGAAGCGACATGCTCATAGTCACGCCTCTACTGTGTCATATCCACTGGTCGCAGAGCCAATCTTCAGACCATGAGATTGCACCCTTTTTAGGACTGTCGGAGCGTGGCTGAAGTTGGCGGGACGCCAACCCATTCTGAGAGCAGGCCGAGGAAGCTCGACAGGAAACGATCAGGGCGCGTCAATCATCGACGAGGAGGACATGTCATCGGTCAGATCATCGACCAGAAGATGCTCTGAATCCCAATTCCCCGTGAGATAGGTCGCTCGACCCACGAGGTGCGACGACACGGGCGCGGTAATGACCTGCAGGACGAGGACTGCGACGGCGAGCACTGCCCAGCGCCAGTTATGTAATTCGACCGCCATGCCAACGCAGATGAACATCAGTCCGAGCAGCTGAGGTTTTGATGCCGCATGCATGCGCGTGAACAGATCCGGCATGTTGATCAGGCCGATCGCTGCAATCAATGTAAAGGCCACGCCGATAAAGACCAGGATGGCGCCGATCCATTCCATCACCATCAGTGTTCCTCCTGCGTGCCGTGTTCGGGGTCATGCACCAGTTCCAGGTCGTGCGCTGCGTCAACGGCTCCCGTCTGGCGGGCATCGTGCACGCTGCGCTGAGCGTCCTCAGTTTCTTCACGCTGAGCTTCTTCAGCCTGCCGCTCACGTTCAGCTACCTGCTCCTGGGCCTCTTCCTCACTCAGGATGCGCTGCTGGCTGCGGTCGATACGTGTGGCGAAGCGTGAGACCACGACGCCGGACATGAATGCGGTCAGCGCCAGAATGATGAGCAGGACGCTCAGGTCGTAGCGATGCCACCACACGATCATCACGGCGATCATCCCGATTCCCGCGGCCGTCAACACGTCGAATGCGACGGTTCGGTCCAGCAGACCGGGGCCTTTGGCAATGCGGATCGTGGCGAGTACTGCCGCGAGCACGGTCATAAGTCCTGTCAGGGCATGCAGGAGGTCAAGCGCTGAAAAGTCGCCGATCATTGATCCTCCTCACCGCGCGCGCCAGGTTCACCGGCAGTGTCCGAGGGATAAGCATCACCGGGCTCTTCGGCATTGCCCGAGGCATGGGCATCGCCAGGTTCACCGGCAGTGTCCGAGGCAAAAGCATCACCCAAGCCTTGACCCTCCCCAGACTTCGTCGTCTCTGTTACGTCCAGCCCACGCTCTTCTTCCGGCACGACCTTTGTCAGATCCACCATGCCGGAAATGTCTCCCTGCGTGGCATCGCGCAAAGCCTTCGCGTGATCAACAGTGTCTCGAACATCGTCGCCGTGATTCCTCTGCGTCCCTTCGCCGGATGCGGGTTCTTCATGATGGTCCTCGCCGGTGGGCGTCACCTCACGCAGCGGCGGCTGAGCCTGAGTCGTCTCAACTGTGTCTTCGACGGGAACGCACCTCTCCGAGGCAGTCGGAGATTTCTTGCTCCACGACCAAATCGGCTTCACCGGCAGGTCAATCCCCCACTGCTCCAGGTGCTCGCTGGCTGCAATGGCACGCAGCATGCGTGCTTCCTGAGCGCGAATCGACTCTTTGACCCCGTCGATACCGCCCTGAGCCGGAACGTCAAGCACATGCAGGTACAGCCCGGCTGAAAGCCTGTCCACGCGCAGCACGACGGTCCCTGGCACCAGTGACGTCATTGCCGACTGAATCGTCAGGTGTACCGGGTTCGATGATCGCAGATCGACTCGCACGATCGCATTGTCCACGCGCTTATTGAGCAGCACGACTTTTGACACCTGCAGCCCGGCCACGATGACATCGCGCGTGAAGGTCAGCAGCACCCACAGCACGTACAGCGGACGGATATGCCACAGGCGAGTGATGTGCGGCAGTGGGAACGTCACCTGGACGGCGAGGGCGACCAGCACACCTGAAATAATCGTCAACCAGTCAAAATGTCCAAAGATCAGGCACCACATGATCGTCAGCCACAGCGTCATCGCGATGGAGAGGCGCTTACCCAGGGGGGTGTGGCGTCGTGACACGTGCGGTTCCGGCCCGGCCGGGTTCGACGAGGTTAGTGAGGCTGTCATGATCGCCTCCCATCCTGCGATGTACCAACCTGCCCACGCGTTTCGCCACTTTGGTTACCGGCATCTGACTGGCCGCTTTGACCCGATTGTGCATCGCGCCCGGACTGGGCCGAATCCGACTGAGAATCGTGATCCGACTGAGGCGCGTCGCCCTCGCCCTCACTTTGCTGATCTTCAATGGGTGAAGCCGTGGGGTCAGGTGAGGGAACGACCGGCGTGGTGCCGCCCGATTCCGTATCTGACGTGCCGCTACCGCGCCCGTCGCCTCCCAGAACGGCGTTGATGTAGGGCGTGCGTGCCAGCTGGTCGCGCGCGCCTTCTTCCACATAATTCCAGATCGGTCCGGACAGTGCGGCCATCGCGATCTGCACGCCGACAAGGACGGCCACGGTTGCCGACATCAGTCGTGAGGTTCCTCCAGACTTCGCTTCCGCTTCAGTCAGCGCGGATCGAGCCATTTCCTGAGAGTGCTGGAGGGAGCTGCGCATAGTGCGCTGGGCTCGGTCAAACTGGCGTGACAGGCGCGACGAGCTATTCGATGACATACCCGGAATGGGCAGAGATGAAGCCAATGCGAGCGGCGCATCATCTTCTGTTTGCCAAAACGCCTGATGCCACCATTTGATGACGACGTACAGCGTGAGGAACGAGGTGATGATGCCGCCTGCCAGCAGTGCCCATGCGCTGAACGTGCCCGCTTCGACAGATGCCTGCGCCAGGGCGAACTTCCCGATGAAACCGGTCAGGGGCGGAACACCCACCAGGTTGACACCGGCGATGAAGAACATGATCGACACGATGGGGGCGCTCCTGGCAAAACCGGACAGTTTGGCCAGCGATGTCGTTCCCGCTCGTCGTTCGATAAGACCAGCAATCAGGAACAGTGCCGTTTGCACCAGAATGTGGTGGGCCGCGTAATAAATGACTGCCGCGACACCCACACGCGAGGAGATCGCCAGGCCCCACACCATGAAACCGATGTGCGAGACCAGCGTGAAGGACAGCAGACGTTTAATGTCATCCTGGGCAACAGCCCCCAGGATGCCGCCGATCATGGTCGCAATGCCGATGACCGTCAGTATCGGGGCGAAGCGATCACCGGGGAAAAGCAGGACTTCAAGCCTGATCAGCGCGTACACGCCTACCTTCGTCATCAAGCCGGCGAACACTGCCGTCACGGGCGCCGGTGCCGTCGGGTAGGAGTCAGGAAGCCAGGCCTGCAGTGGGAACAACGCTGCCTTGATGCCGAAGGCCACCAGCAGCAGCATGTGGATCATCGTGGCCACGTTCTGATCGATCTCCGGTAGGCGCAACGCCAGTTGCGCCATGTTGACCGTGCCGGTGGCAGCGTAGGTCAATGCGATGCCGGCCAGGAAAATCGACGATGACAGCAGGGAGACGACCACGTACACAGCGCCCGCACGCACTCGCCCTCGCGTGCCGCCCAACATGATCAGGACGAACGAGGCGGCCAGCAGGATCTCAAAACCCACGAACAGGTTGAACAGGTCACCGGTCAAAAATGCGTTAGCCACGCCTGCTGACAGAACCAGGAACGTCGGGAAGTAGATGGCGATCGGCATGTTCGGCTCGTCGTCAGCCAGATTCTGAGCCAGGGAATAGACCAGAACAGCCAGCGTCACGATCTGCGAAACCACCAGAAACGCGCCGGAAACCCGGTCAACGACCAGCGTGATGCCGATGGGAGCAGCCCACGATCCCACGTCGAGCACGACGCGACCGGTGTGCGCCGCACCTGCCAGAACGACCGATGAAACGGTGGTCAGTGACAATGCGACCAAGGCGATGAGCTGTTGAATCTTGGGGTGCCGTGACAGCGCCAGCGCCAGTCCTGCGCTCAGCAGTGGCAGCGCCACGGGAATGGGAACGAGCCAGTCCAGGGAGGTCATGGTCGGGCCTCCTCAGCGTCGTCAACGTCATCAACGCCGTCAGCGTCGTCAGTGCCGTCCGCGTCATCCTCGTCAGATTGGGAATCCTCATCGTAGTTAATGTCTTCGTCCTCATCACCGGAGGAGGCCACATCCTGAGCCTCGGTAATTTCAGCTTCGGTGCGGCGCGCCAGCAGGCGGTCTTCCACATCATCGACCACTTCATCGTGTCCGAGCAGTCGCCAGGAGCGGTACGCCAGTGCCAGGCCGAAAGCAGTGGTGCCCAACGAGAGCACGATGGAGGTGAGGATCATAGCCTGCGGCAGTGGATCAGCCATTGCCGTCGGGTCTTCACTGCCCAGCAGGGGTGGGCGTCCGGCTGCTCCACCGCCGGACAAAATCAAGACATTCACGCCGTGTGTGATCAGGCTCAGGCCGATGAAGATACGTGACAGGGTGCGCTCAAGCAGCAAGTACACGCCCGTGGCCACCAGAACTCCGGCGATCACCAGCATCGTCAGGGAAGCAACGCTCATCAGTGTTTCCTCCCTGTCTTTTGCTGTGAAATCGGGGTCGGAGCCTGCTGATCGATTTCAGCACCGGCAGAGGCCACCAGGTCCAGCACCAGGCCGACCACCAGGATGTACACGCCGACATCCAGGATCATGGCGGTGGTGAAGTGAATGTCGCCCAGCACGCCGACGTCAATGGTCAGCGGCGTGGATTGGAGCACCGAGTTGCCATACAGCAATGGCATCAGCGCACCGCCGGCAGCCACGAACAGGCCCGTGCCCAGGACGCGGCCCGCTGGAATCGGGATCGCTTCAGCCAACTCATAGCGCCCACCTGCCAGGTAGCGCAGGACAAACGCCAGGCCTGCGACCACACCGCCAGAGAAGCCACCACCCGGATTGTTGTGACCGATCAGCAGCAGCCACAACGACACGACAATCATGGTCGGGAACAGCAGGCGGGTCACTACTTCCAGAACAGTTGAGCGATCCTGGGAACGCAGGGCGGTTGCTGCAGGCAGGAAAGAGGCGGACTCCCTCGTCAAGTCACGCGGGGCACGCTCCACCCGTCCGACACGTGAGGACACGTAGATCAGCGAGGCGACACCTGTTGCCGTGACCAGCAGGACTGACAGCTCACCAACCGTGTCCCAAGCGCGGATATCCACCAGGATCACGTTGACGATGTTCTCGCCGTAGCCGAATTCGGAGGCCTCGTTAGGCATCAGCTCCGACACTGCGGAGTGGATACGCGCAGACGAGGCATACAGCCCGACAAACACAGTGCCGATCCCCATGAGCAGGGCGACGATGAAACGCCACCAGCGTGAACGTGCCAGCGGCCTGTCGGAGAAGAAGCGTGGGAGGCGGCGCAGCACGAGCACGAAAATCACCATCGACACCGATTCAACAACGATCTGCGTCAATGCCAGGTCAGGTGCGCCCTGCGATGCATACAGCACCGCCACACCCAGGCCCACACCACCGAGCGCGAAGACGGCACGCATGCGTCGCCTGGAGCGGGCGGTGAGCAGAGCACAGATAATGATGACAATACCGATGCCGACCTGCAGTATGGAGTCCCACGGACGAATGACGTAGGTGCTGGGTCGGAAGATCAACACCGCAGAGCCCACACCGATCAGCATTGTCACGACGATTGTCGACAGGTCCCAGGGCAGCGAACCGCGCTGGATAAGTCGGGTGACGCGTGTTGCGATGATTTCCAGTTCACGCACCGACCAGGAGTAGATGTAAATGGCGGACAGCGGGGAGCGTGGCTTGGGTGAGATTAGCCCACTCGAATATCCAAACGCTGCCAGCAGCGCGCCACCTGCGAAAATGGCGAGTGTGATCAGTGCCGGTTCCCAGCCCGACCACCAGGCCACGTGTGCCGAGCCGTCCAGGTCGTACGCCCCGTGTAGTCTGAGCACGTCTTCCAGCCCGGTCGGCGCCAGCCCGATCAGTGCGCCGAGGGAAAGCAGACAAATCGGGATCAGCATCAACAACGGGACGGGCTTGACGCGCACCAGCTGACCGTTCGCATCAACCTCAGGGGCTGATTTCTGGGTCACAGCAGCTGATCCTTCGGTGTTTTTCTTCTGCTCGGTCGGGGTCAGTGTGCGCGTCCCGAATGCGCCCCACCATGCGCGCCATGAGTATGCGACAGTCAGCATCGATCCGATTGCGATCACGGCAAGAACAATGAGGTCAAATAGGGTTGGCCCCGAGTATGCGGCCTGCGCCCCCGTCCACGGCGCTCCTGAACCTCCCAAAAGGGTGGAGATCATGGATTCTTTGCCGACATATCCCACTGTGATGGGAACACCCGCCATTGACAGGCATGCCAGCGCGGCAGCTACGGCAAGCACGGGAAGGCGTCGCGCCAGACCGGTCAGACGGCGAAGATCGCGCGTGCCGGTCGAGGATTCAACCGCACCGACTGTCAGGAACAGCGTGGATTTGAAGCACGAGTGTGCGATCAGCATGATCAGTCCTGCCACCATTGCGCCGTGACTGCCGAACCCGACTGTCGCTGTGATCAGCCCCAGTTGCGAGACGGTGCCGAATGCCAATACGAGTTTGAGGTCTGTTTGACGCAGTGCGCGCCACCCGCCCAGAACCATCGTGATCAGTCCAATAGTCACGATCAGCGGGGACCATAAAGCGATCTGGGTTGCACCGGGTGTCAGGCGGGCAACCAGGTACACACCTGCTTTGACCATTGCCGCCGCGTGCAGGTATGCGGACACAGGTGTGGGTGCAGCCATCGCGCCGGGCAGCCAGAAGTGAGCAGGGAAGAGCGCGCTCTTTGTGAATGCGCCGAGCAGGACGAGGACAGCCGCGGTCGCCACAAGCGGCGATCCGGCATCCATCGTGCCGTCGGCCAGGTTCGCGGCCAGCTCGGACAGGCGGAAGGAGCCACCGGGAGCCAGACCCCACATGACGAAGCCTGCGAACATGGCCAGTGAGCCTGATGTGGTGATCAGCAGTGCCTGCCGGGCTGCAGCTCGTGCAGGCCGGCGGTCAAAGTGGTGCCCAATCAGCAGGAATGACAAAAGCGATGTGGCTTCCCAGAAGGTGTATAGGCCCATCGTGTGATCAACGGTGACCACGCCGAGCATCGCTCCGGCAAAGCCGACAAAGACTGCTGCGAATCGCCCGCTTCCAACCGCTGAGTGCCCAAAATACCGTGACGAGTACAGCAGGACGAGGGCACCCATGCCTCCCACGATCATCGTCATCAGCCACGACAGCATGTCCATGCGGAACCAGATGTCCAGATCCAGTCCCGGAACCCACATCACGTGTTCAGCTGGAATCGTGTCAGCATTGCCCGACAACACCTGGGAGGTATGGACCAGTGCCCACACGAACGCTGATCCTGGCACCAGGGCCAACAACATGAACGCAGTGCGATGCAATCGCCCGACAAGCCACGGCGCTACAATTGCCGCGCATATATGCGCGGCAAGCAGCGTAATCATTCAGGACCTCCGCAGCGGTCGTCGTTCTCAGCGGGCAGATGGGCGCCGTGCGCGGGGCAAGCACACAGGTACGTCCCGCATTTACGAACGGTCACTTCTAGGATAATGCACCTGCTGATAATCTGCGTGCCCTGTCCAATAGGCCTCAGCCACAGGCAGAGCTGATCGGTCGCATGCGCGAGGGGCTCTGCGTGAGAGGATAATGAGACACATCAGGATCAACAGACCGATCATTCCAGGAGGAAAAAACTCACATGGCTTCTCCCGTCATCGTCACGGTTTCATGGGTTTTCGCCTGGCTGGTTACTCTGATTGCCCTGGTGTCACTAGGCCGAGGCATCGCCCATCTGGTTCGCCAGTTCTCACAGGGCCAGCCCGATCATACGAGGATGCGCCCTGTCGGGAAACGCCTGTGGACGATGTTCTCCGCGATCATCACACACCGCGAGTTCACACACAAACCAGTCGTGAAAGTCGCGCACTGGTTTGTCATGGTTTCCTTCCCCCTGCTTTTCCTGACTTTGATCAGTGGCTATGCGCATCTGCGCAACCCTCGCTGGTCGCTGCCGCTGATCGGCACGTGGGCGCCGTGGCAATGGCTCGTCGATATTTTTGCATGGGCCGGGTTGCTGGCGATCATCGTGTTGATGGTGATCCGTTACCGGAGCGAACACCGCCCCAAGCCGCTTCCGGCCGACACACCATTGCGTAAGCGCACGTCCCGTTTCTTCGGTTCGACCCGCTGGCAGGCCCTTTTCGTTGAATGGGTCATTGTCATCGTGTGCGGGTGCGTGGTGGTGTTGCGCGGATTGGAGGCCGCCCTCGTCGTTGCTGATGGAGGCGATGCGTCGTGGTGGCACTATCCGCTGACCGGTTGGATTGGATCGTTGGCGTCCTCGGCGGCTCCTTCCACGCTCGCCACGGCAATTGTGCTGGTCAGTCTGCTGAAGATTCTTGTGTCGATGCTGTGGATGATCGTGATCGGCGTGCAGACGTCAATGGGTGTGGCATGGCACCGCTTCCTCGCCATCATCAACCTGTATGCGCGGCGCAACGCCGACGGCGCGAAGTCACTGGGGCCGGCAGCACCGATGCTCGTTGATGGCGAGCCGCTCACTGACCTGGACCGCCTCGACGACCTGCCTGATGACGTGCCGCTCGGCGTGGGAACCGCGCTGGACCTGACGTGGAAGCAGCGTCTGGACCTGTATTCGTGTACCGAATGCGGCCGCTGCCAGGAATTGTGTCCGGCGTGGAACACGGAAAAACCGCTGTCGCCTAAGCTGCTCGTCCTGGCGTTGCGCGACCATGTGGAATCTGTTTCCCGCGTGGAACTGACCGACATGGACGTGCCTGAGGAGATTGATCCGGGCGAAGACAAGACCCTGATCGAAAAGGGCGTCCTTCCCTCCCCGCACACCAGCGACGTCCTGCATGCCTTGTCGTCCTCCGGTGCGACCGGTCCGCTTGGGGTGCGCGACACCGACGGGCCGCTCGTTCCCGACGTCATTGACGAGGGTGTCCTGTGGGACTGCACGATGTGTGGTGCGTGTGTGGATCAATGCCCGGTCGATATTGAACACGTTGACGACATCTTGAATCTGCGACGCCACCGGGTGTTGATGGAGTCAGCATTCCCACGCGACCTGGCGCGTCCGTTCCGCGGGATGGAAAAGAAGGGGAATCCGTATAACCAGTCGGCTCGCAAGCGCATGGAGTGGGCGAAGAACCTGGACTTCGACGTGCCGGTGATTGGAGAGGATATTGACTCTGCCGATGACGTGGAGTACGTGCTGTGGGTCGGATGCGCGGGTGCGTACGATGATCGTGCGAAAAAGACCACTGCCGCGCTGGCGGAATTGCTGCACACCGCTGGCGTGACGTTCGGGGTGCTTGGATCGGCTGAGTCGTGTACTGGGGATCCGGCGCGCCGTGCGGGCAATGAAATCTTGTTCCAGATGCTGGCGAGCGCCGCCATTGACACGTTGAACGAGGCTCACGCGAGGAAGATTGTGGTGACGTGCGCTCACTGCTTCAACACGATTGCCGGAGAGTTCCCGCAGCTGGGCGGTACTTTCGAAGTGATCCACCATACGCAGTTGCTGAACCGTCTGGTGCGCGAGAACAGGCTCACTCCCCTGCCGCCCGCACCCGGCGAGCAGCATCAGACGATTACGTATCACGATCCCTGCTTCCTGGGCAGGCACAACCGTCTCTTTGAGGCACCGCGGGAGCTGCTGGGATCACTGCCGAGTGTGGACATGGTGGAGATGCCGCGCAATCGCGAGCGCGCACTGTGCTGTGGTGCAGGTGGCGCGCGGGCGTGGATGGAGGAAACACGTGGCACGCGCATTTCGGATAACCGCATGGATGAGGCGCGTGAAACCGGAGCACACGTCGTGGCAACTGCGTGCCCCTACTGCTCGCAGATGCTGGGATCGGCGCACGGTGAGAATATGCCTGAAGTCAAGGACGTTGCAGTCCTGCTGCTCGAGGGCGTCCACCGCCACCGCGACGCAGCCGGAGACGACGGCGCCATCAGCTAACACCAGTAAAACAGGTCTGCAGGTGTGTCAGCTGTCCTGGTCGCTCATGGCGACCAGGAAGTCATCCTCGTCAACAACGAAGCCACCCACTGCGGAGACGATCAATCCGGCGGCGCGCTCAATGTCGCGTGCGGAACGTGCCCGCTCAAGCCTGGCTGTCCGGGTGAGCATATTCGTCGGCGCATGCACTTTCAGATCCGCATGGTTCAACCAGTGCAGCCTGTAGCAGATCACCGACTGCGATTCCCATATTTCCCAGCGCAGGACTCGAGGAATGTCGCGCGTGACGGTGACTTCGCAGGAAAACTCAGACCGGTTACCAGCCGGCGCGACCAGGCAGTAACCGTCAAGCACCTGGTCGCGGGTTGCCGCCTCGGCTCGGTCGCGTTTGAGTCTCTGAGCGATGTCTTCTCTCAATGCCGGCGTTGAGCTCTGGATCGCGCGCGCAGCTTCAACTTCACGCTGTGTCAGGCGGCGCTGCTGCCTGACACCCAATTCCCGCGAGTCAACCACCGTTGGGAAATCCCTGTGCAGCAGCTCCATCAGTTCATCGGGGTCCAGCCAGCGCCTCGAATACAGGGTCAGCCCCACTGCCGAATCCGGGTCAGGCTGAATGACATCACCGGACGTGTCGGTCGCGATGCGCAGCGCACCACCCAGGCGTCGAGCCATGCGATACAGGACCAGCAAGACTTTGTACTCCAGTCCTATCGGCATGCCGTCTGGGAATGCGCGCGCCCACCTGTCACGCTCTTTCATGTCCTCATCTGGAGCTTTCCCACGTGACGCGGGACAATTGAGGATCCACGCACGCGTCAGGTCCGCGCCTGATCCAAGCTCGGCGCGAGTCGCCGCATCCACGCTCCACGGGCCATTGAGCCGCGCGGACTGGCACAGCGTCAGGTTTCCTGCCCCGGCCCATCCGGCGTCATCCCACACAGAAATTGCCAGCGCTTCGAGTTCTTCGGGGTCGACCTCCGGGCTGAGCAACAGCACATGGTGCTCACGCGCACTGTCCACGTCGAGTGGGTGCGGGTCCTCCAGGCGTGTCAGCGGCGCACTGATCGGTGCTCCCGAGTCATCGCGGGCCGCGCGGCCCCCCTCGTCAATGCGGAACGAATCCGTCAAAACGTTCAGGCCGCTCAGCGCCGTCAATGACGTGTCAGCCAGAAGGCTGGGTGCCTCGCGCTGCGCGGCCCGTTCACTTTCGGTCGCGTCGGCAGCCTCCCCCTGCTGCTCTGCACGCTTTTCAACACGGCGGTCCGCCTGGGCGAAGCGGTCATGAATTGAAATGCGCGTGGGTCGGCCAGGCGCAGTGTTGTGCGACGAGGGTGCCTCTGCGCTACTGTCAGGTGATGACGTGTCAGTCATCAGCCCCACGCTCGATTCTGGTGCGGGTAAAGCGCACATGTGTGCGGGAGGGTGTTGGCCCGCGTTGGCCCTGATAGTGGGAGCCGGCTGCGGCTGAACCATACGGGTTCTTCGCGGGCGACGACAGATCAAAGAAACACAACTGTCCGACCTTCATGCCCGGGTGCAGCAAAATCGGCATCGTCGCCGTGTTCGACAGCTCCAGGGTCACATGGCCACAAAATCCGGGGTCAATGAACCCTGCAGTCGAGTGCGTCAGCAATCCGAGCCGGCCCAGCGACGACTTGCCTTCCAGGCGCGCGGCGATGTCATCAGCCAGGGTGACCTGCTCGTAGGTGGCTCCCAGCACAAACTCGCCGGGATGCAGCACGAAGGGGTCGTCCGGTCCCACATCAATCAGGTGCGTCAGGTCTGACTGGTCGGCCGCCGGATCGATCACCGAATAGCGGTGGTTGTTGAACAGGCGGAAGAGCCGGTCGAGGCGCACATCGATACTGGCGGGCTGAATCATCGAGCGGTCGAGCGGATCGAGATTGATCCGCCCCGAATCCAGGCTGGCAGCAATGTCACGGTCACTCAGGAGCATGTGTTGATTGTCCCACGTCGGCGCCCCAGCTCCAACTGAACGACAACTTGCCCGTAGGCTGTAGTCATGTTTGACGCGGTAACGACCTGGTACAGGCACAATCGGCGTGACCTTCCGATGCGTTCTGACCATGTCAGCCCGTGGGCCACCCTGGTTTTTGAAGTGATGAGCCAGCAGACCCCGATACCGCGGGTCCAGCCGATCTGGGAGCGGTGGATGGAACGCTGGCCCACGCCTGTTGATCTGGCCCGTGCCAGGCGCTCCGATGTTCTGGTGGCGTGGGACCACCTGGGCTACCCGTCGCGAGCCCTGCGTCTGCATGCATGCGCTCAGGTGATCGCCAACCGCCCCGGTTCGCGTGTACCGGCCGATATGGATGCCCTGCTGGAACTGCCGGGAATCGGCCCCTACACCGCTTCAGCTGTCGCATCCTTCTCCTTCCACCAACGTGTCCCTGTATTGGACACCAACATTCGTCGGGTCCTCACCCGAGTCTTTGACGGCCGCCAGTTCGCCCGCAAATCGGCTCCTTCACGGGCCGAACGTGAGCGCGCATGGTCATTGCTTCCGGACGAGGGCGACGCTTGCGCCTTGTGGAACGTGGCCATCATGGAGCTTGGCGCACTGGTGTGTACGCAGCGCGCACCGCTGTGCGATCAATGCCCGATCAGTGAGCGGTGCCGATGGCTTGCTGACGGTCAGCCTGCCGATGCGGTCAAACCGCGCGGCCAGGCGTGGGCGGGAACCGACCGTCAGGCTCGTGGCCGCGTCATGGCGCTGCTGCGTGATGCTCACGCTTCTTCAGCGGAGCGCGTCGGCCGCGATGCAGTCATTGAAGCGGCCACCTTGCCCGGCGCTCCAGCCGACCAGGCAGTGCAAGTGGTGGATGCCCTCGTCAATGACGGGTTGATCGAAGTGGATCGACGCGGAACGTATGGCCTGCCTGACTAGGGTGCGGACCGCCCATTAGAGGGCGCGCAATGGCCTCTCTTCTGGTCAGGACGGCCTGCGCACGAGCCAGTCCCTTGGTAGCTAATTAGTAGCGAATCGCGTCGATCGGGCGCACCCGGATGGCTGCCACTGCCGGAATAATGCCGCACAGAGCGCCAACTGCAGATGCGATCCCGACGCCGGCGGCGGCCGCGGAAGTGGGGAACGCCGGTCGGTCCTGCAATATGATGTCCATTGACTCGAGCGGAATGAACTGCAGGATCACGATCGCAATGCCTACCCCGATTATGCCTGCAACAAAGGTCGCGACCACTGATTCCATGAACACGGCGAAGAAGACTCTGCCGGCCGAGGCACCCATTGCGCGTCGGATGCCGATTTCCCGGATACGTTGACGCACCGTCACGATCGCCACGTTCAGCAAGCCCAATGCGCCCAGGGAGATGACGATCGCGCCGATGATCATGACTATCAGGCGCAGCGTCTGAGTCTGGTCCTGCACACTTTCGAACTGCTCGCCGCCACTCACATCCACGCGCCAGCCCTGACCCAGAATCGCACTCAGAGCCGCGGGCAGCTCGGTGCGTGCCTGGTCGACCTGGTCTTCACCGCTCCACACCAGCATCGTCGGAAAACCTCCGATGCCTCGTGCCATTGTCGGGTCGGCCGTGTCCTGTGGTTTGGTCAGCTGCCAGGCGTCGTAGTGCATGTAGATGATGGGCTGATCCCAGGCGGATTTCGCCCTGACCACTCCGACTACACGCAGCTGCTGTGTCTGCTTGCCGGTCACGTTCAGCACAATCGGGTCAGCAATGTTGGGCTTGCCCAGGTATTCCCACAAAATACTGTTGATAACAACAGGGCTGACCCGCTGGTTGATGTCACTGTCCTGCAGCCAGCGTCCCTGCACCGGCTTCAGGCGGAACAGCACCTGATAATTCGGATCCACCGCCTGCAGTGCCAATCCTCCAAATCCGTATTTAGGCTCCACAACCGGAACCCCGCGGAACGACCCGGTTTGCTGGGCTCGATCGACTTCTTCGATCTGAATGGAGGAATCTTCCAGTCGTGACCAGTACGGAATTGAGAAGCGGTCCGCCAGCGTTTTCATGGCGGTAGACACCGGGTCGGCCACGATACCGGTCGCCTGAGCGGACCAGCCCATCTGGTCCTGGTCTTCCGGCTCAGTTGAATCCGGTACCGCGTCTTCGGCATACGCCACGGCGCCACCGCTTCCCACGACCATGCCGCCACCAGGTGGCGCGCCCGCAGTGTCGCCACCGCCGTCTCCGGTTTTTTGCGGCATGAGCCGCAGCGTAATATCCCGGCCGTCGAACGCTTCATTCATTTCCTTGTCCGCCTGTCCGACGATGTCACCCAACGCAATTACCGTTGACATGGCGGCAACAGCTGCCACGACACCCACCAGGGAGAGGATCACGCGCGCTTTCTGCACGCGCACCTCACCCCACGCCTCGACGAGCGCGCCCACAATCTGGCTCAGGATCCTCATGGCGTCACCTCATTTCCACGGGGTTCCCCGTCCTCCGTGACGGTCACTTCCTCAATGGTGGCTGTGTCTGTTTCTTCGTCGCACAGTTCAGGCGCAGCCGAAGCCTCACCCTCGTTGCTCATTGGCATGTTCGAGGGCGACTGGGGTATTTGACTGCGATCAGCATCCTGCGACATGACGGGCACCCCGTCTGAAACGGCGGCAACGGTGTGCTCAGACAAATCGTCAACATTGTGCAGGATGCCGTCGTAGAGGGAATACGCGCGGCTCGCTCGCGCCGCCACATTCATGTCGTGCGTAATGACGATCAGGGCGGCATTGTTTTCCGCAGCCACGTCTTCGAGCAGTTCCATAATGATGCGGCCGGTGTGCGGGTCCAGTGCGCCCGTCGGCTCGTCGGCCAGAATGACGCGCGGCGTGCGCACCAAAGCGCGCGCAATGGCGATACGTTGCTGCTCACCGCCCGACATCTGCGTGGGATAGGAGTCAAGGCGGTCGCCCAGGCCCACGCGCTCGAGCATGTCAGCCGCCAGGTTGCGACGGTTCCAGAACTGGCGGCCTGCCGCATACAGCAACGGGACTTCCACGTTCTGCAGCGCTGTTCGAGCATTGAAAATGTTGAACTGCTGAAAGACAAAGCCGAAGGACGATCCTCGAAGTGCTGATCGTTTCCCCTCGCCCAGGCCCGATGTATCAACACCGTCGATGCTGTAGGTCCCACTGGTCGGCTTGTCCAACAGTCCAATAATGTTGAGCAGCGTGGATTTGCCGGTTCCTGATCGCCCCACGATGGAGACGTGGTCGCCAGGCTCCACAGTCAGATTGACACCCCTGAGGATGTGGAGATCATCCCCATCGGGCAGCGTGACTGTCCGTGTGACGTCATGAATGTCGAGCAGTGCCACGTCAGCACCCTTCACCTGTCATCGGGTCACACATGTCCTGTTCCTGCTGCTGGCCTGGGATGAATTCGAGAACTTCCTGATCCTCGGTCAGGCCCTCGACGATCTGCACGCGTTTGCCGTCAGTGATTCCCAGCTTGACTTCCACCTTCGTCGGGTTCGCCGGATCATCTGTCGGCATGTAGACGTAGCCGTTCTGGAAGCGTCCCTCAACTGCGGTTGCCGGCAGCGTCATCACGTCAGCTGCTTCACCGGCAACCACATCCATCGTCACCTGCAGGCCGGCAAACACCTTCTGGTCACCGGGAATGGTGCACGTGGCGCGAATGCCTGACTGAGTTGAACCTGAATTGCCATCCATCTTGGGGACAGACCCGGAATCCTGTCCCGATGCCTTGGGCGTATCGATACGAAGCCCCGTGCATTCGAACGGTGCCGGACCGTTCTTGATCGTGATCGTCGCCTTTTCAGGTGTTTGCTGCATCCGGTACATCTGGTCGGGTGTGAGGCTCGCGCTGGCAACAAAGGTAGGCGGCTGAATGGAGCCGATCGGATCCCCCACGTTGAACTGCTGTTCAACCAGCGCATTCAAGGCGAGCGCACCGTCTGCCGGCGCATAGACCACTTCGCTCTTCCAATACTTTTCACCCGGGATGACGGTCGGATTGCCTTCTTCATCGACGCCCTGCTGGTCTTCACCCGTTTCTTCGCGTTGAATCAGCAGAATCGGATCGCCTTTGGCAACGTTTTGGCCATCTTGCACGTATACCTCAGTCACTTCGCCCATCATGGTGGCTTTCACCGGCGTGGCAGCGACCGGTTCGATCGTGCCTTCCAGCGACAGCGTGTTCGTGATCGTGCCCTTTTCGGGCAGAACTGTCATCTGCCCGTATTGCGCGCCAGGATCCAGCGCGTCACCCTCGGGCTTGTTGGCCGAGGGGAAGAATGCGAACTTCACGAATGCGACGGCGATTACCACCCACGCCAGGACTTTGATGATTGAAAGCACCAACGCGCCTTTGGACCGGCCTGCCATATATCCTCCTTGAGACTTGGCACGTCAGCCCCGGCTCAAGATCCCCGTGGCGTTGGTGCGCATTATGACGAAACTGAGTGTAGAACGCGCGGAGGATCACCCTCGAACATTCTGCGACCCCCCGCCCAAAATCAGGGTTTTTTCAGGGACGGCTCAGGGATGAGGTGACGCCACGGTCACACACAGCGTCCGTGAGCGGTCGCGCCCGGCGACCTCGTACCCACCTGCACCCGCGCGCACCCGTCGCGGAAAATTCGTCAACTTTTTATTTTCAACTTGCCGTGCCGAGGGCGCCCGGCAGTGTAGTCTGAAACGAAGCGGCATTGAGTTCCCACTCATTCCACGGTGGGGGCTTGCCGGAGACGCCCTCGAACATGCGACAACTGGATACAAGACCTCCTGTGCTAGGAAGTCGTCAGGAATGGGCCTGAGTGATTTCAACGATGAGGTGACTATGACTAATCAGCAGAAAGTGAAGGCGGCGGTTTATCTTCACGCTGTCTTGCGAAATATTGAGCAGCTGTGCGAGCTCGACTCGCGCGCACGCTCCATCGTGGCGAACTCTGATACGAGTGTCGATTTCCACATCCCCGGTATTCAACCACTGACTTTGATCTTCGACCACGGATCCTGCACCGCAACGACCAAGCCGAAAACAAAGCCGACAATTTCGCTGGTGTTTGCATCATCCAAGCACTTCAACGGCATGATTGACGGGAAAGCGAACCCGATCCCCATCAAGGGCTTCACTCATATCAAGTTCCTGACGGACGAGTTCATGCAGATCACCGATCGGCTCACGGAGTTCCTGCGCCCCACACCCGAAGCTCTCAAGGACCCGGAATTCTCACGAATTTCAACGATCCTGACGGCCAACGTCGCCTTCTCAGCGCTCGGCCCGATCGCCCGATACGACGATCACGGTAAGAAGAACGCGGGGCGCATCCCCGATGGCAACATTCTGGTCCACGTTGAGGACGGCCCCGAACTGACGATCCATGCCGAGGGTGGCGCGCTGAGCTTGAGCCAGGGTCGGATCCGCCCCATCAGCGCACTGATGTCGTTCGATTCGATTGAGACAGCTCAGGGCATTTTGAGCGGTGAGCTCGACTCATTTGCGTGCCTGGGGAAGAGTCGCCTGAAGATTCGAGGGCGAATCGCCATGATCGACAATCTCAACAAGCTGCTGGGCCAAGTCCAGACATATCTGGCGTAGGAGGAGCACCCGATGAACACATATGAATACCCCAAGAGCCACGAGCTGTTCGACCGCGCCACAAAGGTGATTCCCGCCGGCATCTACGGACACCTCGGTCCTTCCGAAGGTTGCTTCATTCCGATCGAGGACTACCCGTTCTACGCTGATCATGCCCAGGATTCCTACATCTGGGACGTGGACGGGAACCGCTTCATTGACTACATGTGTGCGTACGGCCCCAACGTACTGGGCTACAACCATCCAAAAGTCAACGAAGCCTTCATCAAGCAGCTTGAGCAGGGCAATTGCACAACGCTTCCGACCACCCGCATGATCGAACTTGCTGAACTGCTGGTCGATGAGGTCGCCAGCGCCGACTGGGCGTTCTTCGCCAAGAACGGTGGCGACGTGACGAATATGGCGGTCCTGACCGCGCGCGCCGCAACCGGGCGTGACAAGATCATCCGCTTCTTCGGTGGCTACCACGGCGTGGCGCAGTGGATGCAGTACGTTGGGTACGCCGGCATCACCGACGCTGACCTCGCCAACGTCATTGACCTGCCGTTCAACGATATCGACGCCCTCGAAAAGACGATCGCGAAGTATCCGAACCAGATCGCCGGCATCATTTCCACGCCGTACTATCACCCTACGTTCGTGGACAATGAGCTTCCGGCACCGGGATACTGGCAGAAAGTTCGCGAGCTGTGCGACAAGCACGGCATCGTGCTGATTATCGACGACGTGCGATGCGGTTTCCGCCTGGATGAGCGAGGCAGTGACTATCACTACGGTTTCAAGGCTGATCTGATTTGCTTCTGCAAGGCTCTGGCCAACGGGTTCAACATTTCCGCGCTGTGTGGATCTGACGAGCTTAAAGCCGCAGCTTCCTCCGTGTTCTACACAGGCAGCTACTGGTTGTCGGCAGCACCGATGGCTGCTGCGATCGAATGCCTGACAATCATGAAGGAAATCGACGGTGCCACGGTCATGAAAGATAAAGGTCGCAAGTTGACCGAAGGCTTAAAGAAGGTCGCTGAGGAAGAAGGCTACAAACTGGTCGTGACCGGTGAGCCGTCCATGTGGTTCATGCGCCTGGATAATGACCCATCGTCAATGCTGCACCAGGCGTTCGTCGGCAACTGCGTCAAACGCGGAGTCTTCTTCACCAACCACCACAACCACTTCATCAACTGCTCACTGACCGATGAGGACATTGAGTTCACGTGGGACGTTGCCAGAGAAGCATTCAAGGAACTGCATACCCAGGAAGATGAGTTGATCCTGTAGGCAAGCCCATCGGCGCGGACGGACGCGGCCCGCCTGGCCATGCAGCCAGCACCCGCCCGCCTGTCCGCACCGGCGGCCTGTCTTCAGAAACACCTGATCTTCACCCGTTTACCTGCACGTCTGAGGCAGGCGTGCAGACTGACAGCACATATGAGAAAAGTAGTAAAGGAGCTACGATGCCCGTATCACTAGACGAGCTCAAGCGACTCGAGGATAAAGCAAATTTCCTGCGTCACGATATCGTCGATACCGTTTACCACGCGCACTCCGGCCACCTCGGCGGCGCACTCTCCATGATCGATGCAGTCACAGTGTTGTATTACCACGTGATGAACATTGATCCGAAGAATGCCAAGTGGGAGGATCGTGACCGTTTCGTCATGTCGAAGGGGCATGCAGGAATCGGATTCGTCACGGTTCTGGCCGACCTGGGATTCGTTGACCACGACGAGCTGAAGACCTTCAACCTGACAGGATCAAAACTCGGCATCCACCTGGACTGCAACAAGGTCAACGGCCTGGATGCTTCCACCGGATCGCTCGGCCACGGCCTGTCGATCGCGCTGGGCATGGGTTTGGCGGCAACGCAGCTCAAGAAAGATTTCATGACCTACTGCATGCTCGGTGACGGCGAATGCAACGAGGGGTCCATCTGGGAAGCCGCAATGGCAATCGCCAACTACAACGCGCACAACGTTGTCGTGATGGTGGACCGCAACAAGGCCATGATTGACGGCCCAACCGAGGACGTCATGAAGCTCGAGCCCTTTGCCGACAAGTGGACAGCCTTCGGTTTCAACACACTGAGCATTGATGGTCACGATCACGCAGCCATCATCGACGCCCTCGAAACGGCGAAGAACACAACAGACAAGCCCACCTGCATCGTGCTGAACACGGTGAAAGGCCAGGGTGTTGATTTCGCTGCCGGTGACTACAAGTGGCACTACGGCGCAATCAACGACGAGCTGCGCGATCAGGCGTTCGCCAGCCTCGACAAGTATCACGCCGAACGTCTAGCCAAGTTGGAGGAGAAGTAAGATGGCAGGCCTTGTTTACACCAGTATTGACACCACGAAACTGTCAACCGCTGAAGTTTACGGCGCGATGCTGTCCAAACTTGGCGAAGACGATCCCAGGATTGTTGTTCTGACCGCTGATCTGGCCAAATCCACCAAGATCGGCACGTTCATGGAATCATTCCCAGATCGCTTCTACAACCTGGGCATCGCTGAGCAGAACATGTACGGCGTGGCGGCCGGCATGGCGAGCTGCGGACTGATTCCGTTCACGTCCTCGTTCGCGATCTTCAACTCGTGCCGCGCCCTTGACCAGGTGCACACCGATATCTGCTACCAGAACCTCAACGTCAAGATGATTGGCTCCCACGCGGGCACCTCGTTCGGCCAGGCCGGTTCCACGCACCACTCGATCGAGGACATCGCGATCATGCGGTCGCTGGCGAACCTGACCGTGCTGGTGCCTGCTGACGGTATGGAGACGGCGAACGCAGTCAAGGCCGCTTACGAGATGGAAGGCCCGGTCTACATCCGCATCAACCGCGGATTCGACCAGATCGTGTACCGCGAGGCGGACTACGGCTACGAGATCGGCAAGGCTGTTCAGCTTGCCGACGGCTCCGACGCGACGATCATTGCGTGTGGCTGCACAGTCTTCTCTGCGGTTCAAGCAGCCCGCGAACTGGCCGCTGACGGCGTGAAGGTGCGCGTGTTGGACATGCACACGATCAAGCCGCTGGACGAGGAAGCGGTACGCAAAGCCATTCACGACACTCGACGCATCATCACCGTGGAAGATCACTCGATCATCGGTGGTCTGGGCGGCGCGGTCTCAGAGGTCATCGCATCTGCCGGTATGGGCTGCGCGTTCAAGCGTCTGGGAATTCCAGACCAGTTCTCCCCCATTGGCCTGCAGGAAGACCTGATGGCCTACCACGGTATCGATACTGCCGGCGTCGTCACGGCGGTCCATGAACTGCTCAAGATGGACTTCGAAGAAGACGACGACTGGGCGGATGAGATTTAGGGCGACACTCCATGGATAAAGAAGCTATTTACACTGCGAAGATCTTCCTGAACAGTGCGATCCCCTTGCTGAAAGTCATCATCGAGGAGACCTCGCTGCACAAGATGTTCGCCAAAAAGACCGGTATCGTCCAGTTTTCCTTCCCGCACGAGGGCGACAAGTGGGCCACTCACCTCGTTTTCGACGAGGGTGACATCTCGGTGAAGCTTGGACCCAGCGAGGACGAACCGACTGTGGAGTTGGCGTTCAACGATATCGATCACTTCAACGCCTTCTTCAAAGGCACGTCGATGAAGTTGCCGCAGTTCCGTCATGTGCATCACCTGAACTGGGTTGTTCCCGTAGTCATGGGGTTGCTCAAGATGCAGAAACTGCTCAGCGCTTCGGAACCGCCGGCCGATGAGGAAACCAAGGCGCTGATGGTCAAGCTCATGTTCTACCTGCTGCCGTCGGGTATCAGCCAGCTCAATAAGGCTGGACACCCGGAGGTGGCGAAATGGGCGAAGATGTCACCTGACCGTGTCTACGCCCTGGTGGTAGATGGCCGCGATGACCTGGCGGGCTACATCCGTGTAAAGGCGGGCAAGACCCGTTCTGCGCGCGGCGCATACAAGCGGTCGCAGCCCTTCTTCACGATGCGCTTCACTGACCTGGATGCGGCGCTCGGCGTGCTGCTGCAGACAGCGGACATGCTGGCGTTGACGGCGCAGAAGCGTCTGATCATGGAAGGTGCGCCTGAGTTCGGTGCTCAGATCGGTGATTTCATGATGCTGGTCGGGCAGTACGCCCAAAAGTAGCCGCACGCTCAGACTCGGCTGAGCAGCTGCTCTGTCCAGTCGAGACGGGCCAGCCAATAATCTGCAGCCCGGCCGGGCTGCTCCCAACGCCTGAGTTGCGCGAGGTGCCGGTGTTCGGATCATTCCGAACGCCGGCACTACTGCGTTGAGACCGCTTATCTGTTCATGTGACGCGCACGAGGCTCCAGATCGAAGCCGTTTTATGCACGAAGCCCTAGATTTAAGCCCTCGTAGTGCACATTCCCCTAGATTTAAACCCTCATAGTGCACATTCCCCTAGATTAACCGCGCTCCCCGACGCCCGCGATCACACACACCCTCTCTGACCTGCAGGTTTGCAAATCGTCTCATGAGAACTCCGTTTTTTTCTAGGGGTATGTGCACGCAGGGCGCTTAGATCTAGGGGATTGTGCACGTGGGCCTCTTAAATCTAGGGGCATGTGCGCGCGGTGCCTTGAGATGTTGGCGGTCGTTCGCGCAGTGCGTTGAGATTCATGGGGGCGCGTACGCGGGCCTCGAAAATCTAGGTGCTCGTGCAGGCACAGTCGCTTAGGCGAGGCCTTCGTGCGAGCCGACCCGGCATGATCTATTACGTGTTCGTCCACACTCATACATAGAAAGGGGCGGGTGTGCGGACAATTCTAAGCCCGCGCACCCGCCTGGCTGGAACCGTTGAGGTGGAATCCTCTTTACGCTCCGACGATCTCCTCCGCACTGGCACATTCCATGTCGAATGCCTCGGCAACGCCGGGGAAGGTGATCTTCCCGTCGAAGGTGTTCAGACCCTGACGCAGCGCCACATCATCGGCCAGAGCCTTCTTCCATCCCTTGTCCGCAATCGCATGGATATAGGGCAAGGTGGCGTTGGTCAGTGCCTGCGTCGAAGACACCGGGACAGTGCCCGGCATGTTCGTCACACAGTAGAACGTGGTGTCGTGCACCCTGAAGGTGGGCTCCTCATGAGTGGTGGGGTGTGAATCCTCGAAACAGCCACCCTGGTCAATGGCGATATCAACCAGAACAGATCCCGGCTGCATTGATGCAACCATCTCATTGGTCACTAGCTTGGGAGCTTTCGAACCTGGGATCAGAACCGAGCCGACCACCACGTCGGACTTCTTGATCAGGCGCGAAATTTCCAGCGGCGTGGAATAACGCGTGCACACGCGCCCTTCCCAGTGGTTCGTGATCTGGCGCAGCTTGTCGATATTGTTGTCGACAACCGTGACATCCGCGCCCAGTCCCACTGCGCCCGCAGCGGCGTTGATTCCGGCGGTGCCGCCACCGATGACCAGTACGTGTGCATCTTCCACGCCGGTCACTCCGCCCATCAGGACGCCTTTGCCCCCATGCGGCTTCTGAAGGAAATACGAGCCGACCTGGGGCGCCAACCGCCCAGCGATCTCTGACATCGGAATCAGCAGCGGCAAACGGCCGTCAGGCAAACGCACCGTCTCGTACGCAATGCCAACCGCTTTAGCTCCCAGCAGCGCATCCGTGCCGGGCTTGTCCGCAGCCAGGTGTAGGTAGGTGAAAACGATCTGGCCTTCACGGATATGACCGTACTCAGATTCGATCGGTTCTTTGACTTTCACGATCATGTCGGACTGTGCCCACACCTCGTCGGCACCGTCAACGATGGTGGCGCCCACCGCGGCATAATCCTCATCGGAAATTGCAGATCCGACACCCGCGCCTGCCTGAACCAGGACTTCGTGGCCGCCGTGCACAAGTGCAGAGACGCCACTCGGGGTCATTGAAACTCGGAATTCGTTGTTCTTCGCTTCGGTTGGAATTCCTACGCGCATTGAAACCTCCCTTGTGTGTTAACCCAGTATCTTTTTGAGGAATGAGAAGGACTTGGAATCATAGGGGTGGTGCCGCACCGGAATGTCGAAGCACCAGCTCTTATGCAGCACCGTTCGCTCGTGGCTCAGGGTTCTGAAGCCCGAGGCCCCGTGGTAGTTGCCCATGCCGGAGTTCCCGACTCCGCCAAAGGGCGCTTTCGATGAGGACATGTGCAGCAACGTGTCATTGATGCACACGCCGCCGCTGGATATCGCCTCGACAACGCGCTGAGCAAAGCGCTTCTTCCTGGTGAAGATATACAGCGCCAAAGGCTTGTCGCGATCCTGGTAGTCCGTCAGCACGTCCTCAATATCCGTGAACTCCTTGATCGGCAAGATGGGACCGAAGATTTCTTCCTGCATGACGGGGCTGTCCCATTCGGGGTCGTCGACCAACACCGGGATGATCTGCTGCGTATCCTCCAGCGTCACATCGGCCGGCTTGGCGTCGCGCGACTTCGACGTGATCAGGCGCTGCCCTTCCAGCAATCCGGACAGACGCTTGAAATGCTTGGGGTGAATCACCTTGGCGAAGGAGTTGCGACGATACTCCTCGGTCGGCAATGCGCTGTCGATCCCCCGCCTCAGCGCCTCGATCAGTTGGTCCTTGACGTCGCGGTGAACATACACGAAATCGACGCCCACACAGGTCTGCCCGCCGTTGGTCAGCTTGCCGAACAGGATTCGCTTCGCTGTCTTTTCGATGTCAGCGGTCTTGTCGACAAAGCACGGGGACTTGCCGCCCAGCTCCAGGACGACGGGCGTGAGGTGCTCCGCCGCAGCGCGCATCACCACTTTGCCGACGTTCGGGGAGCCGGTGAAGAAAATAAAGTCGAATTTTTCATCCAGCAGTGCCGAGTTCTCCTTGCGCCCACCTTCGATGACGCTCACGTAGCCGTCCTCGAAAATCTCCTCGCACATCTGTCGGATGAGGCGGGATGTGGCCGGCGAGTAGGCGGACGGTTTGATGACCACGGTATTGCCCGCTGCGATCGCCGCGGCGAGGGGACACATTGTCAGCTGGAAGGGGTAGTTCCACGGACTCATCACCAGTGCCACGCCAAATGGTTCATACGTCACGGACAGCACGCCGGGCATCTGCGAAAGCGCGGGAATCTTGTAGTGCGGCGCTGCCATGCATGACAGGTGCCGGCGCATGAACTTGATTTCATCCAGGACCAGCGAAATTTCCGTCATGAAGCTTTCGGTGTCCGACTTGTTCAGGTCAGCGTGCAGCGCATCCAGAATGTCACGTTCGTGGGCGCGTACTGATTTTTCAAATGCGGCCAGCGTGCGTTTGCGGTAGCTGAGGTCACGGGTTTTCCCAGTGAAGAAGAACTCCCGTGCGCGCGTGACTGCCTCGTGAATTTCCTCTTGTTTTGTGCGTGCCATATCCATCCTCTGATACTCATCATTGAATGACACTCATCAGTGAGCGACTACTCACATGCTACTAGCGAGGAACGCACGGCGCTGGGTCTTCCAGAGAATTTCCTCAAGGTTTTTCCGGTTCCGCTCCATCAGCGTCCCTACTCCCTTTCTGGGTTATAGCTCCGACCAGTTTCCAAGAAGGAAAAACTATGTCTTCAAGATATGCACGGAGGAATAAAGCAGGTGAGGAGCGCAAGTATCCAGCAGGCGTTGCCTCGCACTCACAGGCAGGGTTGTTAGAGTACATTGCATGTGGCTGACGGTGCTCTTTATGATTGGAATCACGGCCGAGGCCATGACAGGCGCCCTGTCAGCGGCCCGCGAGCGCATGGACCTGTTCGGCGTGATGATGGTGGCCGCAGTGACCGCCATTGGCGGTGGCTCCATTCGCGACGTTTTGCTGGGACACTACCCCCTCACCTGGGTGAAGAACCCCCACTACGTGGTCATTGTCGTGTGTGCCGCGGTGATTTCGGTCCTGATTCCCTCATTGATGAAGCATTTCCGCAAGCTGTTCCTTGGTCTCGACGCACTTGGCCTGGCGGTGTTCTCCATTTTCGGCACACGCATCGGCTGGGACGTCGGCATCCAGCAAGGCCCCACCCAGGCGTTCATCCTCGCCTGCGTCGCCTCAGTGATTACCGGCGTGATGGGCGGCGTGCTGCGAGACCTCCTGTGCGACCGCATCCCCCTGGTATTCCTGAAAGAGCTGTACGCCGCGGTGTCATTCCTCGCCACCTGCACGTACGTCACACTTTCCGAACTGGGCGTGCACGATGACTGGGCTGTGACCATCACGCTGATCGTCACCTTCGTCTTCCGCATTCTCGCGATTCGCTTCAGCTGGCACCTGCCTGTCTTCGACTATCAGGAACAGCACTACGAGCGCAGTCAGTCGGTGCGTCCCCGCCTATTCATCCACCGCCTCAAGCAGTGGAGGCCAAGGCGCCCTCGTCAATTCATCAGGAAGAACTCGAAGCCTGTGCGACCAGATTCCACCGCCCCCACCATCGACGAGGGTGACTAGTGGACCGCCTACTTACCCAATTTGCTGCGCGGCACGACCGGGCGAATTTCGAGGTTCTCCACCATTGCTTCCTCACTCGCGTCCACTGCCATGCGCACCGCGGCGGCAACTGACTGCGGGCGCAGGTGATCGCTGGGGCGGTAGGAGCGGCCGGCGCGCTGCTGAATGTCCACCTGCATATCTGTGTCAACACGACCCGGATGCACGGAAGTGACGCGAATCGTGCCGCGCTCCTGCTCACGCAACGCGTCAGTGAAGGCACGCAGGGCGAACTTGGAGGCTGAGTACACCGCGTTGTCAGCGCCCACGCGATAACCGGCTCCGGAGTTAATCGCAACGACCTGGCCACCGGCAGCGCGCAAAGCCGGCAGCAGCAGGCGTGTCAGCTCGGCTACGGCAACCACGTTCAGGCGCAGGACTCGGAGCCACTCGTCAGGCATGGTTTCGGCGATTGTACTTGAAGGCGCCATTGTTCCGGCACTGTGCACCAGTATGTCGAGGCGCTCCAGGTGCAGGTCTTCGACGGCTTGGTGCATCTGTTCGAAATCACTGAGGTCTGCGACAAATGGACGGACCGTGGCTGCTGCGTCTCGGCTGGAGGTGTCCGTATTACTGCCAGTGGCAGCTGCCTGGCGTGCTGCGATGAGCCTGTCGCAGGCGGCCGCCACCGATTCGTCCGAACTGCCACCAACGATGATGGTGTGTGTGCGGGACAGTTCCTGGGCAATGGCTGCACCTATACCGCGCGTTGCGCCGGTGATCAGGGCAATGGGTCGATCTGTCGAAAGCTCGTGCGTAATCGTCATGGGGTCAGCTTATCGATTCGGGCAATGCCTGTTCACCCCCTTCGATACACTGGACGCACGACACTCCTGTGTCGACTTGGCAATGATCGAGCACCAACAAGACGATCCTTTCAAGCGAGGAGGCCCCCATGAAACTTGCATCCGGCATCATGCGCACCATCACCGGCGCTTACATTCTGAACTCAGGTATCGGCAAACTGCATCTGGATGCCGAGGCCGCTGCCGGACTGCAGGAAATGGCCGCCACAGGCATTCCCCAGCTCGGTGAACTTGACCCGGAGGTATTCGGCAAGTTCATCTGCGCATCGGAAATCGGAATTGGCGCATCGCTTCTGACACCGTTTATTCCTCGCAAACTCGCCGGATTGGCGCTGACAGCATTCGCCTCGGGCATGCTCACCATGTACTTCCGCAACCCTGCGATGACCGAAGCAGACGGAATCCGCCCCTCGCAAGAAGGCCTGATGCTCTCAAAGGATGTCTTCATGCTGGCGATCGGTTTGGCTCTGATCACCATGAAGAAAGGCAAGAAAGCGCAGTAAATGCCTCGTGATCAGTTCCCGCTGGCCGGCCGAGTCATCGTCATCACGGGAGTGAGCCGGCGGGCAGGGATCGGATACGCTATTGCCCGGCGCGCCGCCGAATGGGGCGCTGACTTGGTATGCCACCACTTCAGCACCCATGACGACAAACAGCCGTGGGGCAGCGATGACATTGCAGCCGTGTGCGCCGGCATCCGATCCCACCTTCGGTCCGGCGCCCGCATGATCGACGTCGGTGGTGATTTAACTGACGAGGGAGCCCCCGCAGCACTGATCGATACAGCGCGCAGCGAATATGGCCGCGTTGATGCTGTTGTGTGCAACCAGGCGCTGTCTGGCAATGACGGCGCACTCAGTGACATCACAGCGGACGATCTTGATGCCCACTGGCGTGTCAATGCGCGCACGTCAATCCTGCTGGCGCAGGCCTTTGCGGCCGTTGCCGGCGACCAGGGGTCGATCGTGTTCATGACATCCGGGCAGGCGATGGGGCCGATGCGCGGCGAAATCGCCTACGCCGCCTCAAAAGCAGCAATCACAGGCATCACGCTGACACTGTCAGATGAGCTTGCGGCCAGGAACATCCGCGTCAACACTGTCAATCCTGGCCCTGTTGACACCGGCTACATGACGGACGAGGTGCGCCGGCATGTGCTCGAGCAGTTCCCCGGTGGCCGGATGGCCACCCCTGATGATCCGGCACGGCTGGTTGTATGGCTCCTCAGTGATGAGTCTCAGTGGGTCACGGGTCAGGTGATCAACACTGAAGGCGGGTTCTCACGCTGGAAGTAGCGCCACGCTCACCGCTGCCAGGCACCAGTGTGCACACCACCAGGAAGCACGGTGGCGAAAACAGGGCACGAGAGTGTCCGCACCCACCCCATGACATTTGTGATAGATAGATCGTGACAATCGCTCTATCCACATGCGGGTAATCATTTGTACTGTGAAGACATGAACACAGATGAGATTGCCACCACACGTGGCTCCACAGTGCGATCCGAAAACGCTCACACAGCACAGACGTCATCGCAGGCATCATCGGCGGCGCCTACACGCGCACCACAATCCGCTCCACCAGCAATCGACCTCGTCGACATTCACCGCTCGTTCGGCAAAGTCCACGCAGTCGACGATGTCACTCTGCGCGTTGAACAAGGTGAACTCGTTGCACTGCTGGGACGCAACGGCGCGGGCAAGACCACACTCATTGACATCGCTCTGGGTCTGGGCCATCAGGATTCGGGCACAGCCAGGCTTTTCGGCATGGCTCCTCATGACGCAATCAAGCGCGGCCTGATCGGAGTCATTCAGCAAACTGGCGGACTGCCGCCCGAACCGTCCGTTCGTGAAACAGTGTCAACACTGGCCAGCGCATACGTCGATCCCGCACCTGTGGATGAGGTGCTGGAGCTGGCCGGAATCACCGACCTGGCAACGCGCAGAATCGGCAAGTGTTCAGGTGGCGAACAGCAGCGCGTACGCCTGGCGATCGCCCTGCTTTCACGTCCGCGCCTTCTCATCATGGATGAGCCGACCGCCGGAATGGACGTGGATTCACGGATGCAGTTCTGGCAGACGATGGAGAAACTGACAACAGGCGGCTTGACCGTCGTGTTCGCAACTCACTATCTGTCAGAAGTTGAAGCAGTTGCTCACCGCATCATCATCATGAATCGCGGTCACGTTGTCACAGATGAAAGCTCCCGAACTCTGCTGAACACGGAGCGTGCCCATATTCGCGCAACCGTCTCAGAAGAGCATAGGGACGCCCTCGTCAATGAGATCACTGCGCTGCCCGGGGCCGACAAGTGGACCTACGAATTCGACGACGGGCAAATCGCGATCGACGGAGAAAAGCTTGAACCGGCTGCTCTTGCGGTACTGAACACCGCAGGCATCAAGGATTTCCAAATGAAACGAACCAGCCTGGATGAAATGTTCACCCGCCTGACCGGCGCGAACACGGAGGAGTCAGATTCATGAACACGCACGCCGCAACGACACATACCCTGACGAAACAAGACCTGACAGACCGACCTGTTCCCCCGCCGCTCAAAGGACTGGGTGCACAGTTCATGATGGCGTTGCGTGATAACACGCTGCGCAACCCGTGGTTCATCGGCGGTTCCATCGGCATCCCCATTCTGATGTATTTCCTGTTCGCAGTTGGCAAGGAATACTCAGATACCAGCGTGGGGCACGCGAACATTCAGGCAGCCATTCTGGCCGGTCTGACATGCTACGGAGCGCTCATATCGGCTGCAAGCGCAACATGCAACACCGCGCTGCAACGTCGAACCGGATGGTGGCGCACACTGGCACTGACTCCAATGAGCCTGTCAACATACCTGTGGGCTCAGATCTGTGCGGCAATCCTGGTCGGCGCTCTGGCTGCACTGGTGACCTATGGTGTAGGGGCACTCACCGGCGCTGAAATGTCAGGAATTACCTGGGTTGTGACGTTCGCGTTGATTGTCGTGTGCAGTTTTCCCCTGGCGGCATTCGGATTCGCGGTTGGCCAGCTTGTCGGTGAGAACGCCGCGAACTTCATCGTCTCAATGACGGTGCTGGTCAGTGCATTCCTGTCCGGCATGTTCATGCCGCTGGAGCAGATGGGCTCATTGGTCCAGAAAGTCGCGAAGTACACACCAATGTATGGGATCATCAATCTTGTTCGGGCACCGCAGCTTGGCTGGGATACCGCGTTCGAATGGAGCTGGGTCATCAATATCGCGGTCTGGTCGCTCGCAATGTTGGCCGCAGCTGTCTGGACGTTTACCCGCTCGAGCCGTACTGAAAGGAACTGACAGCGATGAGCTGGAGCTGGCTGTGGCACTCACCGGCGGCTTCAAGTTCGCTGCGCGAGCGCCTCAGCTCGTTGCCGTGGGCACTGCCGTACCTGATCTTCATGATCATCGGCATCATCCTGGGAGTGCGCAGCAGCCCGGAGCAGGCTGTGCCCATGTTCGCCTGGCTCACCGTGTTCATCCTGGTGTACGTTTCCACGTGGATCCGTTCCGACTCTGCCCCCGTTTCACGGTCAACGGACCCGTGGGTGGTGGCGACGATCGTCGTCATGAGCGTCCTGCTCGCAGGTATGATGCCGTTTTCGGATGCGGTGTCGGTGTTCTTTTTTCTGCCGTACATCAGCGCGGTGATTGTGCTGCAGCTTCCGCGCCACCTGTACACGCGGTGGGCGTGCGCGCTGCTGATCGGCTCAGTCCTGCTCGCAGTGCTTTTGGTGATTCTGCGTCTGGCCAACATCAATGAGGCGTCCTTTGGGCTGGCGATCCTGCTGTGCACGATTTTCATGACGTTCATGGCTCGTCGCGCCATCGACAATGACCGAGAAGACAGGATCCGTCAGGCCGAGCGCGTCCAGACCTCCCAGTCAGAAGAACGCAGCCGCATCAGCGCGGATCTGCATGACGTCCTCGGGCAGACCCTGACCGCCATCAACGTCAACGCGCAGGTCGTCGCCCGGTTCGCCCAGTTGGGCAAGATGGACGAGGGCGTCCCCTACCTTGAACAGCTCCAGGAATTATCACATGACGCCCTGGCGCAGATGAGACAGGTTGTTGCCGCCACGCGTGAAGCGGATCTGGATCAGGAGCTGGCGCAGGCCGCGCACCTGGCGGACGCTGCGGGCATCGTGCTGACGCTGAGCGATGAGGGGCATCCACCTGAGGGCAAAACCAGTCAGGTTGCCGCTCACCTGGTCCGTGAATCGATGGCGAATGTCGTCCACCATTCCGGTGCTGACCGGGTATGGGTGGAGCTCAGTCCGGTTCGCGTGAGCGTACATGACAACGGTCGGGGCAGCAGGCCGGCTGCCGCGGGTCGAAGCCGGGCCGCTGCCGGCCAGAAAACCATTGCGGACAGTCAGCAGAGCGCTCACGCGGGACAGCGCATGTCCACCGGTTTGGAGTCGCTGGAAAAACGTGCCGAAGGTGTGGGCACCGTGACCTGGGGGCCTGCTGACGGGGGCGGATGGCACGTGACGTTCACGGTAGATCCGGTCGATGGGGCGGATTCTCCTGCCCTGTCAATGGTGGGCGACACTATTCGTCCCGTCAGTGAAGGAGCACTCTCATGAGGGTCGCAGTTGTCGATGATCAGGGAGTTGTCCGCGCCGGTATCGCCGCGCTGATCGGTTTGGAGCCTGACATTGAGGTGGTCGCTCAGGCTTCGAACGGCAGCGAAGCGGTTGACCTTGCCGAGACCATGGGCGCAGAGATTGACGTGATGCTGCTGGATGTGGAGATGCCCGGTATCGATGGTTTGCAGGCGCTGCCGCGCGTGCGCGAGGTGAGCCCTCATACACGCGTGCTGATGCTGACAACGTTTGACCGTCCGGGGTGGGTGGCGCGTGCCCTGTCGCTGGGGGCGGCCGGCTTCGTGTTGAAGGACCAGCCGGCGGAGGCTCTGGCCGCGTCGATCCGCGCGGTCAACGACGGTAAGCAGGTTGTTGATCAGGAGCTTGCCGCGCGCACACTGGGCCTGGGGATCAATCCGCTCACCCCGCGTGAGATCGATGTGCTGCGTGCGGCCGAGGGCGGCGGCACCACTGCTGATGTGGCGCGTGAAGTCGGTCTGTCTCAAGGCACCGTCCGTAACCATGTCACCAGTGCCATGGCGAAAACCGGTGGCTCATCCCGCATGGATGCCGCGCGCCGCGCCCGCGACAACGGGTGGCTGTAGGGACTGCCCGCGGGGCTTGCGTAGGGGCCCGAGGGGCCCTGCCTCTGGTTCAGGCGTCGTGCTGACCGCTGCTGATCGGCACGATGAGCGTTTCCTATCGCCACGGCTCGCAGGTGATCTGGGTTCCGGTCTCCATATCCAGACTGCCGCCATCCTGGCCCTGTGCTACGTCGACCGGCACTTCACCACCTGCGATGCCCAGTGTCATATCAACCGTGTCAGATTCCTCCGTCCCCGCTCCGCGCCAGGATAGTTGCATCGCGGCGCTTGCACCTGCAGGAATATCCACTCCCCGGTCAAATTCGGCCGCCGAGGCGCGGGGCGATGCAACAGTGCTCACCGCTAGGTCTGCTCCACTCATCGTGATCTGCAGGTCGGGCACACCGCTCACAGAGCACGCGGTGTCACCATTGTTAATCACTGTCAGTATCGCGCCTCGAGCACCCAGCGCTCCCTGCACCGGACCGAGCACGGCAGTAAGAGAGTCCGGGCTGCACAGTGGCTCCACCGCCGACATCGCTTCACCCCCAGACTCAGCGACCGCTCCAGACTCAGCGACCGCCCCAGATTCAACAGCCACCGCAGCTCCAGACTCAGCTTCTTCCGGCGGCACCGAAGACGAAGCAGGTGGAGTCTGATCAATCGGGGTCGACCGGTCAGCCGGTGCAGGCAGAATCATCAGGGCGCTCACACTGACAATCCCCGCCACCGTGCACACCACCGCCGCGCATCGGGCGATAGGACGCCACGCAGCAGTGGTCGGGTCACCCTCGTCGATGATGATTGCCGAGGATGGAGCACCGCCTTCATACTCGACGGCAGAGTTTTCGCGAATGCTCTCGTAGGCGGCGGCGCGAGCCAGCAGCATGGCGACAATCCCGATAACAGGAACCGCGAACAGGCCCGGCCCAGTGAAAAGCAGCGCGATTCCGGAGATGAAGACTGCGATGATCGCTGTGAGCGCGACGGCTCCGCCTGCAATCCAGGCTGGTCGGGTTGTGCGAGTCTGAATACTGGTCGTGAGGGCGAACATCAACGCGAGCAGCACGCCGGCCACGCCCGCAAATCCAAGTGCCGCGGCGTATCCACCGAAGGTCAGCGCCAGGCCACCGACTGCCAGGATCGGCGGCGCAACGACGCATAGTGCCACATCAACGACGAGGGAGACCCATTGGCTGGTTGTCCGTGAACGCGTGGGGCTCCTGCGCGACTGATCCGATAATTCGGCAGAGCGGTCAAGAAGCGGTGTCCACGACCAGTTGTCTGTCAGTTGGCGCGCCAGCGCGACCCACAACCCGATAACGGCGATGATGAGCAGCAGCATCGCGATGAGGTAGCCGTAGGGGAAGGGGTAGTCACGGCACTGCCCGGGGAAGTCATTGCAGTCGAACTGGAGTTCGGGACCGGGCATGCGGATGTCCTGTCCCGTGATGACGATCAGTGCGCCCAGTGCGAGGCCGAGGAGCACTGCGGTGCCCAGCAGCTTGCGCCCGAGCACAGCGGAATCTGCATCTGAGTGAGTGCGTCGCCGCCTTGAGCAGTTCACAGTACCAGTGTGCCACACAGGCGGCACAGCCAACCGGATGTGCCTGTAAGAGATGACAGGCACATCCGGCAGGACATGCCACGCGGGCAGGACTGCAGCCTCAGTTCTGGATCTATTGCGAGTTCAGGGCAGCTGTGGGGGGTGTGCGTGCGGCGCGCACTGCCGGGTACAGGCCGGCGACAGCGCCAATCACCACGGTCACGGCCAGACCTGCGGCCACCACGTACAGCGGCATGACGAACAGCCATCCACTGACGGTGGCCACGACAGCAGTGATCAGTGTGCCGATGATGCAGCCGAGTGCTCCGCCGATACCGGCCAGCAGCAGTGCTTCAGACAGGAACTGGATACGGATGTGAGCGCGCGTTGCTCCCATGGCCCGACGCAAGCCGATTTCCTGGCGGCGCTCGAGGACCGAAATGATCATCGTGTTGGCAACGCCGATACCGCCGACCAGCAGAGCAATTGATCCGACGCCGGCCAGCAGCGTCGTGAATGCATGATCGGCAGCGGCTTTCGCACTGAGCGCTTCTGAAGGTCGCGACACTTTGATACCACCTGATGCCTGCGGTGAAATGGTCGGTGCCAGGAGGTCACGGATCCGGGCGACCTGGTCATCGGCGCTGCGCTCGTACACTGTGGTGGGATGGTCATCATGGCCGTACAGTCGTTGCGCCACTGTGCGACTGATCAGCGCCGCGGAGTCCAGTTCCGGTGCCAGTGGTACCGGTTTGAGGATACCGGCCACCGTGACGAGCTGGTTGCCCATCCAGATCTGTGTTCCGGGAGTGACAATGCCGAGGCGCTGGGCTGCACTCGCCCCCAAAACGGTTGTCGGATACTGCGCGAGCGCTTCGTTGAGCCACGTTCCATGCGCCACTTCGCCTGCCACCACGTCCAGCAGTGTCAGATCAGTGGAGACGGTCGCGATCCCACCTGTTTCTTCTGCAGGAATCAGCGAGCTGCGATAGACCTTGATGTCGGTCAGGGCAGCTGTGCTGGTCGCATCGGTGACACCCGGCAGAAGCGCCACTTTCGCTGCAGCGTCTGGTGGCAGTGTGGCAGCGGCTCCCGTCATGTCGCTTCCGGCAGTGACTGTCAGCAGATTTGTGCCGAGGGCATCCAACTGTCGAGTCAGTTGAGCTCTGCTGGAGGTGGAAATTCCGATCACCGCCACCATTGCTGCGATCCCGATCGCGATGCCCAGTGCTGACAGGAAGGCACGCATCGGGCGTGAGCGCAGCCCCACTGTGCCGAGCCGCACCGCATCTGATGCCAGAAGCGTTGACGCGGCCGGCGCTGAACGAATGTGATCAGATGTGTGAGTCATGGTGTTCCCTTCCAGCCACGCCGCCCGCCGGGCATTCAGTCGAACCGCCTGTCGCGCCGCCCGCCGCACCGTCGGCCGAGTCAGCCACGATCCGTCCGTCACGGATGGCGATTCTGCGCGGCAGGCGCGCAGCCAGGTCGTTGTCGTGTGTAATGACAACGATGGTTGTGCCCGCCTCATTCAAGTCATGGAGAAGCTGGACGATTGATTCACCCGAGCGTGAATCCAGATTGCCTGTCGGCTCGTCTGCCAGCAGCAGCGGCGGTTCAGCGACAACGGCTCGTGCAATCGCCACACGCTGGCGTTCTCCACCTGACATCTGGTGGGGTCTATGCTCCAGACGATGCCCCAGTCCGACGCGTTCCAGCGCTGCTCGTGCCCGCTCGCGGCGCTGCGAGCGCGCTACGCCCAGGTACAGTAATCCGTCAGCCACATTGTCCAGGGCGCTCACTCCCGGTGAGAGATGGAACTGCTGAAAGACGAATCCGATCATGCGGGCGCGCACCGCTGACACACCTGCATCATCAAGTTCACTGACGTTGATTCCATCAATGAGGACCCGTCCCGACGTGGGAGTATCCAGTGTGCCGATCATGTTGAGCAACGTCGTTTTACCTGATCCGCTCGGTCCGACAATGGCCGTGAATTCGCCGCGATTAATCGTCATGCTCACACCCGCACATGCTTGGACGGGCGGGGAGCCGAACGAACGAGTCACGTCATCCAGTTGCACCAATGCGTCGGTCATCGTGATGGCACCACCACATGCTGACCTTCGGCAAGGTCGTCTCCGGATACTTCCACGCGTCCGGCTGCAAACAGTCCCGTTTCAACAGGTATCTGTGAAAATGAGCCGTCCTCGCGTGCGATTTCCACGCCGAACTGTGTCGGTGTCAGGGCAAGCAGGGCGTTGACTGGAACGGTCAGCACGTTTTCGCGGGTTTGGGACGGTAGCGCAACTGTCACGGATGCTTCCTGGAGCGTTGATGTGGCTTCCGGGTCGGAGGGGGTCACAGTGATGGGAAGGATGCGTTCCTTGTTTCCCGCAGCCGGGCCTGCCTGGTTTGCCTGTGAGCCCTGCCCGTCGGCCTGGCTGTCCTGACCGTTTCCAGCGCCACGCTCAACCGGGGTGCCAACTGAGCTGATGGTGCCCGGCGTTGTTGACCCGTCGGGAAGCTGAATCGTCACCTCGCGGCCCTTTTCAGCCAGGTCCTGCTGTGCGAGCGAGACGTTCGCATCCACGACCTGTTGCATGGAGGACACGCTGAAAAGGCTGGTGTCCAGCGTGACTCGATCTCCCACACGGGTAGACAGTGTTCCGACGCGCAGGTCAGCTGGAGCAAAAATGATTCGTCCCAGCTGCAGGCGACCACTACGTGTCAGTCCGACTGCGTCCTGCCAGTTCCTGATCGCACTGATCGTCTGCGCATCGAAGCGCTCATCTGGCTCATCGGCAAAATAGCCCAGATCCTTGAGGGACTGTTCGAGCTGCTGAACGTCCTGCCCGTTACTCATACCGTCTTCAAAGTCACGCCACGCAGGGGTGGCACCGCGCATGAGGTAGGCCGGGTCGTCACCTACCTGGTACAGCTGTGCACCGGCGCTGATTTGAGTGCCCGGTTCAGGCAGCTGTGTCACGATTCCGTCGAATCCGGTACGAAGCTGGTGCGAATCAGCGTAATGTAACGTGCCGGCAACATTCACACTGCCATGCAGATCCTCGCGCACAACGGGTTCGGTGGCAATTGCAGAGCCTGCCTGCCCCGTTGCACCGCTCTGACCCGATTGTGCGGCATTGGCCTGCCCGCCGTGCCTGAGCCAGATGGCACTTGCCACCACCAGCGCCACAACCAGGATTGCCGCAATGCCGAGGACGACAAGCGTGCGCCGCTTCGTCATAGCTTTCACTTGGTGTTCTCCGTCCCGGTGTTGGAGGCATTGGCCGCATCAGCCTTGTCGAAGCATTGAGAAATGGCTGCTGGCGGCACGTCGTTGAGTCGGATTCCCTGGCCTCGCACTGGATCTTCCACGTGATAGCCGTCCTGACGCAGGCATTGAGCGACACGCACAAGCCGATCGAATTCTTGGTCAGTCATTTCACTGTCCGCACCTGCCGTTGGGCTGTCACCGACTTTTTCCCAGCAGCCCTGCACGGCGGTGTTCCACGCGTTCGCATCGACACCAAAATCTTCGCCCGGGCCGTAATTTTGAAGGTCGTCGGGCACATTCACACCGGCTTCGCGCATACAGGCAGCGAATTTGAGATTGTATTCTTCCACAGCTTTGGTCTCTGACTCTGATGCGCCAGCGCCCTTGCCCGCAGCGTTGCTGTCCGATCCGGCTGCGTCGCTTCCGACCGGCATATTGCTCGAACAGCCTGCAAGCGCGACCAGGCTCATCAGCGCAGCTCCAGTCACCGCGCGCGCCCTGAAAGCTTTCAGCACGCCTCCAACTGAGCTCTCTGCCGTCACGTTCGAAGCCCTACCATGTATGCGCAGTTGCATCGTCAATTTCCTCCACGTATTTGGTCCTGCAGTTTGCGCGAGGTACCCGGATCAGTACTCCACGCGTCTGAAGAGATTTAAACGCATCATGCGTTGCCGTAGCGTTGCGGTTTTTGTTTATGTTTTGCTAACACTGACATCGTTAAGATGTCGCCAGCGGAAGGGGCTCAACTGAGTCGCCCTCGTCAAGAGGAATGAATGAAAGGCACACCACTATGAAGGTTCTCATCGCCGAGGATGAAGAATATCTCGCACAGGCAATCGCCCAGGGGCTGAGGCGCGAAGCAATGGTTGTTGACGTGACTTTCGATGGCGATGACGCGCTGGAGATGGTGCGTAGTTCTTCCTACGACGCGATAGTTCTGGATCGTGATTTGCCGGGAACTCATGGTGACGAGGTGTGCAGGATTCTCGCGCACCACTACCCTGAGGTGCGCATCCTGATGCTCACTGCCGCCCGCACGCTCAACGCACGCGTCACGGGGTTCGAACTGGGAGCTGATGACTATCTGGTCAAACCGTTTGAGTTCCCGGAGCTGGTTGCCAGACTGCGAGCTCTCGGCCGCCGCTCTCAACCGGCACGAGAACCTGTCCTTGAATCGTGCGGAGTGCGTCTGGACCCGTTCCGTCGCGAAGTTTACCGCAATGGGCGCTTCGTCCGTCTGAGCCCCAAGGAGTTCGCAGTTTTGGAATTGCTGATGGAGGCTGACGGCGGGGTCCTCAGCCAGGAAACGCTGCTGGAGCGCGCATGGGACGCGAACGCTGATCCCTTCACCAATTCGATTCGCGTCACTATTTCACATCTGCGTCAGCGGCTCGGCTCCCCCTGGGTTATTCAAACCGTGCCGGGCGCAGGATATCGCTTTGGGGAGGCAGACAGATGACGAGGACACCGCGCGGGGAACGCCGCCTGACCCTGAGAATGCGCCTGACCTTGTCCTATGCGGGACTGGTGGGCGGTGTGGGCCTGGTGATGATTGGCCTGGTGTACGCCTATATGCGCCTGGTGCCGATGCGACTGAACACCACGTTCGCTCCTCCCGCGCCTGACGGGCAAAGCGCCAGTTTTGACCTGGTGATCCCAGTGGCCCGCTCCATGCTCAACACCATGCTGGTCACATCGCTTCTGGTTCTGACGATTCTGACGCTTCTTTCCGGCCTGGTCGGGTGGATCGTGGCGGGACGCGTGATGGCACCGCTGGTTGACATGAAGAAAGCTGCAGCTCTGGCAACATCAGGCGATTACAGTTACCGCCTGAACCTGAAGGGACCGGATGATGAGGTGCGCGAGCTGGGCGTTATGTTCGACGCGATGCTTGATTCGGTCGATCAATCACTGCGCTCCCAGCAGCAGTTCGCGGCCAATGCGTCGCATGAGCTGCGTACTCCTCTTGCCACGACTCAGACAATGATTGATGTGACGCTGTCTGATCCGGATGCGACCACTCAGGAACTGCGGGACCTTCTGCGACGGGTACGCGAAACCAATCACGCCAACGCTCAGACTGTGGATGCGCTGCTGGATCTGTCGGCAGCTCAAGGCGGGATGCTGGCGCGCGAAGAGGTGGATCTAGCCGAAATTGTTCGCCAAGCCATCCATGAAGTTGAATCTCTGGCGAAAGACCATGGTATAGCCATCCATATGAGCATCACTCCCGCTGCAGTTACTGGAGATCAGGTGCTGTTGCGCCAGGCAGTCTCGAACCTGCTGCGCAACGCCGTCACCTACAACCAGGCGGATGGATCTGTGAACGTCACCCTGCAGGTACACCATTCGTCTGATGCCAGTGCTTCCTGCGCAGTGCTGAACGTGACCAACACCGGCCCCCTCGTCGATGCTGATACCGTCAGCTCACTGTGTGAGCCTTTCGTGCGTGGATCCAGACGTACAGCCGGTACCACGCGCGGACATGGCCTGGGACTCGCAATCGTGCAGGCTGTCGCTCAAGCTCACCGCGGCAGAGTCACTATTTCCGCACTCGACGAGGGTGGTCTGAGCGTGACACTCACCGTTCCTGCAACAGTGCGCATTGCCAGCCGTTCAGTGGATGCGACACGGGCTACGCCCAGCACCACGTGAAGACATCCGGCCCCAGACAGTGATCCCGGTCAGTATTGCCACCCCAGAGATATGGCGGGCAGCTCAGCAAAGACCTGCGGCCTCACGTGGAGGCCGCAGGATCGATCAGGCGAACAGGTAGGGGTTGATCATCTGCCACGCGAGCGGCGATGTCAGCCCTGCCAACTCCACTTCCGGTTCATCGGCCTTGGTGCCGTCCATCGCGTACAGGCACGTCGGAGTACTCAGGAAGAGCAGGGATCCAGCGGGCGCCATCTGCTCGTCGACCGCGGCGAAAATGTCGAACACATTCATCGCCCAGGTTCCCTCAAGACCGGCCTTGCCAAATCCTGTGTCGTCGTGATCTCGGCATTCACTGGCGATGACGCGTTGCAGCTGATCGACATCACCTTGGTGTGCCAGACGAATGACGTCGGAGGGCAGGTGAAGTGGGCCGTCGAAAACATTCATGTGCGGCCCGAAAACCAGCCAACGCAGAATCAGTGAGGGAACTTCTTCCGGGTCGGAGCGGAACAGGTTCATCGAGTCACCCTCGGGCACGATCCACGTGACGTCCGTTGAAGAAATCCACACGGTGAGGGTGATCCGTTTGACGTCTTCCGACGGTGCGATGCGGGTCAGTTGAATCATGTGGGAACGCTGGAACAGACCGGCGAAGAGGCGTTCGGCACCGTCCGTCAGGGATTCCTCATCGCTGATGAACCCCAGGTCGACCAGATTCTTCCAGCCGTCTGAATTCGTGTCAGCTTTGCCGTCCAGCAAATCGGTTAGGGCTTCCCAATCGGCCTCGTTGAGAATTGCAGCTGATTCTTCCGGGTTAAAACGGCTCATTGTGGGTTCCTCAAGCTATTCGACATTTCAACAAACGTGTCGTACATCGGGTCAAATTCGCGTGTCGCGCATGTCAGGGTGGCGGTCAGTCCGGCCTCGCCGTTCACCCACAGCCACTGGCACGACGACACGGACAGATCTTCCATCATGTAGACCCCCATGCGGGCTACACCATTGAGGTGTTCGTTTTCCCATGCTGCGTTTTCCAGCACCAGGAATCCGGGGATAGATTCGACGAGTTGACGCAACGTGCCGTCGTACCAGTCGATCGGATCGTCCGAGCCGGTCGCGGCTTTCGTCACGACGAGGCTGGGGCGGAACCCTGATGCAGCTTCAGGACCAAGTGCGATCAGCGGGAAGGTGCTCTCAACTTCCTGGAGCATCTGCTGAGTCGGGCCTTCTTCCGGCACTTGCTGGGTGAATTGCGCTTTTTCTTCAGTGCTGAGTTCTTCCCAGTCTGCGGGAAGAGTGACGAACTCAGCGTCACTGCTCGTTGGACTCATCAATATCCTCCATCGCTTCGGTGGTTATTGTCGGACTTAAATTCTTGATGTTCGGGCTGGGTCAGGCGGGTCGGATCACTGTGGGAAGTAGTCGGATCACTGTGGGAAGGCGGGACGATACCTTCAGCAAAATGGCGATCGGCCGGGTACGAGCCCGGATCGACCTGAGTCAGGGCTTGCTGCTGACGTTTTTCCAACCGCTTCTCCGGATACATCGCGTCAGGCAGACGGAAGGGGATCACTGATATCAGCGCGACAACCATACAGGCCATTGCAACGATGACGATGATACGCATTCCCTGTTTGCTCATCCCCAGTGTTCCAGCAGTAAATGCAACTCCGAAAAGCAGGAACGCCAGACCGATGGCAGGAGTGGTGAGTGCTTCGGAGTTTTTCCACCATCCGAAGATGTTCCCAACTGAGCGGGCGAGTTTTCCGAGCGTGGAGTCTGAAAACATCGCAAGAGCCCATTGAGCCAGGATGAGGCCCCCAAACAGGAATGCCAGTGTGATCATCCAGAAGGTATCACTACTCGAAAAATCATCCATCGATTTCCTCATCCTCAGCTACAGAGCCTGTACTGCCGTGGCCGGAGCAGCGGCGGGACAACGCAAGAAGTGGTTTCGCCGTCAGTCCGCAGCCACATCCAAATCTTCGGCTCTCGTCAGATTACCTTGAGGTCACTACGCCTCGCAGCGTTAATCACCATGCACAACGCTCACACATCAGTATCGGTCTTGCTGGCGCTAATCGAACAGGCCGAAGGTAAAATCTGTTGCTTTTCCGCCAAGCCACTTACCGCCGGCACCACCCGCGACGCCACCGATGATGCCGCCAACGGCCGCTCCGATCGGTCCGCCAACAGCCATACCAATAGCTGCGCCACCCATCGCGCCAGCTTTGCCGCCAGCCCAGCCACCGCCGACTTCCAGCAGTGTTCGGGTTCCGGCACGTGCAACCTTTTCTCCGGTTCCCATATCAGGATTGAGCACACTGTCCGTCTTCCACTGGTCGTAAGCGGTGGTGCCAGCATCGACTGCGGTGAGCACACGCCCGGCATGCTTCGTGACCTTGCTGACTTTGTCGAGGATCTCTGGCGAATCTCCCCATCCCTTACCAAGGTTAACCTTGTCTTTAAATGTGTGGAACCGAACCTCTGGCGTATCTTTGAAATGCTTTCCGAGCCTCTTCGGATCGAACGTGGCACCGTTGAGCTTGAAGTTGATGCCCTTAATAAGCTTGACGGCATCGCAGGTGCGAGACTTCAGCATCTTCAGGAAGCCCAGCGTCGTACCGCCACCTGAGAACATCCCAGTGAAAGCCTTGACCAGCCAGTTGGCGGAAGTAACGGCACTGCATGCGTTCTGCAGCTCACTGTGAGCAACGTCCTCATCGCGGCGGACGATGCTCACCTCTCCCGCGAGGGTCGAATAGAGGGCCTGCTTTTCCATGTACTCAGTCCACGCCTGGATGAGAGTCGCATTCGTCACCGGATCCGCCGGAACCGGCAGCGGAGGCGGAGGCGGAGGCAGTTCGATTGAAGTCTTGGGGATAACAATCAGCTTGCCTGTTGCCGCCCGACCTTCAATGTCTTTGAGGCGGGTCTTACATGAACGAATCAACGTCACAAATGAGTCAACGGCACCAGCAAAAGTTTCGATCTCATCATGGATCTCCTGCGCTGATTTAGTGGCAGACTGGATAGCCGCGGACGCTTCAGCTGCCGTGTAGCCCACCAGCTCAGACTGCACGATGCTATTGGCCCGATCGAGGTCCTTAATACCGTCGTACACTTGGCCCCTGCCATGCAGGAGGACTCCACTCTTCCAGGAGGAGAGCGTTTCGGGTTCTATATCGAGCTTGGTGTCAATCATTTACCCATTCCTCCTGACTGGGGGTAGTAAACCCCGCCCTGGGGGTAAACCGAGGTAAGTTCGCTAAAGATTCGAGCTTCTGAAGCTTCGAAATTCTGATCAGCGGTCGACAGACTGCCACTCACCTTCGCTGTTCCATCAGCTAGGGCTTTCAGGCCTTCAGTAAACTTGCTCAGTACAGCATTCACACTTGCCGTGGACTTGCCAAAATCAGGCGGTGCCCCAAAATTCACTCCCGCGAACGTGCTGTTCGCCTCGTTCAATCGCCCTTGCGCTGCTTGCGACCGATCCTGCTTCCATTTCAGATCGCCCATACGATCCCCTTACATGTCTCATCGCAGATACGTCGTGACCAACGCGCCACGCCAACTCTTCGATTGCCGCACTTAGGTTAGGGATTCAGATTAAACAGTGGGTAAACAGAATGTGAGCAGTTTTCAGGCGCCCGTCACAAGCGGGTCGGCCGCCCTCGTCAATCACGCCAACACTGAGCGAGACCTTGCCGCGTCTGGCATCCACCGGGCTGCATAATCCACGTCCGCGGGCACCTCTCTCACGAGGAAGAACACACATCGACGCTCCTACCTCACGCGCGAGCGTTACGATTATTGAGGAGGGGGAACCGCAGGCCCTCACAGCCCAGTCCCCGACACGTCATAGTGAAATCGACCACATCAAAAACATCTACATCGAATCGGGCATTTCTGGCTTCCGCACTGGAATTTCACTATATGGACGGGCGTGAGAGCCGAAGACAGATCAACCTGGCACGCCCCGCCAGTGCTCCACCACGCAGCGACATGCCCTGTTAAGTGAACTAGCCCCTGAAAGTTGGACTGGTTTAATTCTAGGCGTTTAGGGCTTCAAGGCCGTAGTTGAATTCGCGGTTACCAGCACCCACCGCATCGTATTTCAAGTAGTTGAACACACTAGCCATCGGGTCAACAGTGCTATCTGTCCGGTTCGAGTGGTACACCATTTCGATTCATGAGCCCTGCGCAGCGTCGCCGTTGTCTAGAAGCAGCACGGCGTTCTTACCTTTTTCTTCACGAACGTTTGGATTGCCGTTGAGGGGTGATCCATACCGCGAACATTTTGGGGTTTGGAAGAGCCAAAGGGCTGCCCGGTGAAGTAGTCGTGGTCCACTAGGGTGCCATAAATGAAGGTTTTGGTTTTCAAAACAAAACAGGCAAGGTTACTTTTGTACTTTAACTTCACTTGAGATGCAGGTCTTACAAATTTGCGCTCGTACATATCACGGATTTGGCCGGGCGGAGCAAACAACGTTGTTTTGGTGCCTCACCGCAATTTCGTTCAGCACTGTTCGGACTATAGGAGAAATTGGCGACGGGGGTGAGACCGTTTAAGGTCTCACCCCCGTACTGTTATGCCGGTGTTTCGTCGGCTAGGCGATTAGTTCTCCTCGCCTTCTCGACGGCGTCGCACGAGCGCCAGGCCAAGGCCTGCTACGCCCATTACGGCTGCGATACCAACGAGTCCTCCTACCTGCGCGCCGGTGCGTGCAAGCTTAAACTTCTTGACTCCCGGCTCGGTGGTCATATCGCCAGCGGCAGACTTCTCAACGGTGACCGTCACGCGATCAATCTCGTTGCCGTTCTTGTCCTTGACGATAACTACGATCTTGTCACCAGGCTTAGCGTTGTCGTCGATGTCAACAACGAGGTTGCCGTCGCCATCGATTTTTGCCTTGCCGGGGCCGTCGGTGTCGACCGTCGTGCCGTCCTCAACAGGGCCGCCATCGTTCGGGATTACGACCTTGCCACCCGGTTCGCCAGAGCCGTCCTTCCAGTCCGGAGTCTTGGTGTCAGGTTCGCCAACCGCGACAGTGACAGTCACGTTGTCGGTGGTGCCATCAGGGTAGGTCACAACAACAGGAACATCAAACTCCTCAACAGTGTCCTTATTCAGCTTCGACCCATCCGGGAACGTAACCGTAATCTCACCAGTGTTCTCATCAATCGTCACTACATAGCCCTCAGGAGCCTTGTAATCACCAATCGAGAACTTCGAACCCTCAGGAACATCTACACCCTTACCATCCTTACCAGTAAAGGTCGGGGACGACTTGGTCTCCTTACCAGGAACAACCAACTTACCCTCATACGCAGGCTCGTATTCGTCTGATTCCTTGGTCACCAGAACAGTCCATGCGGACACATCGTTACCACCAGAAACTAGAACCACGTTGAAGTAGTCGCCCTTCTTGGCAGTCTCGGGGATATCAAAGGTGCAAGCTGCAACCTGAGCCTTGATGCCCTTGGACTGGTCAAGTTCACAGGTCTTTAAGACTGTGCCCTTGGAGTCACGCCACTCAACCTTCGAAGGCAGAGCTGACAGGTCACCGCTAAACGCAGGAGTAACCGTTACGCCAGGCGCAGCCGGCTTATCCGTTGCATTGTAGTCGGCGGTAATAGTGACCGGAGTGTACGGCATTATGCCGTACACTCCGGTCACTCTTACCCTAAGGCTCGCTACTACTCGTTTAGCGCTGGGAGTTTCGCCTGCGCATCGCGGTGAGGCCTGCGCCTGCCAGTAGCAACGCTGCGGCCGCTGCTAGTGTGCCCTCGACGCTCACACCGGTGCGGGCCAGTGATGAACCGCTCTGAACGCCCGACTTAGCAGACTTGCTGCCCTCAGTGCTCGGAGTAGTCACCTTGTCGCTTGGCGTCGTGCCCGGCGTTGTCTCACCTGGGTTGTCACCAGGTTGCGTCGGGTCAGACGGGTTAGCTGGGTCCGTCGGGTCACACGGGTTAGCTGGGTCCGTCGGATCTTCACAGACGCACTTGGTGCCAACGCGTAGCTTGCGCGTTGTCGGATCCTTGATGATCTTCTCGGACGTTTCCGGATCGCCTACCGGCTCTCCATTCTCGAGCTTCCAGGTCTTGGTGATTTCCTTCTCGCCGAATACACCGGCCTGGTCCTCAACAATCTTGCCAACTTCGAGGTTCGGATCGAACTCAATCTCAGTGTCATACGGAGTTTTCTCCGTGTGCTTGTCCGTCAACGTTGTCTGAGTCTTGGCAGGGCCAACCTCAACGATGTGCTTAACCGGATCGCTGATCTTCTCGGAGGAATCCTTCTTGGAGACCTCCCCGTTCTCAACATTCACCGTGACGGTGTGCTTGATCTCGCCCTGCTTGCCTTCCTGAACAACCTTGGTTTCACCAGGCTTCAGTTCAGGGTTGACCCGCACCTCGACCTCGAACGGAGTCTTTTCCGTCCACTCAACCATGGTTGAGGCAGGCTTGCCCTTGGTGCCGACCTTGATGATCTTCTTGACCGGCTCCGCCACGCGCTTGGTTTCGGTCTTGGTATCCACAACCTGCGAGTTCTCAATGGTCCGGGTAGTGGTTACCTTATCCTTGCCAAGAACACCTTCCTGCACGGTTTCCTGCTTGCCAGCATCCATCGTGTCATCGAATTTGATCTCGGTTTCGAACGGAACATCCACCTCGTATTCGGAGGTCTCAGTGCCGGTGGTCTTGGTGCCAACGCGAATGATCTGCTTGACCGGCTCTGCAGTGCGTTTGGTGTCGACCACTGGATCACCGTTCGGCTTTCCATCAACAAGCTTCTGCGTCGAGGTTACGGTGTCCTCGCCAAGCTTTCCTTCCTGGTCAACCTTCTGTTCACCAGCTGCCAGAGTGTCGTCGAAGACAACTTCAGTCTCAAACGGGACAGGCTTCTTCACCGTGGTGACCAGTTCGCTAGCACCCAAGCGTGGACCGTACTCAATGATGCGAGGCTTCGCATCCTTGGTGGTCTGTTCCTCTGCAACCTGAGCCTCGGAACCATTAGCGGTGAACTTAGCGGTGTAGGTCTTCTCGCCGTTCTCACCTTCCTGGACAACCCTTGTCTCACCAGGGGCTAGATCCGGGTTTTCGCGAACCTCGGTTGGGTACGGGATCGGAACCGTCCAGGTCACGTCCTTGGCGCTCTCAGCAGGCTTGGTACCGACGAGGACAACCTCGTTGACCGGCGCCTTGGTGCTCTCCCACGTGCCCTCCGCGTTCATCTTCTCAGCGCCAGGCACGCCCTTAGTTTCAACCTTGTACTCGCCGGCAGGAATGGTGTCGTCGTACTTGTACTCGACCTTGAACGGGACTTCACGCTCCGGAACTTTAACAACGTTGACCACAGCGGATGTGACGTCCTTAGAACCGTCCTCATAAGTCACGGTTACGGGAACCTTGACCTGGTCGCCCGGCTTCGCGGTCTTAGGCGCGGTGGAGATGACGTGGCCATCTTTATCCAGGCTAACGATCCAGTCGCCGTTATCAGTCTTCAGCGTGTAGGTCGGGTTGCCAAACTCGTTCGTGTCGCCGGTCGGAGTGATGTGCTCCGGTAACGGAGCAATCTCGTAAGGCTTGTTCTCAGCAACCTTGATGTCTTCCGGCTTTTCGATTGCCAGCGGCGATGTCACCGTGTCGCCCGGGTACACCGTCTTCGGCGGGATAACCGGGTTGGACTCCCAGTTGTTCATCAACTTCACCACTGTGGTTACAGGAACCTCGGTGGTCAGACCGCCAGGCGCATTCACCTTGACAGTAACGGTGTTCTTGTCACCCGGCTTCGAATTGGCCGGCGGAGTGGAGGAAACCACACCGGTATTAGGATCGATAGTGTACTTCCAGCCGTTATCCGTGGTCTGCGTCAGCACGGGCTTGCCGTCCGCGTAGCCGAACGAGAACGTGGAGCCGTCTGGAGCACCATCAACATGGTGGTCGACGGCCTGATTCGGCCCGGTCACCTGGACGTCGTATGACGCTTTCAAGTCACCCTTGATGACGACGACAGTGCCTACAACCGTCTGCGGCTTCTGCTTGCCTTCCTCACTGTAGTGGGCCTGGACGGGAACGTTCAGGATGTCGCCTTCCTGCGCTCCCTTCGGAATCGTGGTTGTGATCTCGCCAGTCTTCTCGTCGACGTAAACGGTCCATGTCTTACCGTCCTTGCTGGTAAGAGTGGTTTCGTTCGTGCCGTCTTCGAAGGTGTAGCGCTGCGGCGCCTCATCTGACGTGTTACCACTCAGACCGCGCTCCGGGATTTCCGGAATAAGGCTGACGTTCGCGTTTGGCTGCCCCGTAACCGTGTCATAGTTCGGGATCTTGATGTCCATGATCGCCTGGAACTGGACCTCGATCTCATCCGTGGTCTGGTCCGGGTAGGTAGCTTTGAGCTTCGGCGTAATAACCGTGCCCGGGACAACGGTGTCATCTGCCTTCGCGGTGACCTTACCGGTCTCATCGACGGTCACGGTCCAGCCGGCTGGAATGGTGGCTGGGTCGATCTCGAACTTGGCCGGGTGGACAGGCTTGTGGCCCTTCATGATGGATCTAGTGCCCACCTGGGACGTGATTTCCTGGTTGAGTTTGCCCTTGGACAGGCCCGGGCGTACCAGGTCGGTCACCTGCGTGTTGTTCGGATCAACAACTACCATAAGCTGTAGCACGTCAGTGGAGCCGTTAGAGTACTCCACCGTGATCTTCGGCTGCGCGAAAGCACCCGGTTTCGGGTTCTCTGGAGCAGTGACGGTGACGTTGTAGTCACCGTCCATCTCAACGGTCCAACCCTCATAGACGTACTTCTCGTCCAACTCGACCTTAGCCTCGAAGCCGCCGTCAGCCTTCTTCTTTTTCAGTTCCTTAATCAGATCAGGGGTCTGGGTGAAGACGACCTTCTGCGGCGCAGTAGCCAACGGGCCAGTTTCGCTATCGACGCCAGAGATGATGGAGGCATCGGTCTTGTCATACTGCGGATTGTGATACTCGGTGTCGTCCAGAGAGAACGCCTTGGAGTCGATGACGTTTGCCTTGTTGTAACGGCTCAGCGAGTTGGAGCTTTCGAACGCTTTAGGTTCTCCATCCGGGTCGTTGTTTTCGCTAGCAGCTTGCAGCTGGTCCACGCTACGCGGCTTTGCCAGAACGGAGAAGTTCACGTTCTTGTCAGTGGCCAGGCCCGTACCGCGGTACTCAGGCCAGGTGAAGAAGATCTCGCCGGTCGTTTCGTCGATACGCGGGTTCTGAGTACCACCGGACGCCTCCGTGTCCGAGGTGCCGATGAATTTGCCGTTGCCGTCGTAGGCCTCCACGACCATACGGGACATTGAGTCATCCATACCCTGGCCGCTCACAGCCGGGATGTTGATCTTACCGACCTTGGTCTCTTCGCCTGGGACGATCACGTGCTTCTCAAAGCTTTCCCAAGACACCGTAATCGGGTTACATTCGATGTTCTCGCTTGGCCACGGATTCACAACTGCGGAGAAATAAACACTGCTGCCTTTCGTCGCTTTGGCACCACCTGGCGAGGTATTTTCCTGCGTGTAGTCACTCTTCCACGCGTAGCGCACGGGATTTTCGGAACTAGCCTGCGCGTACTGACTTACCTTATCTTCCGTCAAGTCCGCTACAAGCACAAGGGCCCTTTGAGCCCCTTTTCCGGTAATCTGAATGTCTTCATCGGCCTTGTGGGTAACCAACCCATCACCGTCGAAAAGGACCTCGCCAGCGTCCAGAGAAGACACAGGAGCCGCATTCAAAAACGCGGAGAGGCGACCCGAATTAGTAAAAATCCAATCAGCGAACGTGCGGTCCTTCGAGTTATCGAAGGAAAGACTCAATCCCCAAGCGGTCTTAGAAGGGCTGGTGGCGCTCGGTTCCAATGTATTCCAAGTGAAGCCTGCCTGCCTGCCAGACGGGGCCGAGTCTTCAACAACACATGAACCGGCCGGCAAGTCGGAGGCCAGCTGAGCATCCTTCTCAATCGCTCCGGATTTTTCGCGGATGCCGCCGGTAAATGGTGCCGCAGCAGCTGACTGCGGGGCGATAAAGCTTGGTGCAACTCCAAGCGCGCTTCCTACCAAAGCTACGACTGATAGCGTAACCCAAGAAAGACGCAAAGCGCGTTTTGGTTCGGTGGCGGGTTGTCGCATACGCATGTATTTTCCTTCCTCCAACTAGTCCTGGGACATTCCGGAAGTCTCAATGGCCCCAATGAAGTCAGTATTGTCTTGTGGCCGCCCATATACTCCGACGCACTATGACTTCGTTCTCGTCCGTGGGGCACCCGTATACTATACCATTCGCGGACAACGGCTTTACAGGCGAGTGTATACATTATGCAGGCGATATTACGCACTGTATGGGACGAATAGCCTATTGACCTCTGTCCCGGTAGCACGCCTGTGGTTTGAGGTTTTATGTGAGTACGGGGGTGAGACCGTTTAAGGTCTCACCCCCGTACTGTTATGCCGGTGTTTCGTCGGCTAGGCGATTAGTTCTCCTCGCCTTCTCGACGGCGTCGCACGAGCGCCAGGCCAAGGCCTGCTACGCCCATTACGGCTGCGATACCAACGAGTCCTCCTACCTGCGCGCCGGTGCGTGCAAGCTTAAACTTCTTGACTCCCGGCTCGGTGGTCATATCGCCAGTGGCAGACTTCTCAACGGTGACCGTCACGCGATCAATCTCGTTGCCGTTCTTGTCCTTGACGATAACTACGATCTTGTCACCAGGCTTAGCGGGTCTGCTGAGGGTTTGGTTGACGTCTAGCTTGTTTCGCTGGGGCGGGGCAGGGAAGGATGTTGATTATGTCGAAGTTGTATTCAGAGCAGTTCAAAGCTGATGCTGTGGCGTTGGTGGAGTTTGGGGTTGCTCGCCGTCAGGTGTGTGCTGATTTGGGGATCTCGCGTTCCTCGTTGCAAAAATGGATTACTGATGCGAGGTTGCAGGCATCAGGGGATGCAACCGTGTGCTGATCCGGTAGTGGCTAAAGAGATGAGCCAGGCTTTGAAACGGATTCGCGAGTTGGAGATGGAAAACGAAGTGCTACGTGCCGCGGCGGCGTACCTGTCTCTAGAGGTGATTCGCCCAAAAGGGTCTTCCCGACCGTGGAAAAGCTGATCAAGGCGGGTAAGGCGACCTTGACGGTAGCGGCTCGGGTACTGGGGTTTTCCCGCCAAGCATTTTATAAATGGGCTGCTAAGCCAGTTTCGGACAGGCAAGCCCAAGAAGTAGAGCTTATAGACAAGATTCGCCAGATTCACAGTGACGATCCTGAATTTGGTTACCGCCTGATAGCAGACGAGCTCCATGATCAAGGGATAGAGATTTCTGAGCGTCGAGTATGGCGTTTGTGTTCTCATGCTCAGGTGTTCTCGGTGATCGCTAGGCGTAAGCTGCGTGGGAAGAAGTCGGGTGCTCCAGTACATGATGACCTGTTACAGCGTCACTTCCACGCTGATGCGCTCAACGTTGCGTGGGTTACAGATATTACGGAGCATTGGACCAAAGAGGGCAAGCTGTATCTGTGTGCGATCAAAGACCTGTGCTCGCGAAGAATCGTGGGCTATGCGACCGGTGGGCGAATGAAATCACGCCTCGTGGTGGCGGCGCTCGATGATGCGATGAGGAAACGAGGCAATCCCCATGGCGTAATCGTTCACTCTGATCGTGGCTCGCAATTTCGTTCTAGAATATTCCGTGCCGCGCTGAAATCTTACGGCGCGAGGGGATCTATGGGCAGAGTTGGAGCGTGTGGGGATAACGCTGCGATGGAATCTTTCTTCGCTCTTGTACAAAAGAACGTTCTTGATCGTGGCTCTTGGAACAGGCGCCGTGAATTATCTGCCGCGATCACTCACTGGATTGAACGGACATATCACAGGAAAAGACGGCAACGAGCACTGGGTAAATTGACACCAATCGAATACGAAACAATCATGGAACCAGCCGCATCCCTTGCGGCCTAAAAATCAGAAGGAAAACTGTCAACCAAACCCTCAGCAGACCCCTGGTATTGGAATCCTTGGTCGGTGTGGACTACCAGACCCGGGCCCGGCTTAGCCTTGTTCAAAGCCTTGCGGAGACTGGTGTTGGTCAGTTCAAGATTGGCTGTTTTCCCGACCGTGTAGGAAACGACTGAGTGATCGAACAAGTCGATGATTGGTGAGAGATAGATCTTGGACGATCCGAGACGGAACTCGGTAACGTCAGAGACCCATTTTTGGTTCGGGCTAGTAGCAGTGAAGTCGCGGGCTAACACGTTTGGGGCAATGGTCGATAGTGTGCCTCGGTAAGAGTTATAGCGTTTCTTCTGACGGACCAGGCAGGTCAGTCCTTCACGCTTCATAAGCTTGGCGACGAGTTTACGAGAGACCACCAGACCCTGGCGGTGTAGGGCGAGTCGGATCCTACGGTGACCATACCGACCGCCCGAAGCTTCAAAAATTGTTCTGATCTTGGCTCGAAGATCAGCATGTTTATCTGGCTGTCCTAGGCGGGCTTGATGGTAGTAGAACGTTGATCTGGCCAATCGCGCTACCCGCAAAAGAACATCGAGATCATGGTGGGACTTGAGTGTAACGATTACTCGAGCTCGGTCTATTGCTCGTTGTTCATCAAGTCCCTTAATGCTTTTAGGTAAGCGTTCTCCGCTTCTAAGTCCCTGATCCGTTGTTCAAGTTCCTCAGTTTGAGATAACACCCTGGGACCGGTCTTAGGTCGCCTGCCCTTAGGCTTAGGGCGCAAGCCGTCTTCGCCTTGGTCGCGATAGATCCGCACCCAGCTCGTCACCACGTTGACAGAAGCCAATCCCAAGTCCTGCGTGATACTCATCCGGGTCTCGCCGGCCAGAAAGCGTTGAACAGCATCACGTTTGACTTCAAAGGTAAAAACTCGCTTATGTGACTTATTCACAAGAACAAGCCTGCCATGAATACGCCACCGATTATAGAAACGATCGCACGGCTTGAAACTCAAGCCAAGGCAAGAAGCAGCCGCTGCGGCACCACACCCCTGCTCAAACAAAGCAACTAAACGCGTCTGATCAGACTCAGTCAATGAAGATAAAGAAGAAACCATGAAAATGTCCCCCGAAAAAGAAACTGAATAATCCAGTCCAACTTCCGGGGGACACTTCATAAGCGACATGCTCCATTAAAGGCCACGCGGCCTGCGTACTCAGTACAATGGTGGCGCTACCTGCCGCTGGCAGGCTGCGCATCAAACAGTGAGGATTGACGCCATGAAGAACGCCTTGGGTTTCGGTTTAGGGACGCTGGGGCGCGACATGATGTACGGAATGGTGTCGATGTACCTCATGTTCTACCTCACCGACGTCCTAGACCTGTCCACCGGTGCGCTCGCAGCGGTCACCGTCGTACTGGTGCTCATGCGGATCTTCGACGCCGTGAATGATCCGTTTATGGGTTACGTCGTCGACAATACGCGCACGCGGTGGGGCAAATTCAAACCGTGGATCACGATCGGCGCATGCGGATGGTGCATTGGCACGGTGCTGCTGTTCACCGACTGGGGGGTGCGAGGCTGGCAATTCATCACGCTGTTCATCGTGGTCTACCTGGTGTTCGAGGTCGCCTACACGATGAACGATATCTCCTACTACGGGATGATGCCGTCGCTGACCCGTGACAAGGCTGAGCGTGAACGCATCGGAGTGGTCACACGTATCTGCGCGAACATTGGCCTGTTCTCCATCGTTGTCGGCATCGTGCCGGTGACTCAGTGGCTCACAGGTGTGCTGGGGGATGCGCAGCGTGCCTGGCAGCTGCTGGCGATCGTGCTGTCGATCATTGCGATCGCTTTCCAGTCCATCACGCTGATCTTTGCGCACGAGACCGTGCATGTGAAGTCGGAGTCGACGCCGCTGCGCGAACTCGTCAGCGTCATCTTCAAGAACGATCAGCTGCTGTGGGTGTCGCTGACGTTCCTGCTGTATATGTCCGGCTACACCCTGCTGACCAGCCTGGGCCTGCATTACTTCAAGTACCTGGTGGGAGACGAAGGCAAGTACCCGGTTTTCGCGCTGGTTCTGGGCGTGACCCAGTTGGGCACGCTGCTGGTATTTCCCTTGATTTCTGCCCGCATGCCGAGGCGACAGGTCTTCACCCTGGGGTGCGGCGCTTCCGTCGTGGGATACGTGGTGTTCATCTGTGCCGGCAGCAACATGGCCGTCATTTTGTGCGCCGGGTTGTTCCTGTTCTTCGGGGAGGCACTGTTCCAGGTGCTGCTCATGATGTACATCGCGGACAGTGTGGAGTACGGCGAATGGAAGCTGGGGCGGCGCAACGAGTCCATTACTTTTTCCCTGCAGCCCTTCATCTATAAGCTGTCCGGTGCAATTTCTTCGGGCCTGATGGGTATCTGCCTGATCTGGTCGGGTGTGGAGAGCGCCACCAGTTCTGCCGATGTCACCGAGTCGGGCACGTGGATTTTCCGGCTGTTCATGATGGTCGTCCCCCTGATTTTGACCGTCGCGGCGTTCCTGGTGTTCCGGCACGGCTATCGCATTGACGAAGCCACATACAGCTCAATTGTCGCAAGCCTGCAAGACAGTGAAAGAACCAGCACACCCAAGGAGGAAGCACGATGACCCGACACCCTGTGCGCACCCTCGGTGATGTGTACGACCACCCTGTTGGACGCGACGTCCTGGACAAGATCGCGTTGCAGATTGGAGTGTCACCCTCGTTCATCGTGAACCCGCTGACGCGCCGGCTCCCATTGGCGGTTCTGGATCGCGTGGCTGGGCGAGCAGCGCCGGGGCTGGTCGCGGCGCTCACGGATTTGTTGGAGATGAATCCCGACCGGCTCGATGATACTGACACTCACACCGAGGGGCAGTCCGAGCCCCTCTGGTGGCAGGGCGCCGTGTTCTACCAGATCTATCCGCGCAGTTTCGCAGACTCGAACGGCGACGGGATCGGTGATCTGCGCGGCATCATCGGCAAACTTGATTACCTTCAAACACTGGGCGTCGACTGCCTGTGGCTCTCCCCCATCTTCGATTCACCTAACGACGATATGGGCTATGATGTACGCGATTATCGCGCAGTCATGGATCTGATGGGGTCGATGGAGGATCTGGACGAGCTCATCGAACAGGTTCACGCGCGCGATATGCGCATTATTTTGGACCTGGTTGTCAACCACTCCTCCGCCGAGCACGAATGGTTCCAGGAAGCGCTGCGGGATCCAGACGGCGACAAGGCAGCGTACTACTTCCTGCGTGAAGGCGCTCCCGACGCGCCGCCCAACAACTGGGTGTCGTTCTTTTCCGGGTCGGCCTGGCGCTGGTTTGATGACATCAAGCGTTGGGGCATGCACCTGTTCGCACCCTCGCAAATGGATCTGAACTGGGACAATCCTGCGGTTCGTCGCGAAGTTGCCGACATTGTGCAGTTCTGGCTGGCTCGAGGCATCGACGGTTTCCGCATGGATGTCATCAACTACATTTCGAAAACCGCGGGCTTGCCCAATGGCGTGCCGGCAGTGGGTGAGCTGGTCGGATTCACCGGCATTGAGCGCTACTTCATCGGGCCTCACCTGCACGATTATTTGCGTGAGCTCCGTTCGGCCGGTTTCACACGACCGGACGGCTCCCACGCCCTCATGGTGGGTGAAACACCCGGTATCGGCATCGAGGTAGGTCGTCTTCTGACCAATCGGCAGCGTCGCGAGATGGATCTGATCTTCAACTTCGACGTCCTTGAGCCGCCCGGAAAGATCCGCTGGGATGACTACCGCTATCCCCCCGCCTATTTCCTGGATTTCTATCTGCGCTACCTGCGCCGTCTGGGACCCGATGACCAGATGGCGATTTTCGCGGAGAATCACGATAATCCGCGCATCGTCAGCAAGATCACCCTCGATCCGCGCTGGCGCGGCGCGGCGGCCAAACTGATAGCCACGATTTCACTGACCCTGCCCGGCACGCCCTTCATTTTCCAGGGGCAGGAGCTCGGCGCAGTCAACCAGGATTTCACCAGCCTCGACCAACTTCGCGACGTCGAATCACTGAACTATTTCCGTGAACTCATCGACGGCGGTGCGACCCGCGACGAGGCATGGGATCGCATCCTCGCTGGTTCACGCGACCATGCGCGCGTCCCCATGCGCTGGACTGACGAGGGTGGCTTCACGACTGGCCAGCCGTGGATTACGGGGACCGACATGGAGGCGGGATGGAGCGCCGCCGAGCAGCTGGACGATGAGCATTCGGTTCTGAACTTCTACCGCTATCTAATCAGTGTGCGCCAGTACTTTGCACACGATGACTTCACGCTGCTCACACGCAGCGGACACTATGCGGCGTGGACGCGCGGACACTACCTGGTTGAGGTCAACTTGTCAGAGCGAACGATCAGGCGTCCCCTGAGCGTGAGACGGATGCCCGGCCGAACGGTGATGACATCACTGGGATCAACGGTTAGGAGCGAACGCCCTCGTCCCGATGAGTTGCCGCCGTACGGGGTGCTGATCCGCCTGCTCGACTAGCGCTCAGGAGCGATCCGCGATCCGGCACGTAGGCGCCTGCGCCCCGAACCCGCGACGGCAGTAACTTTCGATCCTGTGCGGTTCCCCGACGCAACTCCGCCTCCGCCGCGGCTATGCACATACCCCTAGATTTACACCCCTGGCGTGCACATACCCCTAGATTTATACGCGCTTTGTGCACATACCCCTAGTTCTAAGGCCTTGTATGCACATACCCCTAGATTTAAGACCTCGAGCCGCGAGCAGTGAAATCCGTACACACTCTGACCAGCAGAAATAGAAAAATGCCATAACGAGGAGCCGTTAGATCTAGGGGTATGTGCACGCAAGCACTACTTTTTAGGGAGATGTGCACGAGGCGGAGATGATCACGCCACGCTGGTGCCATAAGCGGCCCGGTCCCAATCTGCAACCGACTCAACCGCAGGGCGGGGATACTCTCGACGACCTCCGTCACAGAGCAAAGGACATTGCGCGCGACACGGTCGGGTGCACAAAGGTGAAGCCAGCTTCTTCCAGGACGCGCGCATGCACACGCTGGTCGGCCATCAGTAAGGAATCGGCGGCATCACGCGTGAGCGACATGCGCAGCGCCCACTTCGGAACCGGGAGCCAGAAGGGGCGGCTCAGCCGATCAGCCAGCTCAGAGCCAATGTCATTCATGGTTGCCATTTCGGGCGCCGTCAGGTTGATCGGTCCGCCAAGGCGTTGGTCGATCACGCATCGCAATGCGCGCACCTCATCAATCAGAGAGATCCACGGAATATGCTGCTGGCCATCTCCCAGTGGCCCACTCACGCACAACTTCGTCAGAGGAATCAGCGGTTTCAACAGGGCTTCACGGTGGATGATCGAGGATGTGCGGCACCTCGCCACGGTCGTCACGTCTTCAGACTGGCGCGCTTCGTCTTCCCACGCGCGACAAATCGACGCCAGATAGGTGTCACCGCTACTCGACTCTTCATCAAGTTCTTCACCGGGACGATCCCCATAAATACCCACGGCCGATCCGGCCACGAACTGCGGCGCACCCTGCCCGATCTGCGCCAATGCCTGAGCAACAGTGCGGGTGGGATCCACACGCGAATGCAGCAGCGTCTCACGGTACCGTTTCGTCCACGGGAAGGACGCGATGCTCGCGCCGTTCAATGTGACAACGGCTCGAGCACCCTCGATCACGCGAGGGTCAAGCGGGGCTGAGCTGGGTGCCCACTGTACTTCGTTGGCGGTGCGCGCCGGACGCCTGACCAGCGCAATCACCCGGTACCCGTCTTCGTGCAACGATCGCGACAAGGTTCGACCGATCAGGCCTGACGCGCCGGCAACAACCACAGTTTCCTGTACCATCAGTGCTCACGCTACACGACGGTTCGTGCTCGGTGGCGACGATCGACCACGCGACTTAGACGCGCGCTGCGATAATGACCCCATGACTTCACAGCCCCTTCTCCACGCCGACGGAAGGCCTCCGCGTCCTGATTGTCGATGACGTGGTCTCTCTGGCCGACCTGCTCTCCTCGGCACTGCGATACGATTGGTTCCTACGCATACGCTCCTACGTGAACTCACACTCTGCAATACTTACAGTTCATTTACTTTTCAAACGATCGATAATAAGGAAATTCTCTCCAGAATCTGCGCAGACTGGTATAATTTTTCTGCATCCCATCTAGACCTGATGACATTCAGTGCGGGTTTTCACAGACGCCCTCGTCACTGCACATGGACGATAAGACGCCGTGGCGCTTCACACACGATGCCCATCGGGTGCAATGGGACTCAACAGATTCTTTAACTCAACTGTGAGCGCCCGACTATCCCGTCTCGTGCTCACTGACCTACGACGTTGCGATGCCAGCAGTCGGCAACGCAACAGGCGAAAGGGCTGAAAACGCCATGAAATCTCACTTCACAGTGCGTGCCAGAAAAGTCGCGGCGCTGCTCGGGGCGTCGATCGTAGCTGCCACAGCGTTTGTTGTACCGGTACAGCAGAGCAGCCAGGCTGCAGAGCGACCATTCCCTAGTTATGAGCTGTCGTACCAACGCATCGTTGGACAGAAAGATCCAAATTTCAATCCTGAGACCGATGAGGGTGACGGATGCATTCACTCAGCAAATCCGGAGCTGGCGCCCCTCCCCTTCTTTGGCTTCGAATCGGCCGCCATCAACCAGTGTGACGGCATGCGCGTAAAAGTTCGGTGGTTCTACGACAAGAGCCTTGATTCCGAAACTACTGCTCCTACGCTCGAATTCCGCTTCGGCACGACGTGGCAGTACACGCAGGTCGATAATCCCGATTCCAATGCGTATATCTGGAAGCCCGTGGAGAATTTCCTCTACGACGGGCAGCCAACCGACATTTATAAGGCCGACGATCCGGTGGTCAAGGACAGCAACGGCAATTTTGTGCGTATGCACAACGGCAAGGGGTTCTACGAGCCTATTCACTTTGTCTTTGAAGACACCTTCGGCCCGGGCGTTGAGCACACCATGCAATACGACGTCTATTTGCCGTACAACGCTGACTGGGGCGGCATGACTTTTGGCACCGGGTCCACGGGCGACACACACGGCGGATCGATCGGCGCGAAGGCGAACGGTATGACTGTGCCGATCGCTGCGAGCATGGATGTACGCTACGTCCTCGACTCCGAGTATCGTGCAGCTCGTGGTTTTCCTCAGGCATCCAGCAGCCCGACCGATGAATCCCAGTCGGCAGGTCTTCCGAACGAAATTGCCGGCAAAGACGAAGTATTGAAGAACCAGTATACGGCACGCCCACAAGCCGGATGGGGTGGCCAATTCGAGGGCTCAACCTACACAACGCTTGACTGCCTTGAAGGTCAGCAGCTTACCGAGCTTGCCAATTCAGTGCCGATCAACAAGATTTACCCGAACCTGAATTCTGACGCGGCTGTTCCGCTCGAGGCAGCGCCGGGTACTGCGTTCTTCGCACGATATCCCTACCAGTATTACCTCACCGGCGGACGGACGTGGGATTCCCTTTCGGGGCAAAGGTACATGAATCTCAATTCTGAGACAGGGGAATTTGAGCCATTCACCGATAAAGATGGTAATCAGCTTGTTTTCCCATATAGGCCGACGCCGCAGTCCCTCATTGCCGACATTCCGGGATACAAGTATGTCGGCTTCGACCTGCCGACGATGAAAGACGGCGCATATAAGGGCCTGACCAGTAAAGGTTATCCTGAATACCAGGACGGCCCGAACGTGGCGTCCAGATATCACAAGTCGAATGAAAAGACTCAGCACTTCTACTACACCTATGAGAAGATCAAGGGAGCCTTCAACTTGTCGAAGGTGAGCACGCTCGATAAGACTCCCATTGCCGGAGCTGAGTTTGAGCTCTACCAGGTTATCGATCCCACGGTCAGTGCCTGCGGCGTGCAACCGGATCTGACCGATACGAGTACGGTGAATATCTGCCCGCTCAAGAACGGCGCTGAAAACACTGCCCCCGAGTGCAGCAAGACGGTTCGCCGCATCACTTTGGACAACATGACTGATGGCAAGATCATCACTGACGCTGAGGGCGCTTATGCGGCACCTGAACAGTCACTGGCGTCTGATGCCACCTACCTGCTCAAGGAGGTCGCTGTTCCCGATCCCTACCGCATCGACAACGCGTGGACGCAGTTCAATGTTCCGTTGCAGACATCTGACGACCAGACTGTGTCGACCCCGACGGTGACAGTCAAGAACCCCGAATCGGTTCCTCCGCCGGAAGTGCCTCCAACACCGCCGACGAAGACCCCGCCCACAAAGATCGTCCTGTCGAATACAGGCGCCAACGCTGCAGATCTTGCGACTGCGTGCGTCGCCCTGATGGCTGCAGGTGGCGCGACGCTGACGCTTCGCCGCCGCTCGTCCAAGTAGCTGTTGCCGAGGGCGTCGTCAACTGACCGCCCCTCAACGGCATCGCTCAATATCCGCCGGGTTCGTTACCTTCACGGTAGCGAGCCCGGCTTTCATATCTGCAGATCATGATTCGTAGCTTCTGGAGGTCACACATCCGCACAATGCGCCCCACACTGATTCATTCGGTATGCCAGTCAAGAGTTGCATGATGCAGACCTATCTGCTGGACGCCGGAAACAGCAGCGCATCATCACGCCTTTTCGTTGATGCTACGCAAGAAACGTGGATACTTAGACGTCGAAAATGATAAAAACCACTTTAGCCCTTGAATCCCTGTTGAGCAGGGGTTTTGTCGTTTCTGGGGTTGTTCGCTGGCGTGCTGGAGGTTCAGTAATCGGGTGCTCGTCCCCGATCTTCCCGTTGGATTGGTGCATATTTCTGGTTGAGGGGGTCTGCTGGTGGGCTTGCGTTAGCGGATATCTGGCGAGGGGGCGTGCCCTCAATTGTGATTGATAAGACCGTTCCCACCTTCGACCTTGTGGGGCGTCCTGGCTCGCGCGCATGTCTCCATCTTCACGAAGAATCACATGCAAAATTACATGTAGTATCTCGCGCATATTGTGACGATATTTTGCATGCATTTATGGTAAAATGAGGCGTTGACGGTAACTCGTGGTGAAGGAGGCGATGGTGCGGAAGCGTACGGCGAAGAAGTCGATGAAGCACATCAACATCGGCGACCTTGGACGTGGTCAGGCATCGAAGCTGCTCAAGGAAGTGGCTGATGGTGACGATGTGGCCTACGTGTTGCGTTACGGAAAGCCTCTCGTGGTGGTCATGTCGCATGAGCGTTACGAGCGATTGATGGAAGATGGAGTTGACCCGAATGAGCACTGAGAAAACAACGAACTATGTCAGCTTCATTTGGAAGATCGCCAACCTGCTGCGCGGTGACTACAAGGAGCACGAGTACGGAGACGTGATCTTGCCGTTCACGGTGCTCACCCGACTCGACTCCGTGCTCGTTGACACGAAGACCGACGTGCTTGCAATCCGTGACCAGAAGGGTGTCCCGGCTGAGGTCAAGCGCATCCAATACGCGAGAGCTACCGGCTATCCGTTCTGGAACGCCTCCAGGTTCACGCTGCACACGCTCAAGAACGATCCTGACAACCTGGAGGGCAACCTGCGCTCCTACGTGGAGGGCTTTTCGCGGAACGCCCGCGACGTGCTGAAGTCCTACGACTTCTACACCGTGATCGATCGGCTGGATCGCTCCGATCTGCTCTACCAAATCGTCGATGCTTTCACCGACCCAGCCGTAGACTTCTCACCTGCAGCGGTCTCCAACGAGGATATGGGTTCGATCTTTGAAGAACTGATCCGGCGCTTCAACGAACTGTCGAACGAAACCGCAGGTGAGCACTTCACCCCGCGTGAAGTCATCCAGCTCATGGTCGAGGTGCTGTTCGACCCAGACATGAACGCGATCTGCGAGCCCGGCTTCATGGCATCGCTGTATGACCCAGGGGTCGGCACCGGTGGCATGCTTTCTGCCGCGATTGAACGAGCCCACGAGCTCAACGAAGGGGCGCGGATTGAGGTGTACGGGCAGGAACTCAACCCGCAAACCTACGCGGTGGCAAAGTCCGACATCCTCATCAAAGGTGACGACGCCGAACGCATCTACTTCGGCAACTCGCTGACCGCTGACAGAACAGCTGGACGAACGTTCAACTACATGCTGTGCAACCCGCCCTTTGGCGTGGAATGGAAGAAGTACGCCGACCCGATCAAAGACGAAGCCGAGAAGCGAGGGTGGAAGGGCCGGTTCGGTGCCGGTCTGCCGCGTATTTCGGACGGGTCGTTCCTGTTCTTGCAGCACATGATCTCGAAGATGAAGCCCTACGATCCGGCTGATACTCAGAACGCGCCGGGCACTCGGATCGGGATCGTGTTCAATGGATCGCCCCTGTTTACCGGCTCGGCTGGGCAAGGTGAGTCGAACATTCGCCGCTGGATTCTTGAAAACGACTGGCTGGAAGCCATCATCGCCCTGCCTGACCAGATGTTCTACAACACCGGTATCCTCACCTACGTTTGGGTGCTCTCCAACCGCAAGGCATCGATCCGCAAAAACAAGGTGCAACTGATCGACGCCACCGGACTCTTCGCCAGGATGCGCAAACCGCTCGGCGAAAAACGCAAATACCTTACCGCTGACAACATTGCCCAGATCGCGCGCATCTACGGCGACTTCACCGAGGACGAGCACTCCAAGATTTTCGACACCTGCGAGTTCGGCTTCCATGAAGTCACGGTGGAACGTCCGCTACGTTTGAACTTCACCGCCACACCCGAACGAATCGAGCGACTCTGGGAGCAGACCCCGTTCAAGAATCTGGCCACCTCGAAGAAACGCAGCGAACCCGCCCGTAGCCAAGAGATCAAGGACGGCAAGAAGACCCAACGAACAATCATCGACGCCATCGAGACTCTCGGCGACCAGCGGGTGTGGAAGAACCGAGACGAGTTCACGGCCGTACTCAAGACTGCCTTCAAGGGCGCTGGGTTGGCTGTGCGTGCCCCGCTGCTAAAAGCAATCGTGACGGCCCTGGGTGAAACCGACCCGAGTGCTGACATCTGCCGCGACGCCAAGGGCAACCCGGAACCTGACCCGGCGCTACGTGACACCGAACAGATCCCGCTCGCCGAAGACATCGACGCTTACATCCAACGCGAAGTCATCCCCTACGCGGCTGACGCCTACGTCGACCCCGACAAGACCAAGATCGGCTACGAGATCCCCTTCACCCGCTACTTCTACCAGTACGAAGAACTCGGCAACCCCACCCAAACCCTGGCCGAAATCCAAACCCTCGGAGCCGAAATCCAAGCCTCCATCGCCAAACTATTCAACGAGCAGGTGAACTAAATGGATGCCTACGAACACTACAAAGACAGCGGTATTGACTGGATTGGGAAGATTCCAAATAGCTGGCATTCTCGTTCTCTGAAATCTCTGTTGACCCGTAAATCGCGTAAGGGTGAGCCTTCCTGGAGAGTTCTTTCTGTTGAACGTGAGCGTGGGGTTGTAGATCGTGAACTTGAAGGGTCGCCAGATAACAACAACCGTCTACCAGATGATTTGAGTGGTTATTTGGTAGTTCGGAACGGTCAATTTGTTATGAACAAAATGAAGGCTTGGCAAGGATCATATGGAGTGTCGCTGTATGACGGGATTGTCAGTCCTGCGTATTACACCTTCGATTTAGCGTCTTCCGTGGATTCTGAATTCTTCAACTGGGCTATACGGTCAAAAGCATATATTCCCTTCTTTGGCAGGGATTCTTACGGAATTCGCACAGATCAATGGGACTTTAAGGTACAGGCGCTCCGAAATATTCCACTATTTGTTCCTCCGGTGGAAGAGCAAAGGCAAATCGTTGATTACCTTGTTCAACGGCTGAAAGGGATCGATGGTTTGATTACCGATTTGGATCGTCAGGTTGAGTTGTTGGAGCGTTACAAGCGTGAGTTGATCGCCCACACCGTCACCAAAGGCCTCGACACTAACGCTCCAATGAAAGACAGCGGTATTGACTGGATTGGGAAGATTCCAAATAGCTGGCATTCTCGTTCTCTGAAATCTCTGTTGACCCGTAAATCGCGTAAGGGTGAGCCTTCCTGGAGAGTTCTTTCTGTTGAACGTGAGCGTGGGGTTGTAGATCGTGAACTTGAAGGGTCGCCAGATAACAACAACCGTCTACCAGATGATTTGAGTGGTTATTTGGTAGTTCGGAACGGTCAATTTGTTATGAACAAAATGAAGGCTTGGCAAGGATCATATGGAGTGTCGCTGTATGACGGGATTGTCAGTCCTGCGTATTACACCTTCGATTTAGCGTCTTCCGTGGATTCTGAATTCTTCAACTGGGCTATACGGTCAAAAGCATATATTCCCTTCTTTGGCAGGGATTCTTACGGAATTCGCACAGATCAATGGGACTTTAAGGTACAGGCGCTCCGAAATATTCCACTATTTGTTCCTCCGGTGGAAGAGCAAAGGCAAATCGTTGATTACCTTGTTCAACGGCTGAAAGGGATCGATGGTTTGATTACCGATTTGGATCGTCAGGTTGAGTTGTTGAGGCGGTATCGCAAGCAGGTTATTAACGATGTGGTGACGGGCAAGGTCCGCGTTAGTGAGGAGGCATGATGGATACGTCGGAGCGCAGGTTTGAGTCCGAGATCGAATACTGGCTGACTACCCAGGGATCGGATTTTGACCGGTTTGAGACGCGTGACCCGCAGGGTTTTGATCGCGAGCTGTGCCTGTATCCAGCTGACTTGATTGAGTTCGTGAAAACAACGCAACCGGATCAATGGGCCAAACTGGAACGCACTTACCGGGGTAACGCGGAGCAGAAGTTTCTGAAGCGTGTCGCTGCGCAGCTTGATCAGCGTGGTGTGATCGACGTGCTGCGCCGTGGCATTGAGGATGTGGGTGCTCGGTTCAAGCTGGTGTACTTCGCTCCCGGCACCGACTTGAATGAGGTTCTTGCTGAAAAGTACTGGGCGAACGAGATGAGCATCGTGCGCCAGCTACGGTATTCAACGCGTAACGAGAACTCGGTTGACACGGTGCTGTTGGTGAACGGCATCCCAGTGGTGACACTCGAGTTGAAAAATCAGCTGACTGGGCAGACCTATCGTGATGCGATCCGACAGTACAAGATGGACCGTTCCCCGTCGGAAAAGCTCTTCGCCCTGGGTAAACGCGCGGTGGTACACTTTGCGGTTGACACCGATGAGGTGTGGATGACTACGAAACTTGCCGGCCAAGATACGGTGTTCCTGCCGTTCAACCGTGGTTTCAGCAACGGTGCTGGTAATCCGCCGGTGGAGGGCAAGTTCAAGACGTCCTACTTGTGGGAGCAGGTGCTTGCGAAAGACTCGTTGCTCGACATTCTGCACCGGTTCGTGCAGTTCGTGCCCGGCAAGACCCCTGAGGGGCGTCCGGCGAAGTCGAAAGACAAGGTGATCTTCCCGCGCTTCCACCAGCTCGATGCGGTCCGCAAACTCATCGCGGACGCGAAGGCGAACGGTGCTGGGCACAACTATTTGGTGCAGCATTCGGCGGGCTCGGGCAAGTCGAACACGATCGCGTGGCTCGCTCACCACTTATCGAATCTGCACGACGACCAGCAGCGGGTGGTGTTCGATTCGATCATCGTGATCACCGACCGGCGCGTGTTGGATAAGCAGCTCCAAGACACGGTGTTTTCGATGGATCACACAGCAGGCGTCGTCGTAAAGGTTGATAAGAACGCCCGCCAGCTCACTGATGCGCTGGGTCGGGGTGCTCGGATCATCATTTCGACGTTGCAGAAGTTCCCGTTCGTTGACGTGTCCAACATCGCGACGGCTGGGAAGCGGTTCGCGGTGATTGTGGATGAGGCACACTCGTCGCAGACCGGGCAGGCGTCTGAGCGGCTCAAGCAGGTGCTGGCTGACACTGCCCAAGCGGGTCAGGAGTCCGAGGCAGAGCTGCTGGATCGTTACGCTCGAGCTGAGGCTCAGGTAGAGGCCGAGGAGCTCGAGGTTGACGAACAGATCGCGGCGGATATGGCGACCCATGGACGGCAGGCGAACCTATCGTTCTTCGCGTTCACGGCCACCCCGAAGCAGAAGACCCTCGAAATCTTCGGCACCCCGACTCCTGGTGGCACGCCGCGCCCGTTCCATGTGTATTCGATGAAGCAGGCGATCGAGGAAGGATTCATCCTCGACGTGCTGGCAAATTACACCACCTACCAGACGTACTACAAGGTTGGTAAGGCCACCGCTGAGGATCCGGAGTACGCCAAGAAGCAGGCCAACAAGGCGCTGGGCAAATACTTAGCCCTGCATCCGCACAATCTGCGGCAAAAAGCCGAGATCATCATCGAGCACTTCCGCAGCAACGTGGCGCACAAGATCGGCGGCAAAGCCAAGGCAATGCTGGTGACCGGCTCCCGGTTGCACGCTGTGCGCTACTACTTCGCGTTCGCCAACTACATCAAAGCCAAGGGCTACACCGACCTGGGTGTGCTGGTGGCGTTCTCCGGCACCGTCGAAGACGATGGGCAGGACTACACCGAGGAGCAACTCAACGGCTTCCCCGAAGCCGAGCTGCCCGATCGGTTCGACACCGGTGAGTACCAGATCCTGTTGGTGGCCGAGAAATACCAGACCGGATTCGACCAGCCCCTGCTACAGACCATGTATGTGGACAAGAAGCTCCACGGGGTCAAGGCCGTGCAGACCCTGTCGCGGATCAACCGGATGTGCCCGGGCAAGTCAGATACGTTCGTGTTGGACTTCGTCAACAGCGCTGACGACATTCAGGCGGCGTTCCAAGACTATTACGTGTCGACCTCGATCAGCGAGGAAACCGACCCGAACATCGTCTACGACCTCTACCACCTGATCGCCTCCTACCAGCTGTGGCGAGACGAAGAGATCGACGGATTCGCGACCGTGTTCTTCAGAGAGCAAAAGCAGCAGACCAACCTCGACTTTGGCAGGCTCAACGCCTACCTCGACCCTGCGGTCGGCCGCTTTGATGCGCTTGACGATGAGGAAAAGCTCGAGGTGCGCTCGGCGTTCAACAAGTTCAACCGCAACTACGAGTTCTTGACTCACATCATCCGCTTCGACGACGAGCAGCTGCATAAGTTCGCCGCATACGCGAAGCTGCTGACCCGCAAGCTCCACATCGACGGCGACCCTGCCCCACACCTGGATGATGAGGTCACCTTGCAGTACTACCGGCTCCAGTCGGTCTACGAGGGTTCCATCGACCTACAAGACCAGGTGGGTGAGTTGAACAACTCGCCCAAGCTGGGCATGCCCACCGAAGACGACCGCGAGCGACTCTCCAAGATCCTCGACTCCCTCAACGAACGATGGGGCACCGAGTTCACCAACATGGACAAAGTGCTCGAACAGGTCGCCGACGACCTCGCCCAAGACAACGAGATCCAGCTGCGGGCCCATAACCCGCTCGACCTGTTCAAGATCATCTACGACGAGAAGATGCCCGACGTCATGCTGGCGCGGATGACCCAGAATCACGACTTCTCCATGAAGTACCTGTCGGACAAAGCCTTCCGCGCCGACGTGGACGCGATCCTGCTCCCGCTCATCCACGACCGTCTCAACCGACCCCGGCACGAGGGCAGCCAGCGAGACGGCTCCTGATCCGTAGACTTGCACCAGTTAACTTCACGTGTTAGCTTAGTTGCTAACAGACGTGAGGAGGCTGTTCCAATGACCAAATCAGAGAGCTTCGGTGCCTTCCTGGAAGCACATAGGAAGACGCAGGGCTTAACCATGCGCAAGTTCGCGGACGCCATCGGTGTGACCGCTCCGTACCTGAGTGACATCGAGAAAGGGCGCCGTGCTGCCCCGGACGGCAAGCTGGGGGACATCGCCGAGACGTTGCGACTCTCCCGCTCCGAGAGGGAGCGGATGTATGACCTGGCAGCATTGACTCGTGAGAACCAGGTGTCTACCGACCTGTCGGGCTACATTATGCAAACCGACATGGCTCGCGTCGCTCTTCGCCGGGCAAAAGAACATGACCTGAGTGACCAGCAGTGGCGGGACATCATCGACATCATTGAAGGCGGGGAAGCTGACCAGTGAGCCTTGACCCCAAATACCTCAGTAAGGAGCGACTCGAGGCTCGCGCAGAGAAGGAGCTCGAGAAATTCGCCGGTGGCGCTCAACTGGTAGCGCCTATCCCGCTCGACGTCGACAGATTCGCCGAGTTTCACCTGGGAGCGGCACTGGACTATCAGCGGCTTTCGTCGGACGGCAGCGTGCTTGGAATGTCGATCTTCCAGGAGCTGTCCATCCCTGTCTTCGAGTCTACCGGCGCAAGGGTTGACATCGTTTTTCCAGAACGAACAATCGTTATCGACGACGATGCCTTGCGTGACTCCCCGGACAGTCGACTGCGTTTCGCGATTGCCCATGAGTGCGCTCACCTCCTCCTGCATCGGCATATCTACTACCGAGACCCTCGGATGAAGTGCAAGGGAGGAACAGGGTATCGCCCGTTCACCACTACCTCGGAGGGCGTTCGCACTGACAAGGTTGATCGCGCCGAGTTCCAAGCCAACTACCTCGGGGCTGCGCTGCTCATGCCCCGTGACCCGTTCTCGCAGGCATTCACCGAGCTTGCCCCCGAAGGCTGGCGATCATTGGATGAGCGACGCAAGCGCCGTGTCGTCCGGGAACTCGCTGGGACTTTCGAGGTTTCTAAGCAGGCTGCCGCAATCCGCATCAAGAACCTGAAGCTCGCCGCGTAATTCATTCGCTACGAGTCGGGTTCTCTTTTTTACCCATTTTGTAAGCAACTTAGCTAACTAGTGAATAGGAGGTGTTATGGAAACAGTAAAGAACGCGGGAGGCAAAACGATTTGCCGTGTCGACCTAGAGCGTAGGCAGATCGAGATCGTCCATAAGGGATGCCTCTCCCGGCTCTGGTTCGACGACTGCGGGGGCTTTCATCAATGTCACGAACGACGGCCCCTACCTGAACCGCACTATCGATAACCCACTGAAACACAACTGAATACCGACATAAACAGTTCGATCCGCAGAACCGCTAGACGGGCAAGGATCACGCATCACCTCGACTTTGAGGCGCGTGAACCTGCCCGTCTTGCCGTTTCTGCGGCGTTGCGGACTCCTGCGGATCCCAATCCGACAGGAGATCCCTAATGTCCAAGCGTACGGACGCGCAGGAAACACAGAACAACAACGCTGCGCTCACAATCCGCTTTAGGCACGAAGCCGACAACAACAAGCATGAATCCGTCACCGACGTCTACGAGATCGACTCTGGTGAGTTTGCCGTGATGGTGGAAACCGACCGGCGTGAACGCGCCGAACAGGCAGGCCGTCCGGTCGATGAGATCAAGCCGAGGTATCCGCAGCAGATTCTCGATGAACTGGCTCGGCAGGAAGAGGCCGTCTTCCACGAGGCCTATCGGGGTGATCGTGGCCCCGGCGCTCGCAAGTGCAGCTGCGGTGCCGGGTGCGGTCCGCGCCGTGGCTGCCGGGTGCCGAAAAACGCGCCGTGGTCGCTCGACTGGTTCATGGAGATCGACCGTGAACCGGAATTCGTTGTTGACAAGTCCGACGATCCATCTGCGGTTGTCGAGGATATCACCGCGTCGCCCGAAGACCAACTGATCGCCGCTGAAGACACCGCTCGGAAGGCCCGCGAATTCCAAGCGCTGCGGGAGGCGATCGCTGGCCTGGAGGGCAAGCACAAACAAGTGATGGAGCTGATGCTCGCCGACGCGGACATGAAGCAGTCTGACGTTGCCCGCGCCCTGGGCCTGTCGCGAGCCCGGGTCTCACAACTGTTCAAGGAAGCAGCTTCGGTCCTTCGCGCAGCGGTGGAGGCGACGCGATTTAACACTTCCGATGGTGTCGGCAGTGGGGTGAAGGGAGCAGCCACCCGGGCCACTCCCACCAATAAGGAAGGCAGGTGAAGGAGATGACCCAGCATCGGCTCAAGCTCCATATCGCCAAGCACATCCCCGATGATCCGGGGATCGTCGGCACCCGCACAGTCACCCTGCGCGAACGCATCATGCGCAAGCTCCTGGGTAGCAAGCAGCGCGTCACCATCGTCGTGCCCGGCAACTCGGTCAAACAGATCGACATCGCCGAAACCGACGACGATCTGATGGCGCTGGCCGACGCGGTCGGCGTCACCCACAAGGGCGGTGATGCGGCGTGAATGTCACCGACGCGAACAAGCATATCGCGGCACTCAACCGGATCGCCGAAGGCGTGACCATGCTCGCGGCCGCGATCGAGGAGACCGCGTGGGGCTCATTTGAGGATCATGCCGAGATGCCTGGTGCGCGTCCGATCGCCGCCGCCGGGCTTGCCCAACCCGACCTTGAGCAAGCAGCCGCCGAGTACGAGGTCACCCACCAGCAGTCACCCGAACCGGCACCTGAGCCGGATCCGGTATCGCTGGCGCAGGTGCGTGGGGTGCTCGCCGGGCTCTCCAGCCAAGGCTTGACCGAGCAGATACGTGAGCTGATCGTCGCCACCGGCGCAGACAAGTTGTCGGTGGTCGACCCGGCCAAATACTCGTGGCTGCTCGCCAAGGCGAAGGAGCTGTCCGATGCCTGACCAGCACTCGCTGCTCTCGGCGTCGGGTGCGCACCGTTGGCTGAACTGCCCACCCAGCGCAGTCCTGGAGTCACGCGAGCCGGATGCCTCGTCGGCGGCTGCCGAACAGGGCACCGCAGCACACGCCCTCGCAGAGTGGAAACTGCGGCGCGCCCTCCACCAGGCACCAGCCTTCAAACCGGAATCCGACTGGATCGATACCGAGATGGAACACCTGACCGACGACTACGTCGCCTTTGTCCAGGAACACATCTCGATCGCGCGGGAAACCTGTGATGATCCGCAGGTGCTGATCGAGCAGCGTCTCGACTTCTCCCACATCGTGCCGGGCGGGTTCGGGACCGGCGACGCCGTTATCATCGCTGAACCCACACTCCAGATCATTGATCTGAAGTACGGGCAAGGCGTGTTGGTTGAAGCCGAGCAGAACCCGCAACTCATGCTTTACGCCCTCGGAGCGCTCCATGCGTTCGGGAGCCTGTATGACATCGAGACGGTGGAGGTGACGATCTTCCAGCCACGCCGATCCAACGTCAACACCTGGAGCATCACCGTCGCAGAACTTGAAGCCTGGGCTGAGGCCGAGGTGAAACCTAAAGCCGAGCTCGCTGCTGCAGGTGAGGGTGAGTTTTGTCCAGGCTCGTGGTGCCAGTTCTGCAAGATCACACCCACGTGTCGGGCACGAGCCGAAGCCAATCTTCAACTTGCCAAGCTCGAATTCGCCCCACCAGCAGAACTAACGGACGTAGAGATTGCTGACGTGCTCACACGGATTCCGCAGCTCAAAACCTGGGCGTCGGACGTGGAAGCCTACGCGCTGTCCAAGGCCGTCAATCAGGGCGTGGTCTTTGAGGGGTTCAAGCTCGTCGCCGGACGGTCGGTACGCAAATACACCTCCGAAACCGATGTTGCGAAGGCTGCTGAGGCTGCTGGCTATAGGGACATCTGGGATCGCAAGCTCATCACCCTCACAGCCATGGAAAAGCTGATGGGTAAACCCGCCTTCAACGAGATCCTCAGCGAGTACGTCACCAAACCTGCAGGCAAACCCACGTTGGTTCCTGCGTCCGATAAACGGCCAGCGCTCGACCTGGTGAGTGCGGCCACCGATTTCAGTAACGACAACTAGAAGAAAGAAGAAAGAAACATGACAACCGCTACTAACCCAACTCGCATTGTTACCGGCGAAGTACGCCTCAGTTACGCGCATGTATGGGAGCCGAACTCCATCCAAGGCGGCAAACCGAAGTACTCCGTCTCCCTCATTATCCCCAAGTCCGACACCGCCACGATCACTGCGATCGAGAAGGCCGTGGACGCAGCCATCGAAGCAGGTATTGGGAAGTTTGGGGGCAAGCGACCCAACAAGGCCGCCCTCAAGCTCCCGCTGCGCGATGGGGATATCGAGCGTGACGACGAAGCCTACAAGGGCGCCTACTTCCTCAACGCCAACTCCCTGACGGCTCCACAGATTGTCGACGAGCATGTGGCACCAATCCTGGACCGCGCCGAGGTCTACTCAGGCTGCTACGCCCGCGTTTCCTTGAGTTTCTATGCGTTCAACACGAACGGGAACCGTGGCATCGCCTGCGCACTGGGCAATATCCAAAAGACCCGTGACGGCGAGAGCCTTGGCGGCGGACGAGTTTCCGCTGAGACCGACTTCGGTGCCTTCGCCGCTGATGACGACTTCCTGAACTAACCATCCCCACACGTGGAGGGAATCAGCACATCTTGTTGGTTCCCTCCACTTTTCCTCTGATGTGAAAGGAACCCCGTCATGCGAACACTCTTCTGCGATATCGAGACTTTCAGTCCTGTTCAGCTCGCCAAGGCGGGTGTTTACCCGTATTGCGAGCACCCCGACTTCGACCTGTTGCTCTTCAGCTATTCGGTCGACGGCGGCCCGGTCGAAATAGTGGATCTCGCCAACGGACAATCAATGCCCGACGAGGTGCTGGCGGCACTGGTGGATCCGGATGTGGTCAAGTGGGCGCATAACGCCGCCTTCGAACGAGTCTGCCTCTCAGCATGGCTACACCGCCATCATTCCGAGCTTCTCGGTGATGGGTTTCTTGACCCAAGGCAGTGGCGCTGCACTATGGTGTGGAGCGCCTATTTGGGGTTGCCGATGAGCCTCGACGCGATAGCCGCGGTTTTGAAGCTTGACGTGCAGAAAGACAGCGCCGGACGCAAGCTGATCAAGCAGTTTTGTACACCCGCCACGCCCTCGGTCTTGAATGGCGGCAAACACAGGAATCCACCATCAGCGGATCCGACCGGATGGGCACATTTCATTGACTACAACCGTCGTGACGTCGAAGTCGAACAAGCCATCCACGACAGACTGGCTTGTTTTCCGATGCCAGAGTCCGAATGGGACACCTACGCTCTTGACCAACGCATTAATGATGCCGGGATTCTTCTCGACCACACGCTCGTCGATAATGCCGTTGCCGTGGACGAGCACCACCGCAACGCGTCGCTTGCTCGGGCGCAGAAGCTCACGGGGTTGGACAATCCTAACTCGCCGATCCAGCTCAAACAATGGCTCGCATCGCGTGGCTGCGTGCTGGAGTCGTTGGCAAAGACCGAGGTCGACGTCGCCCTCGATACTGCCACTGGCGCGGTGAAGGAAGTCCTCGAACTTCGCGGCGATCTGGCTAAATCTTCGGTGAAGAAATACCAGGCGATGCAAAACGTCGCAGGAGCCGATGACCGGGCGCGTGGTCTTATCCAGTTCTACGGAGCAGGGCGCACCGGGCGCTTCGCCGGACGCCTCGTCCAAGTCCAAAACCTGCCAAGGAATTATCTGCCTGATCTCGACCAAGCACGAACCTTGGTCAGGGTGGGTGATCTTGATGCGCTTGAGCTGCTCTACGAGTCCGTGCCCGACACGCTCAGCCAACTCATCCGCACCGCATTCATCCCCAGCACCGGCCACAGGTTCATCGTCGCGGACTTTTCCGCGATTGAGGCGCGCGTTATCGCCTGGCTCGCCGGAGAAACAACCACCCTCCAAGCCTTCCGTGAAGGTAAAGACCTCTACTGCGAGACCGCGTCGCGCATGTTCGGCGTCCCGGTCGAGAAGCACGGCGTTAATGGCGAGCTTCGTCAGAAGGGGAAGATTGCGGTGCTCGCCTGTGGTTATGGTGGCTCGGTCGGTGCGCTCAAAGCCATGGGAGCCCTCAATATGGGACTCGCTGAGCATGAGCTCAAACCGATCGTGGACGCCTGGCGGCAAGCTAACCCGCACATCGTCCAGCTCTGGGCGGACGTCGAAGAAGCAGCCATCGCTGCGATCTCGTCGCGCCAGCCGATCCGCTTGCGTAACCTGCGATTCTCCGTTGAGTCTGGGATTCTCTTCATCGAACTACCCTCGGGAAGACGGCTTGCCTACGTCCAGCCGCGTCTGGGTGAGAACCGTTGGGGTGGCACATCCATCACCTACACCGGCACCACCACAGTACGCCGCTGGGGACAGTTAGAAACCTACGGCGGAAAACTCGTCGAGAATATCGTCCAGGCGATCGCTCGCGACCTTCTCGTCACTGGCATGCACGCAGTCGCTAAGGCGGGGCATCGGATTGTGATGCATGTTCACGACGAGATCGTCATCGACGAACCCGAAAATTCCGGCTTCACCGTTGCTGACGCGTGCGAGCTCATGTCCACCCTCCCAGCATGGGCCAAAGGGTTACCGCTGGACGCGGATGGGTATGAGTGCGCCTATTACCGTAAGGATTAGCTGTTGATTGTCCAGATGGGATCTTGTTTCCAGCTGGGGCTGGCACCTATGTGCGTTAGATCGACGCCAGGAATTTCGGTGGGGAAACTGTCTAGGACGTCGCTGATGGCCTGTATTTCAGCGGTGAAATTTCCTCGTCGCAAGAGGAATGCGGTGAGCACCAACGCGGTGTACATACGTCCTGAAGAATGTGTCACGGCCGATAGCGTTTGGTCGTTGCGGCGGTGTTTGACCAGTGGACGGATGACGAGTCGCCTGTTCCAGAGTCTAGCGTGGTGAGCGCATATGTTACGAACGAAATTCACGGTGCGCATCCACGATTCCAACTCGTCGGCACGTGCCAAGTACTTGTCAGCAATGCGACGACGCTGTTCGAAGGGAGCCAACGAAAACAGGGTCACGAGTTGTCCGAACTCAAGAATCTCGGTAACCACCCACACCGGCAAACGACCGTCGTGGGTCTGGTTGTAATGCTTGACGAAATCTTCTGTAGAGCGCGACTGTGTTTGGGTGAGCTTCTGCGTAAAGAATGCTGCTCTGTGATTCATCGCCCCCGATGGCCAAATCCGTTCGAGGTCGAGGTGAATGAACGGATCGATCTCACCCAGCACGTGCCCCACGTCAACTCGCAGGCACACCTCCAGCTTGCATAGCGCCTGCCACACAGCCAAGCGTAGCCGCTCATCAAACTCGTACAGCTCTACCACATGCCCCATACGTGCACCGAGAACGAAATGGTCCAAACGCCGTTGCGGCGAATCAGATGGAGCGATCTGACGCAACGGGTAGGAGTATCCCGAAAGCCGGTAATAGCCGACAGTAGATAACTCGCGGCGGTAATCACCGGCATCCAATAGGCCACGACGAGTGAGAATATTAATCTGCTCATCGATACTGGCCCACGGTTTATCGACCACCAGCCCACCTGCTTCCAAAAACATGAAGACCGGCTCTGACCTGTCTCGGAAACCGATACAAGCGAGCCGGTACTAGTGGTAATCACTATACCGCGAAAACAGCGACAGAATCAAGAACTCGGCGAAGTATCACCATCAGAGAAGAAAGCTTATCCAAGACCGCTAAGAAACGAGAACCGACCCTGCGCTCCCACCGAGGCGGGCAGCGGAACCGGTCATGTTGTCTAAAAGACCACCGTGTCGGCACCGCTGTAGCAAGAGAATGATGGTTCTTCCACACAGAGCACTCGAGAAATTTGTCTATGCCCCGGCGAGAATACCTGCCAGATTGCTCTAACAGATAGCGCTCCACCGGGGCTTCAACACCAATCGTGCCAGAACGAGAAGCGATTGAGTACCCGTGATTTAACACTTTCGGGCTCGTCGGCAGTGGGGTGAGGCCCTTAACTCCTTGTGTCGACCGGCACGATTTTTTCTCGACGGGGTCTCGGGAAGGAACCCCGCCATGGGAAACCAGATTCAAACATTCACCAACGACGTGTTCGGCACCATTCGCACCATCACCACTGATGGCCAGATCCTTTTCTGCGGCAAGGACGTCGCCACCGCGCTCGGCTACCAGGATCCGACGAACGCGGTGAAGCTACACTGCAAGGGGGTGGCAAATTACCACCCCCTTGAGACCGCTGGTGGAATCCAGCAGGTCCGCTTCATTACCGAGGGCAACCTGTACCGCCTCATCATCTCCTCAAAGCTCCCGGCAGCGCAGAAGTTCGAAGCCTGGGTGTTCGATGAGGTGTTGCCGACGATTCGCCGCCACGGCATGTACGCATACGACGAACTGCTCGCTGATGATGAGTTCCTCGAGCATGCCATCGCCACGCTGCGTGCTGAGCGGGCCAAGCGCCTGGCAGCAGAGCAAGCCTTACTTGAGGCGGCACCGAAAGTCTCGTACTACGACCTCGTGTTGCAGTCCGATTCGTTGTTGACGACGACCGCGATTGCGAAGGACTACGGACTTTCCGCGAAGAAACTCAACCGGATCCTGCGTGATGCTCACGTGCAGTTCCATCAGTCGGACCGGTGGTTCCTGTACGCGAAGTACGCCGAGCAGGGATACACCCAGTCCAAGACCCACGAATACGGCGAGGGGCAGACCCGCACCCACATGTACTGGACGCAAAAGGGGCGTCTGTTCATCTACGACCTGCTCAAGAACCAGCTCGGCATTCTGCCTGTCATCGAGCGTCAAGGTCAGGTGCAAGCATGACCGCCACGACACTCGATATTGGGTTTTCGAAGAAGAACACCGAAGGCTACCTGGACCTAACCAGCTACCACGCGCTCAAAAAGCTGCAGCGCGAACAATTCGGCTACCGGCCCTTGATTTATATCTGCTCGCCCTACTCAGGCGACGTGCAAGCGAACGTTGAGCTCGCCCGCCAATTCTGCTCCTTCGCAGTGAGCGCGGGCAAAATCCCATTCGCCCCACACCTGTTGTTCCCGCAGTTCATGGATGACGCAGACCCTGATCAGCGGGAGCTGGCGATGTTCTTCAACAGGGTGCTGCTCGCTAAATGCGAAGCCCTCTGGGCATACGTGGGACGCGTCAGCCTTGGTATGCGCTTAGAGATCGGGTGGGCGCGCGACCTCGAGTTGCCGATTAAGTTTTTCGATTCTGATTTCAAGGAGGTCACGCCATGACCACGCCCTTCACCCTCTATGCCGCGAATGTGAGCGGCGTGCAGAACAACAACCACTACCCGAACCAGCAAACCATCGCCGACGTGGCTCCCTGTCTGCAGTCGCGGGCTTCGATCACGTAGCCGCAACCTATGCGAATGATCGCCGCTCAACTGCAGCCTTCATAGCCTCGGACTGCGTGGTGATGGATATCGACAACGATCACACCGACACCGAGTCCGAGTGGGTCACGCCTGAGAAGCTTGGCGAGGTGATGGCGGGCGTGGAGTTCATGGCCGCCACGTCTCGTAATCACATGAAGGCGAAGGGTGTGTTGTCTGCGCGGCCGCGTTTCCACGTTTACTTCCCAATCCGAGAAGTACAAGGCGCAGACGAATACGCAGGATTGAAACACCGCCTCGCGTCGCGGTTTGCTTTCTTCGATCGCAACGCTCTTGACGCAGGACGCTTCATCTACGGCACCTCTAACCCACAAGTTACGGTGCGTGAGGGCGACCAGTTGCTCGATGCGTGGCTCGATAACGCTGATGAGCAGGACGTGTTCGCCGCATTTGATGCTTCCACTCTTGTGATTGGTGAAGGCTCGCGCAACGCTACGTTGTCGCGCTTCGCAGGCAGGGTCCTCATCCGCTACGGCGATACCGACCAAGCACGAGACCTCTTCAATCGCAAAGCCAACCTTTGCGAACCACCGCTCAACGAGGGCGAATTACAGACGATTTGGAATAGCGCGTGCAGGTTCGCTTCGAAGGTCGCTGCTGATCCAGGCTATCTGCCGCCAGAGGCTTATGAGGCGTTGGCGGGTTTGCGTCCGGATGATTTTTCCGATGTCGGTCAGGCAGACACATTAGCTGGCGAATACGCGAACAAGATCCGCTACTCACTGGCTACCAAGTGGCTTGTCTACGACCATGGCGTGTGGGATGAGAACGACTTATCTGCACAAGGCGTCGTTCAGGAATTGACCTCCCGCCAGCTCGAGGAAGCCGACCGCTTGATCGCGTCCACGTGGGAGACCATGACGGCAACCGGTGCAGATCTCGTGATGGCCTCCGCCTCGTCGAAAGCACGCGGCATCGCCAAGCTCACGCCTGTGCAAGCGACCGCGTTCCGGGCGTGGGATGAGGCAAAGAACTACCACAAGTTCGTTCTCTCCAGGCGTTTGTCACGCAACATCACGGCCACGTTGAAAGAAGCCGGGCCGATCTTGCAGGTACGTATCCGTGACCTTGACGTCGACCCCTACCAGCTCAACACCCCGGCAGGCACCTGGGATCTGCGCGACGGCACAAGCCACGAGCACAACCCAGCCGATCTGCTGACCAAGCAGACCGCTGTCAGCCCCAGCGATGAGGGTGCACAGATCTGGGCCGACGCGCTCGACGTGTTCTTCCAAGGAGATCCTGAGCTGATTAGTTACGTGCAGCGCATTGTTGGCTTGGCGGCTATCGGCCAGGTTTTCGTCGAAGCGCTCGTCATCGCCTACGGGGACGGGCGAAACGGCAAATCCACCTTCTGGAACACAATCGCCCGCGTGTTGGGGACGTATTCGGGCACGATCTCAGCCGACGCGCTCACGGTCGGGGTGCGCCGCAACGTCAAACCCGAACTCGCCGAAGCCAGAGGCAAACGTCTCTTGATCGCGGCTGAAACCGAAGAAGGTATGCGCCTATCAACCTCGAACGTCAAACAGCTTGCCTCGACCGATCAGATCTCGGCAGAGAAAAAGTTCAAGGACCCCTTCGCCTTCACCCCCTCCCACACCCTCGTGCTCTACACGAATCACCTGCCGCGTGTGGGAGCCATGGACGCAGGCATCTGGCGCAGGCTCATCGTCATCCCGTTTAACGCCACCATCGAAGGTGATACGGACGTGAAGAACTACGCCGACCACCTGTTCGAAAACGCGGGCGGAGCAATCCTTACGTGGATTATGGAGGGCGCGCGCCTCATCCACGCCGAGGGCTACAAGCTCAAAGCCCCGCCTCAGGTGGTTCAAGCCTCGCAAGCATATAAGGAGGATAACGACTGGTTCTCGCAGTTCCTTGAGGACTCATGCGACGTCGAGGATGGCTTATCGGAGAGGGCTGGTGACCTCTATCAGACGTATCGGGCGTGGGCGCAAAACACCTCAGGATGGGCGCGCCCGATGGTCGACTTCAACGCTGCGGTCGAACAAGCCGGATTCGTGCGGAAAAAGACCAAGCACGGCATGTACGTCTACGGGCTCGCGATCGCATCCGAGTTCGGCAACTAACCCCATGGTGACGAGCTGTGACGAGCCATTCCCTACCTTACGCATGTGAAATTACATGGTGTTTTTCTCTATATAAAAGGTTAGGAACGACTCGTCACATGCCGTCACCCCTAAAAGTGAACTCAAGGAGTGACCATGAACGAACGAACCATAGAACACCAACTGAAGAAAGCCGTCGAAGCCTGCGGTGGCTTGTGCTGGAAGCTTGTCTGCCCTGGAACCAGCGGCGTACCTGACCGGATATGTCTGATGAACAGCCGGGTTGTTTTCGTTGAACTCAAAGCAGCAGGCAAACAACCCAGGCCAATCCAGCAGCGTCGGATGAGCCAACTGCGCGACCAGGGTTTTCAGACCTTCGTTGTTGATTCGGTGGACGGCATACGGGAGGTGCTTGATGCACTACACGCCGCATAACTACCAATCCACCGCCACCGAGTTCATCATCGACCATGACGAGGCCGCGATTCTCCTTGGCATGGGTTTGGGCAAGAGCGTGATCACGTTGACGGCGATCTGGCAGCTCATGCTCGACTACTTCACCATCTCCCGCGTGCTGGTTGTCGCACCGCTTCGAGTAGCGCGAGACACCTGGCCCGCCGAAATTCGCAAGTGGGATCACCTTGACGGGCTCACCGTCGCGGTTGCTGTCGGCACCAAAGCTGACCGGCTGGCGGCGTTAGCCAAGTCTGCGATGGTGACCATCATCAACCGTGAAAACATTCCCTGGCTCGTGAACCAGATGGGCGGTAGCTGGCCGTTCGACATGGTCGTCATCGACGAACTCTCCAGCTTCAAAAACCACCGTGCGAAACGGTTCACGGCGCTGGTGAAAATGCGCCCCTTCGTTAAACGCTGGGTCGGGCTGACCGGCACGCCAGCCTCGAACGGGCTCATGGACGTGTGGGCGCAGTTCCGGCTTCTCGACGGCGGCGAGCGTTTGGGCCGGTTTATTACTCGTTATCGGGAGCGTTGGTTCGTACCCGATAAACGCAACGGGATGCAGGTGTTCACCTATAAGCCCCGCGCGGGTGCCGAAGATGAGATCTACGGTGTGATTGGTGACATGACGTTGTCGATGAGAACCACCGACCACCTGCAATTACCGGAATTGACGGTGACGACAATGCCTGTGGTGCTGGAGCCGAAAGAGCGCAAGGTCTACGAGCAACTCAAAGCTGACCTCGTTCTCGACCTTGATGGGGCGACGATTGATGCCGCGAACGCCGCAGCTTTGTCCGGCAAGCTACTCCAACTCGCGAGCGGCGCGATCTACACCAGCAACGGTCAATGGACGGCGGTTCATGAGCGCAAGCTCGACGTCCTCGAAGATCTCATCGAGGCAGCCAACGGCAACCCACTGCTCGTGGCCTACTGGTTTACCCATGACCGTCAGCGCATCACCGCCCGCTTCCCGCAGGCTCGCGAACTTAAAGCAAGCGCGGATATCGAGACATGGAACAAAGGTGAGATCACCCTCGGCTTGATCCACCCAGCATCGGCGGGTCACGGATTGAACCTCCAGGCAGGCGGGCATCTGCTGGTGTGGTTCTCGTTGACGTGGAGCCTGGAGCTTTATCAACAGACGAACGCTCGCTTGTATCGGCAAGGTCAATCCGAACCTGTGACGATCACGCATCTGGTTGCGGAAGGGACGCTCGATGAAGCCGTGCTCAAAGCTCTTGATGCGAAAGATGCTACGCAGGCTGCGTTGATCGACGCGGTCGCACACGAAATCCACACAACCACTGAAAGGACAAGCTCATGCATGTGATGACGAAATACCTCGACACAAGGAAAGCCGCGATCGCAGCTCTGCAGGATTATGCGGTGATGGAACAGATCATCGAGAGTACTGACGAGCAGATCAAGGCGGCTTATGCTGATGCTGCTAGTCCTGCTTCTCCGCGTATGGACGGCACACCACCCTCGGGTGATCTGCACGCTTCGGAGAACAGGATCGTTGCGAGCATTGAGCGGATCGATGCGTACAAGGCTCGCTACCTGCAGGCTCGCCAGTACATGGACTGGTTTCTGCCTGCGTGGGAAGTCATCGCTGAAGACGACCGCTTCATCCTCGAAGGCTTCTTCCTCAGCGAGGGGACGCAAGATGAGAAGGTGTCGATGATAGCCGATCATTTCTACGTCGAGCGTGACACGGTCTATCGGCGCAAGAACCGGGCCCTCGACAGGTTCGCCACCGCCTTGTATGGACAGCTCTAGCGTTAGCGGGTATCCGAAACATGCGATAGAAAACCGCATATCAGTGTGAGAACATATAAGTGATTGAAAACTAGGTGAAGCCCCAAGAACCCACACACGGGAATCTTGGGGCTTCACCACATCCGGGGGGGAAGGAGCCAGCGATGCCGGTCAAACCAGCCTCCCCGTGCTCTCACCCTGGTTGTCCCGAGCTCACCCACGACCGCTACTGCGAACAACATGCCAAGGCAGAGGACGCCCGGTATCGGAAGTATCAGCGTGATCCGAAGATCAATCGCCGCTACGGCTCACGGTGGCGCAAGATCCGCGCCGCCTACGTCGCCGCCCACCCGCTCTGCGAAGACTGCCTAGAGGCCGGTCTCTACACGCCAGTACAAGAGGTTCACCACATTCTCCCGCTCGAACACGGCGGCACCCACAACTTCGACAACCTCCGAAGCCTGTGCAAGCCTTGCCACTCCAGGCAGACCGCGCTCGATGATGACCGATGGCGGCAACAACCTCGGGTCTACACCTACTGACGAGCACCCACGTTGTCCACTGTTGCGCCGAAGTTCTGGAACCTCAAAGTTACCCACCTTGATGGTGTTCGGCGGACACGGGGCAACGTCGAAAGCCTGGTGAGGGGGTGGGGGTTCTCAATCTCTAACCGCAGGTCAGAGGTCAGCGGGCGGGGCCAACCGTACACAAAAAGACCGAATCAAACAGGGTATTAACCCGCAAGCCCTCCATCACCGGGCTAACCGCCTGGAAGGAGGCGAGATTTCATGGCGAAAGACGGAACCAATCGCGGTGGGCGGCGCGTGAGGGCAGGCGCGAAACCCGACCCACTCAACGAGAAACTCGCCAAGGGTCTGCCTGCTACTCGCCTGGAAGATCCGCTAGCGAGCCCTTTCGATTTTGAGGGTGCAGATGTTGGTGATGGCGCGGTGCTTGCTGGTGAGGTGATGCCGGAGCCGTCTGAGTATCTGTCGGAGGTTCAACGCGATGGCAAACCCTTGGGTGCTGACCTTGTCTACAAAGAAACCTGGCGGTGGTTGGATGAGCGTGGCTGCACGAGGTTTGTTTCTAAGCGTCTGATTGAGGCCTACGCCCAGGCGTTCGCCCGGTATGTGCAGTGTGAGCAGGCGATTTCCAAGTTTGGTTTGCTAGGTAAGCACCCGACGACGGGGGCTGCTATCGCTTCCCCGTTTGTTGCGATGAGCCAGTCTTTTGGTAAGCAGGCGAATGTGTATTGGTATGAGATTTTTGAGATTGTGCGGGCTAACTGCACTAGTGACTATTCGGGTGCGGCTCCTGGTGATGAGGTTATGGAGCAGTTGTTGAAAGCCCGCTCCTAGATGCGTCCTAGTGTTTTTGAGCTTATTTGGGGCGTTTTGTTGCGCTGAAGCCTGCCCCTAGCGCGATTCCGACTCCCGTGCCAATAGTTATCGCTAAGGCATTATCGTCCATAATGAACCGAAAAATTATGGCGGTCATTATCCCGGCAATCATTCCGTAAGCCACGGCTTTACCATCGCCACCAGAAGGCTCCTGCTCCTGCGGATTAGGTTTACTCGTTTCGTCTTCCACGTATTCCAGTATCACACACGATTCGGGTTTTCCTCGTTTTCTTCGCTCCCTGCTCCTGGCTGTCATGGTGGGGAGTTTTTGTTTCTTTTGATTTTTCTACTGAAAGGGCATTCCTATGACTATGGTTCGCAGCGCTGAAGCAGTGTGTATCGGTCACCCCGATAAACTGTGCGATTTAATTGCTGATCAGATTCTCGACGAGATTCTCTACGCCGATCCCAACGCCCGCGTCGCGGTAGAGGTCATGGCTACTGGGCGACGCATTATTGTCACTGGTGAAATCAGCACTAATGCTCGTGTGGACTTGCGTGATTGCGTACGCACAGCCCTGACTGCAGCTGGCTATAAGCCGTGGAGATTTTTGGTATACGTATGGGTGAGGCGTCAATCTAACGATATTAACGACGGGGTGAGCACATCTTTAGAGGCTCGCCATGGCGATGAGTCCGCTTATTGTCTTCAGGGGGCTGGTGATCAAGGCACGGTCTATGGTTATGCCTGCACTGATACTCCTGAGCGTTTACCGTTGCCTCTTGTTTTAGCCCACGAGATTTGTAAGCGGCTAGATGCCGCGCGCAAGCAAGGAACCATCACTGGGATCTTCTCAGATGGTAAAGCACTAGTTTCGGTGCGCTACAACGACGCAGGAAAACCGCAAGCCGTAGAGACGGTGGTGGTTTCCGTCCAGCACGATAAATCCAAGGATTTCGAGGTGTTGCGCCGTGAAATCACCTCGATGATTATCGGTCCAGCTTGCTCTTCGTATCTTCCTGTCGATGAGAACACGACTATTTTGGTGAATCCTTCTGGGCGGTTCGTGGAGGGCGGCCCTAAAGCTGACACCGGACTCACTGGCCGAAAACTTATGGTTGACGCCTATGGCGGGCTGGCCGGACATGGTGGTGGAGCTTTCTGTGGTAAAGATGCTTCTAAGGTTGACCGGTCGGGTGCTTATATGGCGCGGCTGATCGCGAAAACCGTGGTGGATGCGGATCTTGCATCCCGGTGCCAGGTGGCGATTAGTTACGCGATTGGCAAAGCCGACCCGGTTGCTTTCAGTGTGGACACGCTCGGCACCGGCCAATACAGCGACCAGATTCTCACGGCTGCAGCTCAAGATGTCTTTAATCTTCGTCCGGCTGCGATCATCGACCAGTTTGGGCTGCGAGCACCCGGCTATGTGCGCTATTCGACGTATGGGCATTTCGGGGATTACACACGCAAGTGGGAAGACACCTGGACTACTAGCCGTGAGCTTATAAAGGCGGTGAAAAACCATGCGCATCAAGCAAATAGCGCTAACTGATCTCACCCCTGCTGACTACAACCCCCGCAAAGACCTACAACCCGGTGACCTCGACTACGACAAACTCAAACGCTCGCTAAGTGAGTTTGGGTATGTGGAGCCAGTCATCTGGAACAAAACCACCGGAAATATTGTGGGTGGGCATCAGCGTCTGAAAGTACTCGCTGATCTGGGCTATAAAACCGTGGACTGCGTGGTCGTTGAGCTAGACGAAACCCGCGAAAAAGCGCTCAACGTTGCTCTAAACAAGATCAGTGGCGATTGGGATGAATCCAAACTCGCCCCACTCATAGCCGACCTGGATGCTTCCGATTTCGACGTTGAACTCACCGGTTTCGACGAATCCGAAATACAACAGTTAATAGGTTCTCTTGACGGCGACAGTATCGAGGATGACAACTTCGACCTGAACGCCGCCCTAGAAGCAGCAGCTTTCGTCCAGCGCGGCGATATCTGGACTGTTGGTAGGCATCGCCTAATGTGCGCGGACGCCACAAACCCAAGCAACGTCGAAACCTTGATGGATGGCAAACAGGCTAACCTGGTGGTCACAGACCCGCCTTACAACGTGGACTTCAAATCGAACAGCGGCCTGAAAATCGCAGGCGACAAACAAGACGCAGGCACCTTCTACCAGTTCCTACTAGCTGCATTCACCAACATGGCGGCATCCCTAGCTAAGGGCGGGTCAGCCTATGTTTTCCACGCCGACACCGAAGGCCTCAACTTCCGTAAAGCGTTTCTTGATGCTGGCTTCTACCTGTCGGGCTGTTGTATTTGGGTCAAAGACTCCCTCGTACTTGGTCGTTCCCCATATCAGTGGCAGCACGAACCGGTGCTTTATGGGTGGAAGAAAGACGGCTCTCACGCTTGGTATGCGAATCGCAAACAAACCACGGTGTGGAATTTCGCCAAGCCCCGCAAAAACAGCGACCATCCGACTTCCAAGCCACTAGACCTGTTGGCTTACCCGATTCGTAACTCCACCCAAACCAACGCGATAATACTAGATACGTTTGCTGGCTCTGGTTCCACGCTAATGGCTGCACAAGCCACAGACCGCACTTGCTATTGCATGGAGCTGGATGAGAAATACGCTTCCGTGATTCTGCGCCGCTATGCCGAAGCAACCGGAGACGCAGCAGGGATCACGTGTGAGCGAGGCGGCAAACAATACGCCTACCTGGATCTGGTCAAAGAAGTCGACCGTCCCAAGCAGAAAGGCTAACTCGTGAGACAAACTTTAAGGCTTGGCTCGCTTTTTGATGGCTCAGGTGGTTTCCCACTCGCCGCCACCAAGGTTGGTATCGAACCTGTGTGGGCAAGCGAGATTGAGCCCTTCCCGATCCTCGTCACCACCACGCGCCTTCCGCAAATGCAACACCTAGGCGACATCTGCGAAATTGACGGCAGTCAGCTAGAGCCGGTGGATGTGGTCACGTTTGGCTCTCCTTGCCAAGACCTGTCGGTAGCAGGTAAAAGGGCAGGCTTAGCTGGCGAACGCTCCGGTCTATTCCACCAAGCTGTCAGAGTCATCAGAGAAATGAGAAAGGCAAGTCATGGTCTATATCCAAGATTCGCTGTTTGGGAAAACGTGCCCGGAGCCTTCTCAAGCAATAAAGGAGCAGACTTCCACAGCGTCCTGCAAAACCTCATCTCGGTTGTCGACGGGCAAGCAGCGGCTGACCTACCTCGAGTACAAAAGTGGCAAAAAGCCGGAGCGATCGTGGCAGACCAATGGAGTATTGCGTGGCGAGTATTGGACGCGCAATTTTTCGGAGTACCCCAACGACGTAGAAGAATCTACCTTATCGCAGATTTTGCAAGCGAGCGTGCCGGACACATACTCTTTGAGCCCTCGTGCAGCTCAAGGGATCTTGCGCAGGGCTGCAGTGAAAAGCAAAACCCTCCCACCAATCCTCGAGCAGGCACTCACGAGGCAAGCAAATCTTTAGATGTGTTCGCCTTGCGAATGCGGGCAGGTAAACCAGGTGGTGGTAAAGGCCCGCTCGTGCAAACAAATCTGTCAGGCACGCTCGGATGCAGTAACGATCAGAGTATTATTGAGCCGCTACTATTTGACCATCATCCTCATGATGCCAGAGTGGGCGGACCATGCCAGATAGCACCAACCGTGACCGCTCGTTACGGCACTGGCGGAGGCAATACTCCCATCATCGCTACCGCCTACGGTTTCAATGCGTTACATGAGGGACGCGGCGCGGCAGTGGGCAGGTACGGTTATTCAACCGAGGTATCAAAGACGCTCGATACGTCAGGGATAGCTCCGACCTGTAACCAAGGCGGCATCGCCATCGTCGAACCCGACGTTGTGAGTGCCTCGAAGGCAGACTTCTTCTGCCGAGGCAACGTCAATATTGCAGGAGCATTGTTGGCTTCGGACCCAACTGAGCCACCCCTGGTCACCGACCCTAGAATGCCCGAATACCGCGTGAGACGATTAACCCCCACCGAATGCGCCCGCCTACAAGGATTCCCTGATGATTGGACACGAGATTTAGCAATCAGCGATCCTACAGATTCACAGTTGGATTACTGGTGGCAGGTCTGGGCCAGCTGGGCCAAGGTGCAAGGATTGAAAAATCCTAAAACCCGCAACCAAGTACGCTCCTGGCTCACCAATCCTGGAACCGACCGGGCGTTATACAAGCTGTGGGGAAACGGGATAGCTTTGCCGTGCGCCAAACTCGTACTTTCCCAGATAGTCGCCGAGAACACTAAAACTCCTGGATTTTAAGGCGAAAATGACTGGATAAGCCCGCGAACCTATGGCTGTATGTACATGACCAAACAAAACACAAGAAAGAGAGGGTTTGGTGATGATGGGACAGCTATACGCCGATCTAGAAGAAATCGAAAGCCTCGGAGTCGACCTGACCTGTATTAATGCGGTTAAACACGCTGCTAAACAGCGCGGTTATGGGCAGGTAGAAGCCATCGTGTCCAACTTCCCACACGACTTCATGCGCCTCATCCGCACATGGATGGACGTTCAAAGCATCGAGTTTGATGGTGAGGAGGATGAGCAATGGTGAACACCAAAAAGGCTGAAAACTACGGGCTCGTAGTCACCCTGCCCGCCACGCTTGATGAGACTGAGCTGGCAAGGCTGCATGGACTTATTGCAGCCAAGAAAGACTTGATCGCTAAAGCGCTCGGCGCGAGCCGGCTCGACATCACCACCAGTAGTGAGGGGCTGAGTTTCCCGTGGTGGGATGAGCTACCCGAGTTCGAGAAGATCACAGCCTACACCGAGTTCTTAACGAAGCTGATCGCCTACGCCAAACAGATCCACCGCACCGTAACCCGCAGTACAAGACAGGTAAGTAATGAGAAGTATGAACTGCGCTCCCTGCTTTACCGCATCGGACTTTCTGGTAAAGAACATAAGGAAGTACGCAAGATTTTACTTGCACCATTAAGCGGTGATTCTGCGTGGAAAACCCCGCCACTAATAAACACTAACCAAGAGATGTAAACCACTATTTATTAGGCAAAATAGGTGGCAAAATGACTGGATAAGTAGCGAAGTCTATGGCTGTATATACATACCAAAACGGTACGCGAAGAAAGGAAATACAGCGATGGAAACGACAACGATGGAACGCCTGCAAATGGCCACCGATAGCTACGGTGCGGTGGTGCGCTACGGCAACCTAGTGATCGCCACCAGCTACAGTTGGCACAAGGGCGGGGTTTATGGCAACGACGCCTGCATCTACCACCTGACCGAAACCCCCTCCGAGAACCCCTGGCAGGGTAAGTCCTTCATCGAATGCGGCCTCGAACTGATCAAGCAAGCCGACCAGATTTTCCCTGACGACGGTCACGCGCTCGCCTGGGCGTTAGCTAATCTGCCCGAAGCCTAGCCCCACAAGGCTTGAGGGCGCCTGTTATCGCTGGTAGTAACTGATTTTTTAACCAATAGAAGGTAACTGATTCGTATGCGTGAGCTAGCTGATTATCACCCGACCCGGTTCATGGCTGAAAGCTCGCGCTATGACAAGCGCCGAGCTGATTTTGCGGTCGCGTTTATCGAAGCTTTAAAGCATACGAAAGGCCGGTGGGCAGGAAAACCTTTTAAGTTGATTGATTGGCAAGAACAAATCATTCGCGACCTTTTCGGGGTGGTCAAACCTGACGGGTTTCGCCAATTCACTACGGCTTACGTGGAGATCCCGAAGAAACAGGGCAAGAGTGAACTTGCCGCCGCCGTCGCACTCTTACTGTGTTGCGGCGATGGCGAGGAACGCGCTGAAGTTTATGGGTGTGCTGCCGATCGGCAACAAGCATCCATCGTGTTCGAAGTGGCAGCCGACATGGTGAGAATGTGTCCCCCACTAGCCAAGCGGGTAAAGATCCTTAGAAGCCAAAAACGTATCATCTACTCCCCCACCAATTCCTTCTACCAGGTACTATCGGCCGAGGCTTATTCCAAACACGGATTCAATATTTCCGGCGTGGTATTCGATGAGCTACACACCCAACCCAACCGGGCGCTCTTCGACGTGATGACCAAAGGCAGTGGGGATGCGCGCACCCAGCCGCTGTACTTCTTGATCACGACAGCGGGTACCGATACGCATAGCATTTGTTATGAGCAACACCAAAAAGCCCAAGACATCCTAGATGGCAAAAAGCACGACCCCACGTTCTACCCGGTGATCTATGGGGCGGCGCAAGATGATGATTGGACCGATGAGGACGTGTGGCATAAAGCCAACCCATCCTTGGACGTGACGGTGCCAATCCAGAAAGTTAGGGACGCTTGTAATAGTGCCAGGCAGAATCCGGCTGAAGAAAACACCTTCAGACAGTTGCGTTTGAACCAGTGGGTCAAACAGTCTGTGCGGTGGATGCCTATGAATACCTGGAACAAGAACGATGGCCCAGTCCACTTGGATGAGTTAGAAGGCCGTGTTTGTTACGGCGGCCTCGACCTCGCCTCCACAACCGACATCACCGCGTTCGTGCTCGTCTTCCCACCCACGGATGACGATGACAAATACACGGTTGCGCCGTGGTTTTGGATTCCCGAAGACAACCTGAAACTGAGGGTCGCCCGCGATCACGTCCCCTACGACCTATGGCATCAGCAAGGCCACCTACTCACGACTGAGGGCAACGTGGTGCACTACGGGTATATCGAGAAGTTCATTGAGGATCTGGGCACCCGGTTTAATATCCGAGAAATCGCTTTCGACCGGTGGGGTGCGGTCCAAATGAGCCAAAACCTTGAGGATGCTGGTTTCACGGTAGTGCCGTTTGGGCAAGGCTTCAAAGACATGTCCCCGCCATCCAAGGAACTGATGAAGCTGGCGTTGGAAGGCAAGCTCGCGCACGGCGGGCACCCGGTGCTGGCCTGGATGGTCGATAACATTCACGTACGCACCGACCCAGCTGGCAACATCAAGCCAGATAAGCAAAAATCCACGGAGAAAATCGACGGGGTGGTCGCCACCATCATGGCCTTGGATCGGGCTATCAGGTGTGGCAACGCACTTAGTGGTGGTTCGGTTTACGACTCGCGGGGACTACTTGTGCTCTAATACTTACAAAAGTGGTCGGTCAGTCTTGATACTTTGAACTCGAATTTCTCCGTTACCGTCACGTCGAAGTAGAAGAAACTCGGAGGAATCTGCAAGTTGAACAATGTGGGATTCAAGCAGCTCTCGCAAAAATAGGCACAAAGCTCTAAGTGCTTCGAAGTTCTCTTCAGGAGAAGTCTCATTCTTTTTGAATGGATTAGGTGCATGGAGGATCGCGCTGACAAGACCAAAACTGCGTCCGACTTCGGATTCCTGGAGTCCAACTTCCGGTCGTACGCCTTGCCCCACAGTTCCATCATGGGTAACATATCCGAACGAACATGGCCAATAGTTTGGATTAAGCTCCTTCAAACGTTTTCGCATCTCTCCGAAGTCTTTTGCGCTTTCCATCTTTTTCTGTGCCTTGTCGAAAAGCCTTTTGCTAGCGGCAAAGGAAGCTGTAACTACGCGCTCCAAAACGAGACGTAGGTGAGCAGCTGCGTGAATTAGATTAGCGAAATCGACGCGACTTCCTGTCAGCTCGACTTCTGCATGGTCGAGATCCCAAAATATTCGGTCATAAATCCACCGGTACAGGACTGGGGTACCCGTTTCTATGTTCTCAAAGCCATCGATTCGTTCCGACTGCATTGAGCCTGGTTCGTTTATGCGTTCTTCCGGTGATCTACGTTTATTCACATAACAAATTATCCATGCAAGGAGTGCTCCATGGGGATACGCAACTGGCTACGCGGTAGACCCCGCGAGACCGAAAACCATACGATTGGCTCGTCTTACTCGTTCTTGTTCGGACCTACGTCTTCTGGTCGTCCGGTAACAGAACGCAGCGCGATGCAAATGACCGCTGTGCATTCATGCGTGCGTATCCTGGCTGAGGCTATCGCGGGTTTGCCACTGCATGTTTACCGACATACGGAAGGTGGCGGTAAAGAAAAAGCTACCGATCATGGTTTGTATCGGCTTCTTCATGATGAGCCGAACCCCGAGATGACGTCGTTTGTTTTCCGCGAAACTTTGATGACGCATCTGCTTTTGTGGGGTAACGCGTTCGCCCAGGTCGTACGCAACGGCCTAGGTGAAATCATAGGGCTCTATCCGTTGCAGCCAAACCGCATGAGCGTAGGCAGAGACTTGGACACTAAGGCTTTGTATTACGAGTACCAGACCTCCTGGGATGAGCCGGCAGGCGAATACAAAACCATCCGGCTGACCCCAGCAGACGTCCTGCACATCCCAGGTCTCGGCTTCGACGGTTTAGTGGGTTATTCACCGATTGCGATGGCCCGCAATGCTATCGGCCTGGCACAAGCCACCGAAGATTACGGGGCGTCGTTTTTTGCTAATGGTGCTGCTCCTGGTGGGGTGTTGGAGCATCCTGGCACGATTAAGGATCCTTCTCGGGTGCGTGAGTCTTGGCAGGCTACCTTTGGTGGTGCGAAGAACGGCAATAAGGTCGCTGTTTTAGAAGAGGGCATGAAGTACACGCCTATTAGCGTGTCTCCGGAGCAGGCACAGTTTCTTGAAACACGGAAGTTTCAGCTCAACGAGATTGCCCGGATTTTCCGTATTCCGCCGCACATGATCGGCGATCTGGAAAAGAGTTCCTTTTCTAATATTGAGCAGCAGTCTCTGGAGTTTGTGAAGTACACGCTTGATCCGTGGGTGATCCGCTGGGAACAAGCAATCACGAAAACTCTCTTGAACCCGCGTGAAAAGCAGCAGTTGTTTGTGAAGTTCAATGTTGAGGGGCTGCTGCGCGGGGATTACCAGTCGCGTATGGAGGGCTACGCGGTAGCCAGGCAGAACGGGTGGATGAGCGCCAACGACATCCGCGAGCTAGAGAATCTCGACCGCATCGATGAGGCCGATGGCGGGGATCTCTACCTGGTCAACGGCAACATGCTGCCACTCGATATGGCAGGCGCTTATGCCGCCACCAAACAAGCCGACGCTGTCGCAGCTAACGATGAGCAGCTGGAAGAACAACCTGAAAAGAACCAAATTTTGAGGAGGAGAATGTGAAGCGTTTTTGGAACTGGATACCACCAGAAACAACCAACCCGGACACCCAAGAGGATGTTCGGGTTTTGCGTATCAACGGGGCTATCGCCGAAGAATCCTGGCTCGACGATGACGTAACACCCGCCATCTTCGCATCTGAACTAAATGCCGGATCAGGACCGGTCACTGTTTGGCTCAACAGTCCCGGTGGCGATGTCGTGGCGGCAGCCAGGATTTACAACATGCTTCTGGACTACCCAGGAACCGTGACAGTCAATATTGATGGCATCGCAGCATCCGCAGCGAGCGTGATCGCCATGGCAGCAAGTCATGTGGCGATGTCGCCGGTGTCGATGTTGATGATCCACAACCCAGCAACGTTGGCGATGGGCGATAAAACCGAACTCTCGCGTGCCCTCGACATGCTTGAGAGTGTCAAGGACTCGATTATCAATGCTTACCAGCTCAAGACTGGGTTGAGCAGGGCGAAGTTGTCGAAGTTGATGGATGCCGAGACCTGGATGGACGCAACTGCAGCCATCGAACTTGGGTTCGCCGACGAGCTGCTGACTGGTAAACGAGCACCAACCCCAGAAAAAGAGGACGAAGAATCTGAAGAGCCGGATGAGGACGATTCCGGCGGGGATGACGAGCAAGGCCCTGCCCGTAAGAAGCCGCCGTTGCCGCCCAAAAACAAGGGTGGTGTGGTGTTTTCCAGAAAGGCCGCGGAACAGCGCCTCGTCGCGCAGTTAGCTGGCCAGCGAAAAGATAGTGCTCCGCCTGGCTCACTGCCATCTCCTGATACCCGTTGTTCTTTGCAGCCCGCTGTCTCTTGTGGTCGGCGGGTTGTTGATTTATACGCCCAACGAACTGATCAACCCCACTAAACCCTTAAGAGAGGAACTTTTTATCATGACTACTGTTACTGATCTTTATGCTCGCCGTGCCGAAACCTGGAATAAGGCGAAGGCTTTTCTGGATGAGCGCCGTAACTTTGAGACCGGCTGCCTGAGCGCTGAGGACGATGCGGCTTACGCGAAGATGGAGGCTGAGATCGAGGCGCTTTCTAACGAGATCGCTCGATCCGAGCGGGCCGAACGCACAGAAGCCAACCTCGCGCAGGCGACTCGGGCACCCATCACTGCTACACCCGGCGCCAGCCCTGATGAGGACGGCAAGGCGAGACCGGCTCGCGCCACCGTTTCCTACAAGCGCGCGTTTTGGGATGCGATGCGGCTTAACACCTCCCCCATGGAAGTAAGGAATGCGCTAAGTGAGGGGGTGGATTCTGAGGGCGGATACCTAGTGCCTGACGAGTTCGAACGCACCCTAGTGCAGTCTTTAGCTGACCAAAACATCATGCGAAGCCTCGCCAAGGTTATTCAGACCACTAGCGGGGATCGCAAGATCCCTGTCGTGTCTACCCATGGCACCGCTACCTGGCTGGATGAAGGCAAACCATATAGCGAATCCGATGAAGCCTTCACCCAAATCTCCCTGTCGGCGTTCAAGCTGGGTACCTTCCTCAAAATCAGCGAAGAACTGCTCAACGATGCAGCGTTTAACGTTGAACAATACCTAGCCAGCGAGTTTGCTCGCCGTATTGGAGCTGCTGAAGAAGAAGCCTTCCTGATTGGAGATGGTAAAGGTAAACCCACCGGCATCTTCAACCCAACCGGCGGAGCAGACTTAGGCGTGACCACCAGTAAGCCTACCGACATTAGCGCTGATGAACTCATCGATCTGCACTATAGTTTGCGCTCCCCCTACCGGGCGCGCGCGGTGTGGCTGATGAACGATGCAACAGTAAAGACCATACGCAAGCTCAAGGACGGTAACGGGCAGTACCTGTGGCAGCCAGCCCTGACTGCTGGGAATCCAGACATGATCCTTGACCGACCCGTCTACACCAGTGTTTTTGTGCCTGAGCTTAAAGCGGGGGCGCGCACAGTAGCGTTCGGTGACCTCGGTTTTTATTGGATTGCTGACCGGCAAGGCCGCTCCTTCAAACGCCTAAACGAGCTATTTGCAACCACCGGGCAGATCGGGTTCCTCGCCTCCCAACGCCTAGACGGCAAGCTAGTCTTGCCCGAAGCGATCAAGGTTCTTACCCAAAAGACCGCCGGGTAAACCAGAAAAATAGTTAGGAGGTGGCAGCCATGAAAACAGACGAACTCATGGCCTTAGTCAAGCAAAATCTGCTGGTTGAACATAGCGAGGATGATTCTTTGATTGCCTCGTTTGTTTTGGCTGCCATCTCCTACGCTACCGCTTACCAACATCTGCCCGAGGGCTACTACCAAACGGAGCCCATGTCGCAGGCAACCCGGCAAGGCATTATCATGCTCGCCACCCATTTCTACGAATCCAGAGATGGAGCAACCGCCGGGTTTTGGGCAGACAAAACCGATGCTGCCCGCGCCGTGTGGAACGCAGTCAACACCCTGCTTCGTCTGGATCGGGACTGGAAAATCTAAAGAAAGGACGCGCCTTGTGGCAACGCTAGGAAAAATGAGCGAGCACATCGACCTAATACAACCTGTAGTGGTTAAGGACGCTGCCGGGTTCGCCACTACTGGTGACGAGGTTATTGCTTCGGTGCGCGCATATATGGAAGTGCGGCACGCAAGTGGTGCGTGGGTCAACCGCGCCGCCTACACCAAAGCAGACCTGTTATTTAGGATCCGAGCAATACCCGGCATAAATATAACCGAGGCGATGGAAATCAGCTCCGCACGTGGCAGGTACGTTATTGATGCGGTCGAATACCTCGGCCGCTATGTCGAGATTTTGGCTCACCGCACCGAAGCAGAAGGAGCACCCTGATGGCTCGCGTACAAATCCGGCTTCCCAACGATTTCATTGACGCACTCGACTCAGCCAGCAGCCTCATTGATAACTCCGCTGAGCAAGTACTTAAAGCCGGGGCTAATATTGTGGAGCCGCGTATGCGCTCTAACCTTTCTGCAGCAATCGGCAGCTCAACGAAACAGCCCTCCCGCTCTACCGGTCAGCTCGCCAAAGCGTTAGGAACCGCGCCAGTAAAAGTCAATAGCCGCGGAGACTACAACGTCAAAGTTGGTTTCGCCGAGAACCGAGACGATGGTAGAGCTAACGCACTAATCGCTAACGTTCTTGAACACGGGCGCTCCAACCAGCCCGCTAGACCCTTCCTAGCCCCTACGCGTTCACAAACCAGGCGAGCCGCAATCACCGCAATGAAACAAACCCTAGCCGCGCGAATCCAGCAGGTGAAACCATGAGCGGGCTTTTAGAAAACATAAGCCACATCGCTAAACAACTTGGGCTCGCCTATGCAGTCAGCTGCTACACCGATTCCCCAGCCCCAGACACGTATCTAGTATTCACCCCGTTAACAGATTCTTTCGAGATCTTCGCCGACAACACCCCAGGCGTCGAAATAGAAGAAGCTCGAATCAGCCTGTTCACGAAAACCAACTACTTAGCTCTAAGAGACCAGATCACGAAAGCTCTAATTAGCGCTCGCCTGGTTATTACAGGCAGGCGCTATATCGGATACGAGGACGATACCGGCTACCACCACTATTCAATCGACATCGCGAATTATTCACCGACTACTTTCTAGGAGTTGTTGCTTTCCTCCCAGACTCCATAATTTTGTCCCTCATCATTGACCCAGCGCGCTCTACCATTGGCGGAGGTACCTAACACTATGGCCGCTGCTGCAGAAGGAGAAGCAAAAGCAATATCCCGGGTAACCACGCCCCGCTTATTTTCTAGACGGATTGAACCGTCACTAACTAGCTTTTGGTGACGACTAGCTATAGTCGCATACGAGTTAACCGTTGCCTGACTTCTGGCTTTACTGGTTTCCCAATTCGCAACCACTATTAATCCCTTGAGGAGGAAAAACTCGCCATCAATCAGCTGCATCGAGGCGTCTATCTGATCTTTTTGTCTGCGCAGATGGAAAACAGGCGAAGAAACTATCTGAGCGGTAGCTGCTTGCACAGTATTTTCTAGGGAACGCAAAACATTGACTCCCAGGATCGGCAAAATCAGCTTCACATTATCTAAGAACGACTCGGCTGATGCTCGTTGCGCTTCAGAAAGCTTCCTAACCCGAGGAGTTTGTCTGTTATCAGGCATAGAACAACGCTCAGCATTCTTAGCGATTTCAACCAGACGGGCTTCTAAATAACCCCAATGCCCCTCGTTAAAAGACCGCTGCAAGCTAGCAATAATAACAACCTTTTCCCACTGCGGCTTCTTTTTGTCATGATCACGCAGGCGCTCTACAAAGTCTTCTGTCTTGCCTATATAGCACCAAGTGTTCTCAATAGCTTCAGGGTCATTACCAAGAAGAATATACACACCATTACAAGCGATTGAGCTGAATGACCCCGTGTTTGCATGGGGTTTTTGAGACGTTTGAGTTTGTTTGAACCTCGTAGCGACTAGACATCATAGTTCTGCTGAAGTCAACACCGCTTTAGCAGGAATTTTTATGGTTTTTGCTTCTAATCATAAAGAGATTATTTGCGGAACTCGGGATGGTAAAAACTCAGCAAAATTGCCGCAGCTATCAGGACTGCGCAACATGTCATTGGTAGCCACGGAGAGAGTCCGTAAAGTGCGGTAGAGGCTATCGGTGCCACTACATAGGCAGCACCATTGTTAGCATTAATCAACCCGGCCAGCCCACCTTGTTCTTCGGGCTTCATTTGCAAAGTAGGCGCCGTGTTGTAGCCAGGCATCGCCAGGCCTAGACCAAAGCCTGTCAAGATGCTGGCCACGATGAACAGTCCAAGATTTAGTGGATAAACCAAGAGTAGTAACCCGAGAAGAACGATTATTAATCCTCTTCTAAAGAGTTTTTTAGCACCCCAGTTTAACCTTGGAGCCACCAAGGCCTGCGCCAGTATCATCACCACACCCATTATTGACATGCACAAAGCGGTGAGCCCTGCTGTTGCGCCGGCCGCTAGCTTCAAAACATCCTGCAGTAAAAAGCCGAAAAGTGTAGCCACGGTAGAAAAAGCGGTAAACATTAGGAAACCGCAAGCCAGGAACACGAATACTCTTGAATCAAAATAGGAAACTTTTGCCGGTTGAGCGACTTTTTCTTCGCTACCTGTGGGTTTGAATGTTAGCAGCAAAACGGCAACGCCTAAAAGCATGACCAGAGGCATCACCAGCAAGGGCATCATGAAACCTCCTATAGCTGCAAGGCTGCCGCCCAATAAGGCTCCAAGAATAGACGAGAATCCTTGTGCAGCACCCAAGACTCCCAGACCCTTTACCCGTTGCGTCTCATTGTAGGTATGAGTCACAACGTAGGTTTGCGCGGCTGGGGAAACTGATGCGATGGCACCGCCGTACAGCACTCCCCTAGTTATGACTACTCCTATGATCAACGCTATGCCGGTGAGCAGACCCTTAAATCCTAGCCACACCACCATAGCGAATCCGCTTAGAGCCAGGATTCCGGCAAGCATGCCAATAAGCAAGATACGCCGAGATCCCCATCGCAATGAGACCCGTCCCCACCTGGTGGAGGTAAGAGAAAACATTATGGCAGCTAACGAAATGGTGGCGCCAATGTGCCATTCCTTCAGCCCGATTTCGCGCGATAGCGGAGCCAGAATTGGATTAAGAATCATCTGCCCCATATATGCCAGTAACACCGTCAAAAACAAGGGAAACAGTCCCGCTATTTTTGATTCGACTTTCTCGTTTCGTTCATTAGTGGCGCACATTAAAACATCCTTTCCAAAGTGAGCTACCAATCAAGCTGAGACAATACTAGAACAATGTTCTAGTATTGTCGAGGTTGAGGGTATGCTGTTTTCGTGGGGAATAAAGACAAGCGGGTAAACACGGGTAGACGCGCCTGGCTGACGCAGGAAAAGATCATGTACACCGCAATGGAACTGACCCGAGAGTGCGGTCTAGAAAAATGGTCGATTCGTGACCTTGCGCAGCGTCTGGGAGTAGTTCCCTCTGTCATCTACCACCATTACCAAAACCGTGACGCCATTACCGCTTCTGTAATAGGCGAGATCACTAGCACCATCGAACTACCGGACGAGCAGCTGGAATGGAAAGATTGGTTCATCTCCCTAGCAAAAAATGTCAGGCCTGTCTTTCTTGAATTCCCCGGAGTCACCGACAAACTGATGTATGGACATATGAACGCCGCGTTGATACCAATCTTGGAGGTGGCTTACGAAAAACTACGGGATGCTGGTTTTAGCAAGTACATTCACATCGCATACTCAATTATCATCAACACGATGCTATGGAGCATTACTGCTCGCAACTTGCGCAGCCCAACCAAGCAGGAACAGCGCCACGACCTAGGCCAAATGATTACCCAACTTCAGCCCCTAGCTGTCTGCTCCACAACGCTGGCTGACATCATCCAGGGCTACTTAATTCCGCTAGCCAACCCGAAAAACGAAGACCGCATGAGTCAGGAATACTTTGAAATCATCATAGAAGTCGTACTCGCCGGTTTAGAGATAGCAATCTTGCCTCGCGAAAACGCCTAACGAACCCGTGAACAAGAGAAATCATCAATACTCATAAAATATTTCCCAAAATCGCAAGGCATCCAGCTAAGAGCAAAGCTTTTCAGCCTCTCCCTCTATTTCCTGCGATTTTCCAATAAATACAAGAAGATCCACTATATCCAGAGCTTCCCAAACAACTGGTACGACTACATCAAATACTGCACTACCAATGAACTAGCTATCGCCCTTCACAGTACACAGGCTTCTCCCAGGAATCCGCTATATCGGATACGAGGCGGATACCGGTTTTCACCACTATTCCATCGATGTTTCGAGTTTTAGAGCCTGTCCTTAAGAGTTTGCAATGATCAGGAAAGTCAAAAATCCGATGAACAAGATCTCCAGGACTAACCCGATGACGTTAATGACTTTTTCGCTCTTTTCAGGCCAGAATCTGGCTAGCAGAGCAAAAACTACTAAGCCAGTAGCGGCTCCAGCAGTGTTCATTATGACATCGGTGATATCGCTGACCCCAATAGCGAAAACGTACTGAACGACCTCGAATGCCACGCTTGCTAAAAACGGTGGGAGCAATTGAATTAACCATGAGCGCCGTTTCAACAACATCCTCATGTACAAGCCAAACGGGATGAAAATAAGGAAGTTGACCACGATCTCATCAAAGAAGTTCGACCCGTAAAGATTCGCAGAATCTGTAAATGGGATCAGATTTAAGTAGCGCGCATGCCGCATGCTCAGTATGTCGTCAACGCTGGTGGCGAATTTGAACAGCACCATCCACAACAACAAGAGCAGATAAATCCCGAACACCGCATAGGTCAAGCGTCGCGTTTTCTCTCTCATGCCCCAATTCTATCTCTCGATGACATCTAACGAAAATTACTACCCAAAAGGAGAAACATCATGGCAACTATTGGTTTAGACAAGCTCTACTACGCGAGCATTAGCGAAGATCCCACTAGCGGTGAGGAAACTTATGCCGTTCCTAAACCGCTGGCTAAAGCAATATCTGCAGAATTGTCTGTGGAGGTGGCTGAGGCAATTTTGTATGCCGATGACGGGGCATCCGAGATTGTCAAGGAATTCAAATCTGGAACGCTCACTCTTGGGGTTGATGATCTCGGGGCTGAGGCTGCAGCTGCCTTAACTGGTGCGAGACTGGACGCGAACGGGGTACTTATCAGTACTTCTGAGGATGGTGGCGCACCCGTGGCTATTGGTTTTAGAGCTGCACGCTCTAACGGGAAGTACCAGTATTTTTGGCTTTACCGCGTCAAATTTGCTCTGCCGGGAGCCACGCTGGCGACCAAAGCTGATTCGATCACGTTCTCTACCCCGAGTATTGAGGGAACGATTCTGCGGCGTAACAAACCAGACGCTACCGGTAAGCACCCGTGGAAAGCCGAAGTCACCGAAGGAGCCACCGGCGTGAAAGCTGAGACGATCTCCAGCTGGTACAGGCAGGTGTATGAGCCTGCCGCTACAACCAGCATTAAACCGACAAACAACTAGAAATGCAGGTAAGCCATGACAGCGAAAACCCAAACCAGCCCGGCCAGCACCTCTTTAAAAAGCGCGACAATCACTATCGCAGGTCAAGAATACGAGCTTGTCCTCACTACCCGTGCGACCCGCCTTATAGCTCAACGTTACGGAGGGCTAGAACATTTAGGTCAAGCCCTGGAAACTAGCGAAGATATGGATAAGTCACTCGGTGAGGTAATCTGGCTCATCGCCCTGCTCGCTAACCAGTCCGTACAAATACACAACCTCACCCATCCGGACGATAAGCGCCCAGAGCTGACCGCAGAAGCAGTGGAGTTACTAACTGTGCCTGCAGATTTAGCTGACTACCGAGAGGCTATCGCCCAGGCACTCCAACGCGGCACCCGGCGAGCAATCATGACCGAGACCCCAGACCCAAAAGGGCAAACCAAGAAAAAGGACACTTAATAGATAGTGACGAGGCAATCTTTACCCGCCTGACCTATATCGGGCTCGCCCACCTGGGACTGACCCGCATGCAAATCGAGCTGACCATATTCGGTGAACTATTGGACCTGGTGGATTGCTGGCGTATCGAAACCGGCAGAGCCCAGCCGAAACGCATCTGGTTTATCGACGATATTATTCCTGCTGGGGTTTAGCGATCTAAATGTTTCGTGAGATAACAGGCGAATAGCTGAGGATGGGCGGCGTGCCACTGGTGCCCTGCACCTTGGATCACTTCTAGGTGAGCTGTGGGGATAAGGCCGGCGATTTTGCGGGCTGCAGGCAGGTTTGCTTTATCTTTGCTGCCGCAAACCACAGTTACGGGCATAGATAAAGCTGGAAGCTGCGAAGTAAGGTCTAAATCTTTCAAACTATCGAGCACACCCACCAGCTCAGGTTTGCTAAGCTGCGGCGGACAGACCCATTTTGTTGGTAGAACTCGCATTAGTGTCTTTTGCAGATTCATCAACAGTTTTGGGGGTTTAGCTTGCGGAGCTGAAACAAACAGTGAGGACACCTTGCCCGGATGGGTGAGCGCGATATTTAAAGCAATCACTGCGCCCAACGATACCCCGACCAGGTGCACTGGTTCGGTCAGCGAGTTAGCAATCTGGGCGCATACGTCTTCAAGCAACCAAGAAGCCAGCGGCGGTTTCGTTGTCAAAACGTCTAGAGATATGCACTCGGTTTGTGGCAGCTGTTTTATTACTGGGTTCCAAACATCACGGGTTTCACCCAACCCGTGCAAGAACACTACCTTTTGCGCATCGCTCATTTACGCAGCGCGAAAAAACCTGCAACCAGGCTAGTTATCAGAAAACCAGCAGCATTTCCGATAGCGGTGACCGGTGAAATCACGTGCGTGAACCCGAAAATAGCAAAACAGATAGCTGCAAATAATAGCCCAACGGCTACCAGCATTAACCAGTTACGCACTCGCGCATTGTTCTTTGCCATATATGCCCTTTCGCTTTTACGTGTTCGTTCACTGATTATCCCATAACTGTCGTTACCGGAAAGAAAGGTAAACACTCATGGCTGATTCGTCTTTTGGTTTGAAGATTGGTCTTGAGGGTGAGCGGGAGTTTAAGCGCGCGATCACGGATATTAATCGTGAGATGCGGGTTTTGGGATCCGAGATGAAGTTGGCGGCTTCTCAGTTCGATAGGAACGATAAGTCCGCTTCAGCGCTTACGGCTCGTAACCAAGTGCTGGGCAAAGAAATCGAGGCTCAAAAGTCGAAGATTGAGACCCTGCGCGCCGCACTCGAAAACTCCGCCACGAGCTTTGGTGAGAATGATAACCGGACGAAGAATTGGCAGATCCAACTCAATAACGCAGGCGCTGAACTCAACCGGCTTGAAGGCGAGCTGAAAGCCAACAACGACGCCCTGTCGGATTTCGGGAACGAGGCTGACGGTGCCGGTGACGATGCCAAGGGCGCGGCAAAGGACGCAGGACGTCTTGAGGGCGCGGTGGATGATCTCGGGGACGAGATGGACACCACCAGCTCCAAGACCCGCATTTTCGGCGACGTGTTGAAAGCCAACCTCGCCTCCGAAGCCATCATTGCCGGGGTGAAGGGTATCGGGCATGCGATCGCCTCGATCGGTCGCGGCATGGCCGGAGCCCTCAAAGCGGGCGTGGAGTACAACGCCCGTATGGAGCAATACTCCACGTCCTTTACGACGATGCTGGGTGACCAAGCCAAAGCCCAACAACTCGTTAACGACCTGAAAGTTCAGGCGGCGAAGACTCCGTTTGGTATGGAGGACCTCGCGGGCAACATGCAAACCCTCCTGAGCTTTGGCATGTCGTTGGAGGATGCGAAAAAGCACCTGAACGAAATCGGCGATATCTCCCAAGGCGATGCGGTGAAGATGGAATCGCTAACGCTCGCCTTCGCCCAAATGTCCTCGACCGGCAAGCTCACGGGTCAGGACTTACTGCAGATGATCAACGCCGGATTCAACCCGCTCGAAGAGATCTCCCGCAAGACCGGCAAGTCCATCGGTGAACTGAAAGAGGATATGGCCAAGGGTGCTATTTCGGCTGACATGGTCGCTGACGCATTCGCCAGTGCTACTGCTGAAGGCGGGCGTTTCTACGGGGCCATGGACGCCCAATCCAAGACCTTCTCCGGGCAGCTTGCCACGATGCAGGACGGGGTGGAAAATCTCAAGGGGTTGTTGGCTGGTGGCCTGTCGGAGGCGTTGGCTGGTTCGGTGTTGCCGATGGTCAACGGGTGGATCGACGAACTCACCGCAGCGTTTGAAGAAGGCGGAACACCCGCACTCATCGACGCCCTCGGCCAAGTCTTACAGGAAGCCCTCGCATTTATTGCTGAGCAGCTACCGATGGTGGTTGAAACCGGCATGAGCATTTTGACCGCCCTGCTCGAAGGCATTATCAAGGTGTTGCCACAAGTAGCGGAAACAGCGGTAACGCTGATTATCGCGCTGGTCGAGGCAATCATCGAAGCCCTACCGAGTCTGCTTGAGGCAGCGGTGCAGATTATTGCCACCCTCGTCTCAGGTATCGGTGAAGCCTTGCCAGAACTGATCCCTGCGGCGGTGGAGATGCTCATGGCTTTGGTGCAGGGCCTGGTGGACAACCTCCCGTTGCTTCTTGATGCGGCGTTGCAACTCATCACCGGACTCGCCGAAGGCCTCATCGCATCAATCCCCGTCATCATCGAAGCCCTGCCACAAATCATCACGGGGATTGTCACGTTCCTTGTGGATGCTATCCCGCAAATCATCGAAGCAGGAATCCAACTGCTGACCGCCTTGATTGGTGCGCTACCGCAGATCATCACAGCGATCGTTGCTGCGCTCCCGCAGATTATTACCGCGATCGTCAGCGGCGTGGTCGGCGCGATCCCACAGCTCATCGACGCTGGCATTCAGCTACTGACGGCGTTGATTGGTGCCTTGCCCCAAATCATTACGACGATCGTGGCCGCGTTGCCCCAGATCATCGGCGCGATTGTGTCGGCGATTGGTGGGGCAATCCCGCAACTCATCCAAGCCGGAATTCAACTCTTGACCGCGTTGGTGCGAAACCTACCGCAGATTATTTCCACGATCGTCGCAGCAATCCCATCGATTATTTCTGGGATTGTGTCTGCTGTTGGGCAGGGCGTGTGGCAGATGGTGGAGGCGGGTAAAAACCTCGTCTACGGCCTGTGGAACGGAATCCAAGGCTTGGCGGGCTGGCTGTGGAATCGGGTCTCGAACTGGGCAAGCGGGATTTGGGACTCGATCACTGGCTTCTTCGGCATCCACAGCCCGTCTCGCAAGATGGCCTGGGCTGGACGGATGCTCGTTGAAGGCCTGGCAGGCTCGATCAAAACCGATGGCAACAAAGCCGTCACCGCTGCCACTGGTTTGGCTAGGGACACGATGGACGCCTTCGCCGACCTTGAGGACGGGCTGGCCGTGCCGATCGAGGCGGTCGCTGACCTGCAGGTACCTGCCGTTGACCTCACCCCACAGCCCGTGACTGTATCTCAGCGGATCAGCGACGTCTCTGACGAGCGTGTGGATGTCGCTGGGATCGTGGATGCGACTGCAAAGCGCATCCTCGGGTCTTTGGATATTTCGGTGACTTTGTCGGATGGGACGCTGGTCGGCAAACTCGCACCCGCCCTCGACAAACAACTTGCTCGTCTTGATCGGCGGCAGACCGTGATGGCAGGAGGCTACTGATCATGTTTGGCTTCACCCTCAACAGCGCGGTGACCTCTACGTCGCTTGGTCTGCGCTTGACCGCCCCGGTGGCGATACCCGCAGCCGTCCGTGCGGTGGAAGATATTGAGGTCGAAGGCCGCGCCGGGACCCTGACCAGGTTCACGGGCTGGGAGGACACCGAACTTGAGCTTGAGCTCGCCGTTCCTATCCGTGATGGGCTCGACCAGTACCGGCGGGCCACTCACGAGCTCACCAATGCCCAGACGATCGCGTTCACTGGTGAGTCGGGTGTGTATCGGAAGGTTAAGCACTGCGAAGTGAGCGAGCTGCGCCGGGAGTTGTCGGGGTGGGGGTTCTTCACCGCACGCCTGACCTGCCAGCCCTTCACTTACCTGACCGAGGGCTTGAAGCCCGTAACTATCTCGGAGTCGGGGACGATCACCAACCCCGGCCTACTCGATGCCGATCCGATCATCACCGTTACTGGCACCGGAGCGTTGTCTTTGACGATCAATGCGCGCGTCTACCACGTGAATTCGCCAGCAGGCTCTATCACGCTCGACAGCGCGCGTCTCGTCGCACACGTATCAGGTCGCGTGCAGACCGATGCGCTCACCGAAACTTTCCCAACCTTGAAGCCTGGGTTGAACAGGATCACCCTCGGCACCGGCATCAGCAAGGTCGTCGTCGTGCCGAATTGGCGCAACCCCTAACCACCCCGTTCGCTCAATTGTTCCTAGCCGTCCTGTGGTGGGCGGCCTTCATGCTGTTTGGAGGCATTTTGATGATTACGGTTCACGACCGCACCGCCACGACATTCACCGCCACCGGGCTAGGAGTCTTGGATCGGGAGATCATCAACCCGATCGTGACGGAAGAACTGGGTGGCGAATTCTCCCTGACCTTCACCTACCCGGCAGATGGACCTGCTGCCACGCACATCGTACTTGAGAACATTGTGGCAGCGCCCGTGCCAAGGCTGGAGCAACGTCAGGGTTTCCGGATTAGCGAGGTCGTCACCACCCTCGAAGGAATGCTCGAAGTAACGGCGTTTCATGTCTTCTATGATTTGGCGGCGAATCTCATCGCCGACACCTACGTGGTCAACAAAACCGCGAAAGGCGCACTGACGCAGATCCTTGGGGCGGCGAACACTAAGCACGGGTTTACTGCTACCTCATCGGATACGGTGACTAGGTCTTCGGCGCGGTTGGTGCGCATGCCCATCGCCGCCGCTCTCATGGATGCGGGCGAGGACAATACGTTCGCTGCGCGTTGGGGCGGCGAACTGACCCGCGATAATTTCCATATCCATCACGCGCCCATGCGCGGAGCCAACCACGGGATGGTCATCAGTGATCGGAAGAACCTCACCGGCTTCGAATCATCCATTGATTTTTCGACGGTGGTGATGCGGATTTTGCCGATTGGCTACGACGGCCTGCTCTTGCCTGAACTCTATGTGGATAGCCCGAAATTGGGGGACTATGTGGTGCCGCGTATCCGCGTCATCCGCTACGGACAAGTCAAAGCCATCACGGATAAAGACAACCCACGTGAAGGCGAGCTTCCACTCGACCAAGCACACGGCGAACTACGCCGACTGGCGGCAGCAGAATTCAACGCCAAGCATGTGGATGAGCCGTCCGCTTCGTACAAGATCCACTTCACTGACCTTTCACAAACCCGCGAATACGCTGACCTTGCACGCCTGGAAACCGTCGAAATTGGCGACACCGTGACCGTCCGCCACGCTGATCTTGGTGTCGCGCTCACGGCACGGGTGGTGGCATACGAATACAACCCGCTCACAGGTCAATACATCTCGGTCGAACTTGGAACCGTAGCTCGGAAGTTCACGTCTGTCACCCGGCAAGTCAAGACCGCCATCAATACGGCGGTGGCTGCGTCGGATACGGCAGGATTCGCACTTGCCTCAGCGGATGGGAAGAACACCAACCACTACGGCAGTGCCCAACCCGAGAAGGCACAGCTCGGCGACACATGGTTCAAGCAGAACGGCGAAACCACCGAAATCTGGATCTACCGGCTCACCGACACCGGGCAGCCCGACTGGGTGGCACTCGCTACTGATCTGAACCATGCACAGATCAGCGCGTAACTCGACGCAGCACGCGCAGAGGTCGACCAAGCCAAGACCGCAGCCGCTGGTGCTACCCAGTTGGCGCAAGATGCCCACGACGTTGCGATGACTTCGGATGGGCGGCTCACGGTTGCCGTTGTTGACCCGAGCGTAGCGGACGCGGCTGGCCGACCGGAGGGCTCGCTATGGCAAGTGCGCGTAGACGGCGTGATCGCCCGCCAATACATCCTCACCAACAACCAATGGGAACAAACACCGGTTGGGGCTGCGATGATCGGGTCGAAAGCGATCAGCCAAGCACACATCGCAGACGCCGCCATCGGCACCGCACACATCGCAGACGCCGCGATCACCGACGCGAAAATCGGGTCGCTCTCGGCCTCGAAGATCACCTCCGGGTATTTAGCTGCTGGGCGGATTGCCGCCGGATCGATTACATCCGACAAGTTGACGATCGCCAACGGATACATCACCAATGCGATGATCAAGGACGCGGCGGTCACATCCGCGAAGATCGCCTCGCTGGATGCTGGGAAGATCACCACCGGCACGTTGTCGGCGGCTCGGATTGGGGCGCGCTCGATTACGGCCGACAAGCTCGCGACCAACGCCATCCAAGTAGGCCTGGCAGGCTGGACGCAATCTATCCGCATCACCCCGTATCAGATCGCTTGGTATAACGGCTCGACGTTGGAGGGAAAGATTACGAGCGCGGGCATGCAGTTCTGGTACGGCACCCGCTACATCGGGGAGATGGCACGCCGTGCCCACAAGGACAAGCCCGACGTGCAAGGCGTCGTCAACCAGGTCGCCTATCAAGGCGACTATGTGGCCTGGACATACCAGACGGTTTCCGGCGGTGGCTACTTCACCTGCCTCACCCTGGATCCGAAGGGACGCTTCTACGGCAAGGCCGGCATTCATCTTGGTGCTGACTTGCGCACCAACGGCTACAAGTTCTACACCACCGGCTCACGCTACGTGACCTTGCAAGACTGCACGCTCACCGGGAAAGGCACCTACGCCGGGTGGGTGTCGAGCAATGGGCTGGCGAAGATCGTCTTCCACACCTACGACGTCATGGTCGTCACCAACGGCTCGTATTACAACATGACCCGTCTCTTTGATCGCACCAAAGATTTGATGTCGCGGATGAACGCGATCCTCAGCTTACTCAATCAAGGGTGGATCACATCCATATCCGGAACCGGCTCGAACATCACGTGGCGGTACTTCTCCAACACAGGCCTGTCGGCCATGTCCACCAACCTCGCATAAGTAAAAGGAAACCCTGATGAAGATCATGCTCGCCAACCACCATTTGCAACCCATCGCCGACCTACTCGAGAACATGCCGCTCAAAGCCGCTCAATCCAGGGCGCGCTCCAAACTCCTCACGCTAGTGAAGGAAGCGATTGCACGGTTCGGGGAAGACGAATACGACCTCGTCACCCACTATGCAACACTCGACGATCATGGTCGCCCAGTGTTCGCAGATGACGGCACCTTCATGCTCGCCGACCCCGACAAAGCCAGTGAATTCCTCGATGCCCGTCAGAATCTGCTGGCATCTGTTGCGGAAGTGTCGGGGCCCACCTACGACGGCCACGACAAGGACGTGAAAGCACTTCTTGACGGCTATGAGGGTGAACTGTCTGGCGTGGCGGCGGAAGCCTACGACGTCCTCTACGACGCCATCACCAAGGGTGGCCAATGAAGGACAAGGAAGAAAAGGACACAGAAATGACCGACGTTTCAGATGATGAGTCAACGTCTAGCGAAGAAGTACAGCTACCCATCGTCCCAGTTGAGTCCGATGCCACGCCCGCACCACCAGCAGAGGCCATCGAAGCCCAAGAACTCCCAGCGCCCAAGGTGGCGTCCTTCGACTTGAGCCTGCCAATTCTCGAGGTCCTCACTGACCCGACCATGTAACACGCTGCGCTACACCAATTTTTGATGCCTTCACCCCAGATGGGTGTGGGCAATTTTTATGCCCACAGAAAGGAATACCCATGTCCCTACACGCCATCTGGCACGCCATTCAAGCCGGCATCGCTGGTATTGGTGCGTGGCTCGCCGCTTATCTTGGAGGGCTCGACGGCCTCGTCTATGCGCTGATTGTTTTCACTATCGCCGACTACATCACCGGGGTGCTGGCCGCCATCAACGAACGCCGCCTCAGCTCATCCGTCGGTTTTAGGGGTATCAGCCGCAAAATCCTCATCTTCACCCTCGTCGGCCTCGCCCATTTGATCGACGTCCATATTCTCGGAGCACCCGGCGTGCTGCGAGCGGCGGTCATCTTCTTCTACCTATCCAACGAAGGCATCTCCCTCGTGGAGAACGCCACCCGCCTCGGCCTACCCGTCCCATCCCAAATGCGTGGGGCGCTCGATGCGATCGCCAACCGCGCCGAAACAAGACCCTCACTGACCGAACCACCAACCACTGAAAAGGAGATTCACTGATGAAGAATTGGAACACGCTTGAGGCTGACATCGACCTCATCATGAACACACACTACACGCCCGGCAGGAATGGTAGGCGGATCGATAAGGTCATCATTCACCACAACGCCGGAAACCTCACCATTAGGGGCTGCTACGACGTGTGGCAAACGCGTCCAGCTTCCGCCCACTACCAAGTCCAAACCGACGGACGCATCGGCCAGTTGGTGTGGGATCGCGATACCGCCTGGCATGCAGGCAACTTTGCCGCCAACACCACCAGTATCGGCATCGAGCATGCGGATGTGTCCTCGAACCCGTGGGCTGTGTCGGAGGCGTGCCTCGATAACGGAGCACACCTCGTGGCGGCCGTTTGCAAGTTCTACGGTCTTGGCCGCCCGGCTTGGGGCAAGAACGTCTTCGGGCACAAGGACTTTTCTGCGACTGCTTGTCCGGCTTCTCTTGCTGGTTCTCAGCATGCTGCCTACATGTCCCGCGCACAGTCTTGGTATGACCAGATGAGCGGTAGTGCACCAGCACCCGCTCCTGCAGCGCCGAATATCGACGCTCTCGCTGATGCAGTGATTCGCGGCGATTACGGGAACGGTGAGGAGCGTAAGCGTTGCCTCGGAGCCAACTATGCGGCTGTCCAGCAGCGCGTGAACGAGAAGCTCTCTGGCAACGCACCTGCCGCGAAGCCAGCAGGGCCGAACATTGATGCTCTTGCCGATGCCGTTATTCGCGGCGAGTACGGCAACGGTGAGGAACGTAAGCGCCGACTCGGAAATCTCTACAGCGCCGTACAAGCTCGCGTGAATGCCAAGCTCGGCTACTAAACATCCGCGCCACGTCGGAGCGACTGAGCCCCGTCACCACTGTGACTTCCCAATCCTCGGGGAGCCGGTGGTGGCGGGGCTTTTCGTCGTTTCATGGACGGATTTAACAATCGGGGGTTTGTCGGCAGTGGGGTGAAGGGAGTGACCCCACTGTGAATGATCTTGATGAACAACGTATCCGCAACCTGCGCACGGCGGGCTGGGGGTATAAAGCGATTGCCGAGTTTTGCGCCCTAACTCGTGACCAGGTCCGCTCGTACTGCACAACCCGAAACCTTGACGCCGCTCCGGTGATGGCCTGGCAGGTATGCCACTGGTGTGCCAGCCCTATACAGGGAGCAGCTCGGGCTCGGTTTTGCTCGCCCGCCTGCAGGCATAAAGCGTGGCGGCATCGACAGAAAACCGAGCCTGCGCGCGAGCAGACCTGTACGCACTGCGGACGCCGCTTCGCGATCGTGGACAAACCAGGTCAAAAGTTTTGCTGTCACGCCTGCTATGTACGTGCTCGCTTCGGCACCCGTGGCGGACAACCATGAACACGCTCGCCGCTCCTGTTGATCAACTGGCCCAACCTGACGTGTTCGCCCGAGAACTCGCCTTCATCACGGACTCTCACACGTTGAGCGTGCTGGCGGGGCGGGGCGTGCTCACGCCCGCAGAGTATCAGCGTGCTCACCGGTTGTTATGGAAGGCGTGGACGCCGATCTATCAACCACAGATTGTGGGCGAAACGACTGGATAAACACTTGGTTTAGAGCGTGTATAGACCTAACGCGAAAGGAGAAAACGTGGCACACATCAGTGTGGTGACACCAGTTCGGTCGCCTGCCCCGAAACTGGTCAACGTGGCGGCATACGCGAGGGTCTCAACCAACGGCACAGAGCAGTTAGCATCCCTATCGGCGCAGGTTTCGTATTACTCGCGCCTGATCCAATCCACACCCGGATGGGCCTACGTCGGCGTGTTCACCGACGAGGGTATCACCGGCACGTCAACAAAATCCCGACAAGGCCTGGCCGATCTGATGGACGCAGCCAGGAGTGGGGGTGTCGATATTGTGTTGTGTAAATCAATCTCACGCCTAGCCCGCAACACAATCGACCTGCTCGCTACGGTCCGTGAGCTGAAAGACCTTGGCGTGGCCGTACGGTTCGAACGCGAACGCATCGACACCCTTAGCGCTGACGGGGAACTGCTGTTAACCTTGCTGGCCTCATTCGCCCAAGAAGAATCACGCTCGCTATCCCAGAACGTGAAATGGGCGATCCGGAACCGATACAAGAGCGGGGGCACAAACTCCTTCGTTGTCTATGGATACAAATGGGCAGACGGCCAGTTCACCATCATCGAAGAGGAAGCCAAGATCGTGCGCTTACTGTTTGCGAATTTCTTGGACGGGATTAGCCCGGAGAAAACCGCGACGATGCTCAATGCTGAAGGTAAACGCTCTCGGGGAGGGGGACGGTTCTACGGGTCAGTGTTTCGTCGCATGCTCGAAAATGAGCGCTACAAGGGCTGCCAAATGCTACAGAAAATGTACCGCCCCACAATCCAAGCACCCACACGCTCCCTCAACGACGGGGAGCTGCCGCGATACTGGGTCGACAATGCACTACCAGCCATCATTGACGAAACAACCTTTGACGCCGCTCAGAAAGAAATCGCGCACAGGCGTGAGGTGGGCCCGGCTGCCACCCCGTCAAAAAACACGGGCGTATTCACCGGGCGGATCTGCTGCGGCGCGTGCGGGAAGAACTATCAACGCAAAACCCGCACCTACAAGTCTGGAACCTCATACAAGTTCTGGCGCTGCTGGAGTGCCTGCACCGGAAACGGAAACCCCTGTAGGGGGCACAACCTGCGCGAAACGCTCCTCGAACACGCCTGCGCAGACATGCTCGGCACCCAGGGTTTCGACCCTGTCCAGGTTGGCGAGCAGGTCGTGATGATCGAGGCCTTCGAGCATCAGCTCACCTTCCACCTCGCAGATGGAACCATGATGCCGGTGGGCTTAACCAGTGAGGGGTGGTTGGCATGAGTCGCACGGTCACAGCGATACCCGCAACAAAGAAACTTGGGAATGTCACAACCCCGTCCGGGGTACCAGCGCGCAGACGGGTGGCGGCGTATGCTCGCGTTTCTACTGAGATGGAAGAACAAACCTCCTCGTATGAGGCTCAGATCGACTACTACACCACCTACATTCGCTCACGTAGTGATTGGCGGTTCGCGGGCATGTACTCCGATGAGGGCATCTCTGGCACCTCTATGAAACGTCGCGAAGGTTTCCAAACCATGATCAATGACGCCCTGGCAGGCAAAATCGACCTGATCCTCACCAAGAGTGTGTCCCGGTTCGCACGCAACACCGTCGACTCGCTCACTACCGTGCGCAAGCTCAAGGATGCAGGCGTCGAGGTCTATTTTGAGAAGGAAAATATTTACACCTTCGACGCCAAAGGCGAACTACTCATCACGATCATGTCGAGCTTGGCGCAAGAAGAATCACGTTCCATCTCTGAGAACGTCACCTGGGGACACAGGAAGCGTTTTCAAGATGGGAAGATTATGGTTCCCTATGCATCACTACTCGGATATAAGAAAGGAGCGGACGGCAGTCTCGTCATCGACGAGACGCAGGCTCCGACCGTGCGGTTGATCTACCAGCTTTTCCTTGACGGGATGGCGATCAGTGAGATTAAAACCGAGCTCGCTGCTCGCAAGATTCTCACCCCGCGCGGGAAAGAAGTGTGGTCAACCTCGACAGTGCGCTCCATCCTGTCCAATGAAAAATATAAAGGCGACGCCCTGCTGCAAAAGACGTTCACCACCGATTTCCTTACTAAAAAGATGAAGGTCAACGAGGGCGAAGTACCCCAATACTACGTAACAGGCAATCACGAGCCGATTATTGCTCCACGCATCTGGGATCAGGTGCAATACGAGCTCGCCACCAGGCATGGCAACATATCCTCAGCGAAGGTCGGCTTGTTCTCCACCAGGCTCAAGTGTGCGCAGTGTGGGTCGTGGTATGGGCGTAAGACGTGGGCGTCGAACACGAAATATAAGTACACAGTCTGGCAATGCAACCATAAATACGCAGGCGACAAGCCCTGCAGCAGCGCGACTGTGAAGGACGAAGATATCAAGAACGCTTTCGTCCAAGCGCTCAATCAACTGATCGCCCGCCAGCCACGGCAAAGCCAGCTACTGCAAATCTTTGACTCCATGTTTGATACGAGCCGTTTGGAAGAACAAGCCGCCGCCTGCCAAACAAAAATCGTGGAACTCACTGAGCAGATCGAAGCACTGATAGCGAAAAACCAGCAACGCGCGCTCGACCAAGACGCCTACCAAAACAAGTACACAGAGCTCGATACTGCCTGCCGTAAGACACTCGCATGCAAAGCGAGCCTAGAGGCAGATATTGCAGCGAACACTGCCAAGCATGCCGCCGTCACCACAGCCCTAGGCGATCTGGCGGGCGAACCTGTGAACGATTTTCGCCCCGCGCAGTGGAGCGCACTGATCGACCACGCCATCGTAGACGAGGACGGGATCCGGTTCGTGTTCCGCACCGGTGAACAGGTGAGGATTGCCCTGAAAGGGTGATGCTCATATCAGTTGACGTGCACGGTTAGGTACACCTCCCAGAAATAAAGTAAGGTTACCCTTATCTAATAAGGATGGTGTTTGCGTGAACGATAGTGTAATGGATCAGGTTGTTGAAGGCGAGTATGAGTCGGCGAAGGAAAAATCTGTCGCTGGCCAGAACGCGATCCGTCAGCTATCGCAGCCGGTGAAAGGCAAACTGTTTATCGCGCAGGTTTTAGCTTTTCTCTCTGGTGTGTTGGCTATCGCACCCTATGTGGCTTTGGTGGAGCTGGGAGCTGCGCTGATGCAAGACCGGGTGGACCCGGCGCGGGTGAACTGGATCGTGATGCTCCTCGTCAGCGCATACATGGCCCGGTTGACCTTATATTTTGTTGCATTGGGCGTGACGCATTTTATTGACCTGTCGTTGCGTAATCAAATGCGCCGCCAGATTGCCGCCCGCATGTCGACTGCTCCGCTGTCGTGGTTTACCCGCGAGGGTGAGGGGAAGATCCGCAAGACCATTCAGGATGATACGGCCACGGTGCACACAGTGATCGCGCACGGGCCGATTGAGAAACTGAACGCGATCGTATCCCCGCTCGCCTTGTTAGCCTATGCGTTCGTGGTGGATTGGCGGCTCGCTCTGCTGTCGATCGCGACGATTCCGATCTATGTGGGCATGTATGGCATGTCGATGCGTGGGATGAATGAGAAGACCGCACAAATGGATACCAAGCTCGCTCAGGTTTCGGCAACGATGGCCGAGTTCGTTGCCGGTATCTCAGTGGTGAAAGCGTTCGGCAAGGTCGGCCAAGCACATAAAGCCTATTTAGATGCAGCTAACGAGTTTTCTAAGTTCTACCGGGCATGGTGCATGCCGCTGGTGTCGATGTCGGTCGCCTCATTTTCGTGGGTGTCGATCCCGGTGTTGTTGATCGTGAACCTTGGCGGTGGCGCGTTGATGATGAACGCCGGTTGGGTGAGCATCTACGAGGTGATAACGACCACGTTGATCGCCTTGGTGTTGCCGGGAGCGTTGATGGCAGTCGCAACCATCGCCTGGTCGTACCAGCTCGCAGGGTCTGCGGCAGTACGGCTGGTGAACGTCATGGAGCTACCGGCATTGCCTCAGCCAGATATGCCGCAGACGCCAAAGGGTCATGATATCGAGATTCGGGGTGTGTCGTATGCCTATGACGAGACCCAAGCGTTAGACGAAGTGAGCCTGAGCATTCCGGCAGGCACGGTGACCGCGCTGGTTGGGCCTTCGGGCGCGGGAAAGTCGACGTTGGCGAGTTTGATTGCCCGCTTCGATGATCCAGATGCTGGCACGATCACTATTGGCGGGGTTGATCTAAAGAGCATTTCCCAGGATGTGTTGTATTCGACGGTCGCATTTGTCCTGCAAGATGCACAGCTTATTCGCGACACCATTCGAAACAACATCGCTCTTGGCGCGCCAGACGCAACCTTGGATCAGGTGCGGCAGGCGGCGCGGGCGGCGCAGATCGATGAGTTCATCATGAGCCTGCCAGATGGTTACGACACTGTGTTGGGTGAGGATACCCACGTTTCGGGCGGGCAGGCAGCCCGTATCGCGATCGCCCGGGCGCTCATGGTTGATGCCCCAGTGTTGGTGTTGGACGAGGCGACGGCGATGGCGGACCCGGAATCGGAATCGAAAATCCAACAAGCTCTCTCGACTCTTGCCAAAGGCAGAACCGTGATTGTGATCGCCCACCGACTGGCCTCGATCAGAGGGGCAGACCAAATCGTCGTCATGGAACGCGGGCGCATTGCTGTGGTCGGTAAACACGACGAGCTGTTGGGTAATGCGCACTATCAGGCACTTCTTGCCCAAGGTGCATGCGAGGAGATGACACGATGAATCAACTATTGCTGCCACGCTTTAAGCGTTTGATGGAACCCGCCTCGTGGCGAGACCTCTCGGTCGGTCAAGCGTGGGGTGCGGTCTCAGGACTGTGTCACGGCTTTGCCCTGCTGACTTTGCTTCCCGCAGCAAGTGCCCTAGCGACCGGAATGCCGGTGTGGGGGCTGTCGTTTTGGGGCTGGCTCATCGCCTTGGCGGTAATCGCGATGCTGGGCGTGGGCACGGAGTTTTATGGCATGCGCACCGGCTATATCGGCGCGCTCGGGTTCATTCACGACGTACACCAAGCGGTCGGCAACAAGGTAGCCCGCCTACCGTTGGGAGTGTTTGATTCGGGTAGTTCTGGACGGCTGTCGCGCATGGTCACCCAGGAAATGATGAACTTGGGCGAGTCGGCGGCACATTTCATTTTCTCCCTCGTCCAAAAACTCTCAGCCGTGCTGGTGATCACTGTGGGCACGTGGTTCTGGGATTGGCGACTGGGACTGACCTTGACGATCGCCTTCCCGATCATGCTCGCCTTCCTTCATATCTCCCGTGTGCTTCTCGATAAGGGCAAACAGGTTTCCGAACCAGCAGAATCGGAGCTGGCGGCTCGCATGGTCGAATTCTCCACCTGCCAAGGCGCGCTGCGCTCCTGCCATGTCGCCGACGACTACCCGGCCCTTGATCGGGCATTCAAACAGGCTGACCGCAAAAGCCGCAAAGCATTGTGGATCGAAACATTAGCGAACCTGATAAACGGAATGTTCGTCCAAGCCCTTGTCGTGGTAATGATTTGGCTGACCGCCCAACTCGCCCTCGGCGGGCAGATGAATGCGTTGAACGCTGTGGTCACCATCGGCATGTGCCTGCGGTTCACCACCATGCTCCAAGACATCGGTGGCTGCATGACCGGGCTGGAAGAACGCCGCCAGCAAATGAATCACGTCGACAAGATCATGGACGCTCCCGAACTGTCCGAACCCGATGTCTCCACACCGGTGAGCGCTCCTGGTGATGTTCGTTTCGAGGACGTCGCCTTCGGCTACGATCCGGACACCCCGGTTCTCCGTGATATTTCCTTCCATGTCCCGCAAGGCGGCATGTGTGCCCTGGTTGGCCCTTCCGGCTGCGGAAAAACCACAATCGCGAGGTTGGTTGCACGTTTCTGGGATGTGCAGTCCGGCAGCGTATACGTTGGCGGGGTTGATGTGCGCGAGCAGACCACCGAAGATTTGATGCGCCAGGTGTCTCTCGTTTTCCAAGACGTCTATTTATTCAATGACACGCTCGAAGCCAACATTCGCCTTGGCAACCCAGAAGCTACCGATGAAGAAATCAGGTGGGCCGCTGACCTGTCGGGCGTGACCGAAATCGTCAACCGGCTCCCAGACGGCTGGAATTCATTGGCGGGTGCTGGCGGGCGCGCACTGTCAGGTGGGGAACGCCAACGCGTCTCTATCGCCCGCGCCTTGGTGAAGAAGGCCCCGATCGCGCTGTTCGATGAGGCCACCAGCGCGTTGGATGCGGAAAATGAAGCCAACATTGTTGCGGCGATGAACGAGCTACGCAAGCACTCCACACTGATCGTGATCGCCCACAAACTTGAAACCATTCGCCAAGCTGACCAAATCATTGTGCTCTCCCACGGTGGGCGTATCGCCCAGCGCGGGTGCCACGACGAGCTGGTCAACCAGCCAGGTCAATACCGCGATTTCTGGCAAGAGCGCATCAACGCCGCCGGATGGCAACTCGTCTAAAACACAGCACTGTTCACAATCATGAAAGGAATAACTATGTCCACACCCACGTCCTCGCGCCTAAACACGCGCGACTTCATCAATATCGGCGTCTTCACCGCTTTGATGTTTGTCATCGTGTTTGCATTCGGAATGCTCGGGTTCATTCCGGCTGCCATGTATGCCGGTTTCCTGCTTTCTATCCTCGTTAACGGCATCGTCTTTGCGCTGTTTACTGCCCGCACTCCGAAGATGGGGGCATTGACAATCATGCTGATCCTCATCGAAGTCCTCTTCTTCGTAACGGGTCACTGGGTGGGAGGAATTGCGATCGCCGCTGTGTTCGGCCTGCTCGCTGACTTGGTGATCACCAAGGGGCCGAAGAGCGTGAAAGTTCGTGTCCCGCTGGCATATGCACTGTTTATCCTGCCGATCTATGTTTCCCCGTGGATTCCGCTATTTATGAACCAAGACGCATATATGTCGCAGATCGCCGAACAAATGGGTGCCGAGTATGCCGCGAAGATGGCGCAGGTTGTCACGATTCCGATTCTGTTGGGCTTCTTCGTCGTGATGCTCATCGTTGGCTGGCTTGCTGGTCTGTTGGGAACCCGGGTGGCGCGCAAACACTTTGAACGGGCCGGTCTTGTCTAAACTTCCCGACCCGCGCACGATTATCGTAGCGCTCGTCATCGTCTCCACCACGATCTACAGTGCCTACTCGCCGTGGTTCGTGTGTGCTCTGGGCGGATTCGCCGCCGTGATGCTGGCGAGCGCTACGATCAACCCCAACACGCTCGTGCGCCCGAGCTGGGTTGCCGTCTACCTGGCCACGTTTGCGGCTCTCGGCACACTCGTCTTCGTGATACCACTGGTGTGGAAGTCAACGGCCAGCGCGTTCCTCGTGCTGTTTTTGCAGTGGATGTGGCGATTCAGTGTCAGCGCAGGAATGGGAGCCTACGCGATCGGTGTGATCCGACCTGCCACCTTGCAAAAAGCACTCGCCAGCTCACGAATCCCGACCTGTTTCACGATCCCGATCTCAGTCGCGTTACGTGTGCTGCCCGTGATCGGCCACGAGGTTAAAGCGATCTCAGATGCCATGAAACTACGCGGCATGTCCGCGCTTTCCCTGCGTGCGGCGCAATACTTCACAATCCCGCTGCTATCGACCGTGGTACGCAGCGGAGACGAACTGGCATCTGCTGCCCTTGTACGCGGACTGGGCGGAACCGCAAAGCCCACCTCAGTCACGGTCGTGAAATTCCGTGTGATCGACGCGGTCATTCTGCTCATCGTTATCAGCTTCGCGATATGGAGAATCGTCCTATGACAATAGCCCAAGCAACTGGGGTCACCTTCACCTATCGAGGAGCAGACCACCCCTCAATCAATGGCGCCAACCTCACTATTTCGCAGGGAACTGTCACCTTGCTGTGTGGCGCGTCAGGGTCAGGAAAAACCACCGCACTACGGCTATTTAACGGGCTCATCCCGCACTTCCACGACGGCGACCTTACCGGAAGCGTCACAGTCGACGACATTGACGTGGCACGAGTAGATCTATCAGAGCTTGCCCACCACTGTTCGACAGTGTTTCAAAACCCGCGCACCCAGTTCTACACCACCCACGTGCGCCAAGAACTCGCCTTCGGCCCAGAAAATCTCGGCCGCGACCCGCAGGAGATCTGTGCCCGCATTGACGAGGTTGCAGCCGAGTTAGGTATCGCCGACCTGTTGGAATCCCGCGTCACACAACTGTCGGGTGGGCAGATGCAACGCGTGGCCTGCGCCGTCACCATGTGCAACAACACGTCGATGATCGTCTTTGACGAGCCAACCGCGAACTTGTCCGCTGACGTTATCGACCAACTCGCCACACTCATCGCCAGGCTCAAAGCTGATGGACACACCATCATCATTGCTGAACACCGGCTAAGTTTCCTTTCCGGGATCGCTGACCGTGTCTACTGCTTCGATAAAGGTAACATCGCCCTCACCGCAACCGGCGAAGAGTTCTACGCTACCTCGGATGAGGAGCGCAAACAGCTTGGGCTGCGATCCCTAGTGACTGTGCCTATGCCACAACTTCCGCAACCGGCAGGAGATGGGCTTGAGATTGACAACCTCACCTTCGCCTACCGCCACGGAAACACGGTTCTCAACATCGGCCATCTGCTCTTTCCGGCAGGGAAAATCACAGCGCTCCTCGGCCCGTGCGGGTCAGGCAAATCAACACTGGCACGCATCATCTGCGGACTCGAAAAAGCCAAAGGTGCATCCATCACACTCAATAGGCAAAAATTCACCAACCGGGACGCATACCTCGTAATGCAAGACCCCACCCGGCAGCTATTCTCAGACACCGCTATTGACGAAGTCACGCTCGGGATAACGAGAGCCGAAAAACAACACATCGACGCCCAGGCGATCCTTAAAGAACTCGACCTCACCGACCATGAGGCTGATCATCCCCAAGCACTCTCTGGTGGGCAACGTCAACGTCTGGTTATTGCTACAGCGCTTGCCGCGAACAAGAAGGTCTACATCTTCGACGAGCCGACATCAGGTGTTGGCTACAAGCACCTTGTCGCGATTTCCCGAGTAATGCGTAAACTCGCTGACACTGGTGCCGTCGTCATCGTCATCACCCACGATGCTGAACTCGTTACCGAGGTCGCCGACCACGCTATCCACCTCGACCAAATCAACGCCTGCTAACGCAAACGCTCGCTCGGTCGAAAGAGAGGAAAGCATTTCCGCAGGTCAGGGCAAACGCGCTATACACTCGCTAACGCAAGCGATTTTCTTGACCCCCTTGGGGCGTACTCGCTAACGCAAAAGGGTACTTATCATTTTCGACGTCATAGTGGAGCGGGCGACGGGAATCGAACCCGCCTTTACAGCTTGGGAAGCTGTCGTTCTACCGATGAACTACGCCCGCAATGGCGTCACTTTCTTCTCAAAGACGCTTCACGATGATAACTGTTTCCGAGCGCTAACACCAATTCAGAACACAAAGTGGACACCCACGCAAATCGCGCCACACGCATTACGCCTACCATAGAGGCCGTGACCATCACGCAGCATCAACCGGTACGCCCCGTCGTGGGCGCAGCAATCGTCGACAGTCTTGACCGGCCCCACCAGCTCCTGGCAGCGGCACGCTCCTATCCACCCGAGTTGGCCGGCCGGTTCGAACTTCCCGGCGGAAAAGTGGAGCCAGGTGAGAACGCGATGGACGCCCTCGTCCGTGAGGTGCGTGAAGAACTAGGGACGACTATTGAACTGGGCGCCCAGGTCGCAGGACCGCTCGACGGATGGTGGCCGATCCTTGGGACACGCACAATGGCCGTGTGGCTGGCGCAGGTCTCGCCGGGTTCCAAGGCGCCGCGAGCTGGATCCTCCCATCAGCGTATTCAATGGGTTCCGCTCGAGGAAGCGCTGAGGTTGAACTGGCTGGATCCTGATTTTCCAATCGTGCAGGCGATCGTTGACCAGTGCACATGAACCAACACGGGTGAATCCGCGCTCTCATTTTCCGCTGGCACCGCGCTATTCGTGCACCCAGCAGATTTCAACATAATTTGACGACACACAGTACGCTTCTGTCAGAATACGATTATGCCGAAGATTATTGGATCGACTCTTGCGGCTCATCGCGAGCTGACTCGCAGCCGACTTTTTACTGCACTGTCAGAACTGCTGTCCGAAGAACCGTTCGATGCCATCACCATGTCACAGATTGCCGAACGTGCCGAAGTGGGTCGAACTGCCGTGTATAACCACTTCAGCGACAAGGAAGCGCTGCTGCTGGCATTCATGGAGGATACCACCGCCAAGTTCGCTAACCTCCTCAGGGACAAGCTGGCCGGAATTGACGATCCGATCGAACAACTCACCGTATATCTGCGCTCCTATCTCGATCTCAAAGATCAGTTTCATCTCGCATCGAGCATCACGCTGAGCAAGCAGGTATCGTCACAGCACACTGCCCGCCTCCATGACCACGCCGGAATCGTTGAGCATATCCTGTTCCACATCCTGGAAGCAGCAATGACACAGGGGCGCATTCCACAGCAGAACTTGTTGACGCTGGTTGCGCTGATTCACTCATGTCTGGCCGGCGTGCGAGTACCGACACATTCGTCTGCAGACTCACCGGCAGATGCGCCTGACAACGCGCGCGCAGGAAGCGACGAGGATGCCGCGAGCCTCACCGATGCCCGAGAAGCCACAATCGGCACCGTCGTGGCGTTTATTCTCAAAGCGGTCGGTGTAGCTGGCGACGAAGTTTCCCTGCCTCCAGCTGAGCAGCTTGAACGAGCACACTCGCAAACCTCCGGCAGCACCGATTCTCTCGCGATACTGCGCTGCCCTGTTGCGCACGGCTGATACTCACAATACGGCCACTCAGCACGAGTTTCCTGACTCACAGTGAGGCGAGGATCTTCACAGCCTGATTGCTCCAGTCATGGAATAATCGTGCATACAGCACAGTTGAGATAGGTGAAAGGCTGCGGACCGACCGTAGACCACTCATGATGGGAGGCCCTATGAGCACTGTTGAACTGACCAAGGAGACATTCGAGCAGACTATCAAGGACAATGACATTGTCCTGGTCGACTTCTGGGCAACGTGGTGCGGACCGTGCCAGCAGTTCGGCCCTGTTTTCGAAGAAGCGTCGAACAAGCACGAGGACATCGTCTTCGGCAAGATCGACACCGATCAGCAGCAGGAACTGGCCACCGCCATGCAGATCAGCTCAATCCCCACGGTGATGGGTTTCCGCGATGGTATTGCCGTTTTCCGCCAGTCCGGCGCTCTGCCGGCAGTCGCGCTGGAGGATCTGATCACTCAGATTCAGAACCTCGACATGGATGATGTGCGCGCCAAGATCGCAGAGCAGAAGAACCAGTAGGCTTTTCGCACTCACGCGTGAACGCAGTCGCCCTCGTCAGTAAGTAATTGACGAGGGCGACGCTGTTTGTCTGGGGCGCAGGTGGATGGAAGCTAGCCGGCGAGCAGCTCCTGAGCGACCAGTTCGGCCAGCTGCACCGAGTTCAATGCTGCGCCTTTACGCAGGTTGTCACCGGCCACTACCAGCACAAGCCCCTTACCGTCATCAACGGCCTGATCCTGGCGGATCCTGCCGACCAGCACGTCATCAATGCCGGCGCATTCGAGCGGTGTGGGCACATCCACCAGGCGCACTCCGGGAGCCTCGGCCAACAGTTCGCGCGCACGGTCAGGAGTGATCGCGCGGTCGAATTCGGCGTGGATCGTCAGAGTGTGGCCAGTGAACACGGGCACGCGCACACACGTTCCCGACACCTTCAGATCCGGGACGTGCAGGATGCGGCGCGACTCATTGCGCAGCTTCTGCTCCTCATCGGTTTCGTCTGACCCGTCATCGACGAGCGCCCCCGCGAAGGGCACCACGTCAAAGGCGATCGGTGCGACATATGTGGACGGTTCCGGCAAGGTGACGGCCTGGCCGTCCAGTGTCAGTTTGCTCAGATCCTGGTGCGCACCGGCACGAATACCTTCTTCCAGTTCACGCACGCCTTTCAGCCCGGATCCGGAGACAGCCTGATAGCTGGAGACGAAGAGGCGGCGCAGGACACCCTCGTCGTGCAGGACTTTCAGTACCGGCATCGCGGCCATCGTGGTGCAGTTCGGGTTCGCAATGATGCCTTTGGGACGCTGCGCGATATCCTCGCCGTTAACTTCGGACACGACCAGCGGCACGTTCGGATCTTTGCGCCAGCCGGAGGAGTTGTCCACCACGACTGCGCCTTTTTCAACGAAACGTGGGGCGTAGATGCGTGAGGCGGTGGCTCCGGCGGAGAAGATTGCGATGTCGATACCGGACAGGTCAGCGGTTGCCACGTCTTCGACGACGATGTCCTGGTCACGCCAGGTCAGTGTCTTGCCTGCTGAACGTGCGGTGGCAAAAAAACGCAGGCTGGTCAACGGGAAGTCGCGCTCATCGAGCAGGGTGCGCATGACGGAGCCGACCTGGCCGGTGGCTCCTACGACGGCGACGCTCAAGTCGCGCTGGGTGTGACTACGGGTTTCAGGCGTGGTCATCGTCCTGTTCCTCCATATACGACGGCTTCAGATTCGGTGGAATCCAGACCGAAAGCGGTGTGCACTGCCTGCACGGCGCGGTCAAGGTCTTCCAGCTTGGTCACCACAGAGATGCGGATCTCTGAGGTGGAAATAAGATCAATGTTGATGCCGGCCTGGGACAGTGCGCCGAACAGTTTGGCCGATACGCCGGGGTTGGTTCGCATGCCAGCTCCAACCAGGGACAGTTTGCCGATATCGGGGTTGTACTTGAGTTCCTTGAAGCCCAGTTCTTCGCGCGCAGCTTCCAGCGCCTGCATGACGTGGTCGGCGTCCTCGGCGGGCAGTGTGAAGGAGATGTTGGCGCGATTTTCCAAGGTGACGGGAATGTTCTGCACGATCATGTCAATGTTCGCACCTTGCTGCGCCACCAGCTCAAACAGGCGTGCGGCCATGCCGGGTGAATTCGCAATGCCGACCACGGTGATCTTGTCCTGTGACCGGTCGTGAGCAATGCCGGAGATAATCGGCTCTTCCATTGGGTCCTCCTGGTTGGCAGCTAACGCAGCTTGAGGGACGAGGCCGGCCAGTGCAGGGTTTGCGGGTCTGTCGGAAATCCATGTCCCATTCTTGTCGGAAAAAGATGAGCGCACGTGCAGCGGAACGTGGTATCGACGAGCGAATTCCACTGCCCGAAGGTGCAGAATCTTTGCTCCATGTGCGGCAAGTTCGAGTGTTTCTTCCTGGCTGATGGTGCGCACGCGCCGCGCGGTCGGCACAATGCGCGGGTCAGCAGTGAACAGCCCGTCAACGTCGGTGTAGATTTCGCACACGTCGGCGTGCAAAGCGGCAGCCAGGGCGACCGCTGTCGTATCGGAGCCGCCGCGACCCAGCGTCGTTGTTTCGTCATCTTCTGATATTCCCTGGAATCCTGCGACGATGGCGACCTGACCGTCACGGATGGAGCGCGCTACGCGTTCGGGCACCATGCCGACGATTTGTGCTTTACCGAAGTGAGTGTCGGTACGGATGCCGGCTTGTGCACCGGTGTAGGCCTGTGCAGGCACGCCGCATTCATTGACCGCCATTGCCAGCAGTGACATGGAGATTCTTTCCCCGGCTGTCAGCAGGATGTCGAGTTCGCGGTCAGGTGGTGCGCTGGTGATCTGGGCGGCTGTGTCCAGCAGATCATCTGTTGTGTCACCCATCGCTGAGACCACCACGACGACCTGGTGTCCTGCATTTCGAGTGTCCACGACACGCTGGGCGACCCTCTTCATCGCGTCTACATCCGCGACAGATGAGCCACCGTATTTCTGAACAATCAGTGCCACTTTGTCTCGTTTCCTTGTGATCAACCTGGGATGGGTTTCCCCTTCATCCTATGAGTCTGCGACTCGTGACGGAAAGGTGCCCGCTATGCGGTCGCGTGGAGTTATTCGGCGCGACGGCGGCCTTCGAGCGCGCGCCCCAACGTCACGGGATCGGCGTATTCCAGGTCGCCCCCCATTGGCAGTCCCATAGCCAGGCGCGAGGTCATCACGCCGATTGTGGACAGGGTGCGCGAGAGGTAGGAGGCGGTTGCTTCGCCTTCAATGGTGGGGTTCGTGGCCACGATAACTTCTTGAACCGTGCCGTCCTGAAGGCGAGTGAGCAGTTGACGCACACGCAGTTGATCAGGCCCCACGCCATGAATCGGGTCGATCGCTCCGCCCAGGACGTGATAGCGCCCTTTGAACACTCTCGCATTCTCAATGGCACGAATATCTTTGGGCTCTTCGACAACGCAGATCACTGATCCGTCGCGCGCGGGGTTACGGCAGATGGTGCACTGGTCGGCTTCGGTGAGATCACCGCAGATTTCGCAGTGGTGTACTTTTTCGCGCACGGCCTGGATGGCGTCTACCAGGTGCGTCACGTCATCGGGTTCAGCGTCGAGCAGATACAGGGCCATGCGTTGAGCTGACTTGGGTCCGACACCGGGCAGCATTCCCAATTCATCGATCAGGGTCTGTAAGGCGCCTTCAAACACGAGTCACACTCATCTTTCTTCGCTCTGGTCTTTTTCTTCGATCACTGTACCGCCGAGTATCTCCAGTATGGCCGGCAACCCGACGCTGGTCGACATCTCCAGATCCACGTCATCCATGCTGGCCGAGTCATCCTCATTGGGCGGCACGATAACTGGGTCAGGTTCACCACCAGGTGCGTCGTGGCCGTACGGGGCAGCGAAATGGTCCTGCTGGCGATGCGGCCGTGTACCGCGCACCTCTGCCTCGTGGGCGTGAGTATCGCCTGTGCCCTGCTCCCCTGCTTCGTCAGCTCGTTCCTGCTGCACTTCACGGATCGCTTCGGCGCGCATCTCCTCCACGCTGCCTGGTGAAAAGGTGTCCTCACCCTGCGGTTCAGGTGGTGTGGATGAGTGAGCTGTCGACGGGGCGGCCGGTTCTGTGTCACCACTGTCTCGCACATCCTCAACAGCGTGTGCCACTCCTTGAGGACGACCGCCGATCTTCTGCTCCACTAATTGCGCGGCGTGCTCGGCGTTCTGCTCGTCATGGTCACGGTCGCGCAAGGGTTCGGCGCGACCGGAAGTCGCTCCGTCTCCCTCGCCCTCGTCGTTTTCGTCGTCCTCGTCATCAAAGATCGGGCCATGTGCGGCTCGAGGTGGCTGTTTTGTGCCATTCTCGCGCCCAAATGGACGATGCTGGCGTGCTGCCGGATGAGCGTCACGCTCTGACTGGTGATCACGCGCTACCGGGTCAGAGTGGACAGGCTCGGAGGAAGACGCCGATGCGGCCGGTTCAGATGCCTCGGCACGTCCGCCACCGGGTATGGCTACCGGCCCCCAGCCGTCATCATCGTCATCGTCGTCAACTGTCGGAGTCGAGGGTGAGGCCGGCGCTGAAGGCTGGTCAATTTGTGGGCGTGACGGCGCGTTCGCTGCCTGTGCGTCGTGCGTTGCCTGTTCAGAGCGCATCGACTGTTGGCCGGGCATCGCACCGTGCTGCTGATTGGACGAAGGCGGCTCGTGACCTGCAGTGCGCTGGGGCGTGCCCTCGTTACTGGGCCCGTGTGCCTGATGATCAGTGCGTTGTGATTGCTGTGGAACCGATGCAGGCGTAGTCAGCGACGCGCCGCCTACTGACTGCGCGATCTGAGCCCTGACCTGCACGTCTGCACCGCACACGTCGTGGACTGCGCGGGCGACGTCCTGGGCTCGGGAACCCGAGTCGAATGCCTTTACCAATCCTGGAGTGGTGAAGCTGAGGATCACGGTAGATTCGTCCACGCCTCCCAGCTGGGCGTGAGAGTCCACGAGCGACCATGTGGCTCGGCTGAGCGAAGCGATACGATCGACAATTTCCTGCCAGCGCATGCGAATCGAATCTGCAACCGCGCCGCTTCGATGAGGTTGTTCGGACGCAGCGTGCTGTTCAGGCGCAGGGTGGTGGCCGGGGCGGTCAGGTTCAGGACGCCTCTGCTCAGTCGGGCGCTGCTCAGCCTGGCGTTGGCCATTTTGGCTGTGTTCTGGCTGATCGCGCTCGGCCCCCGGTGCGGCGTCAGATTCCCGCGTTGCGTGTGTCGGCTTGCCCGGCGTGCCGGCTTCGGGCCTAGGTGCTCCCTGCGTCTCCCCGGTTTGCTGGGAATGCTGAGATTGTTGCTCGCGACGACGACGCAGATCCGCTTTCGCCTGAGCCGCGCCATAAGTTCCGCCGCGCTCGTGGTCATACTGACCATCGCCAGCACCACTCGCACGACCAGACCCGCTGCCACTTCCGGCACTGCCATGTCCAGCATCACCGCCTGGCGACTGGTAATTCGGTGCGCCTCCGCCGACTGTTCCCACTGTTCCGGGGAAGCCCTCCTTGCCCTGCGACGCTGCCACCTCTGTGCGGGATGCAGGTGAAGTCTGTGACGGCACCAGGATTCGGCCCAACAACAACTCCAGCTGTATGCGCGGAGATGTCGCGCCCACCATCGAACGCAAGGCCATATCAGTCAGATCGGCTGCGCGCGACAGGTGGTACGGCCCCCAATTTCGGGCCTGCACCTGCATGCGTTCAAACTGGTCACTGGGCGTTCCCGCCAGGACATCGACTGCCGCATCTCCCGACACGGCGATAATCAGGAGGTCACGCAAACGCTGCAGGAGGTCCTCAACGAACCGACGAGGATCATGGCCCGACTCCACCATATGCTCCACAACTCGGAAAGCGGCAGCACCATCACCGCCCGCGAGCGCATCAACCGTCTGATCAAGCAGAGCAGTGTCGGTGTACCCCAGCAACGCAACAGCAAGGTCATAGCTCAGCGCCCCCTCCACTGCGCCAGCCATCAGCTGATCGAGGACCGACAACGTGTCGCGCACAGACCCTCCACCCGACCGCATCACGAGGGGGAGCACGCCCGCGTCTGGATGAATCCCTTCTTCCTCACACAGATGCTCCAGATACGGTTGCATCACGTCCGGCGGCACCAGTCGGAACGGGTAGTGATGAGTACGCGAACGAATCGTCCCGATCACTTTTTCGGGCTCAGTCGTGGCGAACACAAACTTCACATGCTCAGGGGGTTCTTCAACCAGCTTCAGCATCGCGTTCGAGCCCTCTTTGGTGACCATGTGGGCTTCGTCGATAATGAACACCTTGTAGCGGTCGCGCACGGGCGCAAAGGTGGCGCGCTCACGCAGATCCCTGGCATCGTCAACGCCGCGGTGTGAGGCTGCGTCAATTTCCACAACGTCGAGGGAACCGGGCCCGCCAGTTGCCAGTTCGCGGCATGATTCGCACTGTCCGCATGGGGTGTCGGTCGGCCCCTCCGCGCAGTTCAGACAGCGTGCCAGGATTCGTGCCGACGTGGTCTTTCCACATCCGCGTGGACCTGAGAACAAGTAGGCATGTGTCACTCGGTCGGCACGAAGAGCTGCACGTAACGGCTGCGTCACGTGGTCCTGGCCGATCATCTCATCAAACGTATCGGGCCGATAGCGGCGGTACAGAGCTGTGGTCACACTCGAACCTTAAAGGTATCCATAGGCATTTGGCGACACCAACCGTCCTGAACAGCAACGACGATGATAATAAAGATCCTCCGCGCACCCGGCAGAGCGCCCTTATCCTTGCTGCCTTCCAGCCCTGGGGAGGTTCGGACGGTACCGTCACGCGGAGGACCGCCATCTAGTCTACACAATTCCATCCCGCTCAGCGCGCCGCGTCACCCTCGTCAGCTACTTCGACCAATGAGGCCATGAGTTGCCAGCTGATAATTCAGGAATCGTTTCCTCATACCCTTTCTCGCTGGCATTCACGAGGCGGTCACATGCTGGATAAAATCGCGCATCGTTTCAGCAATATCCAGAGAGGGGTCATTGAGCCACAACAGCTGCAAACCTTCGACTAACGCCCTAATTTCATGCGCCAACTGCTCAACATCAACGTCGTTTGACAGCCTGCCAACACGCTGTTCCCGAAGCAGTTCGATACACAATGATTCTTGAAAGTCCTCCTCGCGCTGGCGGACGAAGTCATGGGCGGGATGCTCAGCGTCGATCGCCTCCAGCGTCAAAGTTGTGTCCAACCTGATAATGGCCGGCATGGTCATATTGTGTGCCAAGACCTCAGGTAGAGCAGCTAAGAGCCCCCGCTGTTCAATCAATTCAGATCGCCAGTCTCTCTCACCTTCTTCGCGCTGCTCCAGCACAGCTTGAAGCAAACCGTCTTTTGAACCGAAATATCTCAAGAGCGTCGTATGCGAGATGCCTATTTCATCGGCAAGTTGACGCATCGAGAGGTGACAAAATCCGTTTTCACCGATGGCCTTAACAGCAGCAGCAATAATCCTTGTTCGTCGACGCTGACTGTTCATATAAGGGAGATAGCGGCCATTTTTGGTGTCTAAACTATTGACTTTTCGTTGGTATACTGCCGAAAATCGTGTTTCTAATGATTGTGAACCTTATGGTGAGGTAAAGCTGAGCAAATCCCACATATCGCGGTTTTGTATGCTAAACGTCTTTCTTGGTCTGCTTCCTGCATGGCACGACCTGCATCAACAAGAAAATACCCAACGTGTGGCGAACCTGGGCTCACATGTAACGGGACTCGGGGCGGCAAAACCCGATGACGGAACGTCAAGTGCGGCTCCAGCACTTTACGGCTCCGCGAACACGCCGGCGAGCTGACAACATTCCAACGCTTCCTAACACGGGTCAAAGACCAACGCCCCCAAAGGGACTGTGACGCCACCACAACAGGACGCACCCTACGCCGCCACAGCGCATGGTGCTGGAATATCCCAATCCCCCCGCCACCTTGCACAGGCCAGGTCCATGATCAGATCTTCATTGACGGGACCTACCTCGCCTACGGCTGATGCGTCCTCATAGCCTGAGCAAGCACAGGACCAGTAGTGGCCTGGCAATGGTGCCACACGGAAAACAGCACAGCCTACGGAAAACTCCTGTCCACCATCCCAGCCCCGCGGGTCATCACAATTGACGGCAACGGCGGTACACTCAAAGCCATCGCACATCACTGTCCAAGAATTGGGGTTCAGCACACACATTCAGGTTTGGTTATCCGAATCGTTTTTGTGCGCCTTGTCGGGTGATGCCGAGCGCGGCTCCGATGATGGTCCACGAGTCGCCTGCCTGGCGTGCGTCGTCGACGGCTTGGCGTAGGCGCCTTTCGGCTTCTTCTACTTGCTTGTTGGCTGCGACTATTTTCCTGAAGTTTTGTGCGTCTCGCGCGTGGTGTGTGGTGACGTCGAGTTCGTCAAGCCCGGTGTCGGTGTCGGTTGCGTATGTCATGTTTTTACCTCAAAAAGTCGTAGAACTTTGCTCTGAGTCTGTCAGCGTGAATGATTCGGTCGGGCGTTGGGGCTGGGACTGCGACGAGTTCGAGCAGTGTGCCGTCGGCGGCGGGCCCGATCAGGAGTATGCGGTCTTGTCCGTGGTATTCGTATTCGATTATCCGTATGGCGTTTTCCCACGCGTGTGTGATGTCAGCATGTGTGATGCCGTGCTTGTGGGCGCTGGGAAGAACTTTCACACTGTCAACTGTAAGTTGACGGCATGGGGGTGTCAATCCTTGCTGGCTTGGTGCGCTGGCGTGGGGAAAACGAAAAACCCCGCCATTTCAACGAAACAGCGGGGCGTTTGCGGAGGATGGGGGATTCGAACCCCCGAGGGCTTGCACCCAACACGCTTTCCAAGCGTGCGCCATAGGCCACTAGGCGAATCCTCCAAGGCGCTGCACCGATTCGACCACACAGCTGATCAATACGTGCAACAACATAGGAGCATATCTGATTGACCGCCCTTTCGGCCACCTCGCAGCGTTCACATCAGGGTGTAATCGCTCACGCAGCGCCAGCCAGGTGCAGCGTGGTCGCCCTCGTCAATGCAATCAATCAACGAGGGCGACCCATGTGCTACTCGTCGTACACGCCCAGGTAGTCTAGCCACCCTTCGTAATGATCCAGAACGTCGTGCGCGATCTGGTCAGAGGACCACCCCACAATGTCGTACCCCTGACCACCGCCCGAGGGACGCACTTCCAGGCGCACCGTCACGTCATTCGCCTCAGCAACCATCGCGGTGCCCACAGACGGAACGGGAGACTCGACCACTCGCACGGTGTAGCGGAACGGATGCTCGGTCAGCAGGCCCGCGATGCTCGGTTCAGCTCCGTCAGCAGAAGTACTCCCGGCCGTTCGAGGCTTCGCATCATCAAACATTTCATTGATCTGCTCGTGCAGCTCAGTGGTGGAATCGGTCTGCGGTTGCTCGCCCGTATCAGTGGTCTGAGCACCTGAATCCCACTCCTGCGCGCCCGATGCCCTGGCCTCCGATTCGCCGCCAACTGTCAGCGTGACGCGGCCCAGGAAGTTACGCTCGTCATCCGGATCCTGTGCTTCGGGACCCTCAACAACCACCCATGCGGGCAGATCTTCCTTGTGGAGTTCATCGGCCACAGCCTGCAATGCGGGAACCACTCGCCTGTCAAGGACACGCTGAGCGCGCACAGGGGTGACAACGTCGAATGTCTTGCTCAGACGGTCACGCCAGGAGCGGCGAGCCATCGTTCCGGCTCCTGATGCGAGCACGCGGTTTTGGACGATGCGGCGACGACGCTGAGCCATCGACGCCTCTTGCGACAGCGAGCGCCACAAGCCGATCATCACCAGCACAAGGACGAAGGAGAATGGCAGCGCCATAACGATCGTGGCCTGCTGCAGAATCGTCAACCCACCGGCAACCAGCATCGCAATGGTCAGCACACCGGTCAGCGTCGCCCAGAAGATACGCAGCCACGGCACAGCGTCCTGGCGAGCGTTCGTGATGCGGCTGGACAGGTTTGACATGACGAGGGAGCCTGAGTCCGCGCTGGTGACATAGAACAGGATTCCGACGAACAGTGCGACGGCGACAACCACTGTTGAGCCAGGTACTCGTTGCAGCAGGGCGTAGAACCCCTGTTCCGGAGCGTTCACAGTGATTTCTGCGAATTCCCTGTCACCGTTCATCACGAGTTCCAGTGCAGCGTTACCGAAAATTGACACCCACATGATGACGTAGTTCAGGGGCAGGATCAGTGAGCCCATGACGAACTCACGGATGGTGCGGCCGCGTGAAATACGTGCCAGGAACATTCCGACGAATGCGGCCCAGGTGATCCACCACGCCCAGAAGAACAAGGTCCAGCTATTGAGCCACGTGTTGATCACATCTGCCGTTGCCGGGTTCTCACGCAGGTCAGCGTAGGTTTCCAATGTGAGGGCGGGGAACATGCGCACCAGGTCGCCCACGGAACGAACCAGCGAGTCCAGCAGGTACGCGGTGTTTTGGGTGACCAGAACCCACACAGCCAGACCGATTGCCAACAGTACGTTCACGTTGGACAGAACGCGCACGCCGCGATCGACGCCGGAAACAGCGGAAACTGTCGCCATGATGACACTCAGTGCGATCAATCCGATCTGAGTGGAGGTTGCCTGCGGCAGTCCGAACAGTATCGTCAGACCGACATTCAGCTGAATGATGCCCACGCCCAGGGATGCGGCGATACCGAAAACACCGCCCACAACGACTGCGCCGTCAATGATGTTGCCCAGCGGGCCGTCCACGTGTTTGCCGAAAAGAGGCCGCAAGGCTGACCGCACCGCGAGGTGGTGCTGGTGACGGTAGGCGAAGTATCCCAGGGCAATTCCGACCAGCGCATACATGCCCCACCCTGTGATGCCGTAGTGGAAGAGCGTGTAGACCACGCCGGCGCGGGCAGCTTCCACTGTCTGAGCTTCACCGGTGGGAGGCGCCATGTACTGCGCGATCGGCTCTGCGACAGCAAAGAACATGATGTCGGTACCGATACCTGCGGCAAACAGCATGGCTGCCCATGAGAAAGTCGAGAAGTCAGGTGTCGCGTTATCTGGCCCCAGCCTCACGTTGCCGAACTTGCTCAAAGCGAGCACAACGACGAACACCAGGATGGAGGTTGCGAGAAAAATATAGAAAGATCCGAACCAGTGACTGATCCAATCCACCGCCACGGTAAACCCTGCCTCCACGCTTTGCGGTGATGCGATCGCGATGATGGCAATGACCGCAACGATCAGAGCTGATCCGATGAATACCGGGTAGTTGACTGGTGGTGATTGGGGTGTGGGTCGAGTGGCGATCTCCCCTTCGCGAGGCCGTCCGTCCGGTGAGGATTCTGCCTGCTCATCCATATCGTGACTTGCGCTGTTTGTGTTGATGTGCGCGCTCACACATCGTCCTTTCGCTCGTGTGCGCGACAGCTGGGAGCCGCACACTGCTCTATCACCATAAGGCGTTGATGGTGACAACTGCATATCAACCTTATCGACGAGGGTTCTCATGGCGCCTTCGTCGTGACAGACTCCAAAATGTGAGAAAACCGACCAAAATTCTCGCGCTCCTGAGCACAGTCGCCATCACCATGACCCTGAGTGCATGTGGACCACTCGTCAAAAAGGACCCCACTGCACAGGGCATCCAACCCACACCGCAAAGCACGCAGCCCGTTCCAACTCCAACTCCCGCCCCGGCGCCGGCTCCCTCTCCGTCCCCCCCCCAATCCACGGGCCTCACGCCGGGCGGCTCACAGACGACGATCGCACGAAGAAGAACCTACTCTCACTGGCCGACAAGGCTGAGCAGGGCGATGACATGGGTATTGTCAACGTGTCGATGGATCAGGCACAGTTCTGCTATCCAGACACTTTCTCGGGCGACTTCGAGAACCTCACGAGTGACCTTGACGAGCAGTTCGCAGAATTGGATGAGCAGCTCGAGGAGCTTGACAAGATGCTCGAGGACTTGGACAGCGGCAGCTGAGCTTTCACCGCCCGTGCATGGCGAGGTCACATTCACAGTGTATTTCGGCTAAGTTAGTGACGTGAACCCGCAGCAATCTCGGCGTCGAACAGCACGTCAACGCTTCCTTGATGCCCGACAGAGTAAGCAGAATCTGACATTTTCCGTCGTGGCATCCGTCATGGCAGTACTGGTCATTGCTGCGCTCCTCGTGATCACGAACATCATTTCGATGCCCTCCGAAGAGTTCTCCAAGACGGAAAAGACGGCAGGTCTGGGCGACATTGTGTGCCCGACGGAAGGTACGACACCGCTGCCGGCAGACACGATCCATGTTCAGGTTCTCAACGCCACCTCACAGTCGGGCCTGGCCAGCTCGGTGACGACGATGCTGGCCGAGCAGGGATTTGTCATGCAGGATCCTGCCAACGCGGCAAGTGAGTTGACCGGCACCGTCGAAATTGACGTCTCCCCCAAGAACATTGATGCCGGCTACACGGTTGCGCGCTTCTTCCCTGATGCGCGCGTGGTCTTAAGTGAAGGCACTGACGAGGTTGTCCAGGTCATCCTCGGTGCATTCTTCGATTCACTGCTGCCTAAGGAAGATATCGAGAAAATCGCAGAGGCTCAAAGCGCCCTCAAAGGCAGCGACTCGTGCCTGCCTGTCGACCCGGAGCTTCTTGCGCCCCCGACCACCCAGACCGGCGACGATGATCAGTCAGGCGAGGGCAGCCAGTCAGAGGGACAATCCGAGTAGCGTCGCCGCGGTGTCACAGCAGTGGTGTTGCGTCCGCTTTTAATAGGAACGAGGGCGACTCACGTGAGCCGCCCTCGTTTAATACCTGAAGAATTGGCTTAGCCAGCCTGTTCAGCGCCGCCAGCCTGTTCGGTGCCATCTGCCAGTTCAGCAGCGTCCGCCAGTTCCCCTCGTGAATGATGACGGGTCGAATAGGCCGTCGACTCCAACTCGGTACCTGACGGGGCTGACGCAGGTGAAGCAGCCTCAAGCGTCGTGCCGCGCAGCTTAGAAATCCAGCGCATGACATGGTAGATCAGCAATGCTGCACCTGAACCCAGTGCAATACCTTCGAACTGCATGCCGCCGGCAACCCACGTGAAGTTCGCGATTGCGACGATCAGGGAAACCGCAGCGGTGTTGAGGTTAACCGGGTCAGAGAAGTCCACCTGGTTCTGCACCCAGATACGCACGCCCAGCATGCCGATCATGCCGTATAGAACCGTTCCCGCACCGCCCAGAACGCCAGCCGGAATCGTCGAAATGAGGGCGCCGAACTTGGGCGTGAGAGCCAGAAGGAACGCCATGCCTGAGGCGACCAGGTACGCGGCCGTGGAGTACACGCGGGTCGCAGCCATCACACCGATGTTTTCTGCGTACGTCGTGGTACCTGAACCACCGCCGGCACCGGCAAGCATGGTGGAGCAGCCGTCAGCGATCAGTGCGCGCCCGGTGATGCCGTCAAGATCGCGCCCGGTCATCGCTGACACCGACTTCACGTGACCAACGTTTTCAGCAATAAGGACGAAGACAACCGGGACAAACAGGCCCAGCGTCGATGGATCAAAAGCAGGTGTGGAGAACTCAGGCAGACCGATCCAGGAGGCTTCAGCAACGCGTGAGAAGTCAACCTCGTTCTGGAGGATTGCTGCAACGTAGCCGATCAGCACGCCGAACAGGATGGACAGGCGTCCGATAATACCCTTGAAGAGCACGGTGATCAGGCAGATTGACACGATGGTGACCACTGCCGTCAGTGGGCCTTCCTTGACCCAGTTCCATGCGGCTGGCGCAAGGTTCAGGCCGATCAGCGCGACAATTGCGCCAGTGACGACTGGGGGCATCACGACGTCGATCCAGTGTGCGCCGGCGAAGTGCACGATGACGCCGACCAGGGTCAGGGTTGCACCGGTGGCGATTACGCCACCCAGGGCATAGTTGTGGCCGAGGGTCTGTGTGACAGCGGTGATCGGCGCAATCAGCGCGAAAGATGATCCGAGGTAGGACGGCATGCGTCCGCCGGTGATCAGGAAGAACAGCAGTGTGCCGACTGCGCAGAAGAACAGCGTGGTCGAAGGTGGGAAGCCTGTGATCAGAGGGACGAGGAACGTCGCACCGAACATGGCGACAACGTGCTGCGCACCGATTCCGATGGTGCGCGGCCACGACAGACGCTCTTCGGGGGCGACAACCTCGCCGGGAGCGATTGACGTGCCGTCACCGTGCAGTCGCCATGAAAAAAAGCCGCCCCGAGGACGACTTGACGAATGGGAAGACTCGCGCGAGGCGCGAGGGGTAGCTGAACCGCTCATGCGAATGTCTCCGATCAGTTGATAAGGATGCAAAAGTGCAGGCCGTTCACCGGTCGGAACATCACAGTATCGAACTTGCCGACAAAAGGCTAAATTCCGCGGCAAATCATGGTTGATTTCACACGGGTGAACTGATGGGCGAGTTGCCTGAGCGTGCAGATAAGCTGTGACCATAGATGAACCCAGTCGTCATGCCGTAGGGTGGGACGTAGCAGGATCGTCACAAGGGGATACCAAAGATGCCCTCGGTCAGCACAGGGCCGCGGGGAGTGAGGGGGGAAATGGTGAGTCAGCCAGCGACAGGTTCGCAGTTGCACGTGCTGGATCCTTCTCTTGATTCCTCACACAGTGCCACAGAAAATCCGACGCTGGATCCGCCCTTGGATCCATCCCTTGATCCTGCACTGGATCCCTCGTCGCCCCAGTTCGTTTTCCCCGGAACCCAGGACATTGACCCAGCCATGGTTTTCTCGGCCCCCGGATACAACGCCCCTCGCCATAACTCCAACACTGCCGCCACGATTGGCCTGTGGATGGCAGCCCTTTCCCTGCTGGCGTTCCCTCTGACAATCTTCGCCCTGATCTTGAGTATTGCCGGACTCATCACCTCGTTTTCACGCGGTGGTCGAGGAAGGCACGAGGCCGTCGCCGGGCTTGTTGTATCGGGCATCGTGATCATCTCGATCTGTCTCGTTGTCGGCATCTTCGTCATCGGTTTCACGGCCGGTCTGTAGATCCCATGTTTCGACCGTAAGGGTACCGGAAATTCTTTCTTTGCCTACACTTGAAGCATGAAGCCTTTCTTGCTGGTATCAACACGCCCCGAAGAAGAAGCGATCGACGCTGAATACCATTCGTACCTCCTGGTCAGCGGTTTGACGCCGTCCACGCTCGAACAGGTTCGCATGGATATGCTGGGGCTGCCCGAAGTTGACGTCAATGCCTACAGCGGCATCTTCGTGGCTGGATCGCCTTACGGCACCACTACTCCCACTGAGAAGAAGTCATCGTCCCAGCGCAGAACTGAGGAAGATCTGGCTCACTTGTTCCATCAGATCCTCGAGGCGAAAACCCCATGTCTGACCACGGGTTACGGAACGGAGGTTGCCGCGACGGTTCTGGGCGGCACGGTGACGACACGGTGGGCTGAACCGGCTTCGATGGTGACAATCACCCTGGCTGAGGAGGCCGAGGATGACCCGCTGCTTGAGGACTTTCCGCGCACATTCACAACCTACGTCGGCCACCACGAAGCAGTAGAAGAAGTGCCGCCGGGCACGACGGTTCTTGCTAAATCAGTCACGTGTCCCACGCAGATGATGCGTTTTGGGCCGGCTTTTTGGGCTACGCAGTTCAACCCTGAACTTGACTCCGACGCGATCAATCAGCGCCTGGCGATCTATGCCGATGCCGGCTACTCAGGCACTGACGATCTGGAGACCCTGGTGCAGATCGGGCACATGGGTGAAGGAACCCACCAGGCGGGACAAATCGTGAAGAAGTTCGTTGAAAGGTTCAGGCAGCAGTAATGCCACGGTCGTCATCCTCGCTGCCTCACCTAGATGAGCTGGTCGAACTGTGTGCGGGTAAGCGTCTGGCTGCTCTGACAGGTGCCGGAATGTCCACTGATTCAGGGCTTCCGGACTATCGCGGAACCGGATCGTCTGGCACGCCGACAGTGGATATCGACCTGTTCCTGTCGGATCCGAAATGGCAACGCTGGGTGTGGGAGCGAAACCAGGTGACATGGCGAGCGTTGCAGGACCTGCCCGCCACGCGCGGACATGAGGCGCTCGCACGCATGGAGCGGGCAGGAATCCTTCACGGCGTTGCCACTCAGAATGTGGATGGCCTAGATGAAAAGGCTGGGATCCACCAGCTCGCTCTGCTTCACGGCTCGTTCTTGACGGTTGACTGCATGCAGTGCGCAGCGCGGTATCCTCGAGAATGGCTCGATGGCGAGTTGCGCGCCGCCAATCCGAATCTGGTCGACGACCCTGATCCCACTCACGTTGCGATTCTGGCTCAGGTTGATCCCGAGGGCGCCACGGCTTCCGCGATCACGCTGGTTCCCTGTCCGCAGTGTGGTGGGATCCTCAAACCGAATGTCGTCTTTTTTGGCGAGATGCTGCCATCAGACCAGATGGACGAGGGACTGACCTTTGCTGCGCAGTGTGACGTACTCCTGGTTGTGGGCACGTCAGTGAAAGTGTCAACCGCCGTGTGGATTGCTCATCAGGCGATCAGCAGCGGCGCTGACCTGATCGTCATCAATCGTGGGCCGTGCGACCTCGATCATCACTCTGCCGTTCGCCTGCGCATCGACGGTTCTGCCAGTGACTATCTCGAGGCGCTGGCAGACGCCCTCGGTGCGTAAAGCCCTACCGCACAGACTTGATCCGCATGATAAATACGCACGCAATGACAGCAAATGCGATCGCTGTCGGGAACACAAACGAGTATGAGGACATGGCCGTGACAAGTACAGACGTGATGATCGGGCCAACAGCCTGACCAAGCGTCGTCGCTATGTTCAAAATGCCCAGATCTTTACCCGCAGTTTCCTTCGATGGCAGCACATCGACATTGAGCGCCTGATCAACTGACGAATACGTGCCGTATCCGAATCCTGCAAATGCGGCAAACAGAATCATGCCTGTTGTTGTCGGCATCACCCACGGGATCAGGTATCCCACTGCAAGCAGAATCGAGGCGACGACAACAGGGATCTTCCTGCGGTGAATCAAGTCAGATAGCGGTCCTGACGTAACCGTCGCAATCGCCGATACAATCAGCGTCACTATTGCCATTGTCGCGATCGTCGCCGAGGCCTAGGCATCTGTTGCACCAATGTGATCCTGGAGGATGTACAGCTGGTAGTCGAGGATCATGTAGTAGCTCAGAATCAGCAGTGAACGGCCGACAAAGGCGCGCCAGAAATCCGGGGCATTGCGAGGTGGGCGGAAGGACTTGAGCAAGTCAAGCAGGGTTTCTTTTTCATGCTGCGTTTCGCCATTGCGGGAGGAGTCTTCCCGTGGCCACACCATAACCGTGAGAATTCCTGCCAACCCCATGAGGATTCCTGCCGTAACGAATCCGGGCAATGTCTGGCCGAGGAAACGTGCACCTACCAGCTGGCCCACTGATTGGCCAACCAATGTACCTGCTGCGATAAATGCGGACATAGTGGCACGTTGACGCTCGGGGATTCTGTCCGACAGTGTTGCGATCACCGGGGCAATCATCATATTGAGACCGACCATGGAGATGGAGTAGGACAGTCCGATCAGGAATGCATTGGGTAGAACCTGAATCAGGAACAGCGAGGCGCCACCTAAAATGCCGCCGGTGAAAACCCAGGGCGTACGTTTGCCAAACACCGAGCGAGTACGGTCTGAGAGGTTACCGGCAATCAGATTCGACAGGAGCGAGACGATTGCAGTAATGGTGTTGAGGGCTCCGAATACTGCCTCTTTATTCGCCACGCCAATGTCTGTGAGCCGCTGCGAAGCGGATGGTGTCAGCTGTCAATTTCGGACGGGTCACCTGTGGCGTGCCCGTCGTGCCGGTATCAGTGTTCATCTTGCTTTCTTTCTTCGTTATTCGTTAGTTGGAACCGGAAACAGTGGATCAGTGAGAGAGCGTGTGAACGACTGCAACGTCCCATGCGCCAAGCTTGATTTCTTCCCCGGCCTTGTAAACTGCGCCGTCAAGTCCCGTCGCACGTTCAGGCACAACATAGGTACTGGGCTTCCAGGACCAGTTGTGTATGAAGTGCAGCGTTGTGTTCTGAGTGCTCGTAGCACGCATGTAGGTTTGCTGTTCGCCTGCATGTGCTCGCCACTGATCCGGCTCGAGCGACGTGGAATCGACCCATTCGAACAGGTGACGCGCCAGTTCACGATCCGGGTAGCACCCCACGGTGGTTACTCGCCCTTGGCCCGTTTGCTGGGTCGTTGCAGCTGCGTAGTCGTCCAGGAATGGGTCATCGTAGTGACCAAGGACGAGGACGTCGTCGCTGTCCAGAATCAGGCAGTCGGCATACCACTGCGCATGTCCTTCCCACTGCCCATGAACTGCAACGGGGTGCAGCAGCGTGGTTGATTCGTCGTAATGGACACCAGCATCTGTTCGAAGTACGCCTGGCTTGGTGCAATCACGAACAATTGCTTCTGCATCTGCCAGCCCTGTACGCGGCATAACGACAAGGTGGCCACCTGCAGCGACGTATTCGCGCAGCAGCTGCAGATCCTGGTCGGAAAGCACGTAGAGGAAAGCGCTAACCAGCACCGGCCAGCGTCTGACCATCTCCTCAGGGCTCGTACCGAGTTGATCAATGCTGACAATATCGGTGGTCAGGCCGGCATCCTGGATACCTCTCATGAGAAGTGCCATGCCTTTGTCGTAGGCACCCTGGTCGCCGCGAATGCCTTCACCAATGGGCGGTTGGAATTCAGTTGCCCAGCGCGATTCAGCCGTGACAATCACTCCGATGTCAGAATGCGGTGTGAGCCCTGAGATGAGTTCGCGTGAGCTTTCCAGCTCGTGGGCCACATCTGACAACTCGTGATAGGCACGGGTCGGTGTCAGCGAGTGACCGAGGATTCCTTCCCACCATGTCTCGAATCCAAATCTGTTGGTGTGCCAGTGCCAGTATTCAATCATCTGAGCACCGCGGGCAATCATCTGCCATACGACCTGTCGGCGTTGGCCAGGCCACGGCACGATCAGGTTATGGGAGTAGCCAATTGAGGTTGCTCCCGTTTCGGTGACGACAAAAGGTGCGTCTTTCATACCGCGGGAGACGTCAAGAAGCATTTGAACATAGGCGGGGCCAGACCAGGGAATCCAACCGGGAGCACCTTGAGGATCCAGTTCGTCTATACCAGGCTTTTCTAAGCCGACCTGTGCGGCAAAGTAGATGTTCGATCCGGCGATATCAAGTGCGCTGGCCACCTCTGTAATGTCTTGTCCCGGCTGGTTGGCTGCAATACACGTGGCAACGATGTGGTGATCGGGGACCATCTGGCGAACCAAGTCAGCCTGCCATTGAATCATCTCGTGAGTGATTTCTGCCTGGAATCGCCGCCAGGCTAGGTCATAGGAAGGTACCGTGTTACCGTCGGGCGTCCACAGCTCATCCCACGAGGTGATTCTGTGGGACCAATAAGTCAGGCCCCACTTCCGGTTGAGGGTGTCGACGTCACCGTAGCGTTTCTGAAGCCATTTCTTGAAGTCGGCGAAAACATCCGGATTGTACATCAATGCCAGACCGGGCTCATTATCCACTTGCCATCCCACCACAGCAGGATGATCTTTGTAGCGCTCAACGATTTTCCGTATGACGCGTTCGGCCAGACGACAGAAGGTTGCGTTGTGGTAGTTGATGTCCTGTCACCCGCCGTATGGCTTTTCCACACCTGTCGCGACCTGCAAGGTTGTCTCGGGGTATCGCACTCTCATCCACGGAGGCGCGGCATATGTCGGTGTCCCGATGATGACATCGATACCACGCTTATGGGCACCATCAAGGATCGGTTGAAGCCATTCAAGATTGAAGACCCCGTCTTCTGGCTCCCACGTTGACCAGACGGATTCACCGACTCGAATGATGTTGAAACCGCCCTCGACCATGAGATCCAAGTCCTTATCGAGACGGTCCTCGAAATGATACTCGTGATAATACGCAGCACCGAACCCTATCTTGTTCTGCCATGGGTGCGTCATTGTCTGTCCCTCTTCATTGATTGGTGTTCACAACCGGACTTACACGCGTAAGTAACCGTTAGCTCATAACTTAAGCGCGTAACCCAAAATCGTCAAGCGATATCATTTGATTGCCCCAGCAGTCGCAGGAAATGAGCAATCATGGCTAACGTCCGTCGCCGCCCCACCAGTGCCGATGTCGCAAGATTGGCACGCACCTCGCGCGCCACGGTGAGCTACGTTCTTAATGACAAGCCTGGGCAGAGTATCTCGAGTGCCACGCGGGCACGCGTCCTTCAGGCGGCGCAGAAACTGGGCTACACACCCAATTCTCTTGCCCGCGATCTTGCAATGGGACATTCGCGGGTCGTCGTGATCGCCATGCCACCTTTTCCCTCAACATTCAAGTTAGGGCAGTACTACCAGCAACTCAGCACCGCAATCACTTCATGCGGATTGACCCCGCTTCTATGGTACGAAAATGAAGAGCTAACAGCGTCGCTGCTATCAGCGATCACTCCAGCCCTGATAATTGCTCCATATGGCTTGGATACAGACGATATTGAAACTTTCGATTCTTTGTCGATTCCACATGTCGAAGGAGGACATTCTCAGGAACTTGCCGGCTTAGAGGTAGGCAGGGCTCAAGTCCACTATTTGTTCTCACGAGGTTCTCACACGATTGCTCTCGCAACTACGGACAATCCCCTGATGCAGATCTTTTCGGCTCCGCGTGCACAAGGCGCTCGAGCTGCACTCAACGAAGCGGGATACCGTAGCCCATTCGAGCTAGTGCTCCCCATCCCACAAGGAGGAGATTCGGCTGAACTCACACAGATGGTAAACGACTATCTCGACTTGAATCCTGAGATAGATGCGTTCGCCTGTTACAACGACGTTCACGCAATGCCGATCATGAATGCTGTACTCAGCAGAGGCATGTCGATCCCCGATGATATCGCAATCATCGGTGTGGATGATGAGTTATTCGACTCGTATCTGCCGATTCCTCTCACCACTTTCACACTCGCTGGCGACCCGACAGCAGCTCAGCTTCTTACTGATGGACTGAACATGCTTGGAATCACAGCGGACATTGAAATCCCCAAACCCCCTATCGCTCGTCTCGTCGAACGTCAATCAGCTTAAGAGACAGTCCAAATTACTAATGAGAATCGCTTCGCATCCCCGAGACACTAGGCTATTCAGACCGTGCTGCAAGTATCGATACTCACCACCTGAACTGGTCTTCACCGATGGGGCCTTGCTCCCCGACCATCCATCCTTGACGGGCAAGGGCAAATGAAGCTCCGGACTTCACGTTCCAGCAGCTCATGCCGTTCTGCGTCGACTGACATGCGACGTCACCACTGGTTGCAAACTTGCCGTATTCAAGGGCCTGCCCACCACCTTGTGCGGACTCCACGCATTCGCGCGAAACTCCTTCGGCGGTGGCAACCAGATTTGTCAGCCGGTCACCGCAGCTCTCAACTCCGGCAGCTGCGTAATCGTCATCAACAATGACACATGAGACAGTTTCGTCGGACAGGGTGCAGGCAATATTGCCCGAGGGCGCCATGATCTCGCCGGCCTGAACTGCACCCGCCGGTGCCGGGTACACGATCGGTTGTTCATCTGACTGAGCCTGCTCTGGTTCGGCCTCCGACTGCTCTTCAGCTGCCCCGTTGCTTTCAGGCTCGGTCGACTGCGCAGACGACTGCGGAGCCGGCGCGGGGCTGGGATCAACCGGACGGGAGGGGAAAATCCCTTTGAATACCACGATCGAGATCACCACAAGCACAAGAGCGATGGCGATGAGGATTCCGAGCACCAGTCCCACTCTGGACTGCGACGATCCATCAGATTCACCGCTTCGATTCCCCTGCTGGCGGCTGGCCTGGTCGAGGGCGGCCGTACCGGACGCCGCCTGAGAAACAGGTGGAAAACGCCCCACTCCCTGCTGTCCGTATGCACGCCTCTGGGCAAGCGCCTGGTCCACCGCGGGATCTCCCAACGATCCCAACCACTCGAGCAGCCCCGAGTAGGTGTGCGGATTCTGAGCAACGACGGCACGCAGCTCCGGGTGACGGTAGGCGATATCCCTCAGCGTCTCATAATCCGTACCGGGGTCAGCGGCCAGTTGATGCAGGTTGCGAGGATCTGACTGATTGTTCATCGCGTTTCCCTCCATCAGCTCCAATGGTGTTGCTGACAAGCCTAGCGCACCGCTGCACGCCTGACGATCGCGCGGGCGAACTCTGCCCTAATGTCCGAGGTCACCGCACTCACCTATTCAGTGCGCGGGCCGATAGGCGAAGGTGTCGAACCCGATCTGTTCGATGTCGCGGGCCAGCGCCTCAACCTGGTCATCCCACCCCACCGCGTCGGAGCGGAAACTGTCAGGCGCACCCATCGCCCTGGCCTGCTGCAAGGCAAAGCGGCGAACGCCGCGCCGGAACGCCTCTCTCGCCACCGTCAAACCGTCACGCGGCCCATCGGGGTACACCGTCAGGCGCACTTCGTAATCCACCGACCGCGAGCGCGCATGACCGCTGCCACCGCCCTCGCAATTCACCTCATCTGGATCTGCGCCCGCACTGCCCGAACCAGGCTCGGCATAGTCAAGCAGCACGTCCAGCGCCTCCCACGCTTTCGTGCCGGCTCCCTGGCGTCCCGCCACGATCTGATACGTGTCCGGCATCGCTTTAATATCAATCCCGACCCAGTCAACCAAGCCCTCAGCCAGGACCTCGCGCAAACGGTGCGGGTACGGCCCTGCGGTGTGCAAACCAATCAGGAATCCCATCTCGCGCACCCGACGCATCGCCGGTATCAGCGCCTGCTGGCGTGTGGCCTCCCCTCCGGAAAACACCACGCCATCGAGCAGTCCGCGGCGCCGTGACAGCAGATCCTCCACCGATGCCCATGCGACCACGCCCGGGATCGTCGGATCGATGATCGCGTGGTTATGGCAGTACGGGCACAGCCACGGACATCCCTGGCAGAACACCGATGCGACCAGCTTGCCAGGCCAGTCCACCGTTGACATCGGGGTGAGCCCAGCTATTTGAAGGTCGTCGGCGTTGACAAGGCGCCCGCGGCCTGCCTCGTCCTTCATGAAAGGGAGACGGGAGGAAAGGCGCTGACCAGTTCGCCGTGCTGAGAGGCGGCTGATTCAGTGAACATTGTGCGTTCGGCGTACTCACCCTTCTTGCCGATGTTGAAAGACTGGACGGGGCGGAAGTAGCCCATGACGCGTGTCCACACCTCACACGTCTGCGGAGCACTGTTCGGGTGGGCATCCGCGCAGCGTTCACACGTGAAGTGCTCGCCAGCCAGATACCCGTGGACCGGACAGATCGAGAAGGTCGGCGTGATTGTCACGTACGGCACCTTGAAAGCAGTCAGAGAGCGACGGACCATTTCCATGCAGGCCTTCGCAGATGAAACACGCTCCCCCATGTACAGGTGAAGCACAGTGCCGCCCGTGTACTTGCCCTGCAGCACTTCCTGCTCTTCCAGAGCCTGGAATGGGTCGTCGGTGTAGCCGACGGGCAGCTGCGAGGAGTTCGTGTAGTACGGCTGATCGGCGGAGCCGGCCTGCAGGATGTCAGGGTAGCGTTTGCGGTCTTCCTTGGCGAAGCGGTACGTCGTACCTTCGGCAGGGGTGGCCTCCAGGTTGTACATGTGACCGGTGGATTCCTGCAGCTGCACCATGCGGTCGCGCACGCGATCGAGGATCTTTTCGCACATCTCGCGTCCACGCGGATCCGTGATGTCCATCTGGTCGTCGGTGAAGTTGCGGACCATCTCATTCATGCCGTTCACACCGATGGTGGAGAAGTGGTTATCCAGTGACCCCAGGTAGCGGCGCGTGTAGGGGAACAGGCCGTGTTCCATGTGGTAGGAAATGGTTTCGCGCTTGCGCTCCAGCGTGTCGGAGGCAATGTCGATCAGCTGGTCCATCGCACCGATCAGTCCGTCCAGGTCACCCTTGTACAGGTAGCCCAGACGCGCCATGTTGAGCGTGACCACGCCCACCGATCCGGTCAGCTCGGCCGACCCGAACAGGCCGTTGCCGCGCTTGAGCAGTTCGCGCAGATCCAACTGCAATCGGCAGCACATTGATCGGATCATATGCGGATCCAGATCGGAATTGATGAAGTTCTGGAAGTAGGGCAGGCCGTACTTCGCGGTCATTTCGAACAGGCGCAGCGTGTTGGGCGAATCCCAGTCGAAGTCCCTGGTGATGTTGTACGTCGGGATCGGGAACGTGAAGACGCGTCCGTCAGCGTCTCCCCCGGTCATCACTTCGATAAACGCCTGGTTGATCAGGTCCATTTCATGCTGCAGGTCGCCGTAGGTGAAGTCGCAGATCTCGTCGCCAATCAGCGGAGCTTCATCCATCAGATCGTCGGGGCATGTCCAGTCGAACGTGAGGTTCGTGAACGGGCACTGCGAGCCCCAGCGTGAAGGAACATTCAGGTTGAAGATCAGTTCCTGCATGCACTGGACGATCTCCTCGTACGTCATGTTGTCGAGGCGAACGAATGGCGCCATGTAGGTATCGAAAGATGAAAACGCCTGCGCACCGGCCCACTCGTTTTGCAGCGTGCCCAGAAAGTTGACGATCTGACCGCACGCAGAGGAGAAATGTTTGGGTGGGGCCGAGGCGATCGCACCGGGCACACCGTTGAAGCCTTCCTGGATGAGGCGTTTGAGCGACCAGCCTGCGCAGTACCCGGAGAACATGTCGAGGTCGTGAATGTGCAGGGCTCCCGAGCGGTGCGCTTCACCGGCTTCCGGTGAATAGATCTTTTCCAGCCAGTAGTTTGCGACCATCTTGCCGGAGGCGTTGAGGATCAAACCGCCCAGGGAGTACCCCTGGTTTGCGTTCGCATTGACGCGCCAGTCGGAGCGTTCCAGGTATTCATCAATTGTGCTGATGGCATCTACGTCATAGCGCACGGTTCAGTCTCCTCTGCCTTGATGTGGGGTCGACGCGCGGAAAGCCCGCCACGCGTCGGGGGTTTCGTCACAGGGAAAACAGCCCGCACTCGGGCTGCTGCGGCGTCAGGCCGTCGTCCTTGTCGACGTTGCGTGAACACCATATCTAGTTGCCGTTTTAAATTCCACCCACTAGATGTCGTGGTTCGGCGTGTCGCATGCGTCAGCTTTGATTCCCTCGTCGAGCATGGGCCGAAAGTCCCCATCTCGCCCAGTGGGCGTTGCACAGCGTCCCCCTCGTCGGTCACTTTGTGCGTGTTGTCATTGACGAGGGCGACCGCGCCCGCTGTTTCACCGACTGTTGCGAGATTGCGGCTGTGCCCACGACAGGCGGTCCACCTCGCACATCACGGCTCCCGCGACACCACTGAGCATGAACATGACGGCCAGGGCGAGCCACCTGGTGCGCGCCGGGTCACTGGCAACGAACTGTGCGTAACCCAGGTCCCACGCGCCCGGCGCAAAGTGCGAGACGATGTCGACGTTGGGCATGAAATACCATGCGATGAGGAGCGCGAAGATGATCGCGCAGCCGCAGAAGAAGGACAGCATGCGTCGCGCCATCACGCCGTGCCGCCTGCGGTGTTCAACGGGTGCGAGCAGCTGCGCCCATGCGCCGGCCACCAGCACTGCGACCAGAACATCGGAAGGGCGATGCCAGCCATACATGATGACGGTCATGGCCATCAGCGTGGTCCAGATCCACCCGACGTAGGCGGCCGGGGTGCGCACCCATCGAGGCGCCACGATGATCAGAGCGAGCGCGATGGATGCGGCAAACGTTGTGTGGCCGGAGGGAAGTGAGTTTGCGATGTGGATCGACGATCCCAGATCCGGTCGCGCGATCAGGAGTTTGACCAGCTGCGTGGTCAGATTTGCCGCAACGACGACGACGACGGCACGCACGGCCAGGTGCCACCGCCTGCGCGCAATCGCAACGACCACGACAACGACACACATGACAACGACGGCCTGCCAGGAGGCCAGGTGAACCAGGATGCGGCCCACCGGCGCAACAGTGGGGCGCCACGTGGCCAGCGTTTCCATCAATGCCGTATCCCAGGCCTGCCCAACTGCCGTGAAGACGGCGCCGCGAATCGTCACCACGATCACGACGATATACACCACGGCTGACACAATCCGGCGGAACAGCCGTGCGCTGTATCCATCCGGGCGGGCGGCCCACTGCTGCGCCGGGCGAGATGATGGCCCGATTTGGTCGGGCGCGGACGACGATGTGGATGAGGCCGGTGGTCCGGCTGCGCGCTGACCAGCACCATCTTCGGGCACCTGCCGCACGTCAGGGCGAGGCTCGTCAGGCATGGCCATCTCGCTTACTCCTCGGTTCGTGTTGAGCATTCCCGATAGAAACTGTATTCCATGATGCGCCAACTTCCGAGCACGGTTTCACGGCCGCGCGCCGCCCAAGCGCGCGAGTCACACTCGTCTAGACATGTAGGATCTTGCGGCTCTTCGCAACGAAGTTCTGCCGCCCTCTTTTCCCTCACGTAGGATGAAGAAAATGAGGCCTGGGCACCTCGCTCAGGAAACGGCACGATAAGCGCATATGATGAAAATGCATCGGCAGCTGGCAAGGGAGGGATGAGCGTGTCACCATCACAGACGTCGCCCGTCACATCGACCCGACTGGATCGGACTCTGACGGATCTTCATGTCGATTTCCGCCCCTCCTCAACCGATGACGCAGTGTTCACCAGCCTGGAACAAAACGCGTTCTACTTCTGGGATCTGTCCCACCCTGATTTCTTCCGTATCCGCGCTCACTGGCGCGGTGAAGCTCCTGATGAAGACAGCCGCACCGAACTTGAACTGGTAGCCGCCAAGATCAATCCAGTCGAGTTCAGCCCCAAGCTCTTTATCGTGCCACTGGCTGACGATGAGGGATACCAGCTCGTAGCCGAGACGACCCTCATCATTGCGGACGGCGCCAGCGACGAACAGCTGACCGGGTTCATCACGCGCTCGGTGGCATCCATTGCTGAAGTTCTGCACGCCCTCGAACGCCAATTGCCGGACATGGTGACCTGGGATGTGGACGCGCCGCACGAGGAGGATCGCTGACCATGTCTGACGCACCTGCAATTCTTCCTGTCGACCTGGATCGCATTGAGCGCGCACTGCGCGACGTGGGCACACATCCGCGTCCCTCCGCATCCAACCCGACACAGCTTCAGGTCAGACTTGGCAGTGACCTGTTTTTCGTCTCCCTTTCCGAGGGCGACGATCCGTGGCTGACTGTCAGTGCTGCGCGCCTGATCACACGCCTCTTTTCGCGCCAGGCTGGCACGTTAATTGAACGAGCCAACCAGTGGAATGCGCAGCGGGTGACACCCACGGCGTTTGTCCAGACCGATGCTCAGGATCGTTCCTTCGTCTTTACCCGCCTACGCGTCTCAACAGCACACGGCCTGTCAGATGCGCAGCTTCGAACCAATGTCAATGTCGGACTCAAGGGCGGCAGACAGGCTCTGGACTTCATTGACGGCGTAAGCCAGCCGCCAGCCACTACGGCCCCGACATCTCAGCGCGCTGAAAGCGATGACGTGTCATAGGGTGTTGGCAATGCCAGTGCGTCCACTTTTTCCACGTATCCGCCACTCGTCCTGAGTCAGAGGAGGTCGTCATGGTTGCGTTGTCCCGTCCCATTGATGTCCAGCGCATACGCACATTGCTTGCGGGCAATCACGTGCATTTTGATGACTGGGAAAACAACCAACTCGTCGTTCCCACCCCGAACGCGATTTACCTGTGGGATGCGACGTATCCGAATGTGCTGATCATGCGGGGCATCTGGCGAGGCATCGCACGCAACGACGCTCAGTTCTACGCACTCGAATGTGAAATCGAAGCCTGCAACTCGATGCGTACGGCACCCAAGGCTTACCTGGCGCCCCTGGAAGATCAGACGAGTTTCGGCCTCCACACCGAATGCGCCATCCTCACGTCAGCAGGTCTGACCGACCAGCAGCTCTCCACGTTCTACGAAACTTCGATGGCGATGACCATGTCGTTCTTCCACGATCTGGAGGCAACACTGCCCGAATTCATCACATGGGAACGCGAGGAGGAGGCACAATGAACACGTCGCTGCATTCAGTGCCTGATTCAGCGGATTCCGCGCGCCCCACACCGGTCAGCCTGGATCGCGTCATCAGCTGCGCCCACGCGTTGACATACGAGCTGGGTGTCCTCGTCAAAGATCAGGCAGCCGGAGTAGTGATCGAGGAGGTTCCTTTCCTCTTCTCCTTCGATGCGAGCGAGCGTTTCCTGTGTGTTCGCGCGGTGTGGGATACCGATGCGCAGCCTGATCGGTGCAAGAAGCAGCTCTTTGCCGCATCCGACTGGTGGAATCGTGAGAAGTTCATTCCCACCGTCTACACGATGAACAGCCCCGATCACCACGTCCAGGTGTGCGCTGACTTTACCGTTGACACGCAGTGCGGCCTCACGGACGCTCAATTGTCCGACAACCTCGCAGCAGGGGTGAGCGCCGGCCTCGAAGCCATCGCCTACATGCGTCAAGCGTTCACCCATACGTCGTGTCCCAATGGCTGATGTCGCAGGTGCCGGTTCGACGAGGGCGCCCTCGTCCCTGAGCGCGGGCATCGACGACCTTCTTGCGATGCTGGAGCGCATTGGTGCGCGTGACGATCGGCTGGTCCACGTTCACAGCATTCCTGCACGACCGGCACGCACCGCACCGTGGCCTGGGTGGATCAACCCCTCCGTCACACACGCAGGCGCTGACCTGGGTATCGAGCACGTGTGGGAGCACCAGCGGCGCGCACTGGACGCCGTGCACGCCGGGCAGGACACAGTTGTCGCCACCGGGACTGGCTCCGGGAAGTCTTTGGTCGCATGGGTGCCGATTCTGTCCGATCTGGCCGACCACGCCGCATCCGACAGGCCGGCGCGTATCTCCGAAGTGCACCACCGGCCCACACTGTTGTACCTGTCCCCCACGAAGGCGCTTGCCGCCGACCAGTTGAGCGCACTGCACAAGTGGATCAACACGGCGCAGGGCACGCAGTGGGGAGTGCGCGTGAGTACGGCGGATGGTGATACACCACGCGAGGCGAAGGACTGGGCGCGCGCTCATGCCGACATCGTCTTGACCAATCCTGATTACCTGCATTTTGTCATGCTGCCTGGACATCAGCGGTGGACACGACTGCTGGCTTCCCTGCGTTACATCGTCATCGATGAGCTGCACTACTGGCGCGGCATGACTGGCTCCCACATTGCCCTGGTCATTCGCCGCCTGCTGCGTATTGCCCGCCACCTGGGTGCGAACCCCACCGTCATCATGTTGTCCGCCACTGTGCGTGACCCTCACGATGTCGCCCGTCAGATGACGGGGCGTGAGAACATCTGTGACATTACCGAGGACGGCTCACCTGCCGGTGAGCATCAGCTCATACTGTGGCAGCCTGCGTTGCGCCCCGACCCGGACGATATCCCCATTGACGCATTCCTGGACGCGCTGGCTGACAATGAGCCGGTCGTGCTGGAGAAGGCACCGTCCACGTGGCGTATCAGCGCCACGTCCGAAGCTGCCTCGCTCATCGCTGCTTTGGTGGAGCGTGGCGCTCGTCTCCTGGCATTCGTGCGCTCACGCGTGGGAGCTGAAACCCTGGCGGCGCATGTGCGCGACATACTGTCTGCCTCATTGTCTCCGCTGGTTGGGTCCGTTGCCTCCTACCGGGGCGGATACCTGCCTGAAGAGCGCCGAGCATTGGAACGTTCTTTGCGGTCTGGGCAGCTGAGGGCGGTCGCCACGACAAATGCACTGGAACTGGGCATGGACGTGTCCGGACTGGACGCGACCATTACTGTCGGCTGGCCGGGTACGCGCGCATCCTTGTGGCAGCAGGTGGGCCGTGCCGGTCGGGCCGGAGCGCGCGGCCTTTCGATCCTCATCGCCAGCGACAATCCGCTCGACTCCTACATCATCCATCACCCCGACGAACTCACCCGGGAGGTTGAAGCCGCGGTCATTGATCCGCTCAATCCGTGGGTCCTGGCGCCTCACCTGTGTGCCGCCGCTCAGGAGCTGCCGCTGACCGCTGACGATGCCGCTTGCTTCGGTCTGCCTGACGGTGACACCTCTATGTTCGATGACCTGGCTGATCAGGGGCTTTTGGTGCGCCGCCCGGCAGGCTGGTACTGGGATGTCACGCGCGGCGACCGCGCAGCTGATCTGACCGATTTACGAGGGGGAGGCGGCGAAGTCCAGATCATCGATCAGGCCACCGGCACCGTCATCGGCACAGTCGACGAGGGGTCCGCCGACGCTCAGGTTTTTCCAGATGCCATCTACCTGCATCAAGGGCGCACCTATCACGTACTGAGCCTGGCACCGCTGTCACCTGGTGACGGCGGACGGGTCGCCCTCGTCGAACCTGTCTCAACGCAGCTGCGCACCCGCGCGAAACAACACGTTGCTGTCTCCATCGTAAGTACATCCCAGGAGTGGCACAGTGCAGATGGCGCGGTCACGTGGCACACCGGCGAGGTTGACGTCACCACTAGAGTCACTGACTACGACCTGCTTCGACTTCCGGGCCTGGAATTCATCCGTAACCGCGAGCTTTCGTTGCCGTCCCACACGCTGGAGACCGTAGGCGTGTGGTTCACTCTGGCTCCCGGTGCACTGCGCAGCATTGGCCTGACGCAAGCTGAACTGCCGGGCGCTTTGCATGGCGCTGAGCACGCGATGATTGCACTGCTACCGCTGCTGGCGACCTGTGACCGCTGGGATTTGGGCGGGTTGTCGACCGCACTGCACGAGGACACTGACGCGCCTACCGTCTTCGTGTTCGATGCCTATCGCGGCGGCGCTGGTTACGCGATGTACGGGTGTGCGCACGCTGCGCGGTGGGTGCAGGCAACTGTGACGCGCCTGCAGGAGTGTCTGTGTTCGGACGGGTGCCCATCGTGCGTGCAATCTCCCAAGTGCGGCAACGGCAACGAGCCGCTGTCGAAGGCCGGCGCGATCGCGGTGCTGGAGTTCCTGGCCAGTCACTGCCCGCCGGAGGAGGCGGCGCCCTCGGATTCGCCCACACCGTCTGCTTCTCCCGATTCTTCGTCTTCCTGCCCCGCGACCGTCCGATCCTGAGTCGAGGATCTCACCACAGGACCAAAATTCACAGGGATTTTTAAGGTTCGCTCAAAGCTATTCCAAGGTAGGGCCCGTAGTGTTGACACCATCGAGCCAACGAGGTTCTATAGCGACTGTTTCAAGGGAGCTGTTTCTCGATTAGACTCGCACTGTGTTGATGGGATGCCTGAGGGGCCGGTCTGCTGACCGGCCCCTCAGTGCGTCTGCACATCGCGTCTGCTTACCTCCAACACCTCAGCCTTGCAGATACGTCACTACCGGCGCACCTTTTGCCGCGCGAGAGGTCTCGACATGTACTGTGTGTAGGTGCATCTTCTTCTGGGAATCTCATTCGCCAGCGACATCAGCCTCGACCCGGTGTCCGTGCGCGAAGCTGCAGGTGTCGAACGCACAGGCGACCTGCGGGATCGCCACGTCCGCGAATTCTCCCGCGTCATTGATCCCACTCACCCTGACAATATCCGCGAACTGCAGGTCACGCTGCGTGACTCGGTACGAAAACGCGAACGGCTCTGGCTTTTGATGATGACACCCACCGATCGCGCGCACTGGGAACAGTGGCTGGCCCCCGACCTGCTCCACGAGCTCGGACCCGTGCAGACCTACGAGGGGCAGCAATGCCAGCCCATCGGCGTAGCCCCGCGTCTGTTAATCCCATTCCTTCTGGAACGAGGCAGACCTGAGGACCTGGCGTTCCTTCACCATGCCCTCACGGGCCTGGATGCACTTTTGGTTTCAGCTTCCACTTACCGCGGCCTCACGCAGGCAGGTATCCGCCTACAACACCGTTTCATGGTCACGCGAATACTGACGAATCCGAAGTTCCTGGCTTACGCGGTTGTGCTGATCTACTCGGCGCTGCGCGTGTTGCCCGTGTCGTATGTGCGCGAATTCCACGGCTCGCTTCTGTTGTTGTGGCTCATCGACCTGACGACGGCGATTCCCTACACGTGGGGCGTGCTCACGATGGTGACGGCCGCGCATTTCCTCAAACGCATGGCAGGACTGGCCGTCACCGTCATCACCTTCGTCGCGCCCTACGTGTACTTCGGGCTCAACGGAAAAGACTACCCCGGGTACGTCATCGTGATCATCGCACTGCTGATTGCCTCTGCCTTCGTGCTCGAAGGTTTCAAGTACTGGCTGGACCGGCGTGCCAATCGCCAGCTCTCCAGCATCGAGCCTGATTAGGACACGTGGCGTTTGGAGGGGCGCCCTCGTACGGTACGTTCTGCGCTGACGACCATCAGCCACACGCCAGCCACGAGCCACACGATCATGAGCCACAGCGGGCGAGCCGGGTACAACCCCACCATCACCGCAGTTGTCACGACCCACAAGGCGGCGGCAGTGGCATTGAAGATGCGCAGGTGAGTGACTCTGAAGGGATGGATCCACTTGAACGGGATAACGGCCAGCACGGTGAAAATCACGACGATCAGCCAGTTGAACCACCAGGGCGTCGCGAACAACCACATGATAATAGCGACGACGTTCCACGCTGCCGGGAACCCTACAAAATACCAGTCCGAGGACTTCATCTTCGTGTTGGCGTAACAGAACATGGATGAGCCGAGGACCAGTGCTGCAGCAAGGATTGGCCATTTGCCCGGCCCGAGCGGAATGTAAAGGAACATGAACACCGCTGGAATGAATGTCCACGTCAGATAGTCCACGACGTTATCCATCATCACGCCAGAGAACCACGGGACCACTTTCGTCACGTCAGCCGCGCGTGACATTGGCCCGTCAACAGCATCCACAATCAGCGCAATTCCCAGCCACAGCCACATCATCTTGATGTCGCCAGAGCGCAGTGAGTCGACTGCCAGCAGTGCCCAAAGCAGACCGCTCATGGTGAAAGCATGGATGCACCATACGGTCACTCGTCGTTCAATGGACCACTGTGTCTCGTTCACCGCGTGAGTGTCTGCGCTCATGTTTCCCTCGATTGTTGCCTACAACGATGCTGAACGAGACAATACACGAAAAAACTGCTCATTCCGGCGATCGTTGGGCACATCACCTGCGATGGAGCCAGATGATCGGCTCCGGTTACCTGCGCCGCGCGTTCAGCTCCACGTCACGGTGTCGAGGGCGGCCACGAGTTCGTGCGGCAGCGCCTCGTTCGGCGCACTTCGAAGGGTCATCACCCACATGCCATCAGGTCGAGCCACGTACACAATCATGGTCTCGACAGCACCCTCATCCTCATCCGCAACGAAAGCCAGTCCCGTGGCTTGACAGCCGTCGATACTCCGATCAGGCAATGCCTCAGTGTTGGACACGCGAGAGTTCTCCTCAGCGAGTTTGATTCTGTCTTCTCGCATGTCAGCAGGGTCCGGGATCAGCTCCATCGGATCAGAGCGAGGTTCTTTTGTGTCGATGTCTCCCCAGTCGAAAATGTGGTAGCGCACGACTTCGGCCGTTGCGTTTGAATCCGGATCAGTGGACGCTTCAATCCGATAATCCACTGTCGGATTATCCGGAGTTTCACGGATGACCCACCCGCTGGGCAAGTCAATATTCATGGTGTTGACCTCCTTGGATTGGTCATCATCGGATGATTGCATGCACTGCGTCGAATCCGACATCGATGATTCCGACTGCCCCAACGTAACGTCGCATCCAGTCAAGTGTCCCATTGAAACAAGTCCAATGGTGACCAGTGCATACCGCCACAGTCTCCTCATCTTTCAACAGCCTTCCATGCGATTCAATGAGTCCTTAGTTCCCGCCTTGCGCGTTCTTTTCATTTTGCTGAGTGTCATTGAACACCGAATTGACTTCGTGCTCAATATTCGCAGTATTCTCATTATTGTTGATGAAATTCTGGAAGGCTGTGCGTTGTTCCGGTGAAAGATCCTCGTAGTCTTTCAATGTCCCATCAGAATTGTAATAGTCGTCCAGACCGGCGCCAGAGCGAGTGCTCAAAAAGCTCCCATCAGGCTGTTTGCCCATAACTGGCGCGCCCATGACTTCCGAATCGGCATAACGTGAGTACAACGACTGAGCCATCAAAGTACGCGCAACTTCCTGATCATTAATGCGTGAAGCCTGCGCCAATTCAGCGTGATTGGTCGGCAGAAATTGGTCAAGAGCCATGTCAGTTCCGGCACCGAGTGCCTGACCCGCGATAAACTGCGTAACTTTGCCGGCGCCGGGAATTTTGCCCGGCAGTCCTGCTGCACCAAGACCCCCCTCAGCGAGCTCTCGCCAGCGTTTGTTGGTTTCGTCAAGCCATTCGGCATGAGCCCCGTCTGCGGCTCCGTGCGCACCGAACAATTGATTGAAACCGGGCGCCCATTTTTGAGCAATGTTTTGTACGCCTGCTGTTGTCGGCGACGAACCATCGACGTCTTCCTGGAACTTCTCAATTGCCGAAAGTCGCAGATTATCAATTGCGGGTCCGCGTCCACCGATGTACGAACCGTCATCCATTTTTACCGGATGATCAAATGCCAAATCAGTCAGCAGGCTCTTCTCACCTAGAAGCGATTTCCTGAGATCTTTAGAGAACGCAAACGATGCCCGATCATCATTCAGCCCCATTTCCGCTACGGTGTTTTCAGCACCCGACCCAGAACCGATTTCGAACAGAAGATTATCAACTCGAGGCGCAAGCGCGACGCCAGCCCAGCTTCTCAGTTGACTGTTCATCATGCCGAAGCGATTTTCGCCTTGTGATTCTCCAAAGTCTTTCAGGCCATCTTGATACCCCTGAACAAAGTCCATGGTGATTTGCGCAGACTTCCTCTCACGATCCGCCCATTCTGCATACGCTGGATCGTCGGGAGAGACGTCAGGCTTGTCAACAGGCATCGCATTTTGCGCAATGACCTCACCAAATGCATCTCCCTGATCAGTCCACCCGCTGAAGATATCAGGGACAGCGCGGTGGCCTGTCAGGTACTCCGTCATCGACATCGCCCGACCGTCAACAGCAAAATCTGTATTACTGGCAAGCAGGTTACGCACACCATCTGCGCGTTCAGTTTCTGCGGCAGACAAAGAATCCGGTGTCCCATCGGCAAAAGAGTCGGGCATATCCATCAATTTCATCATGGAGGTGACAGGATCAAGTGTCCAGCCGTAGGCACCATAGCTGCCTCCAGGCATGTGCGAGCCATTCCATGAAGAGTACGGGAAAGCGTTTTGTCGCAACTCAGGATGCTCATTATCCCAGGTGATAATGTCGCGAGCTATCGAGTCTTTCCCGTTGTAATCTTCAACGAATCCTCCACCAAGTGAAATGTTTTCATTTTCTGACGCTACGCCGAGCATGTGCCCAACGTATTCATAGCCATAATGAGTTCCAGCCATCCCCGCGAAATTGGGGTCAACAGGTTCTCCGGAAGAGTCGACAAGCGTGTGGCCATACTTCTTCAAGCCATCCAGATTATGCTCCTGAACAGCGGAATAATGCTGTCCATCAGATGCCATCAGGCCGTCTTGCACCACATTGAAACTGTTCTGGGCGCTCTGGTATGCAGGATCACCATTCATTCCCCCAGTTGACAGAACCATGGCTGTTCCCAGCGAACGCGTCACATTTTCGATTGCTTTATCGAAATCGGTGTCAATTTCATGAGTCCCTGGATCAACAATCTGTCCCTTGAAATCCCCCATCCTCGCCACAAACCGGGCCATATCCTCAGGAGGTACCCGTTCGGCCAGCACATTGGCAAAGAACGGGTTATCCAGATCGTCGGCGTATTTCTTATTGAATTCCTTGATGTTTTCAATGAGATCCGGGGAAGACATATCAAGAAGATCAGCAGCGTCGTCCGCTATGCCCTGACAGTATTCCCATTCGGCCTGGCCATCTACCAGCGGCATGTCGTCGAATAGGCTCTTTCCTATCGAGTCTCGCCCACCCTTGCGATCAGCAGCCGATACGATTGAATTGATTGATCCGGTTAAAGCGGACGCAGTAGCTGACGCCTCACTATCCAGTCTTTCCATCTCATTTTTATATGATTCTCTCAGACGAGTCTGCTGAATATCTTTTGACTCAATGATCTCTCCATGGCTCCGGCTGTACTCAAGACGATCCATCGGATTGTTTGTGTTTTGTCGGGCGTCTCTGTCGGCATTGAGCGCGTTGATTCTCTGCGTAGCTTCTGCTTCAGCGTCATCCCATTCCTGCTGCCACCGCTCAACCTCGCGGATGGCTTCGCCTACAGTGTGAGCCCAGTCCCGTAGTGAATTCACAGGATTTGAAAATGATTTAGCCAATGTGGAGACGTGTGTCGACAGTGATTGAGCTTCCGAACAGTACTTTTGAGCAGCCTGGCCTTCCCAGCCCGGCACCTGATCTGCTCCAGATGCGATTTGGGTGTTCGCGATACGTTTACTCACCATCTCGAAATCGTCGGCATACGCGTTCGCGCCTGCCTGGATATCAGGCGGGGTGGGCAGTTCGTCAGCACCAGCCATAGTCAGCCCCCCAACCTCTCACTCAGCACTGCGATACCTTCGCGGACATCTCGTATGAAGAGATTTCCATTCGCCGCTTCAGTTTTGTCATAGTTGGCAATTGCTTTTTCCTGACCTGATCCCAGAACAGCGCAGGCATCCGAAAATTCAAAGATCACGTCCTTCATGCCATCGCGATAGTTCCTCACTGCATCGCGCAGGGATTGAACACCTTCGTTCGGGCCTTCTGGCAGATTCTTCGCAATTCCCACTATGGAAATCTGTCTGGCAACAGCACCGATTCTCCCGAATTCTTCAGAATCGGTCCAATCTTTCTTCGCGCTCACACCAACGGCAGCGCGGTCGAATTCCAAGTCAGCCATCGAACTGTCAATCTCTCGTCTCGGAGGAACTCAGGCGTTACTACATTAAATGGAGAATTGACTGTCAGTCAATAGTTCTGACTATTTTCTTTTCATGTTCCTCGCCGATCATGAAAAGGAAAGGTTACAAGGCACGGATGAAGGCCCGAGACACCCGCAACGATAGGGAACTACGCCAGTTCCTCGCGGTAGGGGTCCGCCGGGTAGCAGCCCATGACTTTCATGTCCGCGACGTAGAAGTGCAATTCATCGAGGGCACGCTTGACGTTTGGATCCTCCATGTGCCCATCGAGGTCGACATAAAACTGCGTGGCGCAGAAAGAGCCCCCCAGCTGGTAGCTTTCCAGCTTTGTCATGTTCACCGAGTTCGTCGCGAATCCGCCCAGGCATTTGTACAGCGCGGCAGGCACGTTCTTGGTGCGAAACAGAACCGTTGTGATGGCTGGCCGTGTCTGGCTCACCTCTGGCTTGGGCGACAGGACAAGGAATCGCGTCGCATTGTTGTCGTTGTCTTCGACATGGCTTTGCAGCACCGCCAGATCGAATTTGTCTGCAATTCCCGAGGGAGCCAATGCCGCTACGGATCGGTTCCCCATCATCGCAACTTCACGCGCAGCCCCTGCCGTATCGGCACTGATGTGGCGCGTCCACTTCCAGTTGGCAAACAGTTTCGTACACTGGCCGAATGCGTGGACGTGGGAGCGCACGGAGCGGATCGACTCCAGTGTCGCACCCTGGGGTGCCACCAGATCGAAGTGGATCGGCAGAAACAGTTCACGGGTGATGTACAGGCCAGAGTTGGGCAGCAGCTGGTGCGGGTCTGCGACGCGACCGGCCGAGGAGTTTTCCACCGGTATTACTGCTACATCAGCTGCCTGGTCGTGCACCGCATCGAAAGCGGCGGTAAACGTCTCGCAGGGCGCAATCATTGCGTCCGGAAAGAGTTGGAGAGCACCCACTTCGGAATTCGATCCGGCCTCTCCCTGTATCGCAACTGTCATCCCGCGTGTCATGAAAATTAGGCTATCAGGGCGGCAGCGTTCTTCTCACATCGTGTGAGCAGGATCTACAGAAGCGATTATGGGTCGCCCTCGTCCATCACAATGAACGAGGGCGACCCATGACGCGCGACGATGCTACTCGTCAATCGACGGCGCGTGCTCCAGGAGGTATTCTTCAGCCTGCTTGTTCCACAGACCGTTGTTCGCCTTGCACAGGCGATCCAGCTCCGCATAGAACGGATCCGTCTTGCCGCGCTCAGCGAAATCGTCAATTGCGACCAGATCCAGCCTCTTGTGGGTGTAGATCAGCTTCTTGCCACCGGGAATGTTCGGCAGATTCAGCGTCGTTTCCTCGACCACGTTCAGACCACCGATGTGGGTGACCAGGACGGCCGGGTTCAGCTTGCCTGATTCAAACATATCGATCGCATCAGCGACGTCCTCGTACGTGCCACCGGTTGTGGCCACGTAGTGGTGACCTGAGTAGTGGATATCGTAGAAGTTGATCGTCGCCTCAAAATCGTTACGCGGCGGGCCGGCGAAGAAGTTCATGCAGCCTTCGCGAGCCAGCAGCTTCGAGCCGAGCTCCACGACCGGACGCACCGGAGCGAACACGAAGACGTCATCAAACAGTTCGCCCTCGTTGATCTTTGTCAGCTCCGCGACCGGATCCTCCATGTCGCCGGTGTTGACGTAGTGAAGCTCGATGCCGTTCTTCTTCGCATCTTCAACGGTCAGCAGCGCGGCTGCACGATCGAGGCGATCCTGTGCAATGTCGGTGACGACGATACGGCGCGGCTTGCGCTCCTGATGCAGTGCCACGTCCAGGCCGGCCAGTCCCATCGGGCCGACGGATGCGAGCATGGCCAGTGTGCCGCCCTCGCGAATACCCATGTAGTGCGTGTAGTCGTTCGGCTTCATGTGGTACTGCGCCTTGAATGCGCCGATGACGCACGAGTACGGCTCGGTCAGGGAGCCGGTGAAGAAGCTGTCTTCCTTGTATTCGAACAGGCAGTTGGACTCCATGACCTCACTGGGGATCACGACGTAGGTCGCGTCGCCGCCGATGTACTGGTAGGAGTATCCCGGTGCCCACAGTGTTCCCTTGTAGTTCAGGGCGGGCTGAATGGCGAACTTCATGCCGGGTGTGAACTGGTCAGCCCACTTGGAGCCGACCTTCTTGATCGTTCCGCAGAATTCGTGCCCGACCATTGTCGGGGTTTCCGCCAGCGATCCGCGCACGCGTTTGTGCGCCTCGCCCTGGTGCGCGAGCTTGTTGGTGGACATGCAGATCGAGTCTGACGTGACTTCAGCGAGGATTTCGTCCTCACCGATTTCAGGCAGGTCGAACGTTTCCAGGCGGAGGTCCTCCACTCCGTGGATACGCACTGCAGTTGTTGTCTGAGTGGACATTGAAATGTGTTCCTTTCGGCCTGTGGCCCTGTTAATTCATCATGACCTGACCGCCGGTGACGGGCACCGCCTGGCCAGTTTCATAGGCTTGCTCAACGATGTAGTAGATGGCGCGCAAAACGTCGATGCCCTGTGCGCCGCGGTGCATCGGCACCTTCGCTTCGTAGTATTCCTTCACATCGGCAACGGTCTTTGCGCCTGGTACCTTCCCTGAGTTGAGGTACTGGACGAACAGTCCGCGATCAGGGTCTGACCACAGTGGTCCGTCGAGGAAGTTGCCCGGGCACACAGCGTTGACTTTGATGCCGTGGGCGACCAGTTCGAGGGCGAAGGACTGCACCAGTCCGAGGCCACCGAACTTCGACCCGGCATAGGCGGCGTTCTTGTTGGATCCTTCCAGGCCGGACTTGGAGTTGACCTGGATGATGTCAGTCAGCCACTGGGGTGCAGCCTTGTGCTGGCGGGCCAGAAGATTGCCGCACGCCTGAGTGACCAGGAAGAACGCAATGTAGTTGATGTTCGTGGACAGGCGGAATGCGGACGGGTCCTGCGTCAGGACGCTTCCTGCGCGCACGATTCCGGCGTTGGAGACCACCAGGTCAAGCCCGCCGGCCACGCGCTCAATTTCCTCAGCCATCGCTGCCACTGATTCCTCGTTGGACACGTCTACCGTGATCGGCCATGCGTGTTCGCCGAGTTCTTCGGCCTTGGCACGGGCGCCTTCTTCGTTGAGGTCAGCAATGAAAACGAAGCAGCCCTGGTCGATCAGACCGCGTGCGATTTCAGCACCGAAGCCCTGCGCGCCGCCCGTTACGACGGCAATCCTGCCGGAGATCTCGCGTTCGCCGCGTTTACCTGTTTCGGTGACCTCGAAGATGTCCTCTCCGCATCTGACGGTGACCGGTAGGTTCACGCCGCCCAGAAGCTCGTTCACCTCCGAGTCATTCATCTGGATCAGGCTGTCTTCGTCTGCAGGCAGCGTGATCGTTGCTTCCTTGCCGCTGCGGCTGACCAGAACCGGTCGACCTAGTGCGCGCAGAAACACTCCGCGCACGATAGGTGCAACGCTCATCTTTCATTCCTCCACATCACTTGGGTCTTGGGTAAGCCTGTGATCACGCCGTCAGGCGTGAAGCTATGTCCTCGGCGGGCGTCCCGTCGGCGTATTCGCGGCCAAGCGGCGCGTATTGTTCGATGCGGGCCGCCAGGTCCTGCGGGCTCAGTCGACCTGATCCCAGCAGGTGCAGCTGCGGGTCCACACTGGTGAGCGCTTCGTGCGCCACGAGTGCCCAGGTCGCCTGGTTGAGTCCGGCAAATTCCTCTCTGCGCAGCTCAGGGCAGTTGAAGGATTGGCGCGGCTGGTTGATGTCCACACCGGAGATTTCCAGCATGCCGTGCTGCGTGGCCAGTTCATGAATCCGGGCAAGCTGCTCATCGGTGTTGCGTGGCGGCATGTAGGTCACTGCCCTGAACCCGCGTTCCTCCAAAGCTTCGAACAGCTCATCAAGGAAGGAGTCTTCAAACTTCTCCGCCTTCTTGTCTCCTGTCGGTGAGGCTGACACGTCTCCCAGGTAAGCGTAGGTCGCGATCGCGCCGATCGAATCAGCAAAGGCGACGACCTCGCGGGCGGTCGGGCATTCCTCGTGAGAAGGCTGAATGTAGATCTGCTGCAGGTATTCAGATTTGAGCAGGCCGAGCAGGTCGTACATCAGGTACGGGTTGGCCTCGTCTCCCAGTCGATCGACGAGGGGGGCCGGCACCTCCACATTCATGGTCGCCAGGCCGTCAAGCAGAGCCTGTCCCTTGCCGAAACCGTTGATCAGTGCGCGCGCCATCGCTGCAAGCAAGTGGCGTTCCGTGATTCCGCCGCCGTTGGCATATTGGGAGTGACCCACCATGTCGCGCTGTGGATCGAAGGGAGTCAGATTCAGGCCGGCCAAAATCTTGTTGGCACGTTCGGCCATTTCGAGGGTGCGCTGCAGGCGTGCCACTCGCTTGGGTGCAAGCCACTGATCGGCCTTTTCACGGGACGGCGCCGGAACTCCCTGGACGGTCAGGTAGGCCATACCCGCTGAATCAGGGTTGTTGAGTTTGCGCGATGCAAACGGGCCGTCGACCGTATCGTCGAAGAACGCGCGGATTTCAAAGCCGGTCACCGAACCCATCGACAGGATACGGCAAGCCTCGCTCATTTCCGGGGCGGCAGCGATCGAGTCGTGGTCAACGGATCCGACAACCCGCAGCCCTGCCTGCCTGGCTCGCAGTGCAGCATGGGTCGGTGTGTACGGGCTGAAGGAGTAGCACGTGTGGATGTGGTTGTTGGATTCTGGCGCCCACGCAGGGAACGTGAAGTGCGCGGCGCCCTCACGCAAAGCATCAAGGCGCTCACTCTGAGTGAGGCTGACATCGTTAGTAACTGGGACGCTCATATTTCCTCTGCTGGGTTCGTTGTTGGCCAGGTGCTCACGGCATCGCTCAGTGAGCACCGTGGCCGTTGGATATGTTGTGGCTGCGGGTGGGATACGGCGGTGAGGCGGCAGCAGCCTTTTTGCCGCCTCACCGCATGTCTCAGATTCCGAGGCGGTTGCGACGTGCCAGTTCACCCTCAGTCTGGTTGGTGGTGGGGGTGTGTCCCGGCAGTGGAACAATGCGCTCGTGAATGGCATCGATCATCCATTCAGGCTGCGGGAAGAAGGTCTTTTCCAGCTCAGCAGCCGGGATCACGGTGTTGCGCGATCCCACGATGGTCACCGGTGCGTCAAGTGCGTCGAAGGCCAGTGACTGCACGTTCTGTGCGACGTCCTGCAGCACCGAGCCGCGTTCACACGCGTCCGAGCTCAGCAGCAGGCGGCCTGTCTTCTTCACTGATTCGATCAGCTTGTCGTAGTTCAGCGGGCAGACGAAGCGCAGGTCGATGACCTCAGCGGACATGCCGTACTTTTCTTCCAGAATGTCGGCTGCTTCAAGCGCACGGTAGAGCGTTGCGCCCAGGGTTGCAATGGTGATGTCCTTGCCTTCGCGGCGGATGGCGGGCTCACCTTCAGGTGTTTCGTAGTAGCCCTCGGGCACGCCACCTTCTTCGAAGTCTTCACCCTTGTCGTACAGCTGCTGGGATTCGAAGAAGACCACGGGATCCGTGCCGTGCAACGCCAGGTTCAACATGCCCTTTGCGTCGGTTGGCGTGGCCGGGAAGTATACCTTCAGGCCAGGGATGTGAGCAGTCAGCGCTGTCCAGTCCTGTGAGTGCTGCGCACCGTACTTGTTGCCGACAGACACGCGCAGCACCAGTGGCATCTTGATCAGGCCCGCGGCCATTGCCTGCCACTTGGCCATCTGGTTGAACACTTCGTCACCGGAGCGGCCCAGGAAGTCGCAGTACATGAGTTCTGCAACAGCGCGGCCACCACAGATCGCGTACCCAACACCGGCACCGACAATCGCTGCTTCCGAAATCGGCGAGTTGAACAGGCGACGGTACGGCAGTGCTTCGGTCAGGCCACGGTAGACGGCGAATGCGCCACCCCAGTCGCGGTTCTCTTCGCCCCATGCCGCCATCGTCGGATCGACGGAGAAGCGATGAATCATGGCTTCGAACAGGGCGTCACGGAACTGGAACATCTTCATCTTCGAGACGGGCTTGCCGTTCTCGTCGCGCGAAGAGCGGATCTTCTTGGACAAAGCCTTGATACGCGGGTTGTCCTCGAGGGTGATTTCAGATTCGCCCTCCTCCATCGCTTCGGTCGGCGTGTTGGAGAACATGGCGTTTTCGACGTACTCGGGTCCCACACGCGGGCACTTCTCATCGTCGGATGCCAGCACCAGCACCTTGGTGAGCTTCTCGGTGAACTTCGCGGAGAAGTCATCGATGTCGCCCTGGGAGACCAGGTCGTTGGAGATGAGCAGCTCAGAGTATGTCTTGATGCAGTCGACTTCCTCCCACAGATCCACTTCAGCCTTGTCACGATAGCTGGAGGCGTCGGACGGGGAGTGGCCTGAGAAGCGGTAGGTCAGGGTGTCCATGAGGACAGGTCCGCGACCTTCTTCCAGGATCTTCTTCTTGCGCGTGACGGCATCTGCAACGGCCAGCGGGTTGATGCCGTCGACGCGTTCGGCGTGCATGGCTTCGGGGTTGACACCTGCGCCAACGCGAGCCAAAACGTCGTATCCCATTGTTTCGCCGGAGGTCTGGCCGCCCATTCCGTAGAAGTTGTTGAAGAAGTTGTACATGATCGGCGGGTTGCCGCCGTCTTCTTCGCGCCACAGCGTGCGGTACTGATCCATCGATGCCAGCTGGATGGCTTCCCATACCGGGCCACAGCCCAGGGCTGCGTCACCGACGTTGGCCACCACGATGCCGGGCTTACGGTTAATGCGCTTGTAGAGCGCTGCGCCCGTGGCAATGGGTGCCGAGCCGCCAACAATGGCGTTGTTCGGCATGGAACCGAAAGGCTGGAAGAAGGCGTGCATCGAGCCGCCCATGCCGCGGTTGAAGCCTGCCTTACGGGCGAAGATCTCCGCCAGCGTGCCGAACAGGATGAAGTTTTCGGACAGCTCACGCAGGTTCTCGTACCCGATTTCTTCGGCCAGTCCCAGCGTTTCACCGTCGAGGAAGCCCTTCATAACTGCTTCCAGATCAGCGTCCTCGTACTGGCGTGCAGCTGAGAAGGACTTGGACAGGATCTCACCGTGTGAGCGGTGAGAGCCGAAGATGAAATCGTCGGGGGTCAGCACAAAGGACTGACCGACGTATGCGGCTTCCTGACCGATTCCCAGGTGGGCGGGGCCACGGTGGTTGTATTCCACGCCCTGCCATCCGCCGGTCTTCTTGATGGAATCAAGCATGGATTCAAATGTGCGCACCGCGATCATGTCGTGGAGCATCTGCACCATGCCATCTTTGCCGTATCGGCCGACCTCGGTGTCAAGGTCGAACGTGTATTGGTTGATCGGAATATCTGGAATGGTGATCTTTCCGGACGCGCGGACCTTCGCCGGGTCAACTGTCAGTGACTTCGTCATGTTCTTTCTTTCGCCTACTTCTAATCAGTTACGTCGGTGCGCTCAGGCTTTGACAGCCCAGGCAGCTTCGCGGATGAGTTCAGATACTGTCGGGTGCGGGACGACAAGCTGACGCAGATCGTCCAGTGTCAGTTCGGTTTCGAGGACGGCGCATGCGCCCCAGATCATCTCGGATGCGTATGTGCCCAACACGTGAATGCCGAGGACGTGGTTCGTCTCAGCATCCACAATCACTTTGGCGCTGCCGGGTGCTTTGAAGCCGTTCTCAGCGATGAACCGGCCGGACATCTGGCCAGGCACGGACCCGACCTTAATGGCGCGTCCCTCAGCCTTGGCCTTCGATTCGGTCAGTCCCACACCGGCTGCTTCCGGCAGGCAATACACAGCCCATGGGATCGTGTTCCAGCGCATCACCTGTCCACGCTTGTAGGCCTGGTCATCCAGGATGTTCGCCGCCACGACCTCGCCCATGCGGTATGCAGCGTGTGCCAGCAGGGAACGACCCGTCACATCACCGATGGCCCACACGTTGGGAAGGTTCGTGCGCAGGCGGTCATCAACCGTTATGCCGCGGCGCCCGATTTCAAGTCCCGATTCTTCAGCTCCCCAGCCGCGCGTGGCTGGGCGACGACCCACCGCCATGAGAACCAGGTCGGCCTCCACCGTGTGCTTCTGGCCTTCCTTGGAGAAGACGACGTTCGACCCTTCGACCGCCTCCACTTTGCAGCCGAGGTTGAAGGTGATGGCGGGCATCGCCTTGCGCAGCTGAGCTGCCATGTCGTCATCCATGAAGGGCAGGATCTCGTCCATCATTTCGACGACGGTCACTTCACTGCCCAGGCTGGAGAACAAGGAGGCGAACTCCACGCCGATGACACCGCCACCGATGACGGCCAGTCGTTTCGGCACGTCGGAGATAGATAACAGTCCGGTGGAATCCACGACCTTTTCGTTGTCGGCGCTGCCCGGGATGGGCGGCATCGCAGGAACTGAACCGGTCGCGATGATGACGTGTTCAGCGGTGTAGTGCGTGTCATCCACGCGTACCTTGCCGGGGCCTTCGAAGTAGCCACGCCCGTACACGACGGTGCAGCCGGCTTTCTTGACGCTGGCTCCCACGCCTCCGACCAGACCTTTGACGACCTGGCCCTTCCACTTTTGCATCGCTTCCCAGTCATAGGAGGCACCCTCGATCCCCACGCCGTAGGCGCCGGCCTCACTCGCGTGCACGTAGTGCTTCGCGGAGTTCAGCAGGGTCTTGGTGGGGATACATCCCACCGTCAGGCATGTGCCGCCGAGATCTTTCTCCTCGATCAGCAGGACTTTCTTGCCGCCGTTGCCGAGGCGTTCGGCTGCAAGATATCCGCCCGGGCCTCCGCCCAGTACGATGACGTCGAATTTTGTCTCTGTCATGGCGCTCATCCCAATACTGTCAGGTCGATGTTTTCGATGGCGTTGACCAGGTCGCGCAGGAATCGCGCTGCGTCAGCACCATCAATCACCTGGTGGTCAGCGGTCAGCGAGAAGCCGATCCTCTTTTCCACCACAACATTTCCGTCATTGTCGAGGGCGGCCCGCGGCGTCACAGCTGCCACGCCCAGGATCGCGACCTGCGGACGGTTGATGATCGGTGTGAAGGTCTCCACGCCGAACGATCCCAGATTCGTCACGGTGAAGGTGCCGCCGTTGAGCAGGTCGGGGCTGATAGTGCCGTCAATCGAATCACCAGCCACCTGCTTGGAGGCAGCGGAGAATTCCTTCAGGTTCATGGCGTTGGCTCCGCGGATCACCGGGACCAGCAGGCCACGCGGAGTATCGACGGCCACCCCGAGGTGAATGTTCTGGAACTTCGTGTAGGTGCCGTCAGCCAGATGCGCGTTGAATGTCGGGTACTTCGCGATCGTCTTGACGACTGCGTATCCGACCAGGTCACCGATCGTAATGGCATTGACGCCCAGTGATTCGTCGGCCTGCTTGAAACGCTTGCGCATGGCCATGAGCTTGTCGGCCTTCGCGCTGACCGTGTAGGACAGCTGAGCGGTTTCGGCCAGGGACTCCATCATGCGCGTGGCGACAACCTTGCGGATGCCCTTCAACGGTGCCGCTTCGGAGGGGCCAGGGAAGTCGGCGTCGGCACTGATCAGCGGCGCTGCGGCTGCCTCGTCGGCTGCCGGGGAAGCCAGGTCGGCGGTCGTGACGCGTCCACCCAGTCCGGTTCCAGTTCCGGTTGCGCCCTGGGCACGAGCTGCGTTGGTGGCAGGGTTCTCGGCAAGATAGGCCTTTACATCGCGTTCGAGCACGCGTCCGTGGGGGCCGGATCCTTCGGACACTGCCGACGGGTCCAGTCCTTCACTGTCGGCCAGTGCGCGGGCGCGAGGCGAAATCGCTCCGCCGGATGCTGCCGTCTGGAACGAGGGCGCCTCAGGCTTTTCTTCTTCAGCGGGTGCTTCCTGTTCGGGAGCACTGGCGGCTTCGTTGGAGTCACCGGAAACACCGGCCTGCGCGAGAACTTCCTCGCTGATCTCTTCGCCAGGCTCGCCCAGAATCAGCAAGGGATCCTTGACGGGGACTTCATCACCGACTTCCCACAGAAGTTTGAGGACTGTGCCGGCATCGGTACTGGGCACGTCCATTGTTGCTTTGTCCGTCTCAATTGAGCACAGCACCTGGTCAACGGCGACCGCGTCGCCAACGGAGACCTCCCACTCGTTGATCAAGCAGGACTCCACTGAGTTACCCAGTTGGGGCATCACCACGATGGTGGCCATGTGTTCCTCCCTTACACCGCGCGAACGCGGGTGTGTTCTTCCAATTCCTTCATCGAGTCCGCCGTGAGGTCATCATCGGTAATGATCCCCGTGACGTCATCAAGTCCCATGAAACTGACAAATCCGCTCTTTCCGTATTTCGACGAATCTGCCAGCAGCCACGTCTCTTCTGCACGCGCCCTCATCAAGGTGGCGACTTCTCCGCCTTCAACCAGCTGAGTTGTCAGACCACGCTCGACTGTGAATCCGTCCGTCCCCAGGAACGCGATGCGTGCATTGAACGAGTTAATTGAGCGTTCCGCCAGCGGTCCGGTCAGCGATTCTGATTCAGCGCGGAACTGGCCACCCGTCAGCGTGATGTTGAGCTGTGGATTCGAGCGAGCGTTGGCGAAAACAAGCACCGAGTTGGTGACAATCTGCACGCCGCGTTTTCCGGCCAGGTGCCGAACGATCATCGCACAGGTCGTGCCCGCTTCAATCATGATGCGGTCGTTGTCCCTGACCATCGCTGCCGCTGCACGCACGATGCGCTCTTTTGCGTCGACGCGATCCATCTGGCGCAGTCGAATATTGCGGAACGCGGTCGGACGCGCACCGCCGTGCGTCCTGACCAGGTAGCCGTCTTCTTCGAGCTGTTTGAGGGTGGATCGGACGGTAACTGGAGAGACATCGAGCTCAACGGCAAGAGTGCTCACAGAGACTTCACCCTCAGCCGCCAGCTGGTCGAGAATGAAGCTGTTACGCTCGTGTTGCGCTCTCGTCATCTCATCGCATCCTTACGTTTCGATTTGCCTATGATGAATTTTAGTAAATCAATCGAAAGTATGCAACACTCGATATGTGAACTTTTCTCCGCCATTTTTCCGCTGAATCACGCCCTTCCAGCCGTCAGATAACAACTGGAAATCAACGGAAGGCAGAAAACTAAGTCGCCCTCGTTGAAGAAAAATCTTCACGAGGGCGACGAAAGTCCCAGATACTCACCTCAGATCAATCGTCACTCAAACGAAAATCCGGTGAACGGAGGGTTACGGAGCGGCTACTCACCAGGCTGGCGCACGCCGATTGTCAGCAGCAAGTTCGCGTACAGGCGCTGATCGCCCGTCGCCACAATAATGCCGACATCCTCACTTCGAGCCGCGTCGTAGAACTTGAAGCGCGGAATCTCACCGAATTCCACATCCGGCAAAGCTGCCTTGTAGTCGGCGTGAGCCGGAATGTCAATCGTGTCCTGATCATCCTCAGGCACCATGATCTCCGCTTTTTCAATCGGGATCGTGCGCTTGAGAACTTCGAGGATCTCGTTGACGCCCAGCAAGCCGGGCGCAAGGTTGAGGGAGATCAGTTCGCAGCGCTCGTTCACGCCGGTGGTGTGCGGGTAGTTACCATCGGCCAGCAAGATCTTCGAGCCGTGTCCGGCTGCGGCAAGTGCGCGTAGGAACGCGGGGTGAGTCATAGGTCCGTACAGCATCAGTGGTGTCCTTTCATTCGTAGTGAGTGACAATTTGGGAGCTGGTCCGAATGACCAGTTCGGGGGGAATGATGAAGTCCTGCGGTGGGCGTCCGGCAATGAGGTCGACGATCTGACGAATCGCCGTGCGGCCCACCCGGTCAAAGGGCTGTCGAATAGTTGTGAGCGGCGGCGAGAAGCACTGCGCGCCCGCCTCATCGTCAAAACCGACCACGCGGGTGTCGTGGGGGAGCTCTCCGCCGAGCTCGCGAACGGCGCGCATGGCGCCCAGCGCAATCTGGTCGTTGGATGCGACGATTCCCTGAGGGATGCGCCCCATGCTGTAGGTGGCATCGAATCCGTCCACAGCATTCCACGAGCCACATTCGATGATCTCGACATTTAAAGAGGCGTCGGACTGCGCACACGCTTCTTCGAATCCCTTGCGCCGCTGATGTGCGTCGTTCCAGCCTGCCGGCCCCATCAGGTGAACGATGTCAGTGACTCCGCCACGCAACAAGTGGTCGGTGGCGACTCGTGAGCCCAGCACGTTATCGACAGAGACGGTCGATACGCCATCGATATTCGTTTCCGATGACAGCAGCAGCGTCGTCGGCGTTGTGCGAGCCAGCTTCATCGCCATTTCGATGACGGGGTCCTGACCGCCCAGAATGACGATTCCGTCGACTCGAAATGGGATCGCGTCACTGGTGACGTGCCCGTTGGACATGTAGACACTCGAAATCGACACGCTCAGACCGGCATCGCTGGCAGCGTTGAGCACATGCAGCAACGTCTGGCCGTGCCCGTGGAACATCGGCGCCGCCATCAGCACATGGATGACCCCTGTGCGCTTGCCGGCAAGAGCCCTGGCCGCATAGTTCGGCCGGTACCCCATCTCGTGGAGCAGCGCGGTGATTTTCGCTCGTGTGGAATCTGCGACTTCAGGGTCGCCTCGTACCACGCGCGAGACCGTGTTGGCTGACACGCCGGCATGGCGCGCCACGTCTGCGAGCGAGATTCGCTTGTTCTTCGCAGGTGGTCCGTTCTTAACGCGCAGAGGGTTCGTGGACACGGGTCTTCGCTGTCGTTGCAATGATGTGGGGCCTGTCGCCTGAAGCGATGTTCCCCATTATTTCCAGTTGCGCGATGAGGGAGCCCAGGATCGACGCTTCGATCGGGCCGGCCACGACACGCAGCTGAGCGGCCTGCGCGGTCAGATCACACAGAAGGTGGTTGCGTGCACCGCCTCCTACCAGGTTGAGTTGATCGGGCCTGCTTCCAGCGATCTGCGCCAACTCGTCGATGCCGCGCGCATAACGCTGGGCAAAGGATTCAATGACCAGTCGTACGTACTCGGGCTTCGTCGAGGGAGGCTCACCGCCGGCTTCCCGAATCACGGTGTCGATCTTTTCAACCATTTCACCGGGTTCGGCAAAACGGGAGTCATCCGGGTCAAACAGATGTGCGGACGGGGCGCATGTGCGCGCAGCGGCCACCAATTCGTCGGTGTCGGTCGGCATTCCTTCGCGCTCCCACTGACGCTGGAGTTCCTGCAGGATCCACATGCCGGTGATGTTGAACAGCGGACGAACTCCTCCGTCACTGCGTGATTCATTGGTCAGGCCCAGTTTGAATGCTGCGTCAGTGAGCAGCGGGCGGTCCAGCATGCCGCCGAGCACGGACCATGATCCGCAGGACAGGAAGTACGCTTTGACGCCTTCTTCGACAGGCAGGCCGTGGACTGCACATGCCGTATCGTGTGCGCCGCCGCGCACCACCGTGAGCGATTCGAGCCCTTCGACCGTGCACGGGCCGACTGTGGTGAGGTCATCGTTGAGATCACCAACCCATGAACGGGGAAGACCAAGGCGTGAAAAGACCGTGTCTGACCAGCGTGGCGAACCAGGTTCGCACAGTCCTGAGCTGGAGCAGATAGAACGAGACCAGCCTTTGACGCCGGACAGTTTCCACGCGAAGTAATCAGGCAGAAGCAGAATCGTGTCGATGTGCTCAGCCAGTTCCGGTTCTTCGCAGGTCAGTGCAACGAGCTGGTTTGCGGTGTTGATGGTGGCTGGAGCGATCCCTGTCAGATGAAAGAATTCTTCATCATCAATGCGTTGACGGAATTGTTCCAATGTGCGTGCGGTGCGCTCATCGCGGTAGGCGCGTGGTGGGCCAACAGGATGATCGTCGCTGTCCAGCGCGACGAAGTCGACGCCCCAGGTATCCACAGATACGGATTGTGCGTCGGGATATTCCTGGACGGCTTTCTGCAGACCTTCAACGGTTTGATCCCACAAACGCTCCAGGTCCCACACCAGTGAGCCGTCACGTCGGATCGCTTCATGTGAGAACCGATGCACCTCGTGGATCTCAATATGGTCGCCTTCCAAGCGTCCTGCAACAACGCGGCCTGACGACGACCCTAAATCGACAGCAAGCGCAGTGGTCATGAAACGTCCTTCTTTTCTCAGTATTTTCAGTGTGATGTCAGTGGTAATTGTCCGAGGGTGACAGTGCATTCGCCCAGTGGGTGCAGTGATGGGTGGGGCGCCTTGACGCCCCACCCATCGGGCATCCTGATGTCAGCGGCGAGAGCCGGATGACTCAGCGGTACAGCGGTCCGAAGTTCTTGCAGGCACGGTAGTCCGCGCCTTCAACGTCGGCTGTTCCGAACAGTGTCCATGCGCGCGGACGGAAGATATCATCTTCCGGCACGTTATGCATGTTAACCGGGATACGGAGCATGGAGGCCAGCGTGATGAGCTGAGCGCCAATGTGTCCGTATGAGATTGCACCGTGGTTGGCGCCCCAGTTATTCATCACGTCGTAGACGGAGGCGAAGGCCCCCTCGCCGGTCAGACGCGGTGCGAACCAGGTGGTCGGCCATGCCGGGTCGGTGCGCTGCTCAATGGTTGTGGCGACCTCGTCGGGCAGATCAATGGTCCAGCCTTCAGCGATCTGCAGAACCGGGCCCTGTCCGTAGACAAGGTTGATACGGCACATCGTCACGGGCATTTCGCCGCTGGTGCGGAAGTGGGTTGACCACCCACCACCGGGGAAGTATTCGTACCCTGAGGGGTGGAAGGTTGTTGCCTCAAGGGCTGCCTTCTGGTCCTCTTCGGTTACTTCCCACCACGGCTTGATGACAGGCTTGCCGTCACGGGTGGCCTTGCCGGCACCATCCAGTGTGGTCGAGCCGGAGTTGCGCAGATCCAGGAAGCCGTCCTTTGCGTGTCCTTCCAGCTCATAGCCGGTGACTCGCTTGACCGATTCCGGGCTCCAGTAGGTGCGCACGTCGGAGAAGATCTGCGGGGTGTTGGTCAGCAGATATCCGAACAGCATGGATGCACCGTTCAGGGAGTCATTTTCGGTTGCGACAACTCCGACTGGCTGACGTGCGCCGTTCCAGTCAAAGTTGGTGTTGAGGACAGTTTCCATGACGTCGCCGTTGGGCATGCCGTCTGTCCACTGACGCTGTCCCTGGAATCCGGCTGCGATTGCACCATGGCCGCCGGCTTCTTCGGCCCATCCCTTTTCTGCCAGCTTGGGGTTGCCTTTCATCAGGTCGTGGCCGATCAGCACCATCTTGGCACAGGTTTCCCACCAATCTTCATGGCGCTCGGGATGCTGGTTCTTTTCCGGGTTGTAGTCCTTTCCGATGGTGAAGTTTTCCTTCATCCACTTCAGGGCCTTTTCGTACTCTTCTTCGTCGTAGATCTTCTCGTTGATACGGCGGTAGAACTCGGACATATCGATGTACTCATTGCGCATGCCAAGGTAGGGGCCGAAGAATTCGTCCTTGACCGTTGATCCGGCAATGCCCATGGCAACCGAGCCCATCGACAGGTATGCTTCACCGCGCATCTGTGCCACAGCCAGACCTGCCTTCGCAAAATCGAGCAGACGGCCACGCACGTCATCGGGGATGGTCTCGTCGTCAGCATCCTGGACCTGCTTACCGTAGATGCCGAATGCCGGGAAGCCGAGTTGTGCGTGTCCTGCCAGTGCAGCGGCAAGGTAGACGGCGCCTGGACGCTCTGTGCCGTTGAAGCCCCAGATTGCGTGCGGGGTACGGGTGTCCATCTGCAGGGTTTCTGTGCCGTAGCACCAGCACGGGGTCACCGAGACAGTCAGACCAACGTTTTCAGTGTCGAATTTCTTCTGGCATGCGATGGCTTCGGAAACGCCACCAATGGTGGTGTCAGCGATGATGCATTCCACAGGTTCACCATCGATGTAGTGTAGTTCGTCCGTGTACAGCTTCGCCAGACGCTGAGCCATGCCCATTGTCTGATCTTCGAGGCTTTCACGCACTCCCCTGCGACGTCCATCGATAATTGGTCGGATGCCGATCTTGGGGTGTTCAGCCATGTTTCCTCATTCCTTCATTGGTTTCGTTTGTCTTAGTTGGTCCCCTGCGTGGCAGTAAGGACGGTGACGTTCGGCCGAAGCGTCACGTCACTATTATGTCCCGTTGGTCAGGAGGTGGTGGAGGGGGATCAACGGGTTTTCCCCCTCCACCTGGGCTATTATCCGGTGGGATGTGAAATCACTCGTAGAGGTTGGCCTTAATGTCAGGATCGTCCATATTGGTCTTGTCATACCAGGCGAAACCGGAGTCAATGATCTTGGGCAGTTCTTCACCCTTGATGGCTGCAATTGCAGCCTTGACAGTTTCGTATCCCATCTTGACTGGAGCCTGAGTCACAGCGCCGGCCTGCACGCCGCTGCGAACGGATTCGAGCTGTGCCTTACCGGAGTCGATACCAACCATCTGAACCTTGCCGGCGTTGCCGGATTCGGTCACACCCTGCATCGTGCCGATGGCTGATGCTTCGTTCGTTGCGCCAATACCTACAACATCCGGGTTGGCAGTCAGAATGCTCTTGGCAACGTCAGCTGCCACACCGACCTCGCCGCCGATCTGGGGATCGAGCAGTTCGATGTCAGGTTCATTCTCAGCCATGTATTCCTGGTATCCGGCGCAGCGGTCCTTACCGGTCTGGGAGGTGTCATCGTGGCAGACCAGAGCAACCTTGCCCTTGTGGCCCACGAGTTCCGCCAGGTGCTTGGCGGCTTCAGCGGCAGCGGCCTTGTTGTCCGTCTGAACGGTTGTCACCGGAATGTCGGACTCAACGCCGGAGTCGAATGCGACCACCGGAATGTTGGCGGCCTTGATCTGCTCGAGGATCGGGGCGGCAGCTTCTGAATCCAGTGCTGCAAATCCGATTGCAGCAGGCTTGGTGTCCAGTGCGGTCTGGAGCTGCTGGAGCTGCTCAGTGATGGCTTGCTCGTTGGCGGGTCCGATGAATTCAACCTTGTAGCCGAATTCTTCACCTGCCTGCATTGCGCCTTCCTTCACTGCCTGCCAGAAGCGGTGCTGGAAGCCTTTCGAGACGAGGTAGATGGTTTCACCGCTGGCAGCACCGCCGGCGCTTTCACCGCTCTGTGTTGCACCGGCGTCGCCGGAAGCGGCGTTTGTGTCGCCGCCGCCTGATGAGCAAGCGGTCATTCCCAATGCCACTGCCCCAGCGGCAATGAGGCTCACGATACGTCCAATTGGGCGCATTGCTGTTCCTTTCTTTCGGGCGAAGGTCTTTCTTCGCCGTTGTGGTGGTTGGACGGTTGTCCGATTCAAGTAATGCTTACACTGCCTGAGCACGGGCTCGGCGGACGTTATCGATAAAGACTGCCAGCAGGATGACCAGGCCGGTCACCACGAGCTGCCATTCCTTTGCAACACCCATCATCTGCAGACCTGTCGTCAGCGTGTTCATCAGCAGCGCACCAATGAACGTACCGATGATTGTGGCGCGACCACCGGCAAGTGAGGTACCGCCGATGACGACCGCTGCGATTGCCTGCAACTCGAGTCCGAGACCTTCAGCTGGTTGTGCGAATCCGAATCGTGCTGAGTACAGGATGCCGCCGATGGCCGTGAAGATACCGGCTGCGATGTACACCATCAAGGTCCAGAAGCGCACGTTCACGCCTGACAGGCGTGTGGCTTCGATGTTCGATCCCATCGACAGCGCGTAGCGGCCCAGGACCGTGCGCGTCAGCAGGATCGATGCGATGACAGTCAAGATAATGAAGATCAACGCTGCGTTGGGCAGGGAGCCGATCAGTTTGCCGTTCGACAGGTTGTAGTAGAACGGCGAGGGGATCTTGATCGAGCTCTTACCCGACAGAATCAGTGACAGACCGTTGGCTGCCATCATCATGGCCAGTGTGGCGATGAAGGGAGGAATACCCAGGAACGCCACGTTAAAGCCGTTGACCAGTCCGATCACTGCGCCGACCACCAGGACGAGCAGCAAGCCGATACCGACGGGCAGCCCCAGATATCCGGATTCGGGTGAGCCCATCAGCAGACCTGCCGACACTGCTGTCAGCGTCATGCCGGTGCCCACTGACAGGTCGATGCCGCCGGTGGCGATGATGAACGTTGCACCCAGCGCCATGACGCCGATTGCAGAAGCTGCCATCAGGACGTTCATGAACACGCCAATGGATGCGAAGTTCGGGGCTGCGAACAGGAAGTAAATGTAAATCAGGATCAGTGCAGCGAATGCGAAAAGCTGCTGAATTGATGACTTCAGGAAAGTCACGACTTTGCTGTTGGACTTTTCTGACGCTTGGTCTTTCGTTTCAACCTCGGTGCTCACGCGTCCACTCCCATTGCTTGCTCTTGGCCAACGGTGGCCAGTTCCATGATCTTTTCTTGGGTGGCTTCCTCGTTATCGAGGATGCCGATAATGCGGCCCTGTGCCATCACTGCGATGCGGTTCGACAGGCGCAGTACTTCGGGCAGTTCCGATGAAATCACAACGATTGCCTTGCCTTGCGCCGCGAGGTTTTCCAGCAGTTGATAGATCTCTTCTTTTGCGCCCACGTCGATACCGCGTGTTGGCTCATCGAAGATCAAGACATCACTGTCTCGAACCAACCACTTGGCAATAACAACTTTCTGCTGGTTACCACCAGACAGGTTCAACAGGGTCTGATTGATTGAAGGGGTGCGAATCCGCAATTTGTCCACATAGTCGAGTGCGGTCCTGCGGATCTTGCGATCGTCGACAAAGCCCGCTTTCGCATAGTCCTTCATGTCGGCCAGCGTGACGTTGGCTTTCACGTCAGCATCCAGCAGGATTCCGAAGCGTTTACGGTCTTCGGACAGGTAGCCGATACCGTTCGTCACCCCGTCTTTGGCGTTCGTAATCCTGACCTTCTTGCCGTGCACGTAAATGTCACCTTCGGTGCGCGGATCAGCACCGAAGACGCATCGCGCCACTTCGGTGCGACCTGCACCCATCAGACCGGCGAATCCGAAAATCTCACCCTTCTTCACGTCGAAGCTCACGTTCTTGATGAGATTCTTCGTGGACAGGTTCTTGACTTCCAGAACAGTTTCGTCTGTCTGCGGCTTCGTGACGGGACGGACGTCAGACTTCAGTTTGCGTCCCACCATCATGGAGATGATTTCCTGCATCTCCACTTCAGCCGTGTTCACCGTGCCGACGTATTCACCGTCGCGCAGAACGACCACGCGGTCCGTAATCTGCTTGATTTCAGGCATACGGTGCGAGATATATATCAGACCGGTTGACGGCGTGACGAAGTCGTGGATCAGGTCAAACAGTGCGTCCGTTTCTTCGATCGTCAACGCCGCAGTCGGCTCATCCATAATGAGAATGTCTGCGTTATACGACAGCGCTCGGGCGATTTCCACCATCTGGAGGCGCGCCACTGACAGGTCGCGACAGTAAGCCTTGGGGTTGATATCCATCTTCAGATGATCGAAAAGCTCCTGAGCATCCTTGTTCAGTTTCTTGTCATTGACGATCCCGGCTCTAGTGGAGCCTGGGCGCCCCAGGTACAGATTCTGGGCAACCGTCAGGTCGGGAACGATGTTGAGTTCCTGGTGAATGATGGCCAGGCCAAGGTCACGTGCGTGGTTGATGCCCGTCACGTGGACCTTTTCGCCCTTGATCCAAATCTCGCCGCCTGGATCAGGCTGATAAATACCGGTCAGGACCTTCATCAGCGTCGACTTTCCGGCACCGTTTTCACCGCAAAGCCCCAGCACTTCTCCTGCTCGAAGATCCAAATTGACATTCGATAGTGCTTTGACGCCCGGAAAGGTCTTCGACATACCTTTCAAGTCGAGCAAATGTGTCACGTCTCACCCCTTCGTGCGTGGTACATAACGCCTGCGACAAATAAGACCTAGACCGTTAGCGCTAACGACTCCAGTGTCACATTTGTACAACAACGTGCTTGACAGTGTAGCTTGGTTCGTGCAAAACGACAAATAAAGTGTTAAATCTGCCAAAAACGATATAAAAACGTAATTTTTCGTCCTCGTATCAGCACGACCGCTGCGCAACGCCGACCGTTTACGTGATCGTTAACGATTGAAGGGTCACAGCGTGCCTTTGTCGTGATTCATCAGGCAAAACCAGGATTGAGCGACGCTCTGCCGCCTCGGGTTAAGCGTTTTTCACCGTGAATCTTCCCGGATTAGGGGACTTCCTCGTGTTAGTCGTCTCGCTCACTGCTTCAGCGTGTCACGCCTGACCGGCCCTGCGCGTGCCCTCGCGCGAATATCCACACTGATCCCCGCAACAAGCACTCTCTGGCTCACCGTCACATAGGTGTCATCTCCGCGCACCTCGCAGCCGGCGTGAGCCCCATTGCGCTCGACGACCTCACTGGCCACCGTGCAGGCATTCATCCCACCTCCGGTCCACTGTGCAACCGCCGACCGATGCCCACCGGCCAGGGCTGCAACGTCAGCCACTGCCTGAAGACGGGTCTGATGCCCGTACACACTCCCTGCACCAGCAATCACCACACACATCATCACGGTGCATGCGATGACCGCCAGCGCGGAGATGGTGCCTGATCCTTCCTCGTTCCCCCTGTCGCCGTATACCATCAGGGCACCAGCTCGGAAATGGTGGTGATCGTGCACGATGCTGTAGCACCGACCCATCCAGCCGGCGCAGCCACACTGGCGTGCCCGGTGACCGTCATCCATCGCCCTGATTTGTTCGTTGTGACAGTAACGGGCCTGCCGTACGCCTGGGAAACACTGAGAGCTGGATCCTGGCCACCTATGGCTGCTTCATGTGCACCTTGACGAACCGCCGAACACAGTTCAATGCGCGTGTGAGCAATGCTGACGACGCCAAGAACGAACGCCACCACGATCATCACGGCGAAAAGTGAGAGCGCATGTTCGACTGTCACCATGCCGTCCTCGCTATGCCCGCCCGTTTCGCTGCCACCAGCGGGGTGGTCCCGTAAGCACTCCCTGGCACTTACGGGACCACGTGTCGCATGCCTGTTCACAGTGAAAGCGCCTGCTGGATAATGCCCTGAAGCAGGGATTTCACTGCGCCTGACTTGAGAACGACGAGCAGAAGTCCGGCGAAGCCGGCTGCTGCGACCGCCCCGATCGCGTATTCCACGGTTGTGGATCCTTCTTCCGGATCGGCATCATGATCCTCGACATGGTGAGCACGTTGGATCATTGCGTCGTATTGACACCACGTGTCACACGCTGCCTTCGTCGCTGCATCTTCGATGCGTTGGGTGATTGCCATGTTTGTCCTTTCGATCAGTAGTGACTGTCCGCCGTTTGACGGTGTGACCACCTTCCGTGACACGCACTGCGATCTCCATCGACTGTGCGCAAATTGTGGAGCAAGAAGCGCCTGGAAGGGCAGCTGTGGATTCAACGCATCTGTAGATGCGCGGTGTGGATAACCAGGGGCTGTCAGATGCCGACCCGTCAGCTACCACAACCCGCCAAAAGTGTTCGTGCCAATATGCAGCAGGATTGGCACGACGCCCAGGGCGATGAAGGACGGCAGCAGTAACGCCCCCAGCGGGATGACAAGGCGCACCGCCAGGCGTTCAGCCTCACTTTTTGCATGTGCGATGCGCCGTGCCCTGACCTGGCGCGCAGCACGCGTGAGCAACGGCACCGGCGACGTGCCATCGCTCCATGCCGGCTCGAGGACATCAGCCAGCAGCGCGGCGTTGGCTGGATGGGGATTCCACGCATCACCCCACCGTGCCCCCAGGACCAGTTCGCTACCGATCCGTTCCAGTTCCGCGTCATTACCGACGCGGCCCAGCGTGCGCACAATGGAGGGCACTGAGGCACCCGCATTCATTCCCGCGATCGTCAGATCGCACATAGTGGCCGGATCGACGCCCTCGCTTATGTCAATGGTTCGGGTGATCATGCGAGTGGAGACGAGCCGACCAACGATCAGGCACACCGTTCCGATGATGGCGCTGATGGTGCCGATCCCACCGTCACAGAAGCGCTCAAGAGGGTTCGCCCCAATCAGCTGACCCAGCGCAATACCCGCCACAGGCAATGCGGTGAGAATACGTGCCGAGGTCAAGGGGCCAGACCGTGCGATGGCGCGCGCATCTTCGGCGGCTGCAGCTTCATCGATACTGTCAGCCACAATATCCAGTACCTCAGCAAGCGGCGTTCCCAGTTCCTGCGTCAGGCGGCATGCGACACTCAAGGTATGAGCTGAGCGCCGACTGACCCGTTCGCTCACTGTGCTGCGTCGCCGCAGCCGCCCACACGAGGACACTAGGTGGCGCCACGACAACGCGTCTCGCTGCCGCACCAAACCCAGCACATCACGCCGCACATCGCGCCACGAGGGAGCGCGCGCCAGCCTCGCCACGGATCGGGGAACACCGTCCTCGGCAATCCCCTCCCATGAACCCAGGTGCGCAGAGCCAACTCTGTCCCACGCACGCATCCACGCCTCGGCAGTCGGCATACCGGCACGCAGCCGGGCTGCCACCTCGGCCACCAACATCGACAACTGGGAGCTGCTGTCCTGCCCGGCCGGCACGACATTTGACGAGGGAGGCACTGGCTTCTGTGCGCGAACTGCCTTCAATGATTCGTCGAATCTCCAGGCCACGATCACAGCCTGAGCGCGCCAATGTTTGGCGGCCGATATGCCAATCGCCGCGACCAAACAGGCACTCATCAAGCACAGTAGCGCCATCATGGAGCAGCACTTTTCGCGTCCAGATCGATGTGCAGCCGTTCAGCCAGCAGTGGCCAGGCGCGATCAGGGTAGAGCCGGCCATCACGCTCTCTCAGCGCGCATTCACATTCACAGGCAACGCCACCTGCTGTCCGGGTCAGAACACCAATCTGGCTGACCCGCCTTCCATGCGCATCGCGCCTCATCTGAATCACCGCGTCAAATGCGGCCACCGCCTGCGCTGACAGCGCGGCATCCGACAGGCCGGCCAGCGATCCGAGGGCAGCCAGACGTGCCGGGACATCTTCCACCGCGTTGGCGTGGATGGTAGCCATTCCCCCGTCGTGTCCGGTGTTGAGCGCCGTCAACACGTCACGCACTTCGGCGCCTCGACACTCACCGAGAATCAGTCGGTCGGGCCGCATTCGCATCGCAGCGCGCACCAGATCCGACAGGCTCACCGCTCCCGCGCCCTGAACATTGGCCTGCCTTTCCTGCAAGTGGATAACATGCGGGTGACAGGGACGCAATTCCCGTACCTCCTCGATACACACGATCCGTTCGTCATGCGGCACGCTGGACAGCATGGTCGACAGCAATGTGGTCTTACCCGACCCGGTCGCCCCGGATATCAAAATGTTGGCCCGCAGTGCCACCAACTGGGCCATCACGCTCGCGATGGAACCGTCCATCAAAGACTTGCTCACCATCTGCTCCAGCGTCATGGAGTGAGCGCGCGAGGTCCGCAGGGAAATCACCGTTCCTTCATCAGAAACTGGTGAGAGCACCGCGTGCAGGCGCACGCCGCCGGGCAGCGTTCCATCCACAATCGGACTGGCCTCATCCAGTCGTCGTCCGCACGCAGCTGCCATGTGGACCGCGAGCGCCCGAACCTGACTTTCCGACCCCAGCTGCACGTCAACACGCTCCACCCCCTGCCCGCGATCGATCCAGACACTGGTGGAGTTGACGAGCACATCTGTCACATCGGGGTCCGCCACAAGAGGAGCAAGGTCCGGTCCGAGTCCGCCGGCGCGCGCCACCAGATCGTCAAAATCGGTGGCCAGTTCTCTCACTCCTGCACCCTCGCGAGCATTGTCACGCACCGCCCGGACAGCTGAGTGCCCCTGAGCGAGCGCGCGCCTCATGGTGTGACGGCTCATCGCGCACGCTCCATGCCCGACCTGAGCGCGGCATACATTCGCTTGACGGCAAAACCCCTGGGCATCCCACCTCGAAAAGGACACTGCATGGCCTGAATCGACTGGAAGCCGCACTCGCGGATACTGCCCAACAGTTGCGTCGTCGTCCCGTGCGTCGTGGCAATCACGACGGGCACAGCAGGTGGCGCATAGCGGGATATGCCGGCCATCAGCGTACACACCCCGTCCAGGTCGGCGCGTCCGACCAGGCACAGCGCATCGATTCCACATTGGGAGGCGGTGCGCATTGCGTATTCATCCCACCGTCCCAGATCGACCACAACATGCGCGCGGGAGCTCACGCTGGTGAGCACCCGCACCAGCCTCGTATCTGAACGTGCCGGCCCACCACGGCAGTCAGCCGCGAGGATTTTCACGCCGTCACGCACGGGCAGAGCGTCAATGAGCGTGCCAGTCCATCCGGTCTCGTCTGCGCGCAGGTCACCCCAGTGGATACCGTCAGCGGCCACGTCCTGCGCCGCGCCCACGCCTGGCCCATACTCGGCGGTGTCCACGACGATCACGGGCGGAGGGGGAGCCTGAGGCAGAACCGGCAGCGGGTGCGACCGGATCTGCTGAGCCAGCGCCCGCGCGATTGCCGTCACCCCCACCCCACCTTGCCATCCGGCGCAACCGATGCGTATCAGGTCAGGGGAAAATACCGGTGACGGTTCACATGAGGCGACAATGTCGGCCAGCATCATCTCATCGCCGGGCAGGCGCAGCGATCCGGCAGGGCCGACAACAATGACCGGCACCTGTGCAGACGCACGGACTGACGAGGGTGGCCCATCCGGATCCGAGGTCAGCCACATGTCGCAGGGCAGTCCGTCGCTGGCAACCGTTCCGCCTGCAAGCTCGATGATTTCACATGCGCTACGCCTGGCACCCTCGTCCAGTCGATCCAGTCCGACGCGCACGTTCCACTGTGTACTCATGCCGTCACTTCATCTCACGTGGCTTCCCTCGTCCACCTCGCTCAGTCAACCTGTGGAAGACTGGAGAAAGACACCACCCTGTGGATAACGCGCGCAGTTTTTCGACTCGACGATCAGGAGACCCGCATGAAGCGATCACAGCCACGCTCAAGGTCCGCTGCCTTTTTCGACCTCGACAAGACAATCCTGGCCACGTCAACCTCCGTGGCGCTGCGCGCTCCCCTGCGTGAGGCCGGCCTTCTGACCCGGCGCGGCGCACTGCTGGGTCTGCTCATCCAACTGCCCTACCTGATCAAGGGCGCTGACGAGCAGGCGACAGAGAAAATGCGCGAATCACTGGGTGAAATCGCTGCCGGATGGGACGGAGTCTACCTGGAGTCCACCGTGAAGGATGCGTTGAGCAGGTCAATTGACCCGGTGTGCTTCGTGGAGGCGCTGGAAGAAATCGCCATTCACCGCGCGGCTGGTCGGCGCATTGTCATCGCCTCAGCCTCGATTGAAGAAATGGTGCGCCCGGTTGCTCACATGCTGGGTGCTGACGCGTCGATCGGTTCCTACGCGCAGCGCAATGAGGACGGGACGTTCACCGGCGTGATTTCGCGTTTCAACTACGCCGATGAGAAGGCGCGCGCCTGCATCGACATGGCACAGCGCAACGGGTGGGATCTGAGGGAGTGCTTCGCGTATTCAGATTCCATCACTGATGTGCCGTTACTGGAGGCAGTGGGGCACCCCGTCGTCATCAACCCTGACCGTCAGCTGCGTGAAATCGCTCAGGAACGCGACTGGCCGATTCGCAGTTTCACGCACACGGTTCAGGTCCGCACCTCGCCGGCTCGACTCATTGTGCCGGGCATGATTGCCGCTTGCTCTGCTGCAGGCACGGCGTGGTCGTTTTACCGCGCGTATACCAGTTTGCGCGGCAAGTAGCCCGCCCTCATTCCCTATTGCCGAGGGTGGCCCGCCTGAACACTGAGCGCAATATCCAGGGCATCGTCGACACCGGCGATCAGTGATGACAGGAAGAATGCGAGCACGTCGTGCGCGTAGGAGTGATCGGGCGCTGCCCAGCCGGACACAATGCGCGCAACGCGCTGAGGGTCTGTGGCGCTCAGCTTGCTCACAGTCACGACCCCTGTCGGGTCCGTGCCGCGCACGGTCAGAATCCATCGCGCCACAGCCGCCCCCACGGAGCGTGAACCTGGTTCGAACAGTGGATGAGCTGCACAGTCGGCCCACACTGCGGCCGCACTCGCCACAGCAGGCACATCACAGGTGACATGCGACAAAACGTGAGCGAGACGCCGAGGCGAGGCAGGAACGGCAATTCGGGAACGTTCAACGTGGCCTGAGGTAGCAAGAAGTGACGTGATGTCGCGGTGCAGTCCGGCGACCAGGTTCGGCAAAGCGGGCTGCGATGCAGGCCTGGTGGTGGGCGTGCGGTTCAGGGGCGGCATGAGCGTCATGACGTGCCATTGGCTGCGCCAGATCCCCAGCGCGAACTGTTCACCTGTGGTCAGGGTGCCGGCTTCGTGTGGCCCCTCGCGCATCGTGAGGTCACGCAGATCGCTGGTGCTGATCGGTGAGCCTTCCCAGCGAGAAAGATAGGCAGCTTCATAGATGTTGGTCAGGGCGCGTACTTCCTGCCACCGGCGGCGCAAACTATGATGGAAACGGACGCGCGTCAATGCGCTGTCACATTGTTCGCGCAGCGCGCAGATATCTGGGGTCTGCCACGCTTGAAGCAGGAGGCGCATGCGCACAATGTGATCGGATTCTTCCACGTGGTGAGCTTATCGGGTGAGGTGAACGTGAGCGAGACGAAAGTGGCACAGACTGGGGTCAGGTCGATCCCTCGGGCCACGCTGTCACAGCACCTGCGTTCAGCGGTTTTCTCAGCGGTTTTTTCACCTGTCGCGCTGATCATCATGGGATTTGCGGTCGCTGACACTCAGGCCGCCACCGCGCAGGGACAGCCATTGTCATCGTCCGAGGGCACCGTCGGTATCGTCATTACGACCCTGTTGCTGGCACTCGTGGCTGCCAACTCTGATGAGTCCTCAGCCGGCCTTGCCGTCACCACTGTCAGTGCGGTAATTGTCGGAGTGGGCCAGCTGACCGGCGCGTTGCGCGCTCCCCTGTGGATGGGAATCGCTATGAGCGAGGCGGACTCACTGACATCGATGCGGTGGAGTCTGTATCCAATATGCGTGGTCTTCATCTGCCTGGGGGCGACGGTGGCAACCATTGCCACGCGGCGGTGGACGGTTCACGCCACGCTGAGGGAACTGGAGCAGGCCAGTGCCGAGAGTTCTCAGGGAGGGTCCTCCCGCGTGCGTCCCTTCAACGGGCAATTCCACAATGCGCGCAACCGGACGTGGGTCGCGGTCTTTTCCTGTGTTGCCCTGATTCTCGGGTGCATCATGATGATGGTTGCCGCGCCCGAGGAATCACTGCGCGTAGCGTCACAGGGGTTGGAGGGGCTGATGGCAGAAAACACGTTCCGACCAGTTCCGGCGCTGATCTGCGCCTTGTGTTTCGGCCTGGTGGCGTGGATTTCGCAGTGGTCAACGTCCGGACCCATTGTAGCGTCCTCAGTTCTGGTGGTCATACCGTTTTCGTTCCTCATCCCATTGTGGTCAAGCCTTACCGGCGCGGTGGTCACACCGCATTCCCCCGCCACGACGCAGATTTCTCTGGCTGCGCCGGTGCTGTCCGCGCTGGGGTTACTGCTTCCCGCACTGGTCATGGGTCCGCTGCTGACGCGCCGCCATGTTCGCGCACAGGTGTTGCGGGCAACCGGGCACCGCCACGGTTTTGTGGATGAGATGTAACACGATCAGAATCGGCCGTTTCGGCACGCCCATCGCAAGATCGGGCAGTTCTCACGCTACATTAAAGGTCTAAGGAGGTAGCACCATGTCTGATCAGGAACTCCACGACCGCCGCCCGGAAGGTGAAGTGGGAGACGATGAACTCATCGTCGATGAGAGCCCGACTTTCGAGGGCGCAAGCGGATCAACGGCTGCGCCGATGGCACCGCGCCCCGAAGAAACTGACGAAATCGCTGAATCAGCTGCCAGCGATGAGATTCTCACGGGCGAAGAAGTGACCTTGAGCAGGCATGAGGGCGACACGGAAAACATCATTGGAGCGCCTGGCAGTGCTGCCGATGACACCTCGGCCGTCGATCCTGTGCCCTCCACGTCCGAACCACGCATCCCTTCCCCCGTCGATCCTGTTGATGACGAGGGCGACGCACCTGACCTGGATGAGGATGAACCTCGCGACCGCATCTCCCCGCCTGAGCGTGATGATTTGCCGGCACCAGCTCCGCGCGACGTCCTCGAAAATCGCCATGACCGCGATGAGGACGAAACAGCCACAGATGAAGATGAGCTGGAGCGCACCGCAGTGCACCGCCGTTCCCTCGTCTCTCCGCCGGAGGAAGCAGATCCGGCAGATGAGAACGAGGCAAACTGGCATCCTCGCGCTGAACCGGTTCCGGTGCACGTGGAAGGCACCCCGAGTTCCCTCGATGACGCCATCTTTGAAGGCACGACACTGTCGCCCGAGATTCCGTCTCGCGCTGGATCGCACTGGTGGAGCTTCTTCGCATTCTTGATCTTCCTGCCCATCGCATGGTTCCTCGCAGCTGATGCCGGGGCGCGCATGACACTTGCTGACGGGTCTGCGTTCTCGACGGGGGCAGTGAACCTGGCAGCTATTGCCGAACTGGTGGGCGCTCTGGTGATTGTTCTCCTGCTGGGGGTGACGGTTGCGCGCTCCTCGCTGGGTGGCTTCGTCATGGGTATTCTCACCTTCCTGTCCGGACTTGTTCCGATCGTCATTCCGGGGATTTTCTCGCAGCTCATTCAGCCTGCTGTTCAGTGGCTGAACTCGTGGAACGCATTCGGCATGAATCTTGCTCACCACTTCCAGGCCTCCGCATTTTCCGGACGCTTCGCACTCCTGGGCCTGATCGTGCTGGTAGGCGCGTGGGTCTCTCACTGGGTACGTCGCCGTGGCCGCTCGGAGGAAGCTCTGCGCGCTGAGGTGGAAAAGATCAATCCTGAAGGTGCCTTCTTCTCATGGCGAGCCCGCCGCCGCGCGGCCAAGGCTCGCGATGAGGGCCGCTGAATCACATGGATGCAGATCTTTCTCTTCGGGAGGTTCTGGAAGAGCCCGGTCCGTGGCAGCATCGCCACGTCAACGCTGGCGGCGCGACCTTCCACGTTGTCGATGCCGGCCCGTTGGAATGTGACCACGCCGTTGTTCTGCTGCACGAATTTCCTTTGTTCTGGCGTTCCTGGCGGCATGTTATTCCCTCCCTGGCTGAGCAGGGGCATCGTGTGATCGCAGTTGATCAGCGCGGTTTCGGCGCCTCCGACCTGCAGGCCGACAAGGTGGATCTGCTGCAACTGTCCCATGACGTCACCGCCATCATGTCAGCAATGGGTATTTCCCACTTCACAGTGGTCGGCGCAGGCATGGGCGGTGCTGTTGCATGGATGCTGGGAGCTACCAATCCGGTTGCGTTGCGCGCGGTGATGACGCTGGCGGCGCCGCACCCACTGGAACGTACCCTGTGGCCCACACTGCTTCCTCTGTGGCGCGGGCGTCTGCTCGCCCTGCGCATGGATATTCCCTGGCGGCGCGTCACCTTGCTCAAATCCGGCAAACTCATCGATTCAATGATCCGTTCGTGGGCGGCGCCCTCACATCGCGAACAGATGCTGGCCGACGCACAACCCTATCGACGCGCAATGGCTCGCGCGTTCGCCGCCTCCGCGACCACTGACTCATTTTCCAGCACGCGATTCCTGTCCATCGCCTCGCGCAAGGCGCTGGCCGACCCCGTGCAGGTTCCGACTCTGAGCGTGCACTGCGCAGAAGATTCATCACTGTCGGCTACAGATTTTGCGCGCGATTCACACCATGTGACCTATCCGCTGCACACCACAATGCTGCCCGCAGTAGGGCACTTCGCCCCCGAAGAAGCACCCGAGCGTGTCACGACCCTGATCAGCGATTTCCTGGCTTCACTGCCCACCACCTGACCAGGGCACTACACCGACTTTCGGGCAGCGATCCACCACCGGACACTCATCGCATCGAGGCCCCTGGGCAGTGCACACTGAGCGACCATGTGCGATCAGAACATGTGACAGTTTCGTCCAGTTCACGCCTGCCAGCAGTGTTGTCACGTCCTTTTCGACGCGCGTCACGCTGGTCGCCCTCGTCCATCCCAAACGGCGAGACAGGCGGCCGACATGTGTATCAACTGTCAGTGCGCGCGCTCCGAAACACACTCCCATCACGACGTTGGCCGTCTTATGCCCGACCCCGGGGAGTTTTTCCAACTCCTTGTTGGACTGCGGAACCTCACCACCGAATTCAGTGCACAGCGCCTGAGCGGTCGCAATGATCTGCCCGGATCGTCGGTGCTGGAAACCCAACGGCCGCACGATCTGCTCGACCGTATCGCGCCGCGCCTGAGCAAGGTCCAGAGCTGTTGGAAATTCCCCGAAGAGCGCCGGCGTGATGCGGTTGACCCGCTCATCGGTTGTCTGCGCCGACAGCATTGTCGCAATGAGCAGCTGGAACGGCGTCGAACAATCTAATGTGCATGTGGCGTCCGGATAGGCGTTCATCAGCTGACGCGCAAGTGCCTCGGCAGCTTCAGAACCCGCATTGACAAGCCCAGATGTGTCGTGTTCTGTTGGAATCGTCACGTATGAATAATAATATTGACTGTTGTTGCCATACACTCCGGCCAAAACGCCGTGGTGATTGTCACGATTACGACACAATGGAAGATGAAACGCTGCGAGCAGCCTCGCGCGATTCGACATAGACGACAGGAACGGAGTTTGGTCTCACATGTTTGTTGATGACATTATCAATCAGGTTCCCCTCTTCGACGGGCTCGACGAGGCGCAGAAGAACTTCTTGCAGTCCAAGATGGGACGCACCGCATTGCGTCGCGGCGAAACTCTCTTTGACGAGGGCGACCTTGGCGATCGCCTCTACATCATCACCGAAGGCAAGATCAAGCTGGGTCACACCAGCAACGACGGGCGCGAATCACTGCTCGCCGTGCTCGGACCGGGCGAAATTATCGGTGAACTGACGCTCTTCGATCCAGGCCCGCGCTCCACGGACGCTACCGCAGTGTCCCCGGCGACCCTGCTCTACCTTGAGCACGAAGACCTCATGGAAATCCTTGACACGAACCCGACGCTGGCCAAGCACATGCTCAAGGCACTTGCCCAGCGTCTGCGCCGCACGAACGAGTCCATGTCTGACCTGGTCTTCTCAGATGTTCCAGGCCGTGTCGCCAAGGCGCTGCTTGACCTGGCCGACCGTTTCGGCGCGCCCACCGACGAAGGCGTTCACGTGCCTCATGACCTGACTCAGGAAGAGCTTGCTCAGCTGGTTGGCGCGTCGCGCGAAACCGTCAACAAGTCACTGGCTGACTTCGTCTCCCGCGGCTGGATCCGCCTTGAGGGTCGCGCAGTGACGCTGCTGGATGTTGACCGTCTGGCTCGTCGCGCACGCTGAAGACGTCAAAAAAGTGGGGCGGTCGCTGACCGCCCCATTTTTTTATGCCTGTTTTTCTATCGGCCGCTTCAGGTAGGCGACCAGATTATCGGAACCCGTCGGCCCGGGGATGACGGTGACAAGTTCCCACCCGTCAGCACCCCATTGATCCAGGATTGCTTTTGTGGCATGTGTAAGCAACGGAATCGTTGCGTATTCCCATGTGGTCATGTCACTAGCCTAACTGTTTGATACCGATGCTTCCTAGCGGCGCACGTGGGCCAGAACTTTCGGGATCCGCGGTGTACGTAGTTCACACGCCAACGCGTCCTGAGATTCGTTGAGCCACTGCCACCAATCCTCCACGTCGTCGTAGTGACGCAGCATAGCTCGCCGTTCACGTTCAGTCAGTCCACCCCACACGCCGAAGTTAGCTTCTGACTGCAACGCATCTGCCAGACATTCCAGGCGCACTTCGCATGCCATGCATTTGACTCGTACCTGGCGTTGGGAAGCTCCCTGCACAAACAGTGCGTCCGGTTCTTCCGTCGCACACAGCGCGCGGGCGGCCCATGTCTGATCCTGATCGATACTGCTCATTCCTTGTTCTCCAGTCCATGATCATCCTTGACCATCACTACTGTGACCATACACACATCTGGCTCATTCAAGCAACACGAGATCATCAATAGTGTGAAATATCCTCCTCACAGGATGCATAACAGGCGCCCGCGGCCTCCCTCGTCAATCATCGACGAGGGTGACGCCAGCAGCCTCAATTTGACGAATTCCTCATACCTCAGGCACTTCCCCTCCCCTAATACACGTGGACACACGTATCCTTAACCTATGTCGAAGCCACAGACTCGAACTCGTTCAGTCACGCCAGTCCAGCTGGTGGCGCTCCTGCTCGCCTTCATCTGCATCTCTGCACTGCTGGGCGTCCTGGGTGCCGGTATCGCGGTGCCTGCCGTGGGATCACTGGGGGTGGCCGCCAAAGCCTCACCATCGATTCTCGAGGGGCTGCCCGAAGATATCGAGATCGTTGCACCGGCTGAAGAGTCGACGATGCTCGACGCCAACAATCAGACGATCGCCAAGTTCTACGACAAGCGCCGTATCGTCGTGCCGTCCGACAAGATTTCCGAAGAGATGAAGCAGGCGATTGTCGCTATTGAGGACAAGCGATTCTTCACCCATCACGGCGTGGACCCGGACGGCATTATGCGCGCCGTTGTGCGTAACTTCTCCGACGATGACGGCATGCAGGGTGCATCGACCATCACGCAGCAGTACGTGCGTAACTCGCTGGTGGAGAAAGGCCTTCTGGAAGGCGACCCTGAACAGATTCACGATGCGACGGTGAGTACACCTGAGCGCAAGCTGCGTGAAATGAAGTACGCGATGAGTCTGGAGCGCCAGATGTCCAAGGATGACATCCTGACCGGCTACCTGAATATCGCACCATTCGGCCCCACCACCTATGGCGTCGAAGCCGCTGCTGACCTGTACTTTTCCTCCCACGCATCCGAGTTGACCATGCCGCAGTCGGCACTGCTGGCGGGCCTGGTGCAGTCCCCGGTCTCCTACAATCCGCTGGTTCACCCCGATGCCGCTCAGGAACGACGTGACATCGTCCTTTCCGTCATGCTCGATCAGGGCATCATTACTCAGCAGGAACACGACGAGGCGGTGGCCACACCTGTTCCCGACATGCTCAACCCGAACGAGCGCCCCCAGGGCTGTGCCGGCGCGGCGACGGGTATGGAGTACTTCTGCGAGTTCGCCAAGCAGCAGTTCCTCGACGATGCAATATTCGGTGAGACCCGCATCGAACGTGAACGCCTGCTGAAGACCGGCGGTATCACGATTCGCACCACGATTGACGCGAATAAGCAGAAAGCTGCGCTGGACGTTGTCAACGGAGCATTGCCACCGGGTAACGGAGTCGACGCCGCGATCGCGTCGGTGGAGCCGTCCAACGGCCACATCGTCGCGATGGCTCAAAATACGCACTTCGGCGCACCCAACGAATCTGATCCAGCAATGACGCAGGTGAACTATTCGGCGGACTCAAACTTTGACGTCGGATCAACCTTCAAGGTATTCACTCTGATTCAGTGGTTCAAGGAAGGTCACGGCGCTTATGAAAGTGTTGGCCGGGGTAACCGCACCTACACGCCGGGTGATTTCCATTGCAACGGCGCCGCGATCGGTGGCTTCGAGCCGTGGACGGTGGGCGACCTGCCCGGCAAGGACGGCTCCCACACGGTCTTGCGCGCCACAGAGATGTCTGTCAACCAGGCATTTGTTAACATGGCGAGCCGCCTCGATTTGTGTGAGATTTTCCAGCGCGCAGCTGACCTGGGCATTAAGGACCCCAATACGGGTGAAGCGCCGGCCGCCCTCCCGTCCAACATCATTGGTTCGACCGGCGCATCGCCACTCGCGATGGCTTCGGCGTACGGCACGCTGGCCAACGGTGGCTCGCAGTGCCCACCGACGGCGCTCCTGTCCGTTTCTGACCGCTCAGAGAATGTCCTGAAGGAATTCAAGCCGTCGTGTCATCAGGTCTTGGATCAGGAAGTGGCTGATAAGGTTGCGACGCTTCTGGGCAAGTCAGCTGCTGAATGGTACGGCCCGCAGGAAGGTATTTACCTGGAGGGTGGCCGCCCGTTTGCCGCAAAGACCGGTACGACTGACTCGAACTCGAACACATGGACCGTTGGCTTCACACCGCAGCTCGCCACCGCCGCGTGGATGGGTCATGCGAACGCATCATCCCAGCAGGTCTCCGATGTGACGGTGGCCGGACGCTACTACTCGGTTCCTTATGGTTCCACGGTTGGCCTGCACCTGTGGATGCCGTACATGAACCTTGCTCTTCAGGGTGCGGAAGTCCAGCCCCTGCCGAACGCCAACCTGAATGGCACACGTCAGGTTCAGAACAACGCCAACTCGAACAACCAGAACCAGAATCGCGACAGGAACGCAGGTAACAACGCGAACTCCTCGTCCACTAGTTTGTCCACCGACGGCCAGGTTGACCTCAGTAATATTGATCTTGACAGTTTGAATCTGAAGCCCGGCGAAAGCATCGAGCTTCCTGACGGCACGATTATTGAGCGAGAGAGATAACGATGAGTGAGTTCAACGCGCGCCAGTCGTTGGCTGCGACGGATCCTCGCATCTTGCTCAATGCGTCCCGTCAGCCATCGGTTCTGCCACCCCGCCTGATCGCAGCGGGCCGCGCGTTGGGCCTGGCCACTGCGACGGTGGCGGGTCTGGGGGTCGCTTCGCTTGCCTGGGGTCAGTGCGAGCGACGATGCCCGACGGTACGGCACTTCTCGATTCCAGTGCCTGCACTGCGCCAGGGCGAAGAGCTGCGCATCCTGCACATCTCCGACCTCCACCTGTATTCCGGTCAGGACTTCCTCGTCGATTTTCTTGACCACGTGGCCCGAACCGAGGATTTCGACATGGTGATGTCGACGGGCGACAACTTCGGCAATGCGACGGGAGCTTCGCTTCTGCGTGAGGCCTACCGGCCGCTGTTGGCTTACCCCGGAGTGTTCGTGCTGGGTTCCAATGACTATTACACGTCGTCGACGTTCCGCCCCTGGACGCACTATCTGCGCCGCGATGCGCACGCCGTTCACGACACGTCCCGCCTGGCGCGTCTGCCGTGGCGCAATTTCGTTCAGGAATTGACGAGGGCGTCCTGGGTTGACCTGTCGAATCGGTACGATCAGCTGACGGTGCGCATGGCGCACGGCGACCGGTCGGTGGCGGTCAATCTGGCAGGTGTTGACGATCCTCACCTTGAACGCGACCGCATGCCGAAGCTGCCGGAAAGATGGGATGATTCGGACACCATCCGCATCGGTGTCACTCACGCACCGTATCGCAGGGTCCTCGATGCGTTCGTTGATCGAGGTGTGGATCTGATCTGCGCGGGACATACTCACGGCGGACAGATCGGGCTGCCCGTGTGGGGGGCGTTGGTGACGAACTGCGACCTGCCGCCGCGCTACGCCAAGGGTGTGCACACGTGGACTCATACAAGCGGCTCGGCTCCGCTGCATGTCAGTGCCGGACTGGGAACCTCCCCGATGGCGCCTGTTCGAATCGCCACGCGCCCCGAGGTGTCGATTCTGCGTCTGGTCAGCGCAAACTGAAATCGGTTGACATCACCTTGAGCCGCATTATGTGTGGGGGGACTTAGATCCTTATTCCTTTTGTTTTAATTTTGTTTCTTGCAATAAATTAACTCTTTATTTTGGTTAATACCGAAACAGTAGAAGAAAAGTAATTCTTTCGAGTAGCGTAGTCGGCGACAATGTTGTCACACTATTAGGAGATCGCGTGAGAAAGCTACATTTTCTTGCATCTTCAGCGTTAACTCTGGGCCTCATAACTTCTATGACAGGTCTAGCCTTCGCTGAACCGTCTGCCGATCTGGCACCCGCGAACCCATCCCCCGTGGTAGGCGTGGATGCAGCAATTCCCTACACTGAATCGGAGCGCGCCCAAAACTGGGAAAAGCTGAAGTTCGGAATGTTTATCCACTGGGGCGTTTATTCGAACTTCGGTGGATATTACAAAGGTCAACGCCAGCCCCTAGGGTATCCGGAACAGATTAAAGCCTGGTCGAAAATCAGCGACGAAGATTATCTTGCTGAAGCAGCACAAATGAATGCGCCTGAATTTGATGCCCATGAATGGTGTCAAAATGCTAAAGACGCTGGAATGAAATACCTAGTTATCACATCAAAGCACCATGATGGTTTTGCAATGTGGGATACCGCAACAACTGACTATAACGTCATTGATAAGACCGATATGGGTCTCGACCCTCTGGAAGAACTGTCGACTGCTTGCGCCGATGTCGGTTTGAAGTTCGGCGTGTACTTCTCCATTATCGACTGGACTAAGCACGAAGCTGAGCCCTACTCGAACATGAACAAGATCCCCGAAAGCATGATGCCCTACATCAAGTCTCAGCTCACTGAGCTGATGACGAAGTACGGCGAAATCGCAGAGGTCTGGTTCGATATGGGCGCTCCCACTGCCGACCAGTCAGAGCGAATGGCCAACTGGGTGCATGAACTGCAGCCCAACGCCATGGTCAGCTCACGCGTGTGGAACAACAAGGGTGACTTCGAAGTCGGTGGCGATAACGCGGTCTTCAGCCAGAAACGCCAGGCACCGTGGGAAGCTGCCCGTTCAACGTTCCCCACGTGCTGGGGATACTGCAAGTGGCCTGAAATTGAAAACAAGCGGCAGAATCCCGCTCAGCTGACCTACCAGATTCAGCACGAAGTCAACAACCTGTTCACAACAGTCGCCAACGGTGGCCAGTACCTTCTGAATATTGGCCCCAAGGGCACCGGCGAAATGGATCCATTCGAGGTCAACATCCTCAAGGGTGTGGGCGAATGGAACAAGGCTCACCCCGCCATTCTCAACGGCTCACGCTACGCCCGTTTCCCACAGGAAAACTGGGGATATGCGGTCGTCAACGACAATGCGGTGTACCTGGGTGTCACCGACGGCTGGGCTCCTGACAAGACCATCCAGTTGCGCGGCCTTTCCTCCACGGTCAAGTCTGTGACAATTGACGGAACGGATACGGAACTTCCGTTCACGCATGAGGGAACCACACTGACAGTCACACTCAAGGGCAATTCCCCTGACGCGAACCTGCCGGTGATCAAGGTTGAAACAGAAGGCAAGCCACTGTACCTGTCGGAGAAGACTGTCACGTCAGATAACGGCACCTTCACCGCAACTGAAGAGAACGCAGAAAGCATGCCGAGCACCCTTGGATACTCAGGGGACGTGTCCCACACCGTGTACCTGACTGCCAAGGACAATGCGGTGATGGATGCCACGGCAACTGTCACGTCCAATGCCCTGAAAGACCAGACGATGTACGCCCTCACTGTCGGGGACACGCGGATGGAAGTGACAGGCGCGCAGCTCAAAGCTGGCGTGGAGATTGGAGCTCTGGCGGCCAATACCGCAACGCCGGTCATGCTGTCACTTGCCAATCCTCCTTACTACGCCACACCGCTGGGAATCGACACATTCCAGATGGACGTGAAAGGCACTGTCACCAAAGTCGTGACCCCCGAGGCGCCAACAGTGGTTCCCGCCGACAAGTGCGGCGTTGAGCAAACGGTGAAGCTTCCAACCCAGGAAGGCGTCACCTACACCACGGAAAAGACCAACTCAACGGTTCACGTCACAGCTTCAGTGGCCAAGGACTACATGGTTAAAGACGGCGCAACCGTGGAATGGGACCTGTCGGTGGCTGCGCAGCCATGCCCTGTCACCCCAGCCAAGCCGGTCACTCCAGGCAAAGTCGAACAGTCCAAGAAGAGCGCGGACGGTAAGTACATCGTCGCCAAGGGAATTGCTCGCACCGGTGCGAACAACCTGACTGGCCTCATTGCGCTCAGCTTCATCGTCGGCGCAACCGCACTCACGGTTGTGTCCCGGAAACGGAGGTGACCTGAACTAACTGCCATCCCTCGCGGGTGAGGTTTCCAGCCGTGTCAACAGCCAGAAGCCTCACCCGCTTCTCCCTTTCATCAGCGCCACGCAAAGGGTGTGACCGAAACTTCAGAGGGATGAGCCACTTAATTTTGTGCACTCTGCTCCCTCGTCGCTATACTTGAACGGTCGCACGGGGTGTGGCGCAGCTTGGTAGCGCGCTTCGTTCGGGACGAAGAGGTCGTGGGTTCAAATCCCGCCACCCCGACCATGTGATGTGTCGGGACATCGTTGACAGTTTGTTGGCGGTGTCCCGATCTGTCTGTATACGGCCGCCTTTCAGTACACTGCCGGCGTTTCCACATCTTGCTGGCCTTTCTGCATCTCACCGCCTTTTTGGGGTTAATGCCCGAAATGTGTGTATGGGGTGGGCGTGTCGCGGGGTGTTTAGTGTCCGGCCCAGCCTTTTTGGGTGTGTCATGACCGCAGATCCTTCGGGCGGGGATGCCACTGCTGTCCTGCCGCGCGCACCAACACGTGCACATACCCCTAGTTCTAACCCCGCCTCGTGCACATACCCCTAGCTCTAACCCCGCCTCGTGCACATACCCCTAGATTTAAACCCTCCACGTGCACATACCCCTAAAAAGTCTTGTAAAAATGCACAATCCCCTAGATTTAACGCGTGAGGCTCGAGGCCGCCGGAAGCTACTGACGGCTGACCTGCGGAAATAGGTTTTGTCCTTTTGGGGTGCCGACTTTAGCTAGGGGTATGTGCAATTCGAGCGTTAAATCTAGGGGAATGTGCACCAAAGCAGGGAAGATCTAGGGGTATGTGCAACGCAGGTAGCCAGCACGTATTTCAATCAAGTCGGCGCTTTGTTCCGCGACGAGGCATCAACGAAACAGAGGAGGAAGCCTCTGGCACGTGGAGGTGAGTGAGCACCGCGGCGTGGCACAATGGAGCTTTCAGATCTTCTGTTCACTGATCGGAGTGTTATGGACGGCATCACCCAGTATCTTGACTATGTTTTTGATCAGGTTGCCGACAGGCACAACCCTCAGGTCCAGGCTACGCGCACACAGATCCACGATCAGATGAGCGAACGGGTACAGGCACTGGTTGACTCCGGCGTTGACGAGGATTCCGCACTGTCAACTGTGATCAGCCAGTTCGGCACGCCAGATGAGCTCGCAGCCTCATTCGGGCTTGAAGCGCTGTCACCCTCGACACCGAAACGCGACGTGGTTCCCGAAGAATTCACCGTGGTGGATCTGCAGTGTGCCCAGCGTGTGCTGGACTATCGCCGCGAACGAGGCCAGCGCATTGCCCTGGCGTCAGCTCTGTGTGTCATCGCATTCATCCCGATCATCGTGCTTGAACTGCTCGCAGGCCAGGACGGTGCCGTGACCGTGACACTCGCGTTGAGCATCGGCGGTGCGGCCGTGATTGTGTGCTTCGCCGTTGCGGCATACCTGTTCATTGCGGATCCGCATCGCCGTGAGTTCTCAGAGTGGAAACGGACCCGCTGGATCGCTGATGCCGAGGCTCGTGCGCATGTTCGTGAGCAGCGCGACCGCTTCACCCCTTCTTTCAGCACGATGACAGTCAGTGGAGCAACGGGGTGTGTCATCGCCACAGTCCTCATCGTATTGACAGGGTTCATTGACCCCGCCCGACTGCCCTACGCTCTGCCGATCTGTTTTGGCGTGGCAGGTGTGATCCTGACGGTTTCCATCTACGTTCTGGTGCGGGCGCAGTCATTCAGGAATGCGCTCAACCTGATCGTCCCGGACGAAACCTAGACGTCAGAGCGCGTATGCGGCAGGTACTCCCACTGCACGTCGATCACGTCCGCAAACCTTTCAATCATCGCCCAGATCGCGTCGGTGCACATTTCGACCGAATCGATCGCATCCTGACCACCTGAACAGATCGCGATCTGAACAGGCTCGTCAGCGCTTCCTGCACCGAAACGCAGCATGGAGGCTCCGCCTCCGTAGGCACCGAACCCCTCGGGCACGCCCTGAGCGGGAGTTTTGCGCGCGAATCCCTCTCTCAATGCGCGCCGCAGGTCGGCGCACACCGTCTCATCACCGTCCGTGACGGTAATGCGGACAAGCATGTTGAGCAGCTGGTTTTCATTTTCCCGGCCATAACCCCAGTCATAGTCGGGTGTCCACGGTTGAGCTGTCATGACGTGTCCTTTCCGGGTGGGGTCACCCTCGTCGATGCTTGTTTAGTCTACGTCGCCAAGGCTGCGGCGGCGGAAGAAAGCGGCGAGGATTCCGCCGGACAGATTGTGCCATACGGAGAAGACGGCTGCCGGCAAAGCGGATTCGGGAGTGAAGAACTGGGAAGCGAGGCCTGCGGCCAGACCGGAATTTTGCATGCCCACCTCAATGCAGGTGGTGCGGGCAACACGCTCTCCGCCTCCGGTGGCCCGCCCTGCGAAGTATCCCAACACGTGTCCGAGGACGTTGTGCAGCATCACGACGAGGAGGACGAACAGGCCAGCATGCACAATGCGATCAGCTGACTTACCGACAACAGCGATCAGCACGTATGAGATACCGAGGACAGACACCCACGGCAGGAACGGCAGCACTTTCTGCACGGAGCTTTCTGCCAGGCGTCGAATAATCAGGCCGGCCAGAATCGGCACAAGGACGATCTGCACAATCGTCTTCGCCATCGACCACGCGTCAACAGGCAGGTATTGGCCGGCCAGCCACTGCGTGAGCAGCGGAGTCATGATCGGGGCAAGCAGAGTCGACACGGATGTCATGGCGACGGACAATGCAACATCACCTTTGGCCAGATAGGAAATCACGTTCGACGCAGTGCCGCCCGGCGCGCATCCCACCAGGATGACGCCCACGGCAAGTTCGGGCGGAAGGCTGAATACCTTCGTCAAGACGACGGCGAGTGTGGGCATGATGACGAACTGTGCAATCACACCGACGATGATGGGGAGCGGACGCTTGACGACCAGGACAAAATCGGATGCCGTCAGCGTCAGGCCCATGCCGAACATGATGACGGCGAGCGCAATGTTGACGCCTCCTGCCAGGCGCGCCGCTGGCCCGGGAATCAGCAGCCCCATGATGAAGGCGATAATGATGATGAGCGGGAAAACGGTCGCTGCGCGGCGAGCCAATCGGTCCTCCGGATTCAGACGTGCCGATGAGTGATCCTGCTGGGAGTCGAGCACGTTGGTAGTGCTCTCATTATTGTGTTCATGGGACATAGATGTACAGTGCTCCACCGCATGCCACAGATGATTCGGCATCTCACCTTTTGGCCGAAGTGTCCATATGGCGACCACGTGCGCCACTTCCGTACACTGATCGTCATGACGAGCCGCCCGACTGACCATCCGCGCATCCGACGCCCGCGTTCTTCTTCGCGCGTGCGCGCACTCATGCGCACCGGCTGGCTGCCTGACCAGCATGGCTCGTGGATGATGACGCTGCTGCCTTTCCTGGTCGGTGCCACGCGCGGAGGCTGGCGCCCTCTTCACCTGCTGGTTCTGGCTGCGTGGATGGTGGCGTTCATGCTCTTTTCTGCGGGAAGCTGGTGGATCCGCTCCCCCAAGCGTCAGCGTTTCGCAGCGGCCACAGGCACGTGGGCCGTAAGCACCGTCCTCCTGGGCGGAGCGTCGGTCCTGTGCGCCCCGAAACTGCTGTCGTGGGCACCGATTTTCGCACCCCTCATCGCGATCGCGCTGGTGCAGAGTCTGCGACGGCGCCAACGGTCCATACTCGCGCGACTGTCGCAGGTATTTGCTTCTGTGTTCATGTGTCCTGTTGCGGTGGATATCTCGACCGCTTTCCGGCGCACACACTGGTTCCCCTGGCAAGGCGGCGAGCTGTGGCCTCAGGCCTGGTGCGCGTGGGCAGCGTTGGCCGGAGTGCTGGTCGGGTCCGTTCTGCATGTGCGCTGCCTGATCCGCGAGCGCGGAAACCCCACTTGGATTGTCGCCTCAGTGATCTGGCATGCGCTGACTGTCGTCGGGACTGCGTGGGCAGCTGCGGCCGGGCAGCTTCATTGGCTCGTACCCTGTGCCTTCGCGCTCGCATTCACGAGGGCGACTTTCATGCCGTGGAAGCATCAGCGCACCACGATTGCCGTGAAATACATCGGGCTGGCCGAACTGGTCGTCATGGTGGCTGTGGGAGCTTCCCTCATGGTGGCGCCTTAGCGGTGGTCTGGCGGCAGGCATCATGAGACCATGTACCTATGAGGTTTCTTGTACGTTCCCTTGCCAATCTGGTCGGAATCTGGGTGTCCACCCTGATCATCAGCTCCGTGAATTTTGCTCCCGAAGCGTCGGTGTGGAAATCTCTGGGCACGATGATTCTGGTGGCTTTGATTTTCACGGCGGTGAACTCACTGGTTCGCCCACTGGTCAAGGTTGTCACCTTCCCGCTGTATATCCTCACCTTCGGCTTGTTCGCACTGGTCACAAACGCGTTGATGTTCATGCTGACAGGATGGCTCAGTGAGCAGGCGAATCTTGGTTTCACGGTTGGAGGCTTCTGGCCGGCAGTAGGTGCGGGTCTGATCACGGCTGTTATTTCCGCTCTTGTTGTCGCCGCGCTGCCACGCAGGTCAGAGTCGTAGCTATTCATCTGCAAAGATGCGGCGAGTGTTGAACAGCTGCGAGGTTGTCACAGTCTGATCGCTCAGGCGCAGTGACTGTTCGCGATGCCTGGACCATTCGCGCACTTCCGGGGGCGCCGCATACGCTGACGGATCATTCAAGGCGTCGAAGGCTTTGGTGTACGGTTCCAGGCCGTGCGGCGTGATGTCCAGCCCCTCCCCGTCCAGCGGTCCGACCAGGTCGCCGTCAAAGGAAACAGTCACCGCATCGTTGACATCCATGTTGGGGGAGCCGTCAAGAGGCGGGACGATGTCGCGCGTATTCTCCATGAACAGGGTGTGGACGCCCTCGGGCATGACGTAATTTCCTGTCGGAGACCCGGCGGTCAGACTGGAGACGACGGTGTACTTGCGCGTCGTGTCCGGGTCGGCAATGAGCTGCGTATTTGTGATACCCGACTGGGAGTGTCCGACGAATTCGACGGGCTCGTCGGGTGCGATCCCCGCCATGTCCATCGCTTCAAGGGTTGCAGCACTCAAGTCGTTATTATCATGGCCGACCGCCTGCAAGTTGCTGAGCATGTCCTGCGGGTTGGTCTGCCCGGGTGTCCACTTTTGCGTACCGCGCACGACGACTGACCATGATCGCTTTGTCGACCCGTCGGGCTGCGGCGTTTCATGTTTGAGGATCTCAAGCTGGCCGAACGTGTCGCTGCCGCTTTCAAGCTGACTGACGCGGCCCAACAGTTCACTACCACTGCGAGGCGTCGGTACGGTGCGGGGTAGGCGGGGAGTTGGCGCATACCTGTTGGATACGCTCACGCCGCTGGCTCGACTCGACGCATTCACCGCACTTCGCGCCGTCAGCCACAGCGGCGGCACACCCGCCAATGCAGCCACACCTTTTTTCGGGATGCTCGGATCAACGACACGGATCTGCGAGGATCGCTGGGGGCGCCCCGATCCTCCCGCGTCACTGATTTGCGAGGTGGTGATTTGCAGGCCTGCCAGCGGTCCCGTCGCGCGCTGCCCGACCGTGAAGAAGAGCTGACTGGCAACGCGTGCGGCGTCAACGGTTTGAGTGCGCGGACTGCCCCACCATGCCTGCTGACCGGCATCGGGACGGAAACCGTACAGATCCCTTCTGGTGGACAGAGAATTCACTGTCGTCCCCAACGTCGCCATGTCGAATTCGACACGGTATCCCAAGGTAGAGTCGCTGCGCATCTTGCCGCTGAATTCATTCGCATACCCGTAGACTTGCTCCGCTGTCAGCCCTGTTGTCAGTGGCGAAAGCGGTGTCCACGACACTCGCCCGTCCATCAGCAGCATGCGTGCGGTGACAAAACGCTGGGCATCACCTTCTGCACTGAGATACTTCATTGCCGCTGCGGTCAGGCGGTTACTCAAAGATTCCAGACGCACAACGAGCGCACTCACAGCAGTCATCGCATCCTCCACCGCGCCGATGAGGAGGCCGGGATCGAACCCCAGCATGACGGCCGAGGACGCCATGAGCTGAATAACCATCAGACTCGCATAACAGTTCTGCGCCGTCTCTTTCGCCATCATCACGCCGAGTGCCGCTCCGATCAGCTCATCTGTGTCAACACTGGTGTGTGCGCTGGTGGTGACAACGGAGTCATAGAAACCTGGGTCTACGCTCTGCTCACTCACGCGTTCCTCCTATCCCCCAACCGGACACATCAATACGGAGTTGCGTGCCGCATCGCCCACAACCTGCTGCGCCCACATCGCATCCGTCACAACGGCGTTGAATTCCCGGCGCGCCAGGTCCGCAGTGGGTCCTTGCCAACTGGGGCATTCGATGGCGCTGAGAGTTGCAACCAGCCCATCCATGTCCTCGCTCACGCTCCACAAGCTCCTCAATACCGCGTCGATTTCGCCGCTCATATGCTGCCTCCTTCACATCAATGACGGTGTCACGGTAGCCAGCCTCATCGCCTCGCGCGCATGCCGTGCGGCCGCCTGTGGATTGGCGAGGGGAGGCGCGCGAACCTGTGGAAAACCTCTCCGCTCCACCATTCGCACTTGACCGAGTGATTGAATACAGTGTGATCACCCCACGCGCATGACTTTTCTTCGGGAGATGACCGGATGTACGTCGATCCCACATCCAACACCAAGGCTTCGAACCTCAGGTGGATTGCGCCCTACTGCCGCCCCGACGTTCCGCGCGTCCTTGCCGCACTGGTGCTGTTCGTCGTCGACAAGATCCTGATCATGCTGGTCCCGATCCTTGCGGGAATGATCGTGGATCTCGTCATCGTTGACCGCCACCTCGATCAGCTCCTGCCCCTGTGCGGCGCGATGGTGGGTGCGACGCTTGTACGCACCTGCGCCCGCTACGGCTACCAGATGCTGATGGAACGCTTCGGACAGAACTCGATTTACCGCCTGGTGTCCGACCAGTACGAAAAACTGCATTCGCTGGATTTCACGTACTTCAACCACACGCGCACCGGCGACATCATGAACCGCCTGACCGCAGACACCGACGCAATCCGGCACTTCCTGTCGTGGGTGACCTACAACGTGGTCGACTGCGTGTGCCTGTTCATCGGCTCACTGGCCGTCATGTTCACGATCGAATGGCGCCTCGCGCTGGCCCTGCTGGCCATCACCCCGTTCCTGGCCTATTGTGCCCGCCAGCTGGCCAAACATGCACGCCCCCTCTTCCTGTCGATGCGTGAATCCCTGGCTCGTCTCAATTCGATGGTGAAGGAAAACATCGAAGGCAACCGCGTGGTCCAAGCCTTCGTGCGGGAACCTTACGAGATCCGCAAACTCGATGAGCACAACGCTGCCGTCGACCCACATGTGTGCCTGGTAGTCGACTGCTCCACAGTTGAGGATCACACGCTGCCCGGACCCGCGCACCGCGCTGATCTCAGCGTCCGTCAGCGCGCGGTAGTACCAGCAGATCGGGTGAAATGACGGGTCATTGATGCCGGAGGCTTCAGATTCGGGCGGGTACGGAACGGTGATTGTGCGATCGAAGATCTCAGCCGGATTGTCACGAGGGCGCTCTCAATGCTCGCTCAGGCCGCGATCCTCATCATCGTATGCGAAGAGCCACTGACCGGTGAGGTCGAGCCACTCCTGGCGGCATAGCTGTGGGTGCTGTTGCGCCACAGTGCGCTCCTCGAAAAACAGATGAACAGAGTCTCGTTCTGATTGTACGGTAAGGATATGGGTACTTTTCGCAAGAGTGATCAGCGACCAGGCAGGATCCTGTACGAGGTGGCCGGTCTCAAGTGGCTGGCTGACACGCCACCCCAGGCTGCGCCCGTTGTGCCGGTGAGCGATTACGGCACGACATGGCTGGAGGAACCCGAGCTGGAAACGACGCGGCCAACCAGGCAGGCTGCCGAGGATTTTGGTCGCGCACTGGCCCACACACATGCGGCCGGCGCACCGAATCTGGGTGCGCCGCCACCGGCCAAAGAGGACGCTCAGGGGTGGATGGGTCTGACGCCCCTGCCGCTCCTGTCCAAAGTCGAAGCACCCACGTCATGGGGCGAGTTTTACGCCGAATATAGAATCCGCCCGTACCTGAAAGCTCAAGCCTTCACCGCAGATGAGCGCGCCACACTCGAAGCTTTGTGCACCAGGCTTGAAAGCGGCGCCCTCGACCATGACCAGCCGAAACTGGTCACAACGCCTGCGGCCCGCACGCACGGGGACCTGTGGTCGGGCAACGTGATGTGGACCCCGAACGGTGCGACGCTGATCGACCCGGCTGCTCAGGGCGGTCATGCGGAGGAAGACCTGGCGGCACTCGCCGTATTCGGCGCGCCCTTCGTGGAGCGGATCTGGGCGGCTTACGACGAGGAATCGCACCTTGCTGACGGCTGGCGCGAACGCATTTCACTGCATCAGCTGCATATGCTTGTCGCACACTGCGAGCTGTTCGGACGCTCCTACGTGCCTGAAACCCTCGCGATCGCGCGGCACTGGGTGGGTTAAGCCGTCAATCCGTCCAGAGCGGCATCAAACTCGGCGTCGATCTCATTGTTGCGCCGATAGGTTGCCATCGACACTGCGACGCTGACCAGAAGGTTGAACACGAATCCGGGGACGATTTCGTACAGGTCGAAGATGCCGCCTGACAGGTTGCCCCACACGGCCACGGTCACAGCTCCGACGATGATGCCGGCACATGCGCCTTGCCAGGTGAGTTTGCGCCAGTACAGGCACAGAATCACGATCGGTCCGAATGATGCACCGAAACCTGCCCACGCGAAGGCCACCAGTCCAAGGATCGTGTCCGAGGGACTCCACGCCAGCACCGCTGCCAGTACGGACACGGCGGCCACGGCCAGGCGTCCCAGTAGTACGCCGTTGGTTTCCGACAGGTCTCGTTTGGACAGTGCTTTGTAGATATCCTCCACGATTGCCGAGGATGTGACCAGCAGCTGCGATGAAATCGTTGACATGATCGCCGCCAGAATGGCGGCCAGCATGAACCCGGCGATCAGGGGGTGGAACATCAGCTGTCCCAGCGTGATGAAGACGGATTCGGGATTCGGCAGCTGTGATTCGTCGTGCTGGTAGTAGGCGACGCCTGCCAGAGCAGTCATACCTGCGCCGATGACTGCCAGAGCCATCCAGCCGATGCCGATGCGACGCGCAGCCTTTGCTTGCGCGGCTGAGCGCAGCGCCATGAAACGCACGATGATGTGGGGTTGACCGAAGTAGCCCAACCCCCATGCCAGTGCGGAGATAATGCCTATCACGGCCGTCGCGCTCAGCGTCCCGCCCGATGGATGCAAAATGGTGGGATCCACGCGCTTGATGGTCTGCACCATCGGGCTGAAGCCGCCGACGTGAATAATCGCCACGGTCGGCACCAGAATGAGCGCACCCACCATCATGAGGCCCTGAACAACGTCCGTCCACGATACTGCAAGGAAGCCGCCCACCAGGGTGTAGAGCACAACGATCCCGGCCACCAGCGTCATGCCCAGGCGGTAATCCATACCGAAGGATGATTCAAAAAACGAGCCGCCGGCTACCATGCCTGATGACACGTAGAAGGTGAAGAACACCATGATGACCAGACCGGCGACGATGCGGATCACGTTGTGAGGGTCTTTGAGGCGCGAGGACACGAACGACGGCACAGTGATCGAGTTGGAGGAAACCTGGCTGTATGACCTGAGCCGAGGAGCTGTGTACTTCCAGTTCAGCCATGCGCCGATCGTCAGGCCAACCGCGATCCAGCCGTTGATCAGACCTGTCGCGTAGATTGCGCCGGGCAAACCCATCAGCAGCCAGCCCGACATGTCGGATGCGCCGGCCGACAACGCTGCCACACCTGGGGACAGCGACCTGCCACCCAGCATGTAGTCGTCAAGATTGCTCGTCCGGTTGTAGGCCAGCAGGCCGAGCATAATCATGGCGACGAAATACACAATCATCGCGATAGCCTGATACGTCATTTCACTCATTATGGCCCCCTTCGGTCTCGAGGGAAAAGAACAGCATCAGGCTACGTGATGATGTGAGGTAGTCGTCTCCTAGAAGGCTCCCAGCGGGATGGCGATAACGATGACGCACAGCAGCGCGACCACCGACAGGATCGTTTCCATCAGCGACCACGTTTTGAACGTCTCACCCACCGTCATGCCGAAGTATTCCTTGACCAGCCAGAACCCAGCGTCGTTGACGTGTGAGAGGAACACGGATCCGGCGCCGATGGCGAGCACCAGCAGTGCAGCGGCAACGGGTGAAATGTCGGCTGCCATAGGTGCCATGATGCCGCCAGCGGTGATCGTGGCAACTGTGGCCGAACCCGTGGCCAGACGCACGGCGACTGCCACCAGCCAGCCGGCGATCAGGATCGGCATTCCCATCTGCTCAATCCACTGGGCGATGACCTCGGCAATACCGGATTCGACCAGCGTTTCCTTGAAACCGCCGCCGGCACCGACAATGAGGAGGATGGATGCGACCGGGGCCAGCGAGGAGCCCACGATGTTGGTGACTTCCTGTGTGGTGCGGCCGCTCATGCGCCCCAGAACGACAATCGCATACAGCACGGTCAGCAGCAGCGCCACGATCGGTTCACCGACGAATGTCAGCAGTTTGAAGATGATGGAGTCCTCGTGCCCCATCATCACCATTTCGACCACGGTGCGCAGCAGCATCAAGATCACGGGCATCAAAACTACGGAGATTGCCACACCGAATGATGGGCGGTGCCCTTCGCGCTTTTCGGTTTCAGAGGCATCGCCCAGGACACTGGCGGCTTCGCGCGGCACCCACTTGACCATCACCTTCGCCGCCAGCGGGCCGGAAATGATGACTGTGGGCACAGCGACGAGGAGGCCCAGGCCGAGTGTGATGCCGATATTCGCATTCAGTGCGTCAATCGCGATGAGTGGCCCGGGGTGCGGAGGCACGAGTCCGTGCAGTGCCGACAAGCCAGCCAGTGCAGGAATCCCGACCGCTACGACCGGCAGTTTGGCGCGGCGCGCAACGAGCATGACCACTGGGATCAGCAGCACGATGCCGACTTCAAAGAACAGCGGGATACCGACGACGAAGGCGACCAGTGCCATAGCCCACGGCAAGCGGTGCGGAGCTGTCTTTTCAAGGACAGTGTCAACGATCTGGTCAGCGCCGCCTGAGTCGATCAGGAGCTTGCCGATGATGGCGCCGAATGCGATCAGGACGCCCACGCCACCGACGGTGGATCCGACGCCCTTGGTAAATGCGGTGAACGTGTCGGTCAGCGGGATGCCTGCAATCAATGCGAGGACAGCGGATCCGAGTGTCAGCGCGAGGAATGGGTGCATTTTGCGCCAGACGATCAGCACGATGATCGTGGCGATACCGGCCAGTGCCGCTACCAGCAGCTGCGCCACACTGTCCGTGTGTTGCACACCGTCCGCGGCTCCTGCCATGGGGATGAGAATCTGATTCATCGGTTTGGCCCCTTAATCAATCAGACCCTGCTCGCGCAGGGCATTCACTGTGGCATTGAAAGTCTCGTCGATATCTCCAAGGGCGGAGATCACTACGCCGTCCTCGTCACTTTCGAGGTCTTCGAGCGTGGCAAACTGTGAAGGCAGCATATTGGGCTTCATGAAGTGGTCACGGGTCGCCATGCGCTCTCGGATGACATCTTCCGGCACTGTCAGATGCACGAAAAAGACGCGTCCTTGCGATTCGCGCAGCAGGTCACGATAGCTGCGTTTCAACGCGGAGCAGGTGACGATCGTTGATTGGCCATTTCTGGCGTGATCGCTCATCCAGTCGCGTATCGAACGCAGCCACGGCCAACGGTCCTCATCGGTGAGCGGTGTGCCCGCACTCATCTTGTCGATATTCGCCTGGGGGTGGAAATCATCCGCCTCGGCTGCTGGCCATTTCAGGAAGTCGGCCATCTGCTGAGCTGCAGTGGTCTTTCCGCATCCGGCAACTCCCATGAACACCAGGTGCACTGCCTCGTTACTCATCTTCCTCCACCCCATTGTCTGTGAACAATCGTTCAGAACTAGCCTACTGATTCTACTGTTCTTGCAACGATTAAACGTGTGAATTGCGGGCAATACGTCGATTCGGTGCGATTGCGTAGAATAAGGCCATGAGCGATACGTGGTCAACTCTTTTCAATCCGGAATCCGGCTATACCGACCTTGCAGTGGACACACCCCTGTCCCCTCTGGATGGGCGCTACCGCGCAGCCGTCGCCCCTCTGGCAAACACGCTGTCTGAGGCAGCGTTGAACCGTGCGCGCGTCCATGTGGAAGTTGAATGGCTCATCTACCTGATGGACCACGAGGTTCTGCCCGGCGCTCCCACACTGACCGATGCGGAACGCGCCTATCTGCGCCGCCTGGCCGTCGATTTTGGGCCGGAAGACATTCATCGTCTCGCCCGCATCGAAGCTGAAACGCGCCACGATGTCAAAGCGGTCGAATACCTGATCAAAGAGCACTTGGATCAGGCGCCAGACGAGCTGGGAGATTCCACCTGTCTGCCGGACCTGCACGAAGTGGTCCACATTTTCTGCACCTCCGAAGACATCAACAACCTCGCGTACGCGCTGACTGTCGCCGCGGCTGTCACACACACGTGGCTACCGGCAGCCCGCCAGCTCATTGAGTCACTGCGTGCCATTGCGCGCGACGGTGCCGACGCGCCGATGCTGGCACACACCCACGGTCAGCCCGCCACTCCCGTGACAATGGGCAAGGAAATGGCGGTCTTCATTCACCGCCTGAACCGTCAGATCGACCGCATTGAGAAAGCCGAATACCTCGGGAAGATCAATGGTGCGACCGGCACGTGGGCGGCACACATGGTGGCCGTTCCCGGTGCCGACTGGCCGGCGCTCGCTCAGGGATTCGTCGAGTTCCTCGGCTTGACATGGAACCCGCTGACCACGCAGATCGAATCGCACGACTGGCAGGCCGAGCTGTACTCGGACGTCGCCCGTTTCAACCGCATCGCGCACAACCTGGCGACGGATTGCTGGTCGTACATTTCGATGGGCTACTTCCACCAGAACCTTGCTGCCCAGGGGTCTACCGGCTCGTCCACCATGCCCCACAAGGTCAACCCGATCCGCTTTGAAAACGCCGAAGCGAACCTGGAGATTTCGTGCGCGCTCTTCGACACGTTGGCGGCCACACTGGTGACATCGCGCATGCAGCGCGACCTGACGGATTCAACCACGCAGCGCAATATCGGTGTCGCTTTCGGACATTCGCTGCTGGCACTGGATAATCTGGTGCGCGGCCTGGCCGGACTGGACATCAACCGTGAGCGCATGGCTGCTGACCTGGATCAGAACTGGGCTGTGCTGGGTGAAGCCGTCCAGCAGGCGATGCGCGCTGCTTCCATTGCGGGCGCAACCGGCATGACCAACCCGTATGAGCGCCTCAAGGAGCTCACCCGCGGGCACACAGTCGGCGCCGACGAAATGCGCACATTCATCGCCGGCCTGGGATTGCCGGGTGAGGTCGAACAGCGCCTCCTGGACCTGACCCCCGCCACCTACATTGGCCAGTCCGAAAAGATGGCGGGCTGGGAGTAGTCCGTCCACGGTTTACGGCCGCCAGGCAGGGTCAGCGTCGGGTGCGCCGAAACGCGCATACAGGGCCGAGGGTGTCGCGGTTTCCTCGCTGAACCCAACACTGGTGACGTCGCATCGCACTTCGCCTGCTGAATCCGTGACGCAGGCGCGCACCGCCACGGGAGCCAGCTCCGGGTTGTCCCATGCGCACCGCACCGCATCCTCGAGCTGTTGGCGCGCCTGATCTTCACTGTCGTCATCACACACGATGCGCATGTCAATCAGAGGTGAACGGCCGAACCCTTCGTGCACACGCACATCCAACGACAGGTGCGCTCCCATCATGTCCGGCATGCGCTCAGTCAGCCACTGCTGCACGCGCTGCCCTCGACCCGCCCGTTTCGGCGGTTTAAGAACATCCAGCGCGGCGCTGACCCCCCGCGCTCCGGCGGTGAGCACACTGATCAGCACAGGGTTGTCGATCTGTGGCAGACGGCCGCGTCGCCCTCGTCCATGCCCCTTATTGACGGGGGTGGGTGAGCCTTTTCCTTTACGTCTGCGCATGTGTCCTCCTCAACCTTGAAAAGTCGATCAATGGGTTGGGCTGCCACTGCCAGTCACTGCCCACCAGGTCAGTTTCGGGTGCGTCGAGCACGACGTACTGGTCCCACGTCGACTCTTCGACGGTTTCGAGTACGTCCTGCCACACCTCATGGAATGTGGTGTGCACGGATTCCCCCTCGCGCGGCAGGAATTCCTGCAGGCGGTCCACGCATTCCGAGGGGTATCCGTGTCGCACGACGCTGGCTCGCCGCTCCAGCAGACGCACCGTGTCGGTGTAGATCGTCGATGAATGCGCGTAGTACAGCGGCGACTGACGCGGCCGCACCAGGGTTCGGTGGATCGTCACCCGCTGGTCGGGGGTCAGTGCGGGTGTGCCGTCCAGGGCTGGAATCACGTCCTGGTCGTGAGCAATCGACACCATCGTCACATCGGGGCGAATTTTGATGCGCCGGCATGGTGATCCCATCGTCATCACGCCGCTCACGCGCATACCCGCCTCATCCGGGTCCATCGACGCCAGGGCTGCTGCCACCATGCCGCCCTGAGAGTGGCCGCAGATCAAGACGCGTTCGGCCGGCCAGTCATCCTGGTCCACACCGCTGCGTCGCATCGCTTCATGCACCGCCTTGACCGCTCCGATCCGCACGGCTGAAGGCAGGAAGAGGACTTCGCGGATATTCGATTCCGTGTCGGCAGGGTTCGGAGTCGATGTCGGGTCAAGGTGCATGGTGCCGGGAATGGCCACGATCCAGCGTCGCGCGTCGCCCTCGCCCACGCGCACCACCTTGACCATCTGCCCCATCGACCCGCAGTAGTACATGTCGTCGATGTCGGCGGCGATGTCACCCAGTGACGAGGGTGGCTGCGTTCTGCGCAGTTGCGGTGTGGGGTGGCCGGGCGGAACGGTCGGCGTACCGTCGTCACTATCGAGGATCACCGCAGTGTGAACCGCTCCGCCACGAAAATATCCGGTCGCTGTGCCAACAGTCAGTGCGATCACCATCAACGCTTCATATCCGCGACGCGGAACCAATGGCAGCATGGCGCGCGCTCGGCCGTCGCAGTCGGTGTGCGTGGCGATCCGCGCCTTCAGATACAGTCGGCCAGCGTCGGCCACGCGGCGCGCAGCAGCGGCTCCTGCCCGCACCAAAAGCGTGTCCAGGCCCGGTTCATCGAAGAAGATCCGCTGGAAGCGTTCAAGTATTTCCGACCCCATGCGCTCGGAGGCGACCCTCAGCACTTTCTGTGCATCCTTCGGCACGAAGCGCGCATCGGAGAGCAAGTCGGCACCGGCTGCCAGAGCAATGGCCGGAATCATCGGCACGAGTTTCATGCGCACGTAGGTCGGCGGATAAGACTGCGGCACACGTTTGAGTGGATACCACCTGTCTTCGCTGCGACCCATATGTGTAGTCTGGCACGTCCCATTTATTGATGCCTGCCGAATCGTACAATGGGGTCAGGCTACGAATTCAAGGAGAATCATGCTCATTCTGATCGATCACGCCAATATTGACCTCATTCGTGAGACTCTCGATTACCTTCCCATCGACGGCGTGACTACGAACCCCACCATTCTGGCGAACGAGGGAGGCGACCCGCTGGAGGTTCTCCGTAAAATCCACTCGGTTTTGCCGGAAGGCTCGCAGCTGCACGTGCAGGTCGTGTCCCATGATCGCGAATCCATGGTGGCCGAGGGGCGCGCGCTGCGCTCGGAGTTCGGCAAGCACCTGCATGTCAAGATTCCGGTCACCCATGAAGGCTTCGCCGCGATCAACATGCTGGCCTCGGAAGGTATCCCGGTCACGGCAACGGGCGTCCACTCCACCCTGCAGGGCTTCATGGCTGCTCAGGCCGGTGCGCGCTATGTTGCGCCGTATGTGAACAGGATGGATAACTTCGGTATCAACGGTGTGCGTGTAGCAACCGAAATTCATCAGATCCTGCGCACCCATCACCTGCATGCGGATGTGCTGGCCGCTTCCTTCAAGAACTCCGATCAGGTGCTGCGCCTGGTTGAGGCCGGTATCGGCGCAATCACTGCCGCTCCGTCCGTGCTGGCTGCGTTGGTGGCCAACCCGATCACGGATGTGGCGATCGCCGCTCAGGATGCTGATTTTGCCCGCCAGGTCGGCGGCGAGGAGACCTTCAGTGATCTGATTGCTCTGGCTCACCAGCGTGACCAGCAGTCGCTCAAGGTCGCGCAGCCTGAGCTGTAACCTTTTTCCTTCACGCGCGCCGTGACCGTCAGTGGTCGTGGCGCGCGTTTTACTATCGGCGCACCCCTTGACACTAATACCCCCTAGGGGTATTGTTGTGCTGGTAGACCTGAGAGGAGACCTCAATGCGCGGATACTCGGCATCAACCCAGCAGTACCTCACCCGGCTTCGCCGTATCGAAGGTCAGGTGCGCGGCGTCCAGCGCATGGTCGAGGAGCAGGACTACTGCATTGACGTACTCACGCAGATATCTGCCATTCAAAGCGCCCTTGATTCAGTCGCCCTCGGCCTCGTTCACGACCATCTGGGCCACTGCGTCCTCGACGCCGCCAAGCACTCTCACGAAGCTGGCGAAGAAAAAATCACCGAAGCGATCAACGCGATCGCACGGCTCGTCAAATCCTGAAAGGACTCATCATGGCACTCGATCGAACTGTTGAACTCTATGTCGACGGCATGACCTGTTCCCACTGCGTCGCATCCGTCACCGAAGAACTCAAAGAGGTCGAAGGCGTATCCAACGTGGAGGTCATTCTCAAGGCCAACAAGACCTCACTGGTCACCGTCCACACGCAGACCGGCGTAGATGACGACGCCCTCAAAGATGCCATCAGCGAGGCCGGATACACGCTGACTGAAATCAAGCGAGACTTCTAAGGAGCTATATGCGCAGCGTGCTGGATCGCGCACAAGACCTCAGGCGTCGCCTCATCGTCACCGCACCGCCCACACTGGTCGTTGCTACCGTTTCCATGTTACACAGCCTGCATTTTCCGGGCTGGCAATGGGTGGTGGCCATCCTGTCACTACCTGTCGTCACATGGGGCGCGTGGCCCTTCCACCGCTCAGCCATTCAGGGTCTGCGCCACGGCACCACAACAATGGACACACTGGTGTCCCTGGGCGTGACCGCTTCAACTGTGTGGAGCCTGTGGGCACTGCTGTGGGGCGGCGAATCCGCGATGCTCTATTTCGAGGGCGCCTGCGTGATCGTCCTGTTCCTGCTGATCGGGCGCTATGCGGAGGCGCGCACCAGGCATCGGGCCGGCGACGCGCTGCGCTCACTGCTCTCAATGGGCACCACAACAGCGCACCGCATTCTGCCTGACGGGACGCGCGAGGACGTCGACAGCACCGACCTGCAGGTCGGAGACATTTTCGAGGTTCGTCCCGGCGAATCCATCGCAACCGATGGACGCATCATCTCAGGCGAATCCGCCATTGACACGTCGATGCTGACCGGTGAGTCCGTTCCGCGCGATGTTGCTCCCGGTGACGATGTCGCAGGTGCCACGATCAACACGTGGGGCGCTCTGGAAGTGGAAGCCCGCCGAGTTGGATCCGACACCGCGTTGGCCAAAATCGGTCGCATGGTCAGCGAAGCTCAGGCCACGAAGGCACCGATCCAGCGCCTGGCCGACACGATCAGTTCGGTTTTCGTGCCGGTCGTGCTTGCGATTTCCGCGGCAACACTGATCGGCTGGCTCATCTTTTCCGGTGACGTTCAGGCCGCGGCCACCGCCGCCGTTGCCGTGCTCGTGGTGGCTTGCCCGTGTGCGCTGGGACTGGCCACGCCCACCGCCCTGCTGGTCGGCTCAGGGCGCGCCTCCCAGCTGGGCATCGTGATCCGCTCAGCTGAAATCCTCGAAGAAACCCGCAAGATTGACACGATTGTGCTGGACAAGACCGGCACGGTCACAACCGGCAACCTGGCCGTCGAACACGTCGAGTCAAGCGATCCCGACGTCACGCTCGCCCTCGCAGCCGGTATCGAGTCGCGCTCTGAGCACCCGATGGCGCGCTCAATCGTGCGCGCCGCGCAGTTCCGCTCGCTCACGCCCGTCGTGACTCGCCGCTTCGTCAACCATTCCGGCATGGGTGTATCTGCCCTGATTGATGGAGGTTTGGCCCTGGTGGGCAGGCCCGAGTGGTTCACGGAGCTGGGTATCAGTATTCCCGAGGACATCGTGCGCACTGCCCGATCCCGTTGCGCAACGCCCATCGTGGTGGCCAGCGTTCCAGGGTGGGATGAGTCGCCCTCGACAATCCACGCCGACGAAAGCGACGCTGAGAGCCCGGTCCGTGTTGACATGGCGGTGGGCGGAATGACGTGCGCGTCGTGTGTGAATCGTGTGGAACGCAAGCTGGGCAAACTTGATGGAGTCGAGGCACACGTGAACCTGGCGACCGAAAGCGCGTCGATTCTGCTCACCCGCGACCACGGAGACGATGAGTTGGTGCACGTTGTGGAAGCTGCCGGGTACCAGGCGCGTGTGCGCTCGCGCGCCAGTGAGACTGCCGTGCCGTCTGCGCCGAGTATTGGCCGCCAGCTGAACGCACCACTGACCGGGGCGCAGGTGCATGGTGTGATCGTATTGCGTGACCAGGTGAAGGACTCGTCAGCTGAGGCAATCGGCCTGTTCCGCAACTTGGATATTGAGCCGATCCTGCTGACCGGCGACAATCAGGGTGCTGCTGACGTGGTAGCCGACCAGGTCGGCATTTCCCACGTGATCGCTGATGTGTTGCCGGATGACAAGCGCGATGTCGTGAAGGGCCTGCAGGATGAGGGACGCGTTGTGGCGATGGTGGGTGATGGCGTCAACGACGCTGCGGCGCTCGCTCAGGCGGGACATCGCGGGCTGGGTATGGCGATGGGATCCGGAACAGATGTGGCGATCCAGGTTGCTGACATCACGTTGGTGTCCTCGGATCTGCGCGCAGCCGCCACCGCAATCGACCTGTCACGGCGGACACTGCGCGTCATCCGGCAGAACCTGGTGTGGGCGTTCGGCTATAACGTGGCTGCCATTCCGCTGGCTGTCGCAGGACTGCTCAACCCGATGATCGCAGCCGGCGCGATGGCGTTGTCATCGGTGTGCGTGGTGACTAATTCTCTTCGTCTGCGTCGGATTCGCGCCCTGGGGTCTCGTCAGCCCGATGCGGATACGGGTCACCCAGCTTAAACGCGCGGCTCTCGGAGCGCCTCAAAGGCGAACGCGTCAGCACGCGTGGCCCGCGTTCGGTCAGCGCCACCAGCGTATCGATCAGCTGCTGTGGTTTGTTGAGTTCACCGAGGGTGCGATCTCCACCCAAGTGGACGAATGCGCACGGCAGTTCCACCATGGTGAACCCCTGCATCAGCAGGTCGATGGTCATGGCGGGTTCCAGCCCGTACCCGTTGGCGAAAGGCATGATGGCTGTCAGCGCTTCGCGCGTGATGCAGCGATTTTCGGACATGGGCGATTCAGGTGCCCACCCTGTTGCGCGCCGGATGGCTCGTCGCGCTATCCGTGCGGCGGGCAGGCGGCGACTGGATTTCTCACTGGCGCAGGCACAGTCCGCCATCCCGGTCATCACTGCTTCGACCAGCACGGCGGCTTCGACGGCTGATTCGCCCAGGTCGGATGAGAGGAAGAGCAGGAGGCGCGGTGGCCAGTCGGCGCGGTCACGCATCGCTGCGACTTTCACGCCTGTCTCCATCGCGGATGCGCGTCCACGCGGCACTGAGTGTCGAACAACGACGGCACCTGCCATTCGCGCGTGCGCGCCTGTTTCGTCAGTGGAGCCGTCATCGACGACTATGAGCAAATCGACTGCGGGAATGGCGCGGCAGGATCGGACTGTGGAGGCAATGTCATGAGCATCGTCGTGCGCCCAGATGATCGCGGCAACGCGTTGGGGTCCCGAATCGTTCACGCCCACAACTTTACTCCGACTTTGCCTCTCCTTGTACCTCTACCGGATGGTGACTTGTCGAGAAACAAGCCCCTGTTTGGCTCGACGCTCGTCATGTGTCAGAGCTTCGGTCGCATTGAGCGCGTCCTCAAGCTTGCTGATGAAGTTCTGCGCAGGCTTGGACACGTCATCAGAGCTGACTCCTTCTGCCAGTTCGAACACGGGGATGGCCAGCCCGCAGGCGCGGAAGGCTCCGACAAAGCGGGAACCCTCCCCCACGTGGGCATCTCCGGCCACCTGCATACGTGCCAGCGCGGTAAAGAGCTTGTTTTCGTCCTCGTCGGTCACGTAGCGCACGAAGTTGCGGTTCATTTCGCACCAATACATGCCGGGCGCTCCCGGGACTTCCTGCGTGGGGATCAGTTCGTTGCGTGTCTGCTCCATCGTGGAGCGGATGTCCTCGGACATTTCTTCGGTCGGGTCGAACCAGAATGAGAAATCGTCGCACAGTTCCATCGGCTCGGCGCTTTCCAGCAGTTCCTGCAGCCTGGGTGCGGGGTCACGCACGTCAAAGGCAACGATGCCTTCGTCTTTTGCGTCGAGGGCGGCTTGCAACGCGCCACCCACATCGTGAGACAGGTCGCCGGAATGGAATCGCGTTTGCATGCCCACCATGATTCGCCCGTCGCCGCGCACCATGGCACCCTGCCCGTCTGGCAGCAGTGAGACTATGTCGAATTCGACGCCGTCCTTCGTGCGGGCACTCATGCGCGCACACGGAATGATTTCCCTCATGGCGACCAGGTCGCTTTCGCATGGAAGCCCGTCAAAGGGTCGTTCCACGAAGCGGATCGGCGGACGGTACGTGCTGCGTCCGGGTTGTACTTTTTTACGACGGCTTGCTTTACCCATACGCACAACAATACTGGCTAACAGTGTGCGAGCGCATGCGCCATTGCATCGTGTTCCGCTCTGGTCACCGTGAGTTTCCACTTGGCTTTCACCGCGATCTGCCGCGTCACGTATTCGCAGCGGAAACTGCGGTCAGGTGGCAGCCACTGATCAGCTGAAGCAGCCATCTTGTCCTGGTTGGCCTGTCCGTCAACTGCCAGGAGATTGTCCGGGTCGTTGGCGAAGGCCTGCCTGCGGGCTGTGTCCCATTGCCAGGCTCCCGATCTCCATGCGTCGGCAAGCGCCACGACGTGATCGATCTGCACCAGTGTCGACGTGTCCTGACCTCGCTGAAATTCGATGACCTTGCCCGTGTAGGGTTCTGCCAGTGTTCCGCTGAGCACCACACAGTCGCGAGTATTCGGCTTGAACGTTGGCCGCGCGAGGTCACGGGCCAGAATGTCGTTACGAGTGTCGCACCCGTTATGGTCCTCATCGGCCCACTTCTGACCAAACTGGTCCCGGTTGTAGTCAGGGGCGCCCTCGTCACTGCGTACGATCAGTGTGCGCAGCTGGTCACCGGCGGGACCGGCGGGAGCTTCGACTCGTGGGGCGGGTATGAACAGCCACAACACCCACGCCAGCAGCACAATGACTGCCAGCGCGATGATGAAATCGCCGATGCTGAATCGCCTGTGCACTCACCTATTATCGACACGGCGTCGGCATCTGCCCGACTTATCCACAGGGCTAGCGCCGCGCCAGTTTTTCGCGAATCCAGTAGATCCCCATGATGATCAGCATCAAGCCGAGCATCGAGATCAACTGCGGGCGCGCAGAAGGGCTCAGAGCCATCAGCACACCCATCACCGCCAGGCCAGCCAGAGCCAGATACCCCGTCCACGGCCAGCCGGGCATGCGGATCGGCAGATCATGATTTTCGCGCAGAACCGGGCGCAGACGAATCTGCGAAATGATGATGAAGACCCACGCAATGAGCAGCACCATGCCGATCGCGTTGATCAGGATCCCCAGAATCGCCTCCGGCAGCCACCAGTTCAGACCAACCGACACCAGGGCGAGGATGACTGACAGGCTGACGGCTCGGCGCGGGGTTCGCCCTCGTGCAATATCACCGACTGCAGTTTCTTCCGCCATGACGGCCTCAAGATCACGCTTTGAATCGCCGGTGACGACATGGGCGAGGGCGTCCGGCGAATCCGATGCAGTTGCCGACCCGCCCAGCAGCCACGGTGAGCCCATGCCGCGAGCGCACAGCGAGTAGGCCATACGCGACGACGAGTAGACGTTGGCTGAGAAAGCGCTGACGAGGGCCACGAACACGATGATTTCCATGATGCGGCCGACAGCTGGGATCCCCGCCATGTTCAGCACCGTTGCGAACGGGTTGAGCACCATGTCAGGCGAGTTCCACGGCAGCAGGCAGATCAGCAAAATCACTGATCCGACGTAGAACACCAGGATGCGCCACAGAACCGAGCGAATCGCCTTGCTCATGGCGCGCTGCGGGTCTTCCGCTTCGGCGGCCGCAATCGTCACGATTTCAATGCCGCCGAACGATGTGATGATGGCGAGCAGACCGGTCGCGATACCCGCCATGCCCAACGGTGCGAACCCACCGTTGCCAAGGACGGTTTCCATCACCGGGGCGGTCTTGCCGGGAATGAAGCCGATCAGCAAACCGACGCCGATCAGCAGGAACATGATGATGGCTGCGACTTTGATTCCGGCCAGCCACGCTTCGACCTCACCGAAGTCACCGGCTGCCATCAGGTTGACTCCGCCGAGCACCACCACAATGACGAGGGCGACGACCCACTGCGGGACCGCAGGGAACCACTGCACGAAGATCTGTGCGGCACCTGTGATTTCCATGCCGAGCACCATGATCAGCATGAACCAGTACATCCATCCGACCGTGAACCCGGCCCACCGTCCGATGCCGGCTTCGGCATATGTAGAGAACGATCCGGTCGACGGCAGCGCGGCTGACAGTTCCGCCAGCGAGTACATCACAGTGATCGCGATGAGCGCTGCAATCAGGTACGACACAAGAACGGCCGGTCCGGCCGATGCGATGGCCTGCCCGGTCCCCAGAAAGAACCCAGCACCGATCGCTGAGCCAAGAGCAATCATTGACAGGTGGCGCGTTTTGAACCGGCGCGGTTTTCTGGTTTCAGTCATAGTCATGATTCTCACACTTTCCGTTCGTGCGCTGTCATGCGCGCTCAAGTGGTGAGATCAGCGACGGGTCGTTATTCTTCACCGACCCGACTTCCCGGCCCACGCGGCGCGGCAACAGGTGTGGCTCGGGAACAGCGTCAATCAGTGAGCGCACCTCATCCGGACGGTCTAGGTGCGGGTCGAGCCATGCTCCCCACAATTCCTTGGGCACGATCAGCGGCGTGCGGTCATGAATATTTCCGAGGGCGTCCGGCGCGCTGCGTGTCAGGATCGCACATGTCCAGCTGTCGCAGATGCCTGCAAAGGCCATGAGGGGGTCGCCCTCGTCGGCGGACAAAAACCAGGGCTGCTTGCCTTGCCACTCGTAGTATCCGTTCGCGGGAACGAGGCAGCGGTGGTGCCGGACGGGGCCGCGGAAGGACGGCTTTTCCGTGACTGTTTCGGCGCGCGCGTTGATCATGGGGCGAAAACCGGGTTTGGCCCAACTTGGCACAAGCCCCCATGTCGCATCGGTCATCACGCGGACAAGGCGGTCGGCGTAGTGTTCCATGATGACGCGGATTGGCTGAGTGGGCGCGATGTTGTAGGACGCGATGGTACGCCCCAGCAGCTGGTCGAGTTCGAAGAGATCCTGCATATCGTCGTCGTTACCGAACAGAACGAACCGTCCGCACATTATTGCTCCTTATCGAGTTCTTCACGGATCTGGTTGAGCGCGTCGGTCGCTGCCTGAGCTGCAGCTTCAGCGGTCACAGCGGCGGTTTCCACGCGGTTGCGGCCCCACAGGTGTGCAAGCGACCATTCCGAGTTGCGCGGCAGCTGCCAGGAGCGCTGGAAAGCAAGGAATGTGAATGCTGACCCGACTATGATTGCGGTCGCCATTCCGATGGTGTCGAGGTGCCAGTTCCAGAAGGCCACCATGATCGCGGAGGACACCAGTGCAGGCGTGGCGTACAGGTTGTTTCCTCCGAACACCATCGGCGTGTTTCCCGCTGCGATGTCCCGGATCATGCCGCCGCCGATTGCGGTGGTCATCCCGAGGATCAGTGCCGGCATGATGCCGAACCCTGCTTCGAGTGTTTTCGCGGCTCCGGTTGCTGCCCAGCAGCCCAGTACCGTCCCGTCAGCAAAGGCGAGGGCGATCTGCCAGCGCCGTGAATCAAATGTGAACATGTAGGCGATGATGGCTCCGACCAGCGCCGCTGCCAGGTAGAACGGGTCGGTGAGTGCTGCCGGTGGGCCCACCTGCAGCATGACGTCACGCAGAATACCGCCGGCCAGTGCAGACATCACGGCGAGGACGCCGAACCCGACGATGTCGAACCTTTTCATGCGTGCCAGGCGGCCACCCAGTACGCCGTTGAGCACCACGCCGATCAGGTCGATGGCGCGAAAAATGTCGGGAAGCGCATCGTTGAGCGAATGGAGCACAGAAGTCACATTGTAGATTTTAGAGTGCTGTTGTACCGAACAACCAGCCCAGAGCGTATGTCACGGCGGCTGCTCCGAATCCGATTGCCAGCTGTCTGAATGCGCGAGGCATGGGGTCCTGACCAGAAAGCACACCCACCATTCCGCCGGTCAGCAGCAGCGAAATTCCCACCAGCACGGCGGCAATAACGACGGCGAGCAGGCCATCGGCCGCGAAAATATACGGAATGAGCGGGATGAACGCGCCAGCGGCAAAGAAGATGAAAGAGCTGATTGCCGCGCGCCACGGGGTCCCCACTTCTTCACCGGCACCGCCAGAGTCGTTGCCACTGAGCGCTGTGCGCACGGCGATCGGTCCGGATTGGCCTGATGGATGGGCGGCGAGTTGCTGGAAGACGCGGCGCGCGTGTTCGGCTGCATCTTCAGGCGTTTCGCCGCGAGCGCGGAACACCAGCGCCAGTTCGTTCGCATCCACGTCGAGGGCGGGCACTGACTGGTGGGCCTGCGAGTCGGGCCGGGATGCGTCGAGCAGTTCACGCTGACTGGACACGCTGACCCATTCCCCTGCTGCCATTGACAGGGCACCGGCGAGCAGGCCGGAGATGCCGGTGACGAGGACAATCCTGGAGCTCACACCGGTTGCCGCAATGCCCAGGATCAACGCCAGATTGGACACGAGGCCGTCGTTGGCACCGAACACTGCCGCGCGGAACGTGCCGGCCAGAGACTGGCGCGATCGTGCGGTCAGGCCTCGGATCACTTCGCCGTGTATGTGTTCGTCGGCTGCCATCTGCGCGGTCGCGTCGTCGTCCCGGTCGTACGCCGTGCGTTGTTCGGATCGTTGAGCCATCGCGAGAACGAAGATTGTTCCGAACATGCGTGCGAGAAATGCGCGTGCCCGGGCGCGAAACGAAGGCCTGGGTTCAGGGTAGGCATGAGGGCCAAGCAGGTCGAGCCAGTGTTTTTCGTGACGTTCTTCCGCGTCTGCCAGTGCGTTCAGCACCTGGCTGTCGCCGTCTTTTCGGCGAGCGGCGAGATGGCGGTAGGTCGCCTGTTCCATGCGCTCTTCAGCCAGGTACCTGCGCCACCGGCGTATCTGTTCGCGGGTCGGGGTGTGTTCAGACGTCACGGTGACTACAGTGGCACTCCCACCGGCGCGTTGTCCACGAGCGTCGTCGAAAGAGGACGTTCGGGCGTCCGGAATTATTCTTCTTCCACCTCAACGTCGACATATTCGTAGGTGCTGGTCGGTGTGCCGAAAAGGCGTTCCTTCACAGCATCGGCAACTTTGTCGGTCACACGTTCGCCGCCGGTGCGCACCGCTTCGGATACCCGCTGGCCGGCATTGTCGAGGGGACGCGACACGAAAGGCTGTTCACGAAGCTTGTGCGCTGCGGCTTTGATCTTCTCGTAGCGTTCACGTCCGGCTCGTGTTCCGAGGACGTACCCCACTCCCAGTCCGAGGGCGAGTCCAATTTTCATTCCCATTGACGGTCTCCTCTCGCGTCGACACCCAGTGTATTTTCCTTAGGGCGAATTGTCTCACGCTTTTGCCACAGAACTGACAAAAATAGCTAGGTTGGAAGGTATGAGTGAGGTCTTGATTGAAACACCCCGCGGGCTCAGCCTGTCGGGTTCGTTCGTCAACCCTGTGGACAGCACTGACTGTGCCGTGCTGTTTTCTCACTCGTTCCTGTCCGATCGTCACTCCGGCGGGCACTTCGATCGCCTCGCCGGGCACTACCGCACGGCGGGGTATGCGACGCTGGCATTTGACTATTCGGGACATGGGCTGTCTGACGATGACATCATCACTCTTGACTCTCACGCGGAGGATCTGCGTGCCGCATCAGGCTGGCTGGCTGACCAGGGTTTCCATCGCCAGCTGATCCACGCGCACTCCTACGGCGCCACCGTCGCCATGAACGCTGCTCCACCTGCAGCGACAACTATGGTGCTGTCCGGGGCGGTACTGGGTCCCGTGTCGTATGACTGGCAGGCTATTTTTTCTTCCGAGCAGCTTGATGAGCTGGAGCGTCACGGCGTTACAACCATCCCTGACGATTCACCCGGCCCTCGCCAGAACTTCACGATTTCCAGGCAGACTCTGGTGGATCTGTCGCTGGTCGACACGAAAGCGACAGTGGCTCACCTGACTATGCCGGTTCTGATCATTCACGATGCCGACGATGAGGAGATCGGCCTGGTGGAAATGACTGAGGAAGTCATGCCGGAGCTGCCGCTGGGAAGTTCCGTCCAGGTCATTCACGGCTCGCATTTCGGCGCAGGTGAAGACGCTCAAACGCTTGTGGATCTGTCGCTTGAGTGGTCACGCACGCACGTTCCGATTCGTCGATAGTCGGCAGGCCTATGCGCGCTGAGGTCGGCGGTGTCCGCGGTATCGAGTCTTGCCGTGGGTGACGCTGTAGCGGTAGCCCAGTGGAGATGTCCACTCGTATATTCCCGGTCGGTGCTGAGTCAGGTGCCAGCGTAAATGCGTCTTGTCGCGGTGCACGGTACGTGAGAGCGGACCGAGATTGCCCAGGTGGGTCTGTCCCTTTCGCCCGTGCGGGTCATACGGAACGGTATGGTCAAGGTCGCATGCCGAAGAGCGCATCGTGGAGTACGGGAAGACTTCGACGGGCTCGCGAATATGCATCGCATGGCGGATCAATGGCGGTGGGTCATGTCGGTCGACCGCACGGTTGCTGTTGAGGTCAAGGACGGGACGCACTGTGACGTGGCAGTGAGCCAGCAGGTCGGAAAGAGCCTGCGCCGGGATCGTGCCGCACCTGTCACCGTGTACCAGTCGCGGCGACGCAGCGTTGATATGCAGGTGAAGCGTGGCAGGCGGGCGGGTGCGATCAAGCGCCTTACCAGTGGCGCCTCCCAGGCGCGCAAGCGCATAGGCGGGCGTCGCCAGAATTCCCAGGGCGCGGGACTTGCGCTCGTCCAGAGATTCGTCGGGATGTTCGCTCACGAGCGTGCGCGCCAAAGCGTTGACCGTTCCTTCCAGAAGCTGCGCGTCGGTCACGCTCAAGGTGGCATCGAGATACACCAGATCCGTCGAGCTCTCACGGTCGAAGGCGACTCGGCGGTGCGACTTCTTCAAGTCGAAGCATCGTTCGATGCGTTCGGTGTCAACCTCGGCAATCAGCTCGTTGATGTGCCGGATGGTGCGCTCTTTGCTCCACGTGCCGATGTTACCGATTCGGCGATCAACTTCCCTGCACACGTCCAGCGACAAACTGGTGGTGCGCATCGTGATAGCGCGCGCCTTCCACACGGGCACGTCCAGATCCAGTATGCGCTGCCACAGGCGCGGCATGCGGAAACGCATGTCAAGCAGGTCTGAAATAAGGTTCAGCGCCACGTGCGGGGAGCATCCCAGAGCCGCCGCCACTTCCAGGTGAGCGAACTCGGCAATCAGGGGTGTACCCGCGCCACTGCGAATGACACGCTCTTCATCTGCAGGAGCTGCGCGGCTGACAGCCAGGACAGTGTCGACGACAAGACGGGCACGATCAGCTTCGGCCTGTTTCCAGCGCGTGTCCGCCTCACGCAGGGCATCGATGCGAGCTATGGCATCGTCCTGCGCGAGCTGCGGAACACGTGTTTTGTCGAACATGTGTTCTATTGTGGCAGCACCCACCGGCATCTGCGTTCCACACACAGCCAACAACCATCCTGATTTAAGTGATGTGTGTCACACTATCGACCGGCGTCACGACCCCACCACTACCAGTTACCAGCTACCAGCGATCGACCACGCGAATATCGCGCTCCTCCAGTGCTTCCAGCCATTGTGAGTCAACGACGAGCCGCGCCTCCCACTGCCGCTTGGCATCATCAACACCGGGATGCACAAACACTTCACTGACCCCGACAGGCACAGCATCCAGCATTGCAATATAACTGTCCCGTAGCTGCTCGTAGCTGGCGACGTCTTGATACGGCGTCGTATTGGTGAGCATCACGTCCGGCAGAGCCACCCCCATCGCATCAGCCGCCTCAACGGCTTGAGCATGCAGAGAACGCATCGACGAGTCACCCTCGGCAAAAAACTGTGTGGGGAAGGTGCGCGGCATGCGGAAAGCCAACGAAAAGTGGGTGCAGAATTCGAGTGCGGCGGGGAGCGCCTCGGGCGTATACAGTGCGCCGCAATGCGAATCGAGCCGGATGACGTCCATCCCGCAGTCAGTCAAGCGCGAATGCTGTTCGCGCAGCTCATCGGCGATCTCACCTCCGGTTGCTTCGTGATGCAGGCCGACGCTGCCCAGTCCGGCGTCTCGCAGCATGTTCAGCTGCGCGGGCAGGTCGTCAGAATTGGCGAGGGCGGTCACGGCACTGACACGGCCACTGGCGACAAGGTCGCACACGATGCGCGAGGACGCGGGGTTCATGCCGAAGTCATCAGCGGTAATGACGATGCGACGCTCGGCACTCATGCTTCGTCGGCTTCCGGAAGGCGAATGAAGCGCGAAATCAGCGTGCCGATCAGCATGAATACCAGCGGATAGATGGCCATGTAGACGCGCCACGCCATCGCCGGGTCAGGGCCGGGCACCGCGCCGGAACGATATCCGAAGAACCAGCCCAGCGACAGCAACGCAATGGAGGTCGGGATCGCATTGAGACGGCCGAACACGCCGAATGCCGACAGGAAGATCCCTTCGCGATGGATGCCAGTCTTGCGGGCATCCTCGTCAAGAACGCGGGCGAAGATCAGGTCGTTGGTGGCGAGCATACCGGACCAGCCGAACGCCACGCAGATTCCGCACAGGATGCCGGTGATGAGGTTGTGGGCAAAGAACAGTGGCACAAAGGTCAGTGCGCATACCGGCAGGGCCAGGCGCCATGTCCACGCCGCGCCGCGTCTGCGCACGATCGAGGTCCAGATGGCGAGCGACCCCAGCGACGTGAAGATGACGACACCTTGCATGATGGTGGCTTCCAGCGCGCCGCCACCCAGCGCGTAGTCCACGTAGAACTGCAGACCACCCATGAGCATCGCCATCGACGCGCCGTACAGTGCTGAGACCACGCCGATCGTCCAGAAGTAGCGGTTGGTGACGATGTCTCGGATCGATCGCAGGAACGTCGGGCGTTTTTCTTCGACGTCGCCGTGGCGTTCGTGGATCCCCAGCGCCATGAAGATGATGACTGCAGCGGCGATAACACCGTAGATGACGGCGAGGCGCTCGTATCCCACGGTCGGATCAGCACACGCTGCATCCCTGACGTCACATCCCAGGATGTTGCGGGCCAGCAGTGGGGTAAGGCCGAGGGAGAAGATCATGGCGACCAACTGGAATCCCTGTCGCAGCGAATTGGCGAGGGCGCGTCGCTTTTCCTGCGGGAACAGTTCCGGCAGCAGCGACCCGTAGGCCGCGTTGATCATGGAATCGGCCGCTTCGGACAAGATGGCGAACGTGGCGAACCAGGCGACCAGCGATGTTGTCTTCGCCGCGACGACGGCGTCAGGCACCCAGAACAGTGCGATCATGCCGATCAGCAGCACCAGTGCGCCGACGATGAGGTAGGGACGGCGCCTGCCCCAACGGGAGCGCGTGCGGTCGGAGAAATAGCCGAAGATCGGGTTATCGATGGCGTCAATAATCCCGTAGACCGTGTAGACGGCGGCGTAGATGGCAGCATCCATACCGAGGACCGACACGTAGAAATACAGCATCGACCCTTTGATGACATTGATCGGAATCGATGTGCCAAACATGCCGATGGCGAAACGCCACGGCGGCGTCTGTCGACGCTCAGGTGAGATGGCGGTCACAGCAGCATCGTAGCACGCCTCATTATGCATACATTTTACGTTTGAGGATGATTCATGATCCATTCCCTCTTCAAATACATCAATAATGATGGATAATAGAGAGGAACACATCACAATTCGAGCCAAAGGAGCCTCATGTTCGATGAAAGTTCACGCACCCGCCGCCAGGTGTCACGCGTACTGCGCGACTGGCTCACCCCGGGTGTCACGATCGAACGAGCAGATCTGACCCTTACCGCATGGGAAGTGCCCGACGAACCCGTCCCCTTCGACGAGGCAGTCACACAGGAATACTCCGACATCAGCCTGCCCTACGCATGGTCGCACCCCTGGGGCACGACATGGTTCCACGTCAGCGGGCGCGTACCGCAGGAATGGGACCCTGCATCCGACCAGCGCCGCCACGAAATCATCGTTGACCTGGGATTTTCCGACGCCGGCCCCGGTTTCCAGGCAGAAGGCGCAGCATATCGGCCAGACGGCACGATGATTAAGGCGCTCGAACCACTCAACCGTTACATTCCGATCGAGGCAGCGCCCGGTGAAGAATTCGAGCTCTACATCGAAGCGGCCGCCAACCCGAATGTCATCGAAGGTGACTGGGTGACACCACCGACGATGGGCTCGAAAGAAACAGCCGGCACAGAGTCGATCTACACAATGACTACGTGCGAACTGCGCGCCATCGACACCACGGTTGAAGCACTCCAGGCTGACCTGACCGTGCTGAACGACCTCGTGACCGTCGTCGACTCACCCAGGCGCGAACAGATCATCCGCGGACTTGACCGCGCGTTGGACGCCCTCGACTATGACGATCTTTCGGGCAGCGCACACGAGGCGAGGCAGATGCTCAGCGATGTTTTGAGCGCTCCGGCCTCCGCGTCAGCGACCACCGCATACGCGATCGGACATGCGCATATCGATTCGGCATGGCTGTGGCCGCTGCGAGAGACGCGACGCAAAGTAGCGCGCACGTGGTCGAATGTCCTGCACCTGATGGACGTCGACCCCGACGTCATGTTCGCCGCCTCCTCAGCCCAGCAGTATCAGTGGCTGCGTGACGAGCACCCTGACGTGTTCGAGCGCCTGCGTCAGCGCGTTGCCGAAGGCAGGTGGGTAGTCGTCGGAGGCCAGTGGATCGAATCCGACCCGTACATGATCGGCGGGGAGGCAATGGTTCGACAGTTCCTGGAAGGCCAGCGATTCTTCCAGCGCGAATTCGGCGTCATGCCCGAACACGTGTGGCTGCCGGACTCCTTCGGATACTCGGCAGCACTGCCGACCATCGCACGGCACATGGGTATGAAATGGATGCTCACGCAGAAGCTGTCGTGGAATGAGACGAACACGTTCCCGCATCACACACTGTGGTGGGAAGGAATCGACGGGTCGCGTATCTTCACGCACTTTCCACCCGTTGACACCTACAACTCGACGCTCAGCCCGACCGACCTGCATCACGCTGAAAGCACATTCCGCGACAGCGGCGGAGCATCCAGGACGCTGGTGCCGTTCGGCTACGGTGACGGTGGCGGCGGCCCGACCAGGGAAATGCTGGCCAACGCGCACAGGCAAAAAGACCTGGAAGGCTCCCCGCGCGTGCGCATCGCCTCACCGACCGACTTTTTTGCCGACGCGCAGACCGAATATCCCGATGCGCCGACGTGGGTGGGCGAACTGTACCTGGAGAACCATCGCGGCGTGCTCACCTCGCAGGCGCGCACCAAGCGTGGGAACCGACGCTGCGAGCATCTGCTGCGCGAGGCCGAATACTGGTGGACGCAGGCAGCGGTGCGCACCGGTGCCGACTACCCCTACGATGAGCTGCACGAGATCTGGCAGGAAGTCCTCCTGCTGCAATTCCATGACATCCTGCCCGGATCCTCAATCGCGTGGGTCCACCGCGAAGCTGAAGAAACCTTCGAGCGCCTCATGGAGCGCCTCAACACCCTGATCAATGACGCGCTCAGCATTGTTGCCGGCAACGGTGAGACCCCGCTCACCGCGAACGCCTCGTCCGCCGAGCAGCGTGGCGTGGGTGCCGGAGTGATCGCACATGTCAGCGCGCAGGCTCCCTCGTCCATCACCATTGACGAGGGCGACGACGGCTGGCAGATCTCGAACGGCGTGCTGAACGTACATGTCACGCGGGACGGTTTGATTGACTCGTTGGTGGATGCGCGCCGTAATCGTGAGGTTGTGCCGGCAGGACAGGTGCTCGGCAGACTCAACGCGTACCGCGACATTCCGGTGGACTGGGATGCGTGGAATATCGACGGTGATTACCGTCGCCACCCGAACCCGATTGACTCGGTGGACGCTCTGGATGTGCGTGAAGAAGACGGTGCTGCCGTCGTGACGTGTGAGCGGTCCTGGGGCACGTCGACGTTCGTTCAGACGATGCGCATCGCGCCCGATTCTGCGACGGTTGATTTCACGACTGAAGTCGAGTGGCATGAGCGCCGGCGGATGCTCAAACTGGAGTTGCCGGTGGACGTGTTGACCACAACCGCCCAATCCGAAATTCAGTGCGGACATATCACGCGCCCCATTCACGAGAACACGTCGTGGGAGCACGCGCGCTTTGAAACTGTGGGACTGCGGTGGGTGCGCGTGGCAGAAGATGATTTCGGCGTGGCCGTGGCCAACGACCGCACCTATGGGCACTCGTTCGTACGCATGCGCAGCGACGAGGGCAGGCCGTTCGTACAGATCGGTGAGTCACTGCTGCGCGCGCCGATGGCTCCGGATCCGGATGCCGATCAGGGCCACCACGTCCTGCGCACCTCCCTGACCGTCGGAGCTGAGATTGACGATGCGATCGCGCAAGGACAGCGCATGAACCTGCCGGTGCGCGAAGTGCGAGGCGACCATGACGTGCCGGCACTGGTGACACTGGACAGCGGGCATGCCCTGATTGAGGCAGTCAAGCTGGCTGATGACGAATCCGGTGACGTGATCGTTCGCTTCCATGAAACAAGAGGCGGGCGCACCACGGCGCGATTCAGTGTCGATATTCCCCACCTCGCGTCAATTCACCTGGTGGATGGACTGGAGCGCGAGTGCGAGGACGAGGCTGACCTTCGCGCCGATGAAAGCGGCTTCGACGTTGATCTCAAGCCATTCGAACTGGTGACAGTTCGTATGCATCGCAACTAACTAGGAGTAGAAAATGAGAAAGAAGTATGCGGCAACCGCAATCCTGTGCAGTGCAGCGCTGTTGGGGATGGCTGCATGTTCCGGTGGAAGTCAATCTGGACAAAGTGGTTCAGCTGGAAATGGCGATCCCAACACACTGACCATCGCGTATCAGAAGACTGCTGCCTTCCACCAGCTTGAAAACATGCTGGAAAAAGCGAAGACCGAATTTGAAGCGTCCCATGAGGGCATTACTGTCAACATGCAGCCTATTGAGGCTGATCAAGATCAGTACTTCACCAAGCTCGCGTTGATGAACGGCTCGCCTTCGACCGCACCTGATGTCATCTATGAGGACACATTCCAGGTCATGCCGGACGCTGAAGCGGGGTACCTGTACCCGATGGATGAGTTCCTCGATCAGTGGGAGGACTGGGATCAGTTCGACAAATCCGCGCAACAGGCCGGTGTCGCAACCGACGGAAAGACGTATGGAGTCTCCTTGGGAACAGATACACGCGCACTCTACTTCCACAAGGACGTCTTCAAAGAAGCCGGATTACCCGAGGACTGGCAGCCGAAGAACTGGAATGAGATTCTTGACGCGGCTAGGACGATTAAACAAAAAACTGACGCCATTCCGCTGGCGATTTACGGCGGCAAAGCTGCTGGTGAAGCATCAACCATGCAGGGCTTTGAAATGCTGCTGTACGGCACAGATGACACGCTGTATGACGAAGAGTCCCAAAAATGGATCACCGGGTCGAAAGGATTCCGCGATGCTCTGGGATTCTATAAGACAGTGACTGACGAAGAACTCGGATTGCCACTCGATATTGCGTTAGAATCTTCCGTTGGAGACAAGACATCGCATGAGCTCCTACCCGCAGGCAAGGTTGGTATCGTCATGGACGGTTCGTGGGTACCGGGAAGCTGGATCGAAGGCGAACAAGAGTGGGACGAGTGGGCCGATAAGATCGGCTTTGCGAAGATGCCGACTCAGAATGGTCAGAAACCAGGATTCACGTCCATGTCGGGTGGATGGCTCTTGTCCATCGGCGCGTCGACCGCCAACCCGCAGGCAGCGTTCGACTTCATTTCCATCGCCACAAATATGGAAAACTCCAAGCTCTATGACACCACCGAGTCTCAAATTGCCGTGCGCCGGGATGTTCAGGAAGACCCAGAGTATTTGAACTACAACGAGTCTTTCGAGTTCTTCTCCGGTCTGGTGCAGTACACGCATTTCAGGCCGGCAACACCGGACTACTCCCAGATTTCTTCGAATATCCAAGTGGCAACCGAGTCGATGGTCACCGGCGAAGCCACTCCGGAGCAAGCTGCTGAGCAGTACGACCAAACATTGATCGGCATCGTCGGAGAAGAAAACACACAGGCAGCTCAATGAGTACTGGTCATTTAGAACGTGAGACTGTCCGGGCAGGCGCATCGTTGGGACAAACCCGATCGACTGCCCGGCGTCTCGCCGAGTTCGGCGCGCTGGCACCGGCACTGCTGCTGATGGCAGTTTTTCTGGCCGGACCAATCGCCTATTCACTGTACGGATCCCTGACAAACCAAGCCATGACGGGAATTCGCGCGGCTGAGCCACAGTTCGTGGGACTGGATAACTACAAGGCTCTTCTGGGCGCGCCTGAATTCTGGAAGTCAGTGCTGCTGACAGTCGTATTCGTCCTTGCCTCCGCAGTTATCGGCCAGAACGTCCTGGGCATGTCGCTTGCACTGCTGATGCGACGCGTCCCCAGATGGGTGGCGACATGTGTGGGCACCATTGTCATTATCGCGTGGGTTCTGCCTGAAATTGTCGCCGCGTTTGCCTTGTACGCATTCTTCCAGAAAGACGGAATGCTCAACTCCTTCCTGGAGATGATCGGCCTCCATGGCCCCTCGTGGCTCATTGGCTTCCCGATGCTGTCGGTCATCATCGCCAACATCTGGCGCGGAACAGCTTTTTCCATGATGGTGTATGCGGCAGCTCTTTCGAACGTGCCAGCTGATGTGCAGGAAGCCGCCATGATCGACGGGGCAGGCGGATGGCAGAGACTGATCCACGTGACAATACCGATTATCAAGGGATCGATTTCAACCAACCTTCTGCTCACCACGTTGCAGACTCTAGGTGTCTTCACACTGATCTGGGTCATGACAGGTGGCGGGCCCGGGACCCAGTCATCAACTCTTCCTGTTCTGGCGTTCCAGCGCGCATTCAAGTTCTCCCAGGTCGGATACGGCACCGCAATCGCCACCGTGACCCTGATCCTCGGTGCCCTGTTTGCGCTGGTCTACATCAAGGTCCTCAAACCGGAGGTGGACTGACATGGCGCCCTCTGTTGCACAACCGAAACAATCCTCAACAAAACTGTGGGCGTCGGTCGCCCTGCTGGTCGTCAGCATCGCGTTCCTGGTGCCTCTGGCCTGGCTGCTGGTGTCCGCAGTGCATCCATCTCCAGGAGTGTCACTCTCCATCCCGTCGTCAGTGACAATGGAGCATTTTTCTGAAGTAGCCGACTGGGATCTCACGTTCCGTCCGCTGCTCAATTCCATGATCCTGTCACTGGGCACGGCACTGCTGACCGTGGCCGCCGGAGCGCTTGCCGCATACCCGCTGTCACGCTACAAGTCGCGATTCAAGCGCTCCCTCATGTACACCATCCTGTTCGGCACCTGCCTGCCGATCACCGCAATGATGGTGCCGGTGTATTCACTGTTCGTCCGGATGGATCTGCTGGATTCTCACGGTGCCATCATCTTGTTCATGGCGGCAACGTCACTGCCGATGGCCGTGTGGATGCTAAAGAACTTCATGGACGCTGTGCCTGTGTCACTGGAGGAGGCAGCCTGGGTTGACGGATCATCTGCGATGGGCACGTTGTGGCGAATCGTTCTGCCGCTCATGCGTCCCGGACTGGTCGTTGTGTTCATCTTCGTGTTCACCATGACATGGGGGAACTTCTTCGTTCCCTTCGTGCTGATATTCGATTCAGCCAAGCAGCCCGCAGCCGTCGCAATCTTCAACTTTTTCGGAGCATACGGCACCGTTGCCTACGGGAAACTTGCAGCATTCTCACTGATGTATGCAGCCCCCGTGCTGGCACTGTATGCCATCTCCCAGAAAGTCTCGGGCGGCTCATTCGCAATGGCTGGAGCAGTCAAAGGCTAATCGACATAGACTGGGCCGGTGCCCCGACGACCACGTAAACATTCAGCGTTCAAGCCGTTCACACCTGAACAGCTTGCGCAGCGCGTCGCCGCCATTCCGGTGATCACATACCCGGATTTGCCGGTAAGCGACAGGCGCGACGAGATCGCCGCTGCGATTCGGGATCACCAGGTTGTCGTGGTGGCCGGGGAAACCGGCTCAGGCAAGACGACCCAGCTCCCGAAGATCTGTCTGCAGCTGGGGCGCGGTGTGACCGGCATGATCGGACACACTCAGCCCCGACGCCTCGCCGCACACACTGTTGCTGAACGTATCGCCCACGAACTGGGGCAGAAAGTGGGGCGCGAAGCCGGCCAGGTTGTGGGCTACCAGGTTCGTTTCACTGACGAGGTCGGCCCGACGACGCTGGTGAAACTCATGACGGACGGCATTTTGCTGGCTGAGATCCAGTCGGATCCACTGCTGCGCCGTTACGACACTCTGATTATCGACGAAGCTCATGAGCGTTCCCTCAACATCGATTTCATCCTGGGGTACCTCTCCCGCCTGCTTCCTGCGCGCCCTGATCTGAAGGTCATCATCACCTCCGCCACGATCGATTCGCAGCGCTTTGCCCGTCACTTCGGCACACCGGAGGACCCCGCACCTGTCATCGAGGTGACCGGACGTACCTACCCGGTCGACATACGCTACGAACCGCTTTTTGACGACGAGGGTGACCACATCGACCAGGATGAAGGTATCTGCCGCGCTGTCGACGAGCTGCGTACGGAAGGCCCCGGCGACATTTTGGTGTTCCTGCCCGGTGAGCGCGACATTCGTGACACGCAGCAGGCGCTGGCTGACCATCTAGGAAGCATTTCTGACATTGACATCCTGCCGCTGTATGCGCGGCTCACATCGGCCGAACAGCACCGAATCTTTGAACGTCATTCGCGTCGCAGAATTGTCCTGGCCACGAACGTTGCCGAAACGTCACTGACTGTGCCGGGGATCCGATACGTCATCGACCCGGGTCTGGCGCGCATTTCCCGCTACTCGAACCGCACGAAGGTGCAGCGCCTGCCCATCGAACCGATCTCGCAGGCTTCAGCGAACCAGCGGGCAGGACGCTGTGGTCGCGTCGCCAACGGCGTGGCGATCAGGCTGTATTCCGAGGATGACTTCGACGCGCGCCCCGAGTACACCGAGCCGGAGATTCTGCGTACCTCACTTGCCAGCGTCATCTTGCAGATGGTGTCACTGGGGTTGGGTGACGTGCAGCGCTTCCCGTTCATCGACCCTCCCGCGCAGCGTGCCGTTCGGGATGGCCTGCAGCTTCTGGTGGAAATCGGGGCACTGACCGCTGACCACGGGCTGACGGCGATCGGCCGCTCCCTGGCGCATTTGCCGATCGATCCGCGGCTGGGCCGCATTCTCATTGAAGGTGACCGTAACGGATGCGGCTCCGATGTCCTTGTCATCGTGGCGGCCCTGTCGATCCAGGATGTCCGCGAGCGCCCTCTGGACTTTCAGCAGGCTGCCGACCAGGCGCATGCGCGCTTCGTGGATCCGCATTCAGATTTCATCACCTACCTGAACATCTGGCGCTACCTCAACGTGCAGTCACGTGACCTGTCCGGCTCCGCTTTCCGCCGCATGTGCCGCGCAGAGTTTCTGCACTATCTGCGTTTTCGTGAATGGCGTGACGTGGTCGGGCAGTTGCGGGACATGGCGCGCCCCCTCGGCCTGGATACTCACCGCATCGGCATTCCCAGCCCGAAAGAAGTGGCGTTTGCTGCCAACAGTGGCGGAATCGCAAACGCCGCTGCGCGCGCAGCCGTTGCCTACACGCGTTCAACGTCCTCACCTGATGCTGACGAAATCCACCGCTCGCTTCTGGTTGGCTTACTGTCAAACCTGGGCAACTGGGATCCGGCGAAGAAGGAGTATGCGGGCACTCGCGGCACACGATTCACCATCTGGCCCGGCTCCGGCCTGACCCGCAGCCACCCCGAATGGGTGATGACGGCGGAGCTGGTCGAAACTTCGCGCCTGTTCGCCCGCACGGTGGCGCGCATCAAACCCGAGTGGATCGAGCCTCTGGCCGGCCCTCTGCTCACCCGCGTCTATTCCGAACCATACTGGTCATCAGGCAAGGGCGCTGCGATGATCCACCAGAAAACCATGCTGTACGGGTTGACGCTGGAAGCTGACCGTACGGTCCTGCTCGGCAGGCTCGACATCACGATGGACGAGGGTGGCCCACGCCGTTCCCGAGTAGCGCGTCCGGGAACACTGGCTGGTATTGCGCAGGGTCTGCGCGGCCATGAGGGGCCAAGCGTGTTCGCTGACGCACTGTCGGACGCCCTGGGAGAAACGACCGTTGAGGAGGACTCCCCCGTCAGCGTGGAAGAGGTTGAGCCGCTGACTGCACGCCAGTTGGCGCGCGAAATGTTTATCCGCCATGCGCTGGTGCGTGGCGAATGGCGTGAGCACCACCGTTTCATGGCACAGAATCGTGACCTGCTGGAGCAGGCTCATGAGGTGGAGCAGCGTTCACGCACGAGCGGACTCGTTGCAGGCGAAGACTCCCTCGTCAATTTCTTTGACGACCTGCTGCCTGAGGGCATCATCTCTGCCCGCCACTTTGACCGGTGGTGGGCCAAAAAGCGCCGCTCGAAGCCTGACCTGCTGACGTACCCGCCACAGCTGCTGTTGCCGCGCGGCTCGGGAACGGATGCCGACGCATTTCCTGACACGTGGAACGAGGGCGACCTGGAGTTTCCCCTGTCCTACGAGTTTCACCCCGGTGCCGCCCGTGACGGCGTGACGGCGACGATTCGTGTAGAAGAGCTTCCGCGCGTGACGGGACGCGGCATGGACTGGCTGGTGCCTGGGTTGCTGGACGAACTGGTGATTGAGACGATCCGTGCGCTGCCTAAAGCGAAACGGCGTCTGCTGGCTCCGGCTCCGGAAGTGGGAGTGGATGTGGCTCAATGGATTCGTTCACGCATCGGCGGGGACGATGAAGTCGTGAGCGTTGAAGTGGACGAGCCTGAGGATCCTCGTTCCCTGAACGCCGCGATGGATCGCCTGGCCGAGTGGGGGGCGACCAGCGGATCAGTCAGGCGCAACAGGACGGCATCTGCGCAGTTGCAGCCAGAGCCAGACCATGCCCCGGTCGTGAAGCGCTCGGCCGGCATTGATCCCGATCCCGCCAGGCGTCCGCCTTTTGAGGAGGTGTTCGCTGATGCGGTGCGTCAGATTCGTGGCGTTGACCTGGGTGCAAAGGATCTGGCTCATGCGCGTGAGAATGTTCCCTCCCATGTTGTGATGACGCTGCGAGTAGTGGATCAGGATGGTCGTGAGCTGGGTTCGGGTCCGTCATTGACGTACCTGCAGCGCACGTTGGCACGCACAGCCGACGATGCCGTGCGCACCGCTGTTCGCGGGGCTGTGGCCGAAGCGTTTGCACGGGCGGCTGCACCCTCGCCTGCGCTGACACCGGAACCTGTCACGGAGTTTCCCGACGATGTGCCCTGGTCGGTGGAGCCAGATGCGACGCAGGTGGCATTGCGCGGTTTCCCGGCGCTTGTTTCTGACAAAGATGAGGTGCGTCTGCAGATCGTGGCGAATCCCGATGAGGCGAACCGTCTGCACCGCGTGGGGGTGGCGAGGCTATTGGTGCGCGAAGTTCAGCTGGCGACTGCGCGGGTAACGACCCGGTGGAGTGGCCGGCAGGCAATGATGCTGGCTGCCTCCCCGTATGAGTCGACGCAGGCGCTGGTTTCTGACGCGCAGTGGGCCTCCGCGTTGAGCCTGGTGGACCAGCTTTCCGGTGATGACGGGCCGGCAGCGATCCGCAGCCGCACCCGTTTCGACAGCCTGGTTGCGCAGGCCCGCGACCGGCATGAAGACCGTGTTTACGAGATCCTTCAGCATGTGATCCGCACGCTTGAGGCTTCCAGCGAGGTGGCGGACAGTGTGCGTACTCATCAGCACGCGTCACTGAATGAAGTTCGCCAGGAGGTGCGTGATACGACTGAGGCGCTGGTCTTCCCCGGTTTCATTTCAGCCACACCGTTTGAGGTTCTGCCTCACCTGGCCAGGTATGTGCGTGCCGGTGCCGTGCGCCTTGACCGTGCGGCGCGAGGGCGACCCATGCTCGATCAGGACGCGCAGAATGCGCACGTGATCGGTGATGTTGAAGACGCCATTGAGCAGGCGCAACACGCATTGGATGAGCATCCGTTCAATGCGAAGCGGGCGCGCACGATCAGCGAGGCGCGCTGGTTGCTCGAAGAGCTGCGCGTCTCACTGTTCGCTCAGCAGCTGGGCACTCCGCGGAAAGTTTCAGCCAAGAGGATCTACTCCCTGCTCAGGCACTGACTGGCCATACGTGCGCCAGGCGCACTGATCCGCGTGACTGCTCGACCGACACTGTGATGCTGGCCAGTTCGACCGGATCGAACGAAATGATGCGCTGGTAGCCCACTGAGTTCGCGCCGCCTAGATCGACGATGGAGCCATCTGGCCGGGTTCCACGCACCGAGACTCGATCGATGCGCTGGCCTTCAGCGATGGCTTCACGGATAATGACGGCGCTAACAGTCGTGGACCGGTCGAAGCTGATGGTCAGCGTGGGCGCTGAGTCTCCCTCGTCCGGCTGCCAGTACGGGGCGGTCAGCAGGGCGGGAATGAGGGGGTCGTACGAGTCATCGAACGGGGTGCCCGCCTGGGCGGTGAGCGTGTCAGGCACGGTTGACGTGGACGCGTCCACGGTGACGGTGCTGATGCGGCGCGCGTAGAAGTCGCGCACCAAATCTCCCAGCCCCTTCAACGAATCGATGTCGGGTTGGGCCAGGACGCCCTTGCGGGTGGGTGGCACGTTGAGCAGCAGCGAGCAGTTCCCGCCGACGCTGCCGCGCCAGATGGCGAACAGTTCATCAGGGGTGCGCACGTGCTCATCTTCGGCGGCGTGGTGGAACCATCCGGTTCGGATCGACGTGTCCACTTCGGCCGGGTACCACACGAGCGGCCCGTCGTAATTGGCGAGGGCGGCTCGCGATCCGAGGTCCTCGTCGGTGGATTTCACTTCGCGTGAGAATGTGCCGTCATCTGCTTTTTGAGAGTGTTCCTGTGTGCGTTCGGCGGACTGGAGTTCTGCTGGAAGGACGCTCCATTCTGCCGGCCTGGCAACGCCGGCCTCGTTCCCGCACCAGCGCACATCGGGTCCGCAGATGTTGATGACTGCTTCGGGCTGCAGGGCGCGGATCAGGGTGAAATATCGTTCCCAGTCGTAGTACTGGACCTTGCCGTTCTCTCCTTCACCGTTGGCGCCGTCGAACCAGACGGAGAAGATCGGGCCGTAGTTGGTGAGCAGCTCGGTGAGCTGGTTGATGAAGAAGTCGTCGTAGGCGACGCCTTGCCCGTAGGTGGCTTCGGTGCGATCCCACGGGGACAGGTAGACGCCGAATTTGAGGCCGAAGCGGCGGGCTGATTCGCTGGCTTGTGCGACGATGTCACCCTGGTAGGGGCTGGAGGCGACGCTGTGGTCAGTGTAGGCGCTGGGCCATAGGCAGAAACCGTCGTGGTGTTTGCAGGTGAGGATCACGCCTGTCATTCCGGCGTCCTTGAGGGCGCGCATCCACTGATCGGTGTCAACGTTGCCGGGGGTGAAGAGTGCAGGATCTTCGTGCCCCTCGCCCCATTCGCGGTCTGTCATCGTGTTCATGCCGAAGTGGATGAAGGCGTACATTTCCATCTCCTGCCAGCGGAGCTGACGGAATGATGGTCGAACATTGGACAGATAATTCAGTGCGTCACCCGCATGCATGATGGAAAGTCCTTTTCTTTGTATCTGACAGCAGCGATTAAATGTTACATAACACTCACTAACTTGTGATAGTTTGGCACCCTTTCTGATGTAGATTGTTATGAGGTTCTTTTCCGGCCAGCTGACAGTAAATGTCAATGACCCGGAGACTTGGATTCTGACGAATTGAGGATGCCGATGTTGTCACGCTATTTGGCGGAGCACCCTCACATCCTTTCTTTCAACTCAAAGAGGATCAACTATGTCAACGACAAATAGGCGAAAGCGCAGGTCAGCCGAGCTTCAGCGCAATCGAAGCATCTTCGGTATTGCGTGCGCACTCCCGACGGCCATCCTGTTCACTGTCTTCATCGTCGTTCCGACGATCAACATTTTCAGAATGTCACTCTACAAATGGAGCGGTTTTTCTGGTGTTCCCGAATTCGTTGGGCTGAACAACTTCAAGATTTTGTTGGGTGACATGAATTTCGTCCACTCGCTACAAAACACCCTTCTACTACTTGTTGTCGTGACATGTATCACGATGCCCGTTGCCGTGATCTTTGCTGCAATGCTGATTCAAACGAAGATTCTCGGAGCAAATCTGCTCCGCTTCGTGATGTATATTCCGTCGATTCTATCGGCAGTTGTCATCGCAGCAATGTTCTCCGTCATTTACGACCAGGCTGATACTGGCCTAGTAAACGGTACCTTGCACATCCTGCGTCTTGACTGGCTTAAGCAAGTCTGGCTCGGCGACCACAAGATCGTCATTTTCTCAATCGCATTCGCAATGGTATGGCAGTCCTTTGGCTACTACATGGTGATGTATATGGCGTCCATGACTGGCATCGATAAGAGCCTGTACGAGGCAGCATCATTGGACGGAGCCGGCCAGATCCGCACCCTGGTGAGCGTGACGGTGCCACTGATCTGGAGCAACATCCGAACGACATTGATTTTCTTCATCCTAGGGTCGGTCAATCTGAGTTTCGTCCTTGTTAAGGCAATGACTGACGGCGGTCCAGATAACGCATCCCAAGTCATTCTGGGATACATGTACGACCAGGCCTATACAAACTCCTCATACGGTTACGGCATGGCGATCGGAGTAGTGATCTTCCTGTTTAGCTTCATCTTGTCATTGATCGTCAGCCGCGCGACCAAACGCGAACCAATTGAGCTGTGAGGGAAGAAAAATGACACCAACAGTTTCAGTTTCTCCAAAGAAGCCTTCTGTCAAGAAGATGCGCAAAGCCTCAGGAAGTGTTGCCGACAGGTGGACTCCGCATCGCATCTTCAACCAAGTCATTCTCGTCTTGGTTTCCCTGACGATCATCATCCCGACGATCTGGGTTTTCCTTGCCTCCTTCAAGCAGAGAGACGAGTTTTACGGAAACCCGTGGTCCCTACCTCGCAGCCTTTACCTACAGAACTACGTCGACGCCTTCACCGACGCCAGAATCGGCGACTTTTTCTTGAATTCTCTGTTCGTCACTGCTCTGGCAATGGTGCTAGTTGTCGCTATCGCGCTGCCTTGCGCTTACGTACTGGCACGATTCGACTTCCCTGGCCGCAGGATCTTGCAGATGGCCATCCAAGGCGGACTGTTCATTAACGTGAACTATATTATCGTCCCAATCTTCCTGATGCTGGTCGGATTCGACTCATCGGTATACCAGTGGTTCCCCAACGGCCTGTTCATTAACAACCTCGTGGTACTTGCCATTGTGTACGCCTCAACTTCACTGCCCTTCACAGTGTTCCTGCTCCAGGACTTCTTCGCGCGCATCCCTGAAGATTACGAAGAAGCTGCCTTGCTTGATGGCGCCAACCAGTTCACCGTCATGGTTCGCATTTTCTTCCCCATGGCGACACCAGCCATATCCATGGCAATGCTCTTCAACTTCCTGAGCTTCTGGAATGACTACATCATTTCAATGACGCTGATGACCGATTCATCCAGCCGCACCGTCCAGGTCGGTCTGCTCAACCTGATGGCAACGCAACGGGCAGCCACCAATTACGGCCGCCTGTACGCAGGCATGGTCATCGTGATCGTTCCAGTGATCATTTTCTATTCACTCGTTCAAAAGCGTCTACTCAACGTCACCAATGCTGGAGGTATCAAGGGATGAGCGACCGCGCACTACGAATTATCGGCATGATCGGTGCCGCTTTGATCTTCATATTCTTCGTTGCACTGGTCGTCATCGGTCAACGTACAACCAGCTGGGGTAGCCTCGGCATCCAGCTAATCGGACTGGCTGGCGTCCTCGGCATGCTCGCTTTCTACAACCATCAATACCGCTAACTAGAAAGAGGTAATCGTGAAACATCACACCAAACGCACTTTGTTGTGCGCGGGAACCTGCCTTGCGTTGACGGCAACGCTAGGCGCATGCGGCGCCGGCGGATCTCAAAGCGCATCAGACGGCAAATCGACGTTGAACCTGGCGTTCTTCGATGGCGGAAACGGCCCTGAACCCTACCAGGAGGTCGTGGCAGCCTACAAGGAACTGTTCCCTGACGTGGAAGTCAACCTTGTGACGTCAACGGAAATCGAAGACGAAATCATGCCTGGCATGAAAGCGGGCAGGTACCCGGACTTGGTCCAGCGTGGCCTGAATGCAAAGGCCGGGCTCGTTGAAACCATGCTCGGTGACAACGCAATTGCCGATGTCACCGATGTCCTGTCGATGCAAATTCCCGGCGAGGAAGTCACCGTTGGCGAAAAGCTGATCGACGGCATCATCGGACCCTACACGAACCCAAATGGCGACGATCGTACCTTCCTGCTGCCGACGTTCTACTCACCTGCCGGATTGGTCTACAACAAGACCCTGCTGGAAGAGAACGGCTGGGAAGTTCCGCAAACATGGGATGAAATGTTCGAACTAGGCAAGAAGTCCAAGGAAAAAGGTATCTCGGTCTTCACCTACGCAACCTCAGGCTACTTCGATTCGCTCGTGGGTGCCTTGCTCGCAGACGCTGGCGGCGAACAGCTCTTCCAGGACGTGATGTTCTATAAGAAGGACGTGTGGAAGTCGGACGAGGCCCGCAAAGTCCTCGACACGATCGGCAAGATCGTCAGCCCCGATTACCTGCACCCGGACACACTGGGATACGCAAACGTGCAGGACTCAAAGAAGAATCAGCAGACGGTTCTCAATGGTGATGCAGTGTTCATGCCCAACGGAACTTGGATCCGCAACGAAATGAAGGACGCCCCGAAGACTGAAAACTTCAAGTGGGCGCTCTCACCCGCTCCCGGTTTTACTCCCGACGAGCGCTACCTGACGGTACTGATGGACGCACTGTGGACGCCAACTCAGGCAAAGAACCCTGAAGAAGCTAAGCGTTTCATGGCATTCATGTACTCCGACAAGGCTGCCGAAATCTTCGCCAAGATTGGTCAAGCTCAGCCCATCAAGGGCATTACCGACAAGCTCGAACCAGAACTCGCTGAGTTGTATGGTGCTTTCGACCAGGAAGGCGTCAAGATTATTCCCGGCACCTCCTTCAGCCAGAATGCAAGCGTTGAAGGTGTCAGTATCAAGGATGACCTGTACTCAACGATCGACTCAATTGCCTCGGGCAAGAAGACCGTTGACGAGTGGCAGAAAAAGCTCAACGACGATTCGAACGCTCTGAATGAGGCGATGCCCAAAGATCAGAAGTAACCTGTCCAGGTGACTGATGATCTGAGCTGGGTGCTTAAAGAAGCACAAACCCTGCTCACTTCGCACGGCGTGCATGGTTGGACCGTTCAGTTCGACCATGCACGCCGTCGTGCTGGACAGTGCAACCACACGGCGCATACCCTGTCGTTTTCTCGGCCGTTGATGACACTGTATCCCCCAGATGAAATTCGAGACGTCATCGCTCACGAAGTGGCTCACGCTCTGGCAGGCGCCAGCCACCATCACGACGATGTGTGGAAGAAGGCGGCTCGCAACCTGGGGGCGCGACCCGAGGCGCGCTTGTCTGCGGCCTTACCTGCTCCTGAGGCGCCGTGGATCGGAACCTGTCCGCGCTGCGGAGCACGCAGGTATTTATATTCCGTACCCAGGCGCGTGTCATCATGCGCGTCATGTTCACCACACTTTGATGTCGCCTTGATCTGGCAGTGGGAACACCTCGGCCACCCTCGTACCCCACCGGGGCGCTACCTGCGCGAACTGCGCTCACTGACACGCCGATCTTCACGACGTTAAATCATCCTCGTCATTACTCCTGGCGCAACATCGTCCACTACCATGGGAATCACTGCCGATCGGCGCACAGGAAGGAAGCGGATCATGGCGAAGAAATTACAGCGCGTGGGAATCCTTACCGCAGGGGGCGACAGCCCTGGGCTTAACGCAGCAATCCGCGGGTTCGGCAAAGCGGCCATCGGGCATTACGGAATGGAACTGATCGGCTTCCGCGACGGCATCCGCGGCATGGCGGAAAACCGCACCATTCCCATCGATTCACGCTTCCTCTCCGGGATCCTGACCGTCGGCGGCACGATCCTTGGAACTTCGCGCGACAAGCCGCACAAGATGAACGTCAATGGCAAAACCGTTGACATGACGGACACGATCCTGGCGAACTGCGAGAAGAACAAACTGGACTGTGTCGTGTTCATCGGCGGTGGCGGAACTGCGAAGAATGCGAACCGGCTGGCCAAAGCAGGTCTGAATGTCATTCACCTGCCCAAGACCATTGACAACGACATCGCGCACACCGACACAAGTTTCGGATTCTCCACTGCACTGGGTATCGCGACCGACGCGATTGATCGTCTGCATTCAACGGCTCACTCCCACCACCGCATCATCGTGGTGGAAATTATGGGTCACAAAGCAGGGTGGCTGGCACTGGGAGCCGGCATCGCCGGCGGCGCCGACATCATCCTGATCCCCGAAATCGCCTATTCCATTGACTCCATCGCCGCATCGATTCGCAAACGTGCCGAGGCCGGGCATTCGTTCTCGGTCGTCGCAATTGCCGAGGGCGCCCGTGACACTCAGGACACCGCTGACCTCGAAGCTGCTGAAGCACTGCTGTCTGCTGCAGACAGCCCGGAAGCAAAGTCGGCAGCCAAGATGCATAAGCAGTCCCTGGAACTGGCGCATCGCGGCAACGCATTCAAACTGGCCGAAGAACTTGAAGCGGCCACCGGCCTGGAGTCCCGCGTGACGGTGCTGGGTTACGTGCAGCGCGGCGGCACGCCGAATGCTGAAGACCGCATGCTTGGCACGTTGCTCGGCGGGGCTGGCGCAGATCTCGTGGCCAAGAAAAAATACGGCATCACCGTGGCAGCACAGGGACAGGCGGCTGTGCCGGTGCCGTTGAAGGACGTGGCCGGCACGCTCAAGACTGTTCCTCTGGATCACCCGTGGATCACTGCTGCACGCCACGTCGGAACCGGAATGGGCGACTAGAAGGATTATTCGTGACACTTCCTTTCGATGACGGAGCCACCACTACCGACGGACGACCAGCTGACCTGCAGCCAGATCGCGAAACCCTCACGTGGCAGGGGTTCGGTGACGCCTCGCGCGCACTCACCCAGAGCATTGTGGATTCAGGCTGGATGCCGGAGCTGATTGTCGCGATTGCACGCGGAGGACTGCTGCCCGCCGGTGCGATTTCCTACGCCATCGGCGTCAAGGCGATGGGCACGATGAATGTCGAGTTCTACACCGGGGTGGGTCAGACTCTGACTGAACCGCAATTGTTGCCCCCCTTGATGGATGTTTCGGCGATGGACGGCAAACGCGTCCTGGTGGTCGACGATGTTGCCGATTCCGGCAGCACCCTGAAGATGGTGATGGACATGATCAACGCTCACGGTCTGTCACTGGATGGTCATACCACTGTCAAGGCAGAGGCCCGCAGCGCGGTGATCTATAAGAAGCCTCGCTCCGTGATCGAACCGGACTACATGTGGCGTGAGACTGATAAGTGGATCAATTTCCCCTGGTCAACATTGCCGGTGATCCAGCGCAGTCAGGACAATGACACCAAGCGCGTCTGAATCAGTTGCTCGCCAGATCGTTGACCGCATCGCCGCTCACCCCCACCTGCGCCTGCTGGGAATAACCGGCCCGCCCGGCACTGGTAAGTCCACGGTGTGTGCCCTGGTGGCACGAGGGTTGGATGAGCGCGGCATCGAGGTCGCGGGAATTGTTCCGATGGATGGTTTCCACCTGTCGAATGCAGTGCTGCACGCGTTGGGCCGGGCTGACCGCAAGGGCGCTCCCGACACTTTTGATGTTGATGGGTATTGTGAAATCCTGCGCCGCGTTCGGCGTGCCGAAGGAACCGTTTTCGCCCCCGAGTACCGCCGCGACATGCATGAGCCGATTGCTGCGAGCGCCGCAATCGCACCTCGGGGAATCGTGTTGACGGAGGGGAACTATCTGGGCGTGGATCTGCCGGGATGGCGTGACGTGCGAGGCCTGCTCGATCAGCTTATTTTCATTGACACTGATCGCACCGAGCTGGTGCGACGCCTGGTGGCGCGGCATAAGCAGCACGGACGCCGTACCGACGAGGCGGCCCACTGGGTGCGAACGGTGGACAGCGACAATATTGACCTGGTGCGTGCGGCTGCGGGCCGCGCAGATTTTACTGTGCGAGCGTAGAGTCAACCAGCCACTGCACGATCGCTGCGGTGGCAGCGCCCTGCGCCCAACGGTCAAAACTGCCGGAGCGCTGATGGACGCGGATGTGCGGGTCATCGGGCCGGGAAAATGACGTCAGTTCACGCTGGAAATTGTCCGCCCACGGCGTTTCCAGCAGACACACGCCTTCCCCATCCAAAACGACATCACGCACGAGGGCGGCTGATGCCACTGTCTGCACGTAGACCGCAAGGTTCGTGGCAAATTCCCTGATGGCACGCTGGCTGGCCTGGTCACCGTCTTGAGCCAAAGCGATGAGTTCGTCAGCCGAGGCGGGACGGCCGTCATCGTCGACAATGGTGCGACCCGAGCGCGCCCGCGATATCACTGCGGGAACCGTCAAGGCGCCGTTGGCGCACCCGATATGACCGTACTGACATACTCCATGCGCTCCGGCCAAGGGAATATGGGCTGTCATGCCCAGGCCGCGCAGCGGCGAGCGCACGGCTCGCAGACCGTGCACCATGCCGTGTCCGATTCCGGCGCCGACCGTGATGATGAGGAAGTCCTCGCAGTTCCGTCCCAGTCCGAACCACAGTTCCAGCATGGTCAGGCCTGAAACATCGTTGATGACTGTCAGTGGAATCGTCAGGTCGAGCTCACGGGCCAGGTCAATATTGTCCCATCCGAGGAATCGGCTGGACCGCACAACCGTTCCGTCCACTCGCCCACCCAGTGAAATCGCTGCTGCAGTTGCACCGGGGGCCACAGTGTTGATCAGGTGGCGAATTTCAGCAGCACACTCGGACACATCGGTCGAGGGAATCGGCTGAGTCAGAGCATCCAGGATCTCGGCATGGGTGTTGGTGTGCACAACGTGGATGTCGGAACCAGTCAGGTTGATTCCGACGAAGGAGTGTTCATCTGCGGGAACTTCAAGCAGTTGGGTGGGGCGACCCATACCGGTAGGTGACATGCCCGATGAGGTTTCGTGCACCAGTGAACGCGAGACGAGGGGGCGCACCAGCCGCGTCAGCGTTGCCGGCGACAGTTCAAGGCTGCGCGCAATATCGGCACGCGCAACAGGGCCTTTCGTCAGGATATGCGCAGCGGTTGCCAGCGATGAGTCGTCGAATAAACGAGCCACTGTGACAGCCTCCTCGAAATATATGCGTCATTGTCTTGTATTCACTGTACATTCACGCTACTATTTTTCACATCGAAAGTTAGTGGGCGATGCCGCCCAACTTCACACTAACTCGATGGAGGGATTCACGTGACGCACCTACCGTCAACACTTCACCTCATCAACGGGGGAACATCAGTCTTTATTCGCACATCAGACAAGGCACTTCCTCAAGTCCTTTACTGGGGAGCTACCCTACCCGCTCTCTCCAGCGAGAGCGCTGCCGACTTCTCTGACTCTCAGTACTCTGCTGTCGTGTCAGGAATGGCCGACACTCCACCACTCTTTTCTTTAATTCCACAACAAAGTGACGGCTGGCTCGGAACACCCGGCTTGGTTGGATCACGAAACGGGCTATCCCAATTTTCTTCTTTTGTGACCCACACGATTGACCAAACACCTTCGTCAATGATCGCCTATGCACACGATGACGAGGCAAACATCGATTTGAGTATCGAACTCGAAATTACCGATGAAGGCCTACTCCGAACGCGTGCGATTCTAACGAATGCTGGCGAGGACGGTTATAACCTAGACTCTCTCCTTCTTGCACTCCCCACTCCGGCTACGGAAACGTATGTTATCGATCAAAGTGGCCATCACTTGCGCGAGCGTGATACCGACATACACGAATTCACTATCGGTTCACATCAGCGCGAGATTCGTGTGGCACGAGCGCACACAGTTTCCAGCATTCACGGGACGTGCCAGAAAGCCACTTCTTGGCAACGCGGACTCGTCCACTATATCCACGTCGCATGGTCCGGAAACACACGGACGATCGCTGAGCGCGATACGCAAGGTTATCAAGGACTCATGGGGGGCGAGTTACTTTACCCAGGCGAAGTTAGCTTGGCACATGGGGAAAGTTACACTACTCCTTGGCTCTTCGGCACCTGGGGTGAAGGCCTCGATCAAGCAGCATCTCGTTTCCATGAATTTGTCCGAGACCGCTCCGCACATCCGACTACGCCGCGCCCTGTTACGCTCAACGCGTGGGAAGCCGTGTACTTCAATCAAAACTTGCCACACCTACTTGAATTGGTCGCAGAAGCAGCAAAAGTTGGAGCTGAACGTTTCGTCCTCGACGACGGGTGGTTTTCTGGCAGGCGCGATGACACGACCAGCCTCGGTGACTGGACCGTTTCCGAGGAGGTGTGGCCTGACGGTTTGGCACCGCTGGCAGACGCGGTCCACGATGCTGGCATGCAATTCGGACTGTGGTTCGAGCCTGAAATGATCAGCCCTGACTCCGACGTAGCACGTGCTCATCCGGACTGGATCCTTTCGCCGCGCACTCACCAGCCAAGAGAAGCCCGCCAGCAGCAGGTCATCGATCTGACAAATCCGGAAGCTTACGAATATGTAAAGTCACAGATACTTGCCGTACTCGATTCAACAACGATCGACTACATTAAGTGGGACTTTAACCGTGACGTCTACGAGGCTGTTTCACCTCGCACCGGCAAACCCGCTTACCATGAACGGACACTGGCTACCTACCGCTTGATGGACGAGTTGACCAAGATCCATCCCACGCTCGAAATTGAATCCTGTGCAGGAGGCGGCGGACGTATAGATCTAGGTGTATTGGAACACACCGTTCGGATTTGGGGATCAGACTGCACGGATCCAATCGAACGCTTGCAAATCGAGGCCGGCACTTCCTTACTATTGCCGCCAGAATTGGTTGGCTCACATGTTGCATCGACCGTTTCGCACCAAACCGGTCGAACGCTCAACCTGCCTCTGCGCGCATCGAACGCCATGTTCTCTCACATGGGAATTGAATGGGATCTACCGAACGCCGACCCGACCGAACTTGAGGAGCTGGCAAAGTGGGTGACGTTGCACAAGCAGCTTCGACCATTACTGCATTCGGGTCGGGTTGTCCATGCCGATCATCCTGACTCAGGCTACTGGGTTCACGGCGTAGTTGCTCAGGACGGCGCTGACGCAGTCTTTGCTTTAACCCGAGTACGGACTTCAGCGCAGCGGCCCACACCTCCGCTGCGCTTGCCTGGCCTTGTCGAAGACGTGACCTACGCATTGCGAGAACTCCTGCCTGAAGGCATCGGCTCAGCTATTGGAGATGGCCACGGGTCAGTGCCGTGGTGGGAACGAGGATTAATGTTACCCGGCGCGGTTCTTACTCACGCTGGCATTCGCTTCCCCGATTTGAACCCTATGCAGACGGTTCTACTCAGAGTTCAGAGCGCTCAGTAGAAGCCACTTTAAATGCGTACCAAAACCGAATGTCTCGATTACGATTCCTTGCGGCTTTCGATTCGTGATTGGAATGAAGAAGCAAGCATCTTAGACCTGCCTGGAAATTCTCTACGATGCAGCAGATCAAAATACCATTCTCGTACGTTCTGCCAACTAATCTCTCGAGGCGTTTCCTAACCAAGAAAGGATGAACATAAAGGAATCGAAACTTCTTAAACCTTGGATCAATATTCTTCCCTGAAGAATTAAAGGCGTCTAACTCAAAGAGTGGGAATCTCTGCACCTAACGTCCTCAGGGTACGGTCGATCTACCGAAAAAATCACCATGTTCTTGGATTGATAATTCGAGAATGCTTAACAAAGGAAATACAATGAGACATCGAAGTCTACTATTAGCTTCTACATTAGGCACTTGCCTTGCGCTTACAGCGTGTACCGGTGGAGGAAATGGCGGTGGAGGGCAAAGCTCCGAAAGTGGTTCAACAGGCGCAACGCCTGAGGGGACAATTGAATTCCAAACGAATCTCGGCCTGAACGTTCCCATTCTCGAAGTCTTACAGGAGATCACCGACGAGTACGAGGCTTCTCACGAAGGCGTATCAATTGAGCTCGTGCCAACGACGAGTAGCTATGAGGCTGACCTTAAGGTACGGCTAGCGAGCAATGATCCACCAGACATCTGGTCGACCCACGGCTGGTCTCTGCAGAGATATAGCGATTTCCTCGTACCACTTGACGATCAGCCTTGGGCAGCCAATTTCAATCCAGCACTTGATGACGCCATGCGCGATTCAGAGGGACATTTCTATGCGCTGCCGGCAAATACCGACGTTGCGGGCATTGTCTACAATAAGGATGTCCTGGATAAGGCAGGAATTGATCCTAAGTCAATCGAAACATGGGAGCAGTTCGACGCGGCTCTCGCTGCAATTAAGGATCTGGGTGTAATCCCGATTTCAGCATCCGGAAAAGATGACTACTTCGCAGGCAATATTGCAGACTTCATGGCGTCTGGATTTTACAGTGAAGAAAACCGCGAAGCACTCAAGAGCGGGGAATTCCCCTCAGAGCCCTATACAGTGCTGCTCGAGCACATAAAGAAGTGGGCTGACGCTGGCTATTTCAATCCAGACTATTCATCAGCACCGATGGACGACATTGCTCGAGCTCTCGGACAAGGTGAGACAGCGTTCGTGTTCGTTCAGAACAACGTTGTTGGAACTGCACTTACATACAATCCTGAGGCCCATCTCGGATATATGCCGGTGCCAAATGACAACGGTTCAAAGTACCTCCTCGGTGGTGAAGCCTACGCATATGGCGTTTCCAAGACATCGCCGCACAAGGATCAGGCACTTGACTACCTCGCTTTCATCGCAGAACCGGAGAATGCTGCAAAGCTCGCATCGGCGATTGGCGGCATTCCTGGTCTGACGAACGCCAAGTCAGATCTCGGCCCGCTACAGGAAAGCTACGAGACCTTCGTAGAGCCGAACAAGATCCCTCTCGAACCGTATTTCGATCGTGTTTATCTGCCGAACGGCATGTGGGACACCATGGTTTCGACTGCTGATTCCATCATCTCTCTCCAAGGTGATGTACCGTCAGCTGTCAAACAAATGGAGTCGCAATTCAAGACGCTCTACGGTCAGAACTAAGTTCCGATTGCCGGTGTATTAGTCACTTCGACTAATACACCGGCCAATTCTTTCATTACTTATCGATCTCAAAGAGGAGGATGAGTTGAAACATAAGAAACAGACTTCAAATGTTCCGAGCGTCTTCTCGAAACGTCGAGTCAACCTTCTTTACGTTCCAGCGGTTCTTTTGTTTCTCGTATTCACTATTTACCCCTTAATCAACGGTTTTGCTTTATCTTTCACCGACTGGAATGGGTACAGTGCTGGATATAACAATGTTGGGGCAAAGAACTACCTTAGGCTCTTTACAGACGAGATCTTTCTAAGTGCACTGGTCAATACACTGATCTACGGTTTCGGATCGACGCTGATACAACAGATTTTGGGACTATCACTAGCACTTGCTCTCGACAGGAAATTCCGTGGCCGAACTGTAATGCGGGCTATCGTCTACCTACCAGTCTTAATCTCACCTGTAGTGATGGGCACAATGTACTATCTGCTGTTCGCCTATAACTACGGCGGTCTCAATGACATCATGATCGCTTTCGGACTCGATAGAGTTGCATGGCTGTCGAACCCTCACTTAGCGATTGTCATCATTGTTCTTGTTAACTCAATTCAATTCGTTGGCATATCAATGGTCATCTATCTGGCCGGTCTACAGTCGATCCCTCAGATGTATCTTGAGGCTGCGGCAGTCGACGGCGCTGTGGGTTGGACTCGTTTCCGCTCAATCACCATGCCTCTTCTTCAGCCTGCTTTTGCTACTTCGATCGTCCTTAACCTAATTGGTGGTCTCAAGTTGTTTGACGTTATTCAAGTTCTGACCGGCGGTGGTCCTGGATACTCGACGCATTCAATCTCGACGCTTATTTCTAAGACTTACTTTGACAGTCAGACTGCAGGCTACGCCTCTGCTATGGGAATTGTGCTCTTCATAACGATCGCAGCATTCACTTTCGTTCTTAATTCTTGGTTCAACAACCATCAAGTGGAAGGTGCATGATGAAGAAACGGTGGTCTAACGTTCTCGCGTTCCTAGCGCTTTGCCTGATGTGCATCATCCAGATGGTGCCGCTCTATATTGCTTTCACCACGGCATTCAAGCCTAAGACAGATATGTCTTCTCAATGGATGCCTCCTTCGATGCTATACTTCGAGAATTTTCGTGTAGCTATCGAGCGAGGCCGCATATTAGAGGCTATTTTTTCGAGCTTTATTGTCACATTCGTTTCGACAGTACTGATTTGCCTAATTGGAGCTCTAGCAGCGTATCCACTTGCTAGACGACAGACTACGTTCAACAAGCTGATCTTGAGTGCAATTATCGGCCTAATTATGATCCCGCCACTATCGATTCTTGTTCCTCTGTACTCATTCTTGACTCAAATTGGAGGGACAAATACCTATTGGGGCGCGATTCTCGTCATGGTGACAACACAGATGCCTCTCGCAATCTTCCTATACTCATCTTTCATCCGTGGCCTTCCGATCTCAATTGAAGAAGCGGCGATGATGGACGGTGCAGGACTCATCTCTACTCTAGTTCGAGTTGTTTTCCCCATGCTGAAGCCAGTCACTGCAACTGTCATAATCTTGGTGTCGGTTAATGTGTGGAACGAGTACGCTTTAAGCGTTTACCTCTTGCGCGATCCGTCTGTCCGAACAATTGCTCCCGCAATCTCTGCGTTCTTCGCAAGTTCTGGAGCAGATTTGGGGCCGGCTGCCGCAGCAGCTCTCATTTCAGTTATTCCTGTTGTCATCGCTTACGCGGTACTACAACAGTATTTCATCAAGGGAATGGTGGCCGGTGCAGTGAAGTGAATTCCAATCGTTTCTTCGGCTTATCAGATAACTTCACGACCTTCAAAGATAGCTCTCGGTCAACACGCTGATGAGTTCGAACAGAGACGACGAATAACACGATTCGCCGTCACGCAAGTCGCCCTCGTTCATGATGAGCGAGGGCGACTTGCTGTCTGGGCCACTCATCACGCTATGAGCGTGTTCCTAACCTTTCACTCCGCCAACTTCCACTCCGCGGAAGAAGAACTTCTGAGTCGCTGCAAACAGGACGATAATTGGCAAGAGGGCGATAATCGTTCCGGCAGCCACGACCCTCGGATCAGATCCCAGCGTCTGGTTCGAGGCCAGGTACTGCATTCCAACTGTGAGGGTGTACTTTTCCGGGTCTGACAACACCACGAGTGGCCACAGAAAATCATCCCAGGCGCCAATAAAGCTCATCAGGGCAACGACCGCTGTCATGCCTCGGGCATTGGGCCACACAATGTGGCGTATGCGCTGGACTGTTGTAGCACCGTCGATGGCAGCAGCATCCAGAATATCCTGTGGAATAGCTCGACAGGCCGTGGCCATCAACAAAACGTTGATCGCACCGATCGCTCCGGGCAGGATTACTCCAACAAGTGAATTGGCCGCCCCCAGCGCTTTCACCGTCAAATACTGACTGGTAAATGTTACTTCGCCAGGCAGCAGCAAGGTGGACAAAATGATTGCCATGACAACCGCCTTGCCTTTGAACTTCATGCACGCCAACGCATACCCTGCGAGCAACGAGAAAAAGCAGTTCAGGACAACGACCGACACCGCAACGATCAAAGAGTGCCACGCGTATGAAAACACGGGAATGGTGCGCATGACTTCTCCGTAGTTGCTCAGAGTGAAGTCATGCGGAATCAGACTGGGAGGGAACGAATACAGATCTTCATTCTTCCCCTTGAGAGACGTCGTAAGCTGCCACAGAAACGGGAAAACAGAAATGACGAAGATGACGATCAGGAGGATATAGCGAATCGTCAGTCCTGAGATCTGGCGCGTTTTCTTTGATGTCATTGTGACACCTTCTCTTTTTCGGACCTCTTATCGCCGCGTTCAATGGAACGGCGCACTTTTCGCGAGAGCCTGTGGATTCTGATCGCTTCGCGGATCTCCTGTCCCTGATTCATCCACCCAACCATTACCAACGGCACAATGGTGAGCAGGAACAAGATCACAGACAATGCCGATGCATAGCCGAGGTTCCCTGCCAGCCCCGAACCGGTCTGTTTGATATGTCCCACCATGGTTTGTGCTTCACCGCCGGGGCCGCCTCCGGAGCCAACAATCGTATAAATCTCCGTGAAAACTCGCATCGCCGACACTGTAATAAGGGCGGATATCAGGAGCATTGCGCCGCGAACACCGGGCACCGTGACAGACCAGAATTTGCGCCACGCTCCTGCACCATCGATCTCTGCAGCTTCGTATAGATCCGGATTGACATTCGACAGTGCAACCAGATAGATCACCATGTAATATCCCAGCCCCTTCCACACCGTCAGAGTGATGGCGACGAAGATGATCCACCATCGGTGAATCAAGAAGTCGACGGTACTGAGCCCGAGAGCATCAAGTGTGGCGTTCACGATTCCGCGAGATTCGAAGAGCCATGCCCAGATAATTGCCACCACAACAGCAGACGCAATGACGGGGAAATAGAAGGTTGTGCGAAAAAAGCCTATTCCCGGAATGTTCCTGTGAACCAACATGGCCAGAAGCAAAGGCAGGAATGTCAGCAGCGGAACGCAGACCAAGGCATAGACAAGGACGTTACCGATGGCGAAGTGAAAGATCTCATCGTTCAGGAGGCGCCTGTATTGATCGAATGCCACGAACGTTGCTGGCTGTAGGGGCTTGGCGTTCGTAAAAGACAGGATGACAGTATTGAGGAAGGGCAACAGTGAGAAGACCAGAACCCAGATAACAGCTGGGGCCAAAAGAATGTACGGCGTGTACCACTTATGCATGCGCATAGAGAGCCACCTTTTTGATTAACGTGATTAGCAGACCGAAGTTCCGGCCCAAAAGCGCGGCGGGCTTTCTGGCCGGAACATTCGGAAAAGATCTCATCGATCAGTTGTTGAGCTCAGCGTTGGCGTTATCCTCTGCTTTCTTCAGTGCTTCCTCAGCAGATATGTCACCACGAACAGCCAGAGCGATCTGCTGGTTGTAGTAGTTACTGATCTTCTCAGTGAGCTGGAATTGCTCAGGTTGGGTCTTGCCGGAAATAGATACAGTCGCCATCTCGGTGGCTTCCTTTTGCAGCGGGTTCTCAATCACAGAGGTAAAGGACTCCGGATTCTCGTTGCCTTCTTTCGTGCCAGGGAAGAAGCCTTGGGCGATCTTCAAGAACTCAACCTGGTTCTCATTGCTGGTCACGTATTGCGCGAATTTCAGTGCCAGCGGCTTGGCCTTCGAGTTGGCTGACACGGACAGTGCCTGGCTGAACAGAGGTGGAATACCGAAACGTGGCGTTGTCTTCGTAGCTTCAAGGATGGAGGGAGCTTCTTTTTCCAGCTCCGACGCAAATCCTCCTGAACCGGTTGTCCAGGCGACTTTGCCTTCCTTGTAGGAAGCAGAGTTGCCTACCCACTCACCGGACAGCGCTTCAGCCGGCATGGCTCCCGCCTTAAATGCTTCGGCGTATTTTTCGACAATCTCCCTCGCCCGATCAGTGGCAAACGTGAACTTCCCATCTTTCATAATCTCAACACCCTCCGAGGCGAGCGTCGCCAAGGCAGGCAGATCGGAAACTACTTTCACTTCACCGTTGGTCTTCTTCGCCGCGTCGATCGCCATGTCAAGCATGTCATCGAGTGTTTCAGGCAACGTGCTGACATCAACACCTGCTTTTTCAAGCATGGCGGTATTCCACCAGTTCACGTCGGTTCCCAGGTACCACCCATATCCGTATGAGCCGCCTCCTGCATCGTCAAATGTGTACGCTTTCGTCACGCCGTCGACATAAGCGTTGAGGGCTTCAGGATCCGCCTTCGCTAAATCTTCCAACTGTCCAGCCTTGGCCAACTGATAGGCATACTGGGGTGGAAGGTTAATGACGTCGGGTAACTCACCGGAGTTTGCCTGTTGAAGAACCTTGTCTTCGTAGCCGTCACCGGGCTGATCCATCCACTTGATCTTCGTTCCTGGGTTCTCTTTTTCGAAGTCTGCAATGAGCTTTTCGAAATACGGTGTGAATCGGTCATTCTTCAGCGACCATGTCTGAAAAGTGATCTCCCCTTCGACTGGTCCACTCTGAAGCGCATCGTCTCCGGATTCGTTCGTCGTAGTGACCGGACCACCACCAGTGCAGGACGTCAGCCCCATCAGCATTGCCGTACCTGCCAGCATGGCAAGACCGGCTTTATTCCAAGCCTTCATCTGTGTTTTCTCCCTCGAAAATATGATGACATGTGCATTGCGCACAGCAACCAGTATGACATTAGTAGCACGTATCAGGTACATCAGATTAGATCTTCCGTACATTCCGTCAGGCTCACTGATTTCTATATAATTTCTCTAGAGCACAAGGGCTTCGGTACCTGGCGCTGGCCGTTCCTGCTGCACAACAGCAATTGAAGTGAGAGCTAGGATGGTTCGTTCTCCTGTTCTTCAGGTGAGCACACCGCCATTCCCGCATTGTCATACTCCACGCGAGAAAGAGGCTGTCATGAGCAGTATTCGACAGATTGCCTTCGGCGTAAATTACACGCCCCGGGCAGGCTGGTTTCATTCATGGCTCGACTTCGATGCCGATCAGACAGCACGCGACCTCGATGCGATCGCCGCTTTAGGAATGGATCACATCCGCATCTTCCCGCTGTGGCCATTGCTCCAACCCAATCGCACACTGATTCGCCAATCAGCAATCGACGACGTGCGCCGCCTCGTGCAGTTGGCACACGAACGTGGAATGAGCACATGGGTCGATGTCCTGCAGGGACACCTGTCATCTTTTGATTTTCTTCCTTCGTGGACGGTGACCTGGCATCATGATGATCTCTTCACGTCCGAGCGTATTCGCAGCGGACAGGCCGCCCTCGTCAATGAGTTGAGCACACAGTTGGCTGACGAGCCCGGCACGGCCGGCATATGCATTGGAAACGAATTTCCTCAGTTTGCCGCAGCACGCCATCCCGATCACAGCAGGGTCGATACAGACGGAGCGCGTCGCTGGCTCACTGAAATATTCGGGGCAGTTGATCGACGCTGTGCATGCGTGCACTGCTTTGATGATGACCTCTGGTTCGATGCCACTCATCCGTTCATTCCACCATTTGCAACGCAGTTCGGCGATCTGACTACCGTTCATTCGTGGGTTTTTGCCCACGTCGGGCCGCGTTACGGCAAGCGGCATCCGGCACTGGAGGTATTCGCGCGCTACCTGGTCGAGCTGGCCTGCGCATGGAACAGATACTGCAACGTGCCTGACCGCGGCGTATGGCTTCAGGAGGTGGGCGCTCCGATCACATGTGTCACGGCTGAGGACGCTGCAGACTTTGCTACCGCAACAATCCGCGGAGTGATCGACGTGCCGGAGTTGACTGGCATCACCTGGTGGTGTTCCCATGATGTGTCCCGCAAACTGGCTGACTTCCCCGAACTGGAGTATTCACTCGGCCTGATCGACAGCGACGGTAAAGTCAAGCCCGTCGGGCGGGCAGTAGCCGAATTTGCTCACGCTGTGCGTTCCGGTGACAATATCGGCACGGCTGGCGCTGACTCAGCTGAGCGTCCCGTACTAGACGTGCCAGCAGACCCCGCATTGCGTCACGAGGCAGGCCCCCAGGGCGACGTCTTCGACACTTTCCAACGCATCTGGACCCGGGATCACGTGTGGCCTCAGCTGCGTGTAAACCACGCGTGATAGTACGCGTAGAAGTTCGCGTTGCCCCAGCTTGAACACTGGTCGCCGGGATGACCGGTGAGTGCGGCATCGTTGGGCTGGTAAGGCGTGTAGTTATACAGATTCGCTGTGGCCTGATTCTCCACCATCACATCGCTGCCACCGCACGCCTCGTCGGGGTGGAATCGGATGGTGTTGACCTGCCCAGGAATCACGTCGTACATGCCGGGGGTGCCCTCGTAAATTCTGAACTGCCTGGCAGCGTGGAAAACCTGCGTGGCAAAACCTGCATACTGCGGGTCGCACGTCTGCCGGTCGGGGCATGCGTATCCCATCGCGGAAGCGTAACGACTCGGGACCAACTTCGCGCCCGAAGCAGTGATCAATCCCTGTTCCTTTTGAAGCATCACCAGCAGCACTTCCGGGTTAATACCGCAGCTGAGAGCAGTTTTGGAGACAATCGATGCCGGGGTATCGCCCGCCTGGCCCGCAAAACCATCGCAGTACTCGTCGGCGGGGATGTCGGCCGTGTCTTCACGGTAGGAACTCAGACACGGCGTGCCATCGGGGCTGGGTCTGCAGCCATCGTTCCACTGGGTGATGAACGCTTCGATCTGATCCTGCGTCAGTGCGCGGTCATTGAAGAATTCCTCGTCAGAGATGATGTTCGACGGGTCGAAGCCCGAAAAATCCAGCGGCGGTGTCACAGGCCCCGAAGGTGGCGCAGCGTGCGCGGGCGGTTCAAACGTGTCCTTCTTACCGCGGCTAGACAGCGTCGTCGTCACAAGAACGACCAGCGCGATCACCACGGCGACTGCGAGCACGATGATTCCGATCGACGTCAACGCTGCCCGAGGCGACTGGCTGTCGGAGTGGTGACTATTGCCTGTGCTCACGGATATAGTCAACCACGCCCGGGATAGAGCGTTCGAGAACCTCGAGGGTGTCGACGAAATCCTGATGCCCGCCATACCACGGGTCAGGAAGATCCAGGTCCGAATCTGCCTGCGGATCGAATTCGCGCATCAGGTGGACATCCGGATCCGTTCCAGTGCGTGCAGCCATGCGCTCGATTGCCCGTTCATGGCCGCGAGTCATCGCAATGATCAGGTCCCACTGGCTCAGTTCACTGGGCAGCAGCTGGCGCGCCCGATGGGTGGGGATGCCGTATCCTGCTTCGCGCAGCACACGCTCGGCACGATAATCGATCGGGTTACCCTCCTCCTCATCGGAGATCCCTGCCGAATCCACTCGCACATCAAGGTCCGCGTGCTCAACAGCTTCACGAAGGAGCTGTTCGGCCATTGTGGATCGACAAATGTTTCCGGTACATACCATGACTACTGAAAACGACATGCGACTATTGTGCCTGATACACCTGAGTGCCGCCGATCAGGTCGAGCAGCTCACATACCGCTGCGGCAGAGATGCGCGCGGCCTTGTCGCCGTCCATGTGGAAGTCCTGGCCGGCCTGCGGGCCACACAGGTCGGATACCGCCCGCATGCTGATCCAGGGGGTGCGTGTGCCGAAGCAGACCTGAGCTACACCGGCTGTTTCCATGTCGGTCGCCAGCGCTGCAGGGAAACGAGTGCGAACAGTGTGGACAGTGCGCGCGGTGACAAATGAATCGGCGGAGATGACCTGGCCGGCGCGCACACCCTCGACACTGGCGGCGCATGCCGCAGCGTGCTGCCCTGCAGTGTATTCCGGAGGCATCTGCGGAATCTGGCCGGGTGCGTACCCGAATTCTGTGGCATCGGCACTGGAATACACGGTGCTGGTACCGACAATGACGTCACCCACCTGGGCTTCCTCATCCAGGCCACCGCATGTTCCGGCAACAACGACTAACGCAGTCGCCGGGTCCTCGACGAATGTGAGTGCGCGGGCTGTGGCGCTCGCAGCATTCGCCAGGCCGATACCGGATTCGACCACCACGACGTCGTGGCCGCGCAGTGTCCCTCGCGTAAAGACCTGCTGGTGAGTGTCAGCATGGCCGATAATGTGGCGGGTGGCGCCTGGCTCAAGCTGGTCGACAAACGGTGCTGCTTCCATCGCCATGGCGCACTGGATAAAGATCATCACGCACGTATTATCGCCGGCCTGCAATCCTGCCGCCACCTTTGGATATACGTGTGTCCTACACTGGAAATGTCAGGGACAACGGAAAAATCTCCAAGTTTAAGATCAGAGGGAGCCACAGATGACGTTACCCGCGCACAGCGATCTTGCACCCACATACTCACGCTCACCGAAATCCGAGCCACGCAATGTGATCGTGCATTTCGGAATGGGAAACTTTCATCGAGCTCACCAGGCCGCCTACCTTGATGAACTGTTGCGTCAGCATGATGATGACGTGCCGGAGTGGGGCATCTGCGGTGTAGGCGTGCTGGAGCGAGACCGACGTATGCACGATGCTCTGCATGCGCAGGACTGCATGTACACTCTGGTCCTCAAAGCACCCGATGGCTCGTACGATGCGCGCGTGATCGGCTCGATCATGGATCATATGCTGGCGGTAGACGATACTCAGGCAGTGCTCGACGTGCTTGCAGCTCCCTCAACTCGCATTGTGTCGCTGACGATCACCGAGGGAGGCTACCCGATCGATGATGCGACCGGTGAATTCGCCCCGGATGACGCTGCGCGTGAGGACGGTCAATCACCTCAGTCGCCTCACACGCCATTCGGATTGATCGTCGAGGCACTCAGGCTGCGCCGCGAGCGCGGAATTGAACCGTTCACCGTACTGTCGTGCGACAACCTGCCGGGCAACGGTCACATTGCGCACGATTCAGCCTGTGGGCAGGCAGCACTGTCGGATCAGGAGCTGGCGCAGTGGATCGACGACAATGTTGCGTTCCCGAACTGCATGGTCGACCGGATCACGCCCGTGACCACTGACGAAGATCGCGAACTGGTCGAACAGCAGTGGGGGATCGAAGATGCGTGGCCGGTTGGCGCTGAACCGTTCATTCAGTGGGTTATTGAAGACAAGTTCCCGGCAGGCCGCCCGCAGTGGGAAGAAGTCGGCGCCCAGATGGTCACGGATGTGGTGCCCTACGAGCTGATGAAGCTCCGCCTGCTCAACGCCGCCCACCAGATGCTCGCACACTGGGGCCGCCTGTTGGGAATGACCTACGCACATGAGGCCGCTGAAGATCCGGACATTGAAGCTGTGACGCGCGCCTACCTGGAGCGTGAAGCACTGCCGACCCTGCGTCCCGTGCCGGGCATCGACCTCGACCAGTATGTCGATACGCTTTTCGAGCGTTTCACCAATCACGCCATTGCTGACACGCTGAATCGTCTGGCCGAAGACGCATCGGACCGCGTGCCCAAATTCGTTCTGCCGGCTCTGCGCGGATGCATCGAGCAGGGTCGCCCGGTTGATCTGGGTGCGGCGATGTGTGCGGCGTGGGCGCTCACACTGGAAGGCAACGACGAGGACGGCGCGCCGATCACCATCAACGACCAGTATCGGGATCGCCTGATCTCGCTGGCGCAGCAGCAAAAGGCCGGAAATGCGCGCGCTTTGCTGAGCGATGCCCGCCTGTTCGGCGAGCTGGAATCAACCAGTGAGTTTGCGGATCGCTTCGAACACTGGCTGCACGCAATTCGGCGCGACGGTGCCCGCGCCGTCATGCGTGAGCTGATTGCTCAGGCGAACTGACGCTTAGCGGGCTGCCTCACCGGCAGCACACGCAACTCCGATGATTCCGGCGAGGTTACCCAGCTTCGCCGGAATGATCGGTGTCTTCAGGTCCAGCAACGGCAGGAACTTGTCGTGATTTTCCGACACGCCGCCCCCTACGACAAACAGGTCAGGTGAAAAGAGCATTTCGACATGCGAGTAGTAGCGCTGGAGACGCTCTGCCCACTGCTCCCACGTCAGGTTGTACACCGTCTTCTGGCGGGCTGACGCGTGTGACTCGGCGTCACGCCCGTCAATTTCAAGGTGTCCCAGCTCGGTGTTGGGAACCAGTGTGCCGTCAATGAACATGCCGGATCCGATGCCCGTTCCCTGCGTGGTGACAATGACAACGCCTCCTACGCCGGCGCCTGCACCAAAGCGAACCTCTGCCAGGCCGGCTGCGTCGGCATCGTTAATGACGACGGTGGGCCGTCCCAGCTGAGTGGAGAATCGTTCCTCGGCGTTGATGCCAACCCATTCCTGGTCAAGGTTCGCCATGAAGGGGATCACGCCGTGTTTGATCGGTGCGGGGAAAGAAATGCCGACGGGCACGTCGTCTGCAACGTCAAACTGGTCGATCAGTTGTTGGCATGCGGCGATGACGTGGTCCGGGGTGGCCGGAGCAGGTGTGGGGATTGTGATGGGGTCGCGCAGGACGCGCCCGATCTTCAGGTCAACGAGTGACCCCTTGACGCCTGATCCACCAATGTCGATTCCAAATGCCTGGGTAGCCATGGGACCTGCTCCGCTCTTCATGCCACGATTGTTTACTTACCGATCTTACTATTCCACCACGTCGCCCTCAGTGCGAACATCTTCAAACGCGTTATGCCTCATTCGTGCAGAACTCGGCAGCCACGTGGTGCGGTTTTATGCGCAGCACACTCACCCGCACAGAGCCAGTACGCGGCGGTCTGCTCCTTCCAGACGGAACGGTCCAAAGCGGCGCGGCGCGGCGATGCGTTGATTCTGGTCGGTGACACAGATGCGCTCCCCCAAACGGTCGACCATAACGGTACCGATCGCATCGACAGCGATAATCCCGTCTTCATCCAGTCGAATCATTGTCGGAATATCGAACAGGATCGGACGTGCTTCATTTTCGCTGACCATCCGTGCCGCCGCTGTGATGGTAGTACGTCCCGCTTTCATCGCGTCGATCAGTGCCTCGGGCGTACATTCTTCAGCTGCCAGCCATGTGGTCGGCATACCGGGGCGCAGCGGTGTGGAGTAATGATGGAAGTCTCCTCCGCCCATCACCACCACATCGTGTTTCCAGCGGGCATGCCACGCCAGGATCGAGGTGTCAGTCGGGCGCAGGTACCAGCTTCCGTGATACAGCTCCGCGCCTGGTGGTTCCGTCTCCAGTGGATGCAGCCACGAGCAGTCATCGGACACCGGGTGATTAATGGACATGAATGCGTCACGCTCAGCAGCTTCGTCCACCCACCGTTGCGCCGGCTGACGAAAATCGATAAAGCCGACCTGGCCCCACGCGTTGGCGTGCCCGCGGTGCGTTGTCATCTCCTGACCGGGAATCAGCGTAATTCCGTGGCGAGCACTGACAGCCGCCAGGTGGGGATGGTGGCTCACTGTGTTGTGATCCGTGCAGCCGAGGTAGTCAAGGCCGGAGGCGACGCCCTCGTTCGCGAGTTGCCACAGCGACAATTGCCCGTCGGAATGCAGGCAGTGATTATGCGGGTCACCTGCGTACCACGTCAGTCCGGGCGGGGCAGGCAGTCCGCGTTCACTGCCGCGCACCTCACGGTGGATCGGCTCATCGGCCGGTCCGTGGTCAATGGATCCGCTGGCGGGTGTGCGCACGCACACCGTCACGTCGCACCCGTGCGAAGGGACAGTATGAAGTCCGAGGACGACTGCCCACGTGCCCGACTCCAGGTCACCGGGAATGTAGCCCGGCGTGGCGTCGCTACGGGCAATGATGAAGCTGGTGCGCGCACCCCCGGACCATCCGCGCCAGCCTTGCGGCGATTCGCAGCCCATGTCGATACCAGCGCCGCCTTCGCGCGAAAAACTCAGTGTCGCTTCGATGGAGTCGAACCCATCAACCTCGAACTCGACTCGCGGGTAACGGTTGGCGGCCTGATCCGCCAGGGTCACGTGGAAGGTGCGTTCAACAAGTGTGCGTTGAGCAGGTGCCATCACTGATCGCCTCCGCCAATTCGATGACCTGTTTGAGGATCGAAGACAAGCACCTTTGAGACTGGGAATGCGAACCAGCATTCCTGGTCGACATGGGGAAGCGGACTCTCGGGCACAACTGCCTGGAATCGGTCATCTCCGCAGCGTGCGGTCAGGAGGGCCGAGGCGCCTAGATTCTCCACAGTCGCAATCCTGGCGCGCAGCGCTCCGGGCGTTTCCGTTTGCGACCACGTAACGTATTCGGGACGGATTCCCCATATGACGGGTCGCGGGTCGCTGCCGGGCACGTCAATGCTGATAACCGATGCGGCCAGCGGAATATGGATCCCGAATGCATCCAGCATCGTTACTCCGTTCTCAACCTTGAGCGTCCCAGCATTCAGGTTCATCGGATGCGATCCAATAAAGGACGCCACAAAAGCATTCTCTGGCGAGTGAAACACCTCGCGGGGCGTTCCTACCTGTTGGATCTTCCCGTCCTTCATCACTGCAATACGATCTGCCAAAGCGAGCGCTTCTGCCTGATCATGCGTAACGAACACCGAAGTCAGACCAAGCTCACGCTGAAGCTCCTTCAGGAAGGATCGCGCCTCAAGACGTAACCGAGCGTCGAGGTTTGACAGCGGTTCGTCCAGCAGCAGGACGTCAGGACGGGTGGCGATCGCACGGGCCAGAGCGACACGCTGCTGCTGTCCGCCTGATAGCTGGGCGGGTCTGCGTTCAAGCAAATGCTCCAGTGAAAGTCGTTTACCAGTGGTTTCGGCCGCTTCGCGGCGAACCTCTCGTGAGGCCCGGCGGACCTTAAGCGGGTAGGAGATATTGTCGGAAATATTCATATGCGGGAACAGTGCGTAGTCCTGGAAGACCATCGCTACGCCTCGATCACCCGGCTCCACCTCCGTCATGTCGTCGCCGTTGATTTCAAGTGAGCCCCCGGTAAGTTGCTCGAGACCTGCTATGAGGCGAAGTAAAGTGGTCTTGCCGCAACCCGACGGGCCAAGCAGCGCGAAAAATTCACCCTCATGAATGTTCATGGAAACTGAGTCCACGGCACGCACCCCGTTCGGGAATTCTTTAACCAGCTGGCGCATTGAAACGGTCTCAGTCATGATTTGATTCCTCCGTAGAAGCGAAAACCGAAACGACGGTTCACAAAGAAATAGATCAGCAACACCGGCAACGCGAAAACCAGTGCGAATACGGACAGGAGCCGTAGATCCACCTGCCCCGCCTCCGTGTAGAAGGTGTACATCACTACTGCTGCTGGCTGCTTGCTGGGATCACGCAACAGGATGAACGGAACAAGGAAGTTACCCCACACCTGCACAACCGTCCAGATTGCCACGAATGCTATACCGGGCCGGGCAATGGGGATCACAACGTCCCACAGGATACGTGCAGGACCTGCGCCGGCCAATCGCGCGGATTCTTCATAAGACTTAGGGACAGAGTCCATGAAGTCTTTCAGAATGAAAATGACGGTAGGCAGCATGCCTCCGGTGAGAACCAGGATGACACCTGTGTGTGTATCGATCAGCCCAATGGCATTCATCAGTTGAAAGGTGGGAACCATGGCGGCAGTGCCCGTCACGATGGATGAAAGCAGAAGCATGCCGTAGAGCAATCCGTCTCGCATGGGAATGCGCACCCGTGAAAGTGCGTATGACGCAAGGGTGCCTCCAACGACTGTCAGCAGCATCGTCCCACCGGCAATGATCAGGGAATTGACGATTGACGCAAACGCATACGGATTGTCAGCCAGACGATGAAAGTTGGCCAAAGACCATTCGGGCATCTTCAACGCCATCGTCGGGTTCTCATCGAAAGGTGCGATGAAAAGCCACGTCAGTGGAAGTGCAAAGAACACTCCAATGAACCCAAGCAGAATTGAAAAAACGATTCTGTGCAGGACATGTCGACCATGTGCGCCTATGGACGTCGTGCTCATGGAGTCTTCTTTCCGCGTCCCACCCGCATATAGATCAGGGCAATGATGAGGTTGATCACCAGCATGAGTACTGACAGTGCTGCTCCCAAGCCCAGCTTTCCGCCCGGAATTGCTGTTTTGTAGATATATACCGAAAGGATTTCCGTCTTGCGACCCGGGCCTCCGGCGGTCAGGAGGAAGGGCGTAAATGTATTGAATGTCCACAACGTGATCATCAGGGTATTCGTGAGAATATGGCCACGGATGGTAGGAATCACCACGTCATTGAGCTGACGGAGGGGTGACGCACCAGCCATCCTGGCACTTTCCAGCAGCGAGGGAGCCACCGATGACAGAGCGGACGAGAAAAGCTGCATCGAGAACGCCGTTCCACACCAGATGTTGAAAATGATGATGACGGTGAGCGGATGGTCAATGAGCCAAGCGGTGTTCGGGGTGTGCACAAGCGCATTCAGTGTTCCGCCACGCCGGTCAAGCAGAGCGAGCCACACGAATGCGCCGACTGACCCTGGGATAACCCACGCGGCAAGGACGACGGATTCCAAGAGTGTGCGGGCCCACCCTGCAATGCGCCGCGTACTCCACGCGAGGAAGAAACCGGTTACCGTTTGCCCCACCACGCCCGAAAGAGCGACAAAAACAACACTGAGACGCACCGAGTTCCAAAATGAGGGATCTTTCAGTGCGTGAAAATAGTTATCCAGCGCAACGAACTGTGTGTTCGCTGCGGCGCTGCCTGTCAGCCTGAAGTTCGTCATGCCTAGCACAATCGTCCAGACAGCCGGAAACAGGAGGAACAACGCGATAAGCACGAGCGCCGGAATGACGAATGCGCTAGCTCGGGCTTTCCCGAGCCCCGCAACGTCATCGGCGCGTACGCGGCGACGTTTCATGGTGTCAGTTCGCACTCGCGACCGCTTCGGCTCCGACGATTCCTTCAAGCGTGGACACATACGTGGCAAGGGCATCGTCAATGGACACGCCTGCGACAACGTCCTCAGTGAGCTGCTGGATGGCGACAGAAACCTCCGGGTACTCAGCTACGCCTGGACGATAGGACGTAATCGGCAGAACGTTTTCCGAAACATAGGTGAGCATGGGTTCGTTGGGCAGGAGCTTTTCATTAACATCGAGCCGCGGAGAGATTGACAACGTGCCTTTTGCCCGCACCTCGAAAGCCTCCGGTGAGCTCATAAACGTCAATAATTCCCATGCTTCTTCAGGGTGCGCACTGGCAGGATTGAGAACCCTGGCGACACCACCTGACATTGAAACGAAGTCCTGCGAGCGCACGCCCTTTCCTGGCTGCATCGCCGGAATCAGCGTGTATCCGACAACTTCCTCACGGTTCTCAATCGGAGCTGTTCCCACGCCTTCAGCCGGGTTGATCACTGACCGCCACAGGTAATCGCCTTCAAGAAGAATACCGATCTTACCGGCCGCAAATTCAGCGAAGGAATTATCACGCCCAGCGCTCTCCTGCTGCAGGATCGGGTCACCAAGTTCTTCATCAACATAGATGGTCTTGTAAAGGTTCACAACTGCGCGCATCCCAGGGGTATCGCCGCGCCATTTGCCATTTTCCCACAGCTGCTCCCCGGTTCCCACCAGCATTGGGAGGAAGCCCTGCATTGTGGTCGCTTCACCCATTGCCGTACCGGCATTGAGCTGGATCGGTGTGATTCCATCCAGTTTTTTCAGTTGGCGTGCCGCATCGAGAACGTCATCCCACGACTTCGGTTCCCACGGTTCAGGAAGCCCAGCCTTAGCGAAGAGCTCCCTGTTGTAGTAAAGGACGCGGCCATCAGCGCCCACCGGAACACCATACAGCTCATCGTTGAAGGACGCGGCATTTTGAACAGCTTCAGGGATCTGCTCCCAGCCATCCCACTGGCTAACCGCATCTCCTACAACCTCTTTCAGCGGCTTAATGTAGCCTGCCTCCGCGAATTCCCCGATCCAGATTCCGTCCAGTCCGACCACGTCAGCGCTCTTGCCTGATTCAAAGTCGAGCGCAATCTTGGTTTTGTAGTCTTCATCGCCAACCCCCTGCGGGATGAACGTCACCGTCACATCTTTACCCGCCTGAGCCTGAGCTTTTTCGAATTCGGGAATAACCCAGTCCTGAATCCATTCGGCTTCAGCCGCTCCCTTGCCTCCGGCAATCGAGTTGGCAGTGATCGACAGCGAAATGGCTCCCCCATCTTCGCCCGAGGATTGCCCCGCATCCGGCTGATCGCTTTCGCCGCCTGAACCCGATGAACATGCGGTGATGAAAGTACACGTTGCTGCAGTTAACAAAGCTGTGTGAACAAGACGATTGTGACGCTTCATGATGTGAAAACCTCTTTTACGCGTGAGCTGTATTGGTACAAATTCTGATTGTCAGATTGTCAGATTGTCAGATGGTGTTCACTGTCTGATCCGAAGGGGCCGCCGCGTCAAAAGAACAGGCACGCGGCGAGCTGTTCTTCGAGTCACACCCAGTCTTATTCGCACTCACCTACTTGTCAACCAGGATGCGACATTCATCCGAAACATCTCGTCGCGTGCCGTCAGCACATGGTGTGCTCAGTCTCTGTTCGGCATATCCTCCATGCGCGTGCGTCGCGAACGTGGCGTGTACCTGCGGTCCAGAACGACGGCTGCTGCGCCGATGGCGCCGGCATCCTCGTCCATAATCGACTCCATGATCTGCACGTCACGGTGACGCTGAGTTGCGGACTCCGCCAGCAGATCCTCCACAGCTTTCTGGTAGTAGGGCTGCAGTTCCTTGAAATACGGACCGCCCAGCACGATCAGGTCAGCATCAATGAGTTCTACTGCCCCCACCGTCAGGGTTGCGATACGCTGCGCAGCTGCCTGGAGGATGTCGCGTGCTTCCTGGTTGCCATTTTCGGCCTTGTCACACACCTGGTGCAGAGCTTCGCGCACAGCGTGGTGGTCGGCGCGCGGCGGAAGATCACCGTCGATGGCACCCTTTCCGTGAGCCCGCTCTACAAGCAGAGCAGGATCGTTGTCGAGGCCACCGTCGCTATCCTCTTCGAACATGCCCAGCGTCTTCAGGATTGTGCCCACTTCACCGGAGTTACCGGACGCTCCGGCAAGCGGCTCACCATCGACCGCCAGGCCAAGTCCGATTCCGGCACCCAAGTATACGAAGACCATCGTTGAATCCAGGATGCCGCCACCGCGCACCCAGCATTCACCGATCGATGCCGAAATCGTGTCTTTGACAACCGGAATGGGCTTTTCAGCTCCCAGCCCTTCCGCCAGCAGTGCACCCAGCGGTGCGTCCTGCCATTCAGGAAGCCAGACGGATTCCCTAAGCGATCCGTTCGCCACGTCAACAACTCCAGGCACTGCCATGCACACGCCGACAATTCTGTCTTCCGGAACACCGGTTCGTTCCGCCAGCTCCCGGATCCTTCCGGCAGTCTGCTTCATCGCCTCAACCGGATCAGCCAAGGTTGGCTCATCGGAATCGCTGGAAGCAACGACACGGCCTTTCATATCGAGCATAACCAGGCTGGTCACCGCCGGATCGACGTGAACGCCGATCGAGTAGGCAGCTTCCGGGACCAGATCAACGATGACGTGGGGACGCCCTCGTCCACGAAAGTCCGTACCGATTTCCCTGAGGACGTCGATGGACAGAAGGTGGCGAACGATTGCCGACACAGTTTGAACCGATAGCTGGGTGCTTGCGGCAATATCACGCTGGCTCGCAGGCCCCAGACGTCTTAAAGCATTTAGGACAACTTTTTCGTTATATTGACCAACTTCTACCAGACTGGTCCCGATTCTCATCTTCCCCTCCGTTAGATTATTGAGCGACCATCCGCAACGGTGGCAGCAACAAACATAATCACCTACTACTTTACGCAACTTGAAGTCCAATTAGGCGGCACAATAGGCCTATGCACAGGATTAACGACCATTATTTCAACCGGGGGCAGGCAGTTGTTGCTCAGGGAGGGGCTGAAGAGCCTACCCCTGCGTCACTCCTGGCCGGCGCCGTCAGTGCAGCGGACGCGCCGCACCCCCTGTCGGTCTTCGATCTATTTCGCATTGGGATTGGGCCTTCCTCGTCCCACACGGTTGGCCCGATGCGCGCGGGGCTGGCCTTTGCCACCGAGCTGGAGTACACCGACACTGCACCCGAACGAATCACAGTGGACCTGTACGGGTCGCTGGCAGCAACTGGACGAGGCCACAACACCGACCGAGCCACGTTGTTGGGACTGGCCGGCTACGACCCGGAAACCGTGAACATCACCACCGTCGAATCGCTCTTCCCCACGGTCAGCCGCACAGGAATTTTGCCCGTGGGTGCCCACCGCTCCGTGTTCTTCGACATCGCGCGCGATATTCGTTTCGAACCTGAAACGATCCTGCCGTACCACGTCAACGCGCTGACCATCACGGCGTGGGCAGACCAGATGTATCGGCGCATTGCGCGCAGGCGCACCTTCTACTCCATCGGCGGCGGTTTCGTCATGATGCAAACCAACGATGACACCGCCCATCCGGAGGTGACATCCCTCGTAGCTCCCGATGCTGCCGACATTCACGGCTGCCAGGCTCCCTATCCCTTTGCATCAGCCCGCGAGCTGCTGGATCAGTGCGCATCCCGGCAGCTGTCCATCGCAGATCTCGTCTACGCCAATGAGCGGTCGATGCGTCCAACCGAAATGGTCGACGGGTACATTGACCGCATCGCCGCGACGATGTTCAGCTGCATCGAAGCGGGAATCAGCGCGACCGGGATCCTGCCGGGCGGACTCGATGTGCGTCGACGCGCCCACACATTGTTCACTCAACTGTGCGCCCAAGGTAACCGCCCTCAGCATGGCAATTCTGCAGCACCATCGTGGGCCGAGCGACCTGACGATCCGATGCGCGCAATCGACTGGGTCAACCTGTTTGCACTGGCTGTCAATGAGGAAAATGCGTCAGGTCACCAGATCGTCACTGCTCCGACGAACGGAGCAGCCGGCGTCATCCCCGCCGTGCTCGGATACCTTGTGTCGTATTGCCCTGAGGCGGGGGCCACCACGTTTACGCCCAGCGTCGACTCATCTCTGTTCGCCAGTGATGACGAGGGCGGCTCGGGTATGCGTCGCACCCGAGCCATACGCCAATTCCTGCTCGCAGCCACGGCCATCGGCGCGCTGATCAAGACGAATGCGTCAATCGCTGGTGCCGAAGTGGGATGCCAGGGTGAAGTGGGATCAGCATCTGCGATGGCTGCAGCCGGACTGGCTCAGGCTCTGGGTGGTTCACCACTCCAGGTGGAAAATGCAGCGGAGATCGCCATGGAGCATTCTTTAGGGTTGACGTGCGATCCTGTGGGAGGTTTGGTGCAGGTTCCATGCATTGAACGCAACGCGATTGCCGCCGTCAAAGCGATCAACGCAGCCCGTATGGCACTATGGGGCGACGGGAGGCACACAGTGAGCCTCGATGCCGTGATCGAAACGATGCGCCAAACCGGTAACGACATGTTGTCGAAATACAAAGAGACGTCAGCTGGCGGATTAGCCGTCAACGTCGTGGAATGCTGAATGAGAAGGTGACGAAATGGCTCCACCACCGAAGCGATACTGGGGCGTGGCGAAAGGCGCGACCCTGATCCTCGGCATCGTCATCATTGCGTTGTCACTTCTTGGCGAGGGAACATGGCGCCTGCGCATGGCACCCACCATATTTGAAAGCCGGCACCTGTTCATCGCCGTCGCCGTCTTCTTCGTGGCGACCTGTGCGCACGGCATTTCCCTGTCATATGTACGGGGTCTGTGGCAGCACATGGTGGCGTGGTCTGTCGGCGCCATCGCCGCAATCGGCATGATCATCGCACTGGCTCACATCGTGGATCAGCGCGTGCCCGATGAACTCAGCGTCCTGGTTCCGCGTCTCGGTATCCTCGCCGTCGGCGTCATCATCGTATGCATCGGGTTGTGGCGCGAGACTGACGCCCTCCACGAGCACAATGATCACAGACAAAACAACTGGTACGTCCGCACCTCGCGGGTTCTGCGAGCCGCCCACTTCTGGACCCCGGAGGAAGCCGAGGCGCAGGTGCGTCTGGCACGTGCCGACCTGCAACACGCCCAGTCGCACCTGACTGAACCGGGTGAGGCCGACGACCTGGATCCGTGGGAGTATTTCGGCACGCCTGAGGAGTATGCCGCGCGTTTGGCGTCACGCCCGGAAGTGACATCGAATCCCCTGCGCACTGCCCGCTGGTACTACCTGATGACGGCTCTCGTTCTGGACGGCTGGGCCACGTATCGCACATTCGTCCATCCGATGAACTGGCTCACCGTGGTGTTACACCTGCTGGCCCTGGTCGCGGTCTTCCTGTTCGTATGGGCATCCATCACGTTGCATCAAAGTGGCCGCTAGGCGCCCTCGACAATGAAAGGAGGGACGCATGAGTGAGGTGAAAGCCCTAGGAGCCGGACGTTTCGCGCCTTCTCCGTCGGGGGATCTGCATGTGGGTAATCTGCGCACCGCGGTGCTGGCGTGGCTGTGGGCGAAGGCAACGGGCCGGCGTTTCAAGTTACGCATCGAGGATCTGGACCGGGTGCGCTCAGGAGCAGCTGACTCGCAGATCGCTGACCTGACGGCGCTGGGTCTGATGTGGGATGCGCCAGTCATGTATCAGTCAACCCGCCTGGATGTGCACCGCCGCGCGATCGACTACCTGGTGGAGCAGGGACTGGTTTTCGAGTGCTACTGTTCGCGCCGCGATATTCGTGAGGCTGCGTCGGCTCCCCACCGCCCGCCGGGCCACTATCCCGGCACGTGTCTGAACCTCAGTGATGCGGAACGAGGGCGACGCCGAGCGGCCCTGGCTGAATCTGGCAGGCGTCCGGCGCTGCGGCTGCGCGCCCCGATGGATGAGTGGACCATTCACGATGAGCTCTACGGTGAGGTGCGCGCTCCGGTCGATCATTTTGTCATTCAGCGCTCCGACGGTACGCCCGCCTATAACCTGGCGGTCGTACTGGACGATGCGGCGCAGGGTGTGGATCAGGTGACGCGTGGTGACGACCTGCTCAGTCAGGCGTCGGCGCAGGGAGCGCTGGCCGACATGCTTGGAATCGACCAGGTGAATTTTGTCCATGTCCCGTTGGCGCTCGCCGCAGGCACCGGTCAGCGCCTGGCGAAGCGCGATGGCGCGGTGACGCTGTCGGATCTGCGCAAGCTGGGGTGGACGGTTAGCGACGTCATTGAGTGGATCGGTGAATCACTGGGAGTTCGCGGTGCGCGTTCGATCAATGATCTTTCTGACGCGTTGGATCTGTCGGCGCTTCGCGCCTTGCCGCGAGAGCCCTGGATGGTGACGCCGCCCTCGCAAATAAAGCAAAACCCCGACCGGTGGATCGCACCGAGCGGGGCCGCTGCGCGCTCGAAGGGACTCGAACCCCCAACCTTCTGATCCGTAGTCAGATGCTCTATCCATTGAGCTACGAGCGCAGTGCCGTTTGGCTGAACTTAACTTTAGACCGTCAGGCGCCTGATCTTCAAATCGAATTGGTGTCAACGTCGCCACATTCACAGTGTGGACACCACTGGTGCGGGGGCAGGTGGTGCGGGCTACCATCAACCCATGACACACGGGCATTCACCAATTCGCGTAGCAATTAACGGGTATGGCAACCTTGGCAAGGCCGTTGAGCAGGCAGTTCAGGCCGCTGAGGATATGGAGCTGGTCGCAGTGTTTACACGACGCGATCCCGCGACGATCAAGCCACAATTCTGCGAAGCTGTCGCTGTGAGTGATGCGCCTCAGTGGCGTGACAAAGTTGACGTGTGTGTGCTGTGTGGCGGATCCGCTACGGATCTGGCAGATCAGGGTCCAGAGTTTGCCGCACTGTTCAATACGGTTGATTCTTTCGACACTCATGCGAAGATTCCCGAGTATTTTGCTGCCGTTGATGCTGCCGCTGACGCCGAGGGGCACCTCAGCGTGATTTCAACCGGCTGGGATCCCGGTTTGTTCTCACTGGCCCGCATTATCGCCCAGTCCGCTCTGCCGGATGGGAAGACCTACACATTCTGGGGTCGTGGCGTTTCGCAGGGCCATTCCGATGCTATCCGGCGGATCGAGGGTGTCGAAACCGCTATCCAGTACACGGTGCCGGTCGAAGAAAACAGCAAGCGGATTCGTGCCGGAGAGGAACTCGAGCTGACCACGCGTGAGCAGCACACCCGCGAGTGTTTCGTTGTAGCGGCCGATGGGGCTGACCGCGTACGCATCGAACGCGAGATCGTCACGATGCCGAACTACTTTGCTGACTACGACACCACGGTCCACTTCATCAGCCGTGAAGAGTTCGACCGTGATCACACTGGCATGCCGCACGGCGGAGAGGTGATTCGCAGCGGTCACACGGCCGGTGGTGCGCGCCAGGTTGTCTCCTTCGGCCTGACGCTTGAATCAAACCCGCAGTTCACGGGTGCTTTCGCGACGGCAACTGCCCGCGCGGTTGCCCGACTGGCCCGCGAGGGACGCACTGGTGCAATGACCGTCTTCGATATTGCGCCCGCCTACTATTCACCGCTGAGCGCCGAGGAGCTGCGTTCCCAGCTCCTGTAACCTAGCGTGGGCGTGGGTGAGCGATACCGTTAAGACGACAGTGCGGCGGTAAGTTCGGCCAGGCTCGGGCATGTTGCCGGGCCGCGCCGCGTCACTGACAGTGCCGCCGCCACGTTCGCGACGCGCACCGCTTCATTGAGTTCGCTTCCGCGTGCCAGCATCGCGCAGACCACGCCGCAATGCGTGTCCCCCGCACCGTTCGTGTCAATGGCATCAACCGCATGCGGCGCGATGGTCTCGACTCGGCCGCCCGCCGCAACGAACGCCCCCTTGCCGCCTTGACGCACAATGACGGGCGCGTCCACTGTTTCAGACAAAGACAGCGCAAGCTGTGAGGCATCGTCCGTTTCGTCAATCTCGACACCGAGCGTGCCCGCAACAATGCGTGATTCGCGGGCATTGAGTGACCAGATCGGATGCACAGATGCCACGGCTTCCAACGTGTCGCGGTCGATGTCAGCCACCATCGTGGAGGGGTCGAACACGATCGTGGGTTTCTCATCGGAATCAGCCGACTGCTTAACCGTGTGCGTGCGCAGCCGTTCAATCAGCCGCAGCAGCGCGGCCTTGGGAGCTTCATCAACCAGCGAATACCCCGTCATATAGACAACGTCCCCCACACCCAGTCGAATATCGTCGTAGACGTCCAGTGGAGTGTTGAGTTCAGCGCCGCGGGTCGAAACAAAGGTGCGTTCAGCGTTGCGATCCGTCATCGCCACACAGATTCCGGTGTCCATCGTCGTGTCGCGATACCCGCTGGCAACGATTTTTTCGCGTACCAAACGTTCGCGCGCAATATCGGCCAACGGCCCGACTCCCAGTCCGCCGGCGTATTCAGCGATGATGCCCATCTGACGCACGGCGTACATGACGTTGAAACCGCCGCCCACTTCAAGCCCGTATCCGTCAGCAAAGATCTCCGTGGACGGTTGTGGAATGTGGTCGATATTCATGGTCAGGTCGACGACGACCTGACCGGTGTGGATGACGCGACCCACCTGCTGCGTTGTCATGGCGATCCTGCTCCTAGTTGTCCAGCGATGCCTGGCGCGAGTGTTCGTCAATGAGTGCCAGTTCGTCCTCACTGAATGCCGCATTGTCGAGGGCGCTCACCGAATCAGCCAACTGAGCAGCCGATGAGGCACCGACCAGAACCGTGGTGATGCGCTCATCTTTGAGCAACCATGCGAGTGCCATCTGCGCCAGTGACTGTCCACGCTGGGAAGCCAGCTCATTCAAAGCCCGCAGATGGCTGACTCGATCCTCGGTCAGTACATCGGTGTGGAGGAAGCGTTGTTCACGCATACGCGATCCGACAGGGACACCCTCGTCACCCAAATACTTGTCGGTCAGGAGGCCCTGAGCAAGGGGCGAAAAGACGGCCATGCCGAGTCCCTTTTCACCGCAGGTGTCCATGAGGCCGGATTCGACCGAACGATCCAGCATGGAATAGCGGGGCTGATGGACGATCAGCGGCAGGTGTACCTCCGCTGCCAGGGCAACGGCGCGTTCGGTGTCGGCCGGGGAATACGACGAGATGCCGGCGTACAGAGCCTTACCCGAGCGCACAGCCTGATCAAGGGCGCCGATCGTTTCCTCCAGCGGCGTGGTCGGATCGAAGCAGTGTGAGTAGAAGATGTCCACGTAGTCCAGACGCATGCGGCGCAGTGACTGATCCAGGGAGGCGAGAACGTATTTGCGACCACCGCCGCCTTTCCCGTAGGGACCGTCCCACATGTCGTAGCCGGCCTTGGTGGAGATGACCAGTTCGTCGCGGTAGGGGCGCAGGTCGTGGTCCATGTGGTATCCGAAATTCTTTTCGGCAGAGCCATACGGTACGCCGTAGTTATTGGCGAGGTCGAAGTGGGTGATCCCCAGATCGAAGGCCGTGCGAATAATCTCCCGCTGCACACTGATGGGGTGGTCATCACCGAAGTTATGCCACAGACCCAGTGAGATGGCAGGCAAGTCCAGTCCAGATGCACCGCAGCGCCGGTAGTGCGCACCTGGCCCACTGTATCGGTCAGGGTCCGGTGCCCACGGGCGATCGATCTGCTGTGGTGCGATAGGAGTTTCTGATATGTGCGTGTTCACCATTGGACTGCCTTCATTCTTTTCCCGCTCTGAGCAGTTTGTTCGTCTTCAGTATGGCCCACTGCGTGTGCATCTGCGAACCACTGCCGCGATGATCACGTTAACACCAAGTGGTCAATCAGACTTTCAATGTTCGCGCAATAACGTACACTGGTGAGGAATTCGCACAGGGATGACCCTGACGACTAATGAAGATTCGACACGATGACGACTGTCGGAACTGGGAGTATGACGTGACTTTGACAGATCAGGAAGCACAATCTTCGCACGAACAACAACGCGCAGATATTGACGCTGCACACACGGCGCTGGGAATTGAACTGGGTTCCACCCGCATTAAAGCTGTTCTTATCGACTCACACTTCCAGGTGATTGCCCAGGGTGGATTCGAATGGGAAAACAAGCTGGTTGACGGATTGTGGTCCTATGGGCTGGCCGACGTGGAACGAGGCGTGCAGACCGCCTACCGCGCGCTAGCCGACACCGTGAAGAAGGAATTCGACGTCACGCTGACTCGCGTCGGCGCGATCGGCATTTCCGCCATGATGCATGGCTACCTGGCCTTCGATGCCGATGGCAAACAGCTGGTGCCGTTCCGGACGTGGCGCAACACAAACACGGGGCCTGCCAGCGAAAAGCTCACTGAACTGTTCGACTTCAACATTCCGCTGCGCTGGTCGATTGCTCATCTGTACCAGTCGATTCTCAACGAGGAACCGCACGTCACGGACGTAGCGAAGATTCAGACCCTCGCGTGCTACGTCCACGAACGTCTCACGGGTCGTCACGTGCTGGGCGTGGGCGACGCCTCGGGCATGTTCCCCATCGATTCCACCACCGTTGACTATGACCAGGAGCGACTGCAGCAGTTCCGCGACCTCGTCGCAGAAAAAGGCTTCCAGTGGGACGTTGCAGACCTGCTGCCCACAGTTCTGGCAGCGGGCGACGATGCAGGTGAACTTACCGCCGAGGGCGCACGCTTCCTCGACCCCAGCGGTAACCTCGAAGCAGGAATCGCGATGTGTCCTCCTGAAGGCGATGCAGGCACCGGCATGGTGGCAACGAACGCTGTCGCGCCGCGCACTGGTAACGTTTCGGCCGGCACGTCCATCTTCGCGATGGTCGTCCTTGAGAAAGCCCTGAAGAAGGTGCACATTGAGCTTGACCCTGTCACAACGCCCGACGGCTCCCCGGTTGCGATGGTGCACTCCAACAACGGTTCCAGTGAGCTGGATGCGTGGGTGAAGATCTTCCGCGAGTTCGCTGAAATTGCCGGCGTCGATATTCCCAAGCCACGCGTTTACGACCTGCTGTACGAGCATGGCCTGACCGGCGATCCCGACGGCGGCGGCCTGGTCGCCTTCAACTTCCTGTCCGGCGAACCGATCGTCGGCGTGGAAACCGGTCGACCCATGTTCGTCAACCCGCCTGCCTCCACATTCAACCTGGCAAACTTCATGCGCACACAGCTCATGACGCCGTTCGCCGTGCTGCGCCTGGGCATGAACATTCTGACTGAGGACGAGGGTGTCCAGGTGGACCGCTTGTTCGCTCACGGTGGCCTGTTCAAGACACCGATCGTCGCGCAGCAGTTGATGGCTGGCGCTTTGGGTGTGCCCGTTGCGGTTGGAAAGAGCGCCGCCGAAGGTGGAGCATGGGGCATCGCAATCCTGGCGAAGTTCCGCGCAGACCGTGCCAATGGGGATGCTCAGTCCCTGCCGGACTATCTTGCCGAACGCGTCTTTGCCGACACCGAATCCTCGGTCATTGATCCTGTCGCCCGCGATGAAGAAGGTTTCGAGCGCTTCCTGACCCGCTACCAGGCGGCCATCAGTGTTCAGCAGGAAGCCGGCCGGGCACTCTCCACTCACTCGCAGCACGAATCAAATGACTGATCAAAAGGATTCGCGTCCCAATATCGTCCTGATTTGTGTCGATCAGTGGCGGGGTGACTGCCTCTCCAGTCTGGGCCATCCGGATGTTCAGACCCCCTACCTGGACCGTTTGGCTGGGATGGGCGCGCAGATGTCGCGTACGTATTCCGCGGCTCCAACATGCGTGCCGGCGCGCATGTCACTCATGACGGGCATGAGTCCTCAGTCGCACCGACGCGTCGGCTACCAGGACGGCGTCACATTCGACGTGGCTCCCACCTTGCCGCAGTGTCTGAAAGAGGCCGGTTACCAGACGCAGGCGATCGGGAAAATGCACTACTGGCCCGAACGCACGCGAATCGGATTTGACGACGTCCAGTTGCACGACGGCTACCTTCATGTCTCACGCGATCGCACACGCGATGTAGCGTGGTACGACGACTATCTGCCGTGGCTGCGCGACCAGGAGGGCGCAAACGCTGTCGAGGATTACATTGATTCCGGCCTGGAATGCAATTCCATCGTTGCCCGTCCGTGGGACAAGGCAGAACGTCTCCATCCGACGAACTGGGTTGTCAGTGAGGCGATCCGCTGGATGTACCGGCGCGATCCTGACTGTCCATTCTTCCTGTACCTGTCCTTCCACCGCCCGCACGCGCCCCTCGACCCGCCTGCATGGGCGTTCGAGCAGTACGATTCGGCCGAGCTGACTGATCCTCCCGTGGGCGACTGGGCTGATGAGCTCATGGAAGATGAGCAGCGCGCCTGGGATCCGACAGCACTTGCAGCCGTCTATCATCCGCGGTCCGTGCATCGCGCGCGTGCCGGTTACTTCGGACATATGACCCATATCGACACTCAGGTGTCACGATTCCTGCAGGCTCTGTTTGAATTCGGCGTTGACTCCAACACGTATGTGGTCTTTATTTCCGATCACGGCGACATGATGGGCGACCACCATCTGTGGCGCAAGGGATACCCCTACGAAGGGTCCGCTCACGTGCCATTCCTCGTGAGAGGTCCCGGCATCCCTGCAGGAGCGCGCGTCGACCAGCTGACCGAACTTCGCGATCTGATGCCCACCTTGTTGGATCTGGCTGGCGTACCCGTGCCTGAGGGCGTGGATGGGCGGTCACTGGCACCGTTCCTGCGTGGACAGGATGCGTCGTGGCGCACCTACATCCACGGTGAGCACACGTTATTCGGCCAGTCACTGCAATGGATTGTCTACGAGCATTTCAAGTATGTGTGGTACTCATCGTGGGGCACCGAACAGCTTTTCGACCTGGCAGACGACCCGCACGAGCTTCACAACCTTGCTTCAGATCCGCACTACGAGTCAGCGTTGAAGAAAGCGCGCGGCTACCTCATTGCCGAACTCGAAGGTCGTGAGGAAGGTTTTGTTGACGAGGGAGACCTGGTGACTGGGCGACCTGTTCACGCCGTCCTGACTCAGCCCCATCCGCCGCTGGATGAGGGCCGGTAGGCGGCTAGCGTGGCGAGCTCGGTGACGATGACTCGTCGAGCAGTGCGCGCAGCCACGTGAGCTGCTTGCTCCCTTCACTATCTGGCCACCTTCGTGCTGATTGAAGGGGTAGACGACGATTTCGGGGGCGTCCCCGGTCTGCGATGCGTCAGTCCTGCCCCACCAGTTTCGCGCCGCAAACACGGTCGAAGGTGGGCAGGTCATATCCATCTCCCCTGTTGAAAACAGAGCCGGCGTGCCGACAGTGACTCTCTTCGCCAGGTTCACTGCGTCGAAGTTGGACAGCGTGGTGAACACCGTGGCCACCTTGTGGCGCATGATCGACAGGTAGCGGAAAATTTCCTCGTAGGGTTCCTGTCCCGTCATGCCAGCGGCGCGTTCGAAGTGGCACAGGAACGGTACGTCCGGCATGGCTGCGAAACCCGGTGGTTCAGTGCGGTCGCTGCAATTGTGAGGCCGCCGCCCTAGCTTCCTCCGGCAGTGATGATCCGGTCCAGGCGTCGCTATGCGGCCCTGGCACTTGCCGACAGAGTTTGTCGCTGAGGGGTTCCTACAGGTTGAGCTGGATGGCTCGTCCCGGCACTGCGTCGATCAGCTCGCGCGTGTAGTCCTGCTTGGGGTGATCGAACAGTTCGTCGGACGGTGCCGCCTCGACGAGCTTGCCGTGCTCCATCACCACCACGTCATCAGCGATCTGACGCACCACCGCCAGGTCGTGCGTGATGAACAAGTAGGACAGCGAGAACTGTGCCTGCAGGTCATTAAGCAGGTGCAGAATCTGGTTCTGCACCAGCACGTCGAGGGCAGAGACAGCCTCGTCCAGCACAATCACTTCGGGCTTCAGTGCCAGGGCGCGGGCCACGGCGACGCGCTGACGCTGCCCACCGGACAGTTCGTTCGGATAGCGCCGCATGACCGAGCGCGGCAGAGCGACCAGGTCAAGCAGTTCCTGGGCCCGTGCGATGCGCTCCTTCTTGTTTCCGATCTTATGAACCTTCAGTGGTTCCTCGATAATGCGGAAGATCGAGTACATCGGGTCCAGTGACCCATAGGGATTCTGGAAGACAACCTGGAGCTTGCGGCGCAACTCAAACAGCTCTTTGGATGAGAATTGCGACGTGTCCTGCCCTTTGAAGAACACCTTGCCTTCGGTGGGAGTGAGCAAGTTGAGCACCATGTTGGCCACAGTGGACTTACCGGAACCGGATTCACCCACCAATGCCAGGGTTGTGCCCTTGCGCAATCCGAACGTGACGTCGTCAACGGCGCGCAGTTCCTTGGCTTCGCCGCGCGCACCGCGCACGTCAAAGACTTTCGTCAGATGTTCGACGCGCACGATCTCCTCGGTGGAGGACGCACCTGCTCCTGTACCGGTGAGTTCTTCGTCCGTCACTTTCACGCCGCGGGCGTGGGCGGACTCGATACGTGCCGATGCGAGCGAGGGGGCCGCCGACACCAGTCGCTTCGTGTACGGATGCTGCGGATGCTGCAGGATCTCCAGCGCGGGCCCGGATTCCACGATACGTCCGCGGTGCATGACGACCAGCTGCTCGGCGCGTTCAGCCGCCAGGCCAAGGTCGTGAGTAATGAACAGGACGGCTGTGCCCAGCTCACGAGTCATTGTGCCCAGGTGGTCAAGGATGCGGCGCTGAACTGTCACATCCAACGCGGAGGTCGGTTCGTCGGCAATGAGCAGCTTCGGGCGGGCAGCCAGACCGATCGCGATCAGGACGCGCTGGCGCATACCGCCGGAAAATTCGTGTGGGAACTGCTTGGTCCTCTTGCCGCCACCGGCAAGTCCGGCCTCTTCAAGCAGGTCTGCCACGCGCTGACCCACCTGCGAGGTGGGGACCACGTTGTTGGCCCGCAGAGCCTCACCGACCTGCTTACCGATACGGGTCACAGGGTTGAGGTTCGTCATCGGGTCCTGTGGGACCAGACCAATACCGGATCCACGCAGCTTCACCCACTCTTTAGTGGACAGATGCGTGGTGTCCTTGCCGTCAAATTCAATGCTTCCGCCTGTGACTTCACCGGTGCCGGGCAGCAGGCCGATGATCGCAGAGGCAGTCGTTGACTTGCCGGAACCGGACTCACCCACAATTGCCACGGTCTGGCCGGGGTAGATCGTCAGGTTGACTCCGCGCACGGCGGGAACTTTGCCGGTGGACGTGGTGAACGTGACTTCAAGGTCTTTGAGCTTGAGCAGCGGTTCAGCGTCATCTGGGTGGATGTCGCCTTGGTCTCGTGAATGCTCATTGACCACTTCTGGCGCATCGGACATGACAGTGCGGGTAACCAGCTTTTCGAGGCGTTCGTCTGTCAGCTCAGCGTCGGTCGAGTCACCCTCGTCAACGTCGGGCATAAAGCGGTTGTCACCCGAGTCGGAACTGGCCGGGTTGGGTGTGACCGGTCGCGACGCGGCGAACGTGGGGTCGTCGGGGTCAGGTGTCAGATCTGGATTACGTGGAGTTGTCACTTCTTACGCGCCTTCGGATCGAGGGCGTCACGCACGGCGTCGCCCATCATGATGAAGCTCAAAACGGTCAGTGCCAGCGCGATAGCCGGGTAGAACAGAACCATGGGCTGAACGCGCAGGGATGCTTGTGCCATCGAAATGTCGCCACCCCAGGACACCACGGACGACGGCAGACCGATACCCATGAATGACAGGGAGGCTTCGGCAACGATGAATGTTCCCAGTGCCACGGTTGCGTAGACGATCACCGGTGCCATTGCGTTCGGCAGGATGTGGCTGACCACGATATGCCAGCTCGATGCGCCGGTCGCGCGCGCTGCCGTCACGAATTCCTCGTTCTTGGTGGACATGACGGCGCCGCGGGTGATGCGCGCAATCTGCGTCCACCCGAAGCATGCCAGCACCAGGACGACCATCCACACATTGCGGTTGTCGCGGAACATCTGCATGAACACGATTGCGGCAAGGAGCAGCGGAACCGCGAAGAAGATGTCGATAATGCGGGAGATCACAGCGTCAACCCAGCCACCGAGGTATCCGGCGAGGGCGCCCAGCGATCCGCCGATCAGGACGACGGCGATGGTCGTGAAGACACCGACCGTCACTGAGGCGCGAGCGCCGTAGATGACGCGCGCGTAGATATCGCAGCCCTGTCGTTCGAAGCCGAAGGGGTGCCCGGGACCGGCTGGTTCAAGTGAATTGCCCAGTTCGCAAAAACGCGGGTCCTGTGAGGTGAACAGCTGCGGCACGAAGGCCATGAGGAGCGCGATGAAGATGATGATGGCTGCCACCCAGAACATGGGGCGCTTGCGCAGCTGCTTCCACGCTTCACCCCACATGGATGAGGGTGCTGAATCGTCAGCTACGGCGTCGACGGCACCCAGGCCGGTCTCGTCAATTTCAGAGACGTAGTGCTGTTGTCCATGGCGAGTGCGCTCAATGGACGCGGAAGGAATCAGATTCTCACTCATAGCGGATCCTCGGGTCGAGCCAGGCGTACAGAAGGTCAACGATCAGGTTCGCGATGATGTAGACAAGCACGAGCACAGTCGTGAAGGACACCACCGTTGCCGGCTCGCCCTTGATGACTGCTTGCCACAGCGTGCCGCCTACACCGTTGATGTTGAAAATGCCTTCTGTGATGATGGCGCCACCCATGAGGGCGCCGAGGTCACCGCCGAGGAATGTCACGACGGGGATCAGTGAGTTGCGCAGAATGTGGCGGCGCATGACCTGTCCGTTCGACAGGCCTTTTGCCCGCGCAGTGCGCACGAAGTCGGCCGCGGTGTGCTCAGACACTGACTGGCGCGTCAGTCGCAAGACGTAAGCCAGCGATTGGGCGCCCAGTACTATCGCCGGCATCAAAAGATTGGTGATCGTAGTCTTACTGCCCACCGTCGGTGGCAGGATGCCCCATTTCACGCCGACCAGGAACTGGAGTACGAAGCCGATAACGAAGGTCGGTACTGAGATGACCACGAGGGACAGAACCAGAACCGTTGAGTCGAAGAAGCCGCCTCGGCGCATGCCGGCGATGACACCGAAACCCACACCGAGGATCGCTTCGAAAAGCAGCGCCATCACTGCAAGCTTGATGGTGATGGGGAAGGCTCCCGCCATTACTTCGGCAACTGGACGACCCGAGAAGGTGGTTCCGAAATCGAGAGTGAAGACGCCCTTGAGGTACAGCAGGTACTGCATGTACAAAGGCTTGTCGAGGTTGTATTCCGCACGGATACGCGCCTGTACTTCCGGGTTGAGGCCACGGTCGCCTCCCAGGGCGGCAACGGGATCACCAGGCATCAGGTACACCATTGCGAAAATCAGGAACGTGGCTCCGAAGAAGACCGGGATGATCTGGAGGAGCCGTCGTCCGATATATCGGGACATTGGGTATTTCCTTCGGGGTGGACAGGACATGCTCGCCCCTCTGATTGCTCAGAATCGCGTGCATGTGTGCTACAGGATCACGGAGCTGACGCCTCGCGATCGTTTCGGCCACTCACCTTTTGCCGTGAGACCTGCCAACGTCGAATGTTCAACATCGTGCAAACTTCACGCCAAAATATGCAAGCTTCGCTTGGTGAGCGTATCACTAATTCTTTTAGTCTTGGGAGCCGAGTCGACTCTTGAGCGGCATTCGCGTCACTTTTGCACTGTATGACCCATCACATCAGAGACATGTTTGTGCAGGTCACTCGGTTGGACGTGAACATAGTTCTGTGGCGAACAGGGCATTCCTGGTCGCCACAGAACTATGTAGTGCTGATCTATACGGAGCAGATCACTGCTTGGTGATCAGGTAGTACATCGGAACGCTGTGCCAGTCGAATTTCACGTTGTCCACGTTCTCCGACCAGCCGGCGACCACGTTCGAGTACCACAGCGGGATTGCCGGCAGATCCTGGAAGAGGATCTCCTGGGCCTGATCCAGCAGCTTGTTGGACTCTTCCAGCGAGCTTGCGCCCGAGGACTTGGTCAGCAGTTCATCGAATGCAGGGTTCGAATAATTGCCGTCGTTCGCACTTGCGCCGGTGGCGTAAATCGGTGCCAGGAAGTTGTACTTACCGGGGTAGTCAGCCTGCCATCCGGCTCGCATGGCTCCCTTGATGGCGCCGTTGGTGACGTCGTCACGCAGTGACTTGAAGTCCGGGTAGGGGTTGCCTTCCGCTTCGATTCCGAGGGTGTTCTTGATGGAGTTGACCGTTGCGTCAACCCAACCCTGGTGACCGCCGTCAGAGTTGTAGGCAATGGTGAACTTGCCTTCGAACGGAGCGATGGCCTCAGCCTGTGCCCACAGTTCCTTCGCCTTGTCGGCATCGTAGGTCAGAACCTCGCTGCCGGGGATCGAGTCGTTGAAGCCGTCAACGACTGGTGAGGTGAAGTCCTTGGCAGGGGTGCGGGTACCGGAGAAGATCTTCTCGGTGACTTCTTCACGGTTGATCGCGTAGGAGATCGCCTGGCGACGCAGCTTGCCTTCTTCACCGGTGAAGTGCTCAAGGTCGTTCGGAATGGTGAATGCCTGGAAGATAGCAGCAGGCTGGTTCACCGAGCGCCCGTTGAGCTCGCTTTCGTAGGTCTGGAATGCGTTTTCAGGGATGGCGTCCAGCACGTCGAGGTTGTTGCCCACGAGGTCCTGGTAGGCCGCGTCCTGCTTGGCGTAGAAGGTGAAGTGGAGTCCACCGTTCTGCGGAGTGCGCTCACCCTTGTACTCGGGGTTCGGGACCAGTGAGAAGCCTTCGTTGTGAACCCATGCGCCTTCGCCGTCAGCCATGTAGGGGCCGTTGCCGACCGGGTTCTCGCCGCCGGCTTTAGGATCAGCCAGAGTAGAGTCGGGCAGCGGGTAGAAAGCTGAGTAGCCCAGACGCTGTTCGAAGTCAGCTTCCGGCTGCTTGAGCTTGATGGTGAAGGTGGTGTCGTCCACGACCTCGAGGCCGGTCAGATCGCCGTTGCCTTCCTCATCGGCACCTTCGATGGGTGCGAAGAAGTAAGCGGAGAGCATGGCCTCTTTTGCACCGAGCTTCCATGCCTCAACGAAGTTCTTGGCCTTCAGATCGGAGCCGTCAGAGAACTTCAGGCCTTCCTTCAGTTTGACGGTGTAGGTCTGATGGTCGTCAGTTTCGATGGACTCGGCCATTTCCATGTGGCTTGCGCCTGTCTCATCGTAGTAAGTCAGTCCGGCGAACAGCACGTCAAGAAGACGGCCACCGCCCGTTTCGTTCGTGTTCGCAGGGATCAGCGGGTTCTGAGGTTCAGATCCGTTGACCTCGACAATGCCGCCTGATGCTGCGGCACCGCTTTCACCACCGTTTCCTGATTGGTCGCCGCTGCCGCCGCCGCATGCGGTCAGTGCAAGGGCGAGGGCGGCCGGAACCGCCAGCCATGTTCTCTTAATCCTCATGGGATGCCTCCTGATTTTTATGCAGGTGCTTCTGGGCCGCTGTGTCACATACACAGGACACGGATGCCAGATGTCACAGACACTATCGATCAATCTGCCTCAAAGCGTTGAGAGTTCACCATGTGGAAGCTACAATTTGGTCACGAATTATCACGAAATGATCAAGAACTCGTCTTCATCATTGGAAACAAGCCGAAAGCTCACGTGGTGTCGTCGCGTCACTTTGAGACAAACCCTCATCTTTGCCTCAACTAATTGTGTCTGACTTCACACACTTTGGTCAAGACTTCGCCATGGGACCGTCACCAATTGATTTGTGACTACCCTTGAGTGCATGAAACCCAGCGCTGCAGGTCACGTCATCACGTGCGGAGAGGCACACGCGACGGCACTCCGCACACCGGAGCGTCGCATCACGCAACCGCCTGACGCACTACGTATCGGCATCAGCGGCGGAATCGGTTCCGGTAAGTCGGCGGTGGCGGACGTTTTTGCCCGCCACCATGCCACCGTCGCAGATGCCGACCAGATTGCCAGGGAGATCGTCGCACCCGGTTCACCCGCGCTGCACAACATCGCGCAGGCGTTCGGCACGGACATTCTCAACGCCGACGGCTCGTTGAATCGTCCGGCGCTGGCACAGCTCGTTTTTTCTGATCCGGCGCGGCGCACCCGCCTGGAGGCATTCACTCATCCGCGTATTGCTCGCGAGTCGGCGCGCATACTCGCCAGCGCACCTCCCGGCACCTTCGCTGTCTACGACGTTCCTCTGTTGGTCGAGGGTGGCCTGGCATCCACCTTTGACGTCGTCATCATGGTGGGTGCTCCGGTGCAGATCCGAGTCGAACGCCTCGTGAGCCGTGGTCTGACAGCTGACGATGCCCGCGAGCGCATCGATTCTCAGGCCAGTGAAGCTGAGCGACGGGCGGTGAGCGATGTGTGGATCGCGAACACGGGCACGGTCGCTGACCTCAATCAGGTGGTCGACCGACTCATCGACGAGTGGCTGACACCGCTGCTGTCATAGGCAGGCTCCCCACACCACCAGATGGCAGTGCGGGGAGTCTGACCAGATCCCTATCTGTCAGTGCGTATGACGGCGACGTCGCGTCGCCACCATCACGGCGCCCGCCATGCCGATCACGCTGACCGCTGCGAGCAGACCGCCATCAGCGCCGGTGGCTGACAGGTGACGCCCTCCCGCAGATACGTTTGGCGATGCACCGGGTTGCGCTGATTGACCGTGGCCGCGGTTCTGATCGGTTCCCGGCTCGGTCGGCTGAGTGCCCGGCTCGGTCGGCTCACCGACAGGCACCGCTGTGAACGTCAATACCGGTGAGATCACTTCACCACCGTTGACATCGCTGACCACCACGTACCAGCTATGTGTCCCCACCGGCACATCTTTCCACGTCGCACTGGCAGTGCCAGGTGTGGCAACACCCTCGGCAGTCCCAATGAGTCGGGTGGACAGCACGTCCGCGGAGAAGGTGTCCGTGCTGAGCACGCGCTGTGAAGGTGTGATTCCCAGCTGCGCATATGAGACATCGAAATGCTGGTACTCATACGGATTGTCGGAGCTGCCCAACAGCCCCTGATCATCGGAATTGTAGCGCTGCAGGGAAGGTGAATACGTGCGTACCATCATGCGCTGGCCTTCGTTGTCGAAATGCAGCAAGCGCAGGTAGCCCTGGCCACCCTCGGGAAGTGCCTGGTAGTCGAAGAGCATCGATGTCACGGTGCGCTCCGCTACGCCGTCCCCATCGTCATCGAAGCTGTCCGTGCGGGTGAACGCATCGTGGTAGTGCCCCGACATCACCATCCGCACATTCGGGTTCGTGGCGACGACCTCATCAAGGATGCGCTGCGGGATCGGACCGAGCCCACCGGTCGTCAGCATGAATTCGTGCAGGTCGATGATTGCGATGCGGTCCGGGTGAGCGGCCAGCACCTGATTCATCCATTCAATTTCCGCGTCCCCTGGTCCCCAGCCCTGGTAGACGGCAATGAAGTCGATGCCTCCGGCGGAGAACAGATCGAAGTGTCCGCGGTTGTCCTCATATGAGCCGCCGTACCACGGGTTAGCAGCGAAGCGTGCCTCACCGAAGTTCTTCGAATACTCCGAGTAGTCGTTGGCAAGGTGGCCAACATCGTGATTTCCTGCCAGAACGCCATAAGGGAATCCCGCCTCATCGAGCGTACGATACGCCGGATTGGCACGGTCCCACTGATGCTGCTGGTCGAAGTCGTCGATAATGTCACCTGTGTGGAACAGGTACTGGATATTCATGTTGGCCCGCTGATCCAGCAGGTACTGGTGGATGGCGAGCTGATGTGGGTAGTAGTCGTCGCGCTCGTTGTAGTACTGCGTGTCCGATTCCCAGGCGAGCGTGAAATCGTACGTGGAGCGCGCCTCGTCGTCGGCGTGCGCGGGAGTGACGGTGGACTCACGCGTCGTCAGGTTCTTCCCGGCCCACCCGTCGGAATGCTGGATCAGCACGGTAATCACACCATCATGCGCATACGTATCTGTCTTGACGAGGGCGTCCAGGTCAAATTTTTCGTACGCACCATCTGCTGCAGACGCGGCGCGCGTGCTGGCCGAATCCGTGCCTGGGCCAGTGATGTGGCGGTCGACCTCATCCCAGGATCCGTCAGCGGCGCGCACGCGCATCGACACCTGAGCGTTCCGTTCAGCCTGTCCGGACCAGTGCACACGCACCGTGCTGCCAGCGTCGCTGTCGCTGACAGGAATCTCGAACAGTTCATACGGGAAGGCATCATCTGAGGTGACCTGTTTGACCACATCATCATCCTGGGCAAGCTGCTCGATCTCGTCACTGGTGAGCGGACGAGCTGACTCACGCTCAGCTTGGGCAGCGTCATTCACTGTTCCGGAGGCGGTGCGAATGGTGCTGTTGTCCACGCGTTCACCTTCGTAGAATTTTGCGGTGACCTGGTCGCCTGCTTCATCATCCACGTGGGCGCTCAGTACCACATCGCCGGCTTCCACACGGGCACCATCACCAGGAGTGAAGGTTGCAACCGTGGGGTCTTCCACGGGCGTCGTGAAGTGGGTGGTGACAGTTGCGGAGTTCCCCAGTTTGTCCACGGCAATGACGGTCAATTCATGGTTGCCGGCCGGCAGTGACGTCGACGAGGTGGTCAGCGGAAGGGTGATGTCCTTGCCGTCGAGTGTTGCGCTGAGTGAATCCAGTCCAATCCCACTGTCAGTGGCGGTGGGATTGACGGTGATGTCACCCTGGAGCAGGGCGCCCTCGTCAATGTGTGTCTCGATGACCGGAGCCGTGTTGTCGACCCGCAGGACACGTGTGACGTTGTGCTGGGTGCCGTCCACTGTTGCCTGCGCGGTGATGGTGTGCGTGCCGTCTATTGCTGTCGTGGTGTCCCACGCGTGGCGAGCGCCGGTGAACGCGTCGTCAGGAATGTCGAACGTCGCGTCAAAGAAATCGTGCTTGCCTGTGGAATCGCCCATGCGCAGCCATTGTGTGGCATCGGAGTATCCGCGTGGGGTGAGCGTGCGTCCGTCCGGCAGGATCAGTCGCAATGCACGCACATCGAAATCGTCGTTATTTTCGTTCTCGTCAATCCCGGGTTTGGCTTTGGTACCCGCGTAGATCGAGGCGGTTACGGCCTGTCCGTCCATGTAGACCAGGGGCACGGGCGTTGAAATGGTCTTGATCTCGCTGTAGGTACCCTCATCGAAAATCGTCAGGATGTCGCCATTGGGGGCCAGCACGCCGTTGCGGAAGAACGTGTCAGTCTGCGTGGCTTCGAAGGCGAAGACCGGCTCACCTTCCAGTGAGGCTTCCGTCTGCACGTTCGTGCCATCGATCGTCATCGTGATTGACGAGGGGGCATCGGTCGCCGCAATCAGGTCGGTGGTGCCGGACACCCAGTCATTGTCGGCGTGGTTGATACGCAAGGGGTCAGTGGTTGCTCCCTGGATGGCAACTCGTACGGGAGCGGTGGTTTTGGTGAAGGTTCCGTCCGTGTAGGTCAGCGTGTAGTCGAACCAGCGTTTGCCGGTCATGTCAGCGGCAGGCACCTCGAAGGTGAAGTGCGTGACGTCTTCGCTGTCATGTGTCAAGTTGATCGCGCGCGAATCTTGATCGGCGCTTGACTTCATGTTCAGTGTCACCGTCTTGACGCTGGTGTTGTCCGTGATGGTGAAGTCGAATGTCAGTGGCTGGTCGGCGCGAACTGTGGATGGGGTGGCATCTGTCAGCGCCGGTTCCTGCGTGTCTGCGGCCAGCGCGACCAGGGGCCTGGGGAGCTGGGCAGCCATCAGTGTGCCCGGCGATGCCGGGTGAGTGCCAATGCGGCCCTGTGTGGTGAGGTCGTCCGTGTTCACGCAGAAATGGAATCCCTTGTTGTATTCGACCTCTTTGCCGTTCATGTTGTAGTAGGCCCGGTTAATGACCGTGCCGGTATTCGTCTGGATCTGCATGCCGCGAGCGCCACCATTGGCCATGCCACCTGAGTAGATTTCCACCAGGTCCTGGCCCATAGTCAGCGACGTACCCCACTGCTTGTTGAAATCGGCTGCGCCCAGATCATTGTTGTTGCCGTTCCTGATCCAGAACACCAGGGTTTTTCCGGGTTGGATCACGACGTTGTCAGGGGTGGAGGGCCACAGTGCCGAGCTCTTCGAATCGGGGTACAGGTAGCTGAGCGTGTAGTTGGAGAAATCGATGGGCTGGTCGGTGGTGTTGGCAATCTCAATGAACTCATAGCCATCTGAGCCGGACACGTTATCTGTGTCGGGTACGAGTTCGGTGATCATCAGAGGTGCTGCCGTGTCAGGTGCGTCCTGTGCCGACGTGGGGTCATCGGGGTCTGGCTGACCTGACTGGTCGCCCGGATCTGGCTGAGAGGTGCGGACGAACTGTTCGTCGCGGACAGTGCCAGGTGTTGCAGTGGCCTGCGACGCCAGCAACGTCATCGACTGGGTGTCTGATACGGCGAATTCTGCGACTTTGTTGGCTCCAACGGATCCGGCCGGGTAGTACGACCACGATTCGATTTGCCCGTCTTTGAGGACCCGGATTCCGCGCTCACCTTTATTGGCCATACCTGCCTGGCCGGTGATGCGCACAATCCTGGCGGTGTTGCTCATGGACCAGTTGGTGCGAAAATCTGCGTCCGTGCGAGCAAAGGAATCGAGGTTCTTCGCCGTGTAGGACAGCCACATGATGATTGTTTCGCCTGGGCTGAGGGTCAGGTTGGCGTCGTCAACCGTCAGTTGTTTGTCCTGGGATCGGTCATCGGAATCGGCGTAAGTGTAAGCGAAAGAGTACTTCTGTTCAGCAAGGTTGATCGCCGCATCCGTCGTGTTATGGATTTCGAAGTATTCGTATTCGTCAGAGCCGGTATTGTCGGGCGCAATCTCCGTGATCATGAGCGGCGGAGCGGTGGTCTCAGCCTGTGCCGGGCCACCGCTCCACACGCTCGTCATCATCAGAGCTGCCGCCACTCCCATAATGAGGGCACGAGGTCGAACTGAAAACATGTGTATGTACTCCATCAGTCAGCAAAAATCACTATGACTTCACTGACGCTAATGACGCAGTTCAACCACCCGGTAAACACTGCCTAACGTGTAGGTCTACCGGTGTGTGAGCCTTCTTTCCTTTATTCGAAAACCTTCGCGATCTGGGGACTTTGGTCGATGTAACCCTCCAGCACGCGGCGTGCCACGGCAACGGAATCGACCAATGGGTGGTTGGCCATTGCGCGCCATGCAAGGGTGCTGTCCCCCTGCGTTGCCGCTTCGATCACGAGTTCCTCACACCCCTTGACGGTGGTGATGAGTCCGAGTTCGGGACCGGTCACAGGCCGCACGTGCTGCGGATGAACTCCGTCAGCGTCGACGCGACAGGGCACTTCAATCACCGCGTCTTCGCGCAATTGCGGCACGATCAGATCACCGTCCGCATCCGAGTTGCCCACACCCAGGATCATGCGTGCGCGTGTGCCGGTGGTCAGCGAGTTCATCAAATCGAAGGCGACCTGCTGGTAGCCACCTGCGGCGATGTCTTCGTCACGACGGTTGGCGCGGTCTTCCTCATCACGGGATTCGGCCATGTAGGTCGCTTCGCGCTCGTCATGGACCCTGGTCCATGCGGCTGCGGCATCGTGGTCGCTCGCTCCGGCGGCTTCGTCATAGAAAGCGCTTTGCTGCTTGTCGAGGAATTCGCCGCGTGTAGCCTTTTCCTGCCTGATCCGGGCGACTGATTCGCGGTTGAGGTAGTAGTAGAAGAGGTATTCGTTGGGCAACATTCCCAGTTCGCGCACCCACTCAAAACCGATTGTGCGTGCCTCTTCGATGTGATCCAACGCGGCATCGTCGGCCAACAGGTCAGGCAGACGATCTGTGCCGTCCAGTTCCAGCGACCGCAGCCACCCCAGGTGGTTCAGGCCCACGTAGTCGAATGTGAGACGAGGATCGTCCTGGTCAACCCAGTGATGATCGATGCCTGCCGCCGCGCTGACACGGCGCACCAGTCCGATCGGCGTATCGCAAATACCAATCACACGGGAGCCCAGTTCGCGCCGCATCGCCTGAGTAATGATTCCGGCAGGATTCGTAAAGTTGATGACCCACGCATCGGGAGCCACCTCGCGCACTGCACGAGCCAGTTCCATCGCGATGGGCAGTGTACGGAACGCATAGGCATAGCCACCCACCCCGACCGTTTCCTGTCCGAGGATTCCTTCGGCCAGCGCAACACGCTCGTCAGTGACACGTCCGGCTGTGCCGCCCACTCGTATGGCTGAGAAGACGAAGTTGGCTCCCGTGAGGGCCTGGCGCAGGTCGGTGGAGGCGGTCAGTGTCGGTGGATGGGCGAAATCCATTCCGCGGATGACCGCCATCATGACGTCGAGCCTGCGCTGATCGATGTCATAGAGGGCCACTTCGTCGACGTTCAGGCCGCTATGAGGCCCCTTGCCCTCGCGTGCTGCTGAAAGAACTTCGATGATCTGCGGGACGCGGAATCCGCCTCCGCCTGCAATTACAAGTTTCATGCGCTGATCACTTTCGTGTTTGTTCCCTCAAGCTCTGCCAGTGAGGGGGTGGTGGATATTTCGGCGGTCGTCACAACACCCGTCAAGTCACTGAGATGGCACACGGTCAGCAGGCCTGATCCCGGAAACTTGTCCGATGACGCGACGGCGAAGGTTTGTTCAGAATGCGCGATGATTGATTTCTTGATGGGCACTTCCATTCCGGTCGAATCCATCAAAGCGCCGGAATGGCGGACACCCGAGGTGCCAACGAATGCGATGTCAGCTCTGATTGCCTCCAGTGCATGTTCAGTGAGGCTGCCGACCAGTGACAGGTAGTTTGTTCGCAACACACCACCCAGTACGACAAGCGTTGCTTCACATTCGCCTCGCAGTTCGTCTGCGACAGCCAGGGAGGCAGTGACAACGGTCACGTCGCGATGCCTGAGATGGCGGGCCACCATCACGCCGGTGGTGCCGATGTCGATGAGGACGACCGACTGATCGGGTACGAGGGCTGCAGCTGACCTGCCGATACGATCCTTCTCTTCGGCTGATCGCATAGCAACCGTGGCAAAAGGCAGGTCCTGTGTATCGTGAGGGGATTCGCTCAGGGCTCTAAAGCTGGGTACACCGCCGTGAATTCCGCCGCCGCGCACGCGCGTCAGTGCGCCTTGCTCATCCAGACGGTTCAGGTCGCGCCGAATCGTTGACTCGGAGGTGCCGAAGTGCTGTGCCAGATCGGATACTGACATACTGCCGCGGTCATGTACCAAGTCAAGGATTCTGGCACGACGCTGATAAGCCAACATAGTGCCAATTATAACGAAATTCTTTCAATTGTGAGCAATATTGGTCATTTGCAAGCACAATGCGCCGAAATATCGCTACAGTGTGATGAGAACAAGATCACGTTCAGTTCCACATTGGCAAGGAGGCATCCGTGGGCACTGTGTCGTCAGATGGATCAACCTGCGTCATTGGCCCTGTCTTCCTTGACGTTGTCATGTCGGGACTTGCAGGCCCCCCGCGCCCAGGTGAAGAACAATGGGTATCAGGATGCGCCATCACTGCAGGTGGAGCAGCAAACCAGGCCATCGCTATTGCGCGTTTACTTCAGGCGCCTGACACAGACGATTCCTCCCGTCCACGCCTGGTCGCCACTATCGGCCAGGATCGAGCAGGTCATCTGGTGGCCGACATCCTGACCAGTGAAGGTATTGACCTGAGGTGGGCGAGCAGATGTGACCGCCAGAATGTCACGACGTCGCTGGCATTCAACGGTGACCGGGCAATGGTGACCTATGGCTCGGAGAGCGTCTCACTGTTGGCAGATGTCATCCAGGGGGATCACCCGGCCGCCCTCGTCGCTGACATGAATGCGATTAACGCCAACCACGACAGCATTGCTCAGTGGGGTGATGTGTGGGTGCTGGGCGATGTTGGTTGGGACCCAAGCGGGCAGTGGGATATCAACAATCTGCGCGGCCTTGACGTCACCGATGTGTTCACTCCCAACGAGACTGAAGCGATGCGGTACACACGCACCGACAGCGTCGAGGAGGCAGCCCGGGCACTGTCGAAGAAGGTGCCGCTGGTGGTTGTCACCTGCGGGCCGAGGGGAGCTGTCGCCTGCGATGGAACGGACCTGTTCACGGTCCCGGCCCTGGATATCCCTGTTGTTGACCCGACGGGAGCCGGAGACGTGTTCTCAGCGGGCCTGACCTTCGCTCACCATGCGGGGCTCCAACCGCGCGCCGCAGTTTCCCTGGCAATCGCTGCCAGTAACTACACGGTTCGCTTCCCCGGCGGCTCATCCAGCGCGCCGACCGGCTCCGACCTGCACCACTGGGTCGCGAGCCTTTCGCGAGACCTCACCAAGGGACTTGACCTGACTTTTCTTGATGTACTCAACGTTTAAATGACACGACCGAAAGGATGTAACACGATGAAGTATTCTTCTCACGGCTCGGCAATGGTTGCCGGACTGGCGTGCCTGGCACTGATGGCGGGGTGTGCTCCCAGCGGCGGAAACGGAGGCCAGACCAGTGGCGACTCCGGCTCCCAGTCGACGGCAGCATCCGAAGTATCAACCGATATTTCGAACGCCCCCGAACAGACACTTGTGGTGTGGGACCAGGAAGTGCGCGGCGGCCAGAATGAACAGATCGAGCGCCTCAACAAAGCGTTCATGGAGAAGTACCCGAACATCACCATCGAGCGCAACTCCCAGTCCTTTGACGATCTGCAGACCACACTGCGACTGGCTCTGACCGGCGCGGATGCGCCTGACGTTGTGCAGGCCAACAACTCGCGTTCCATGATGGGCCAGTTCGTCCAAGCTGGACAGATCCAGTGCCTCGACCCGTATGTGGAGGCCTACAAGTGGAACGAAACCTTCGCTGAAGGCATCCTGGCGAACTCTTCGTACTCCTCTGATGCCACCAAGTTCGGTGAAGGCTGCGTCTACGGCCTGCCGCAGGTCGGCGAATCAGTGGGGATCTACTACTCGAAGGCCAAGCTCGCTGACCTCGGCCTGAAGGAGCCCACAACCTGGCAGGAACTGGCCGACCAGCTGCCGACCATCAAGGAAGCCGGTGAAACACCGCTGATGCTCGGTAACGTCGAGAAGTGGCCGGGACTGCACGTCTTCGGCGTCGTGCAGGGCGCACATGTGGACGCAGATACCGTGCGTTCGCTCGGCTTCGGTAACGCAGGTGCTTCGTGGAAGACACCGGAAAACGTTGCTGCCGCCACGCAGATCCAGGAATGGGCCAAGAACGGCTTCTTCAACGACGGCTTCAACGGCGCTGACTACGACAGCACTTGGCAGGATTTCGCCGGCGGCAAGGGCGTGTACCTGATTGCCGGTTCATGGCTCGCACCTGACCTGCTCGAAGCGATGGGTGAAGATGTCGGCTTCATGCTGCCGCCAATGGCCGAAGGAATGGATGCGCCGCAGACCACCGGCGGCACCGGATTGCCGTTCGCCATCACGTCAGCCGCGAAGGATGTCAACGTCGCTGCGGCCTACATCGACTTCCTGACGAACGCCGATGCGATGAAGGTTCTGGCTGAAACCGGAAACGTGCCCGTCAACGATACGGCTACCTACGCCGCCAACGAGAAGGGCGTCGTGGCCGATGTCATGAACGCCTTCGACACGTTGACGAACTCCGGCAACGTTCTGCCGTACCTCGACTACGCCACCCCGACCTTCGATCAGGTTCTTGGTGACGCACTGCAGGGACTGCTTGATTCGCAGATCACCCCTGACCAGTTCGTCGACACTCTGGAGACGGCGTACACCGAATTCACCAACCAATAATGCAGCCGGTCGCCCTCGTTCGTCTTTCATGATCAACGAGGGCGACCCGTCCGCTTTTTATATCCGTTCGCGTGTACATTGAGGAGGCTTCGATGACCAACCACACCGGCGGTGCACAGACAGCGACCGCCACCAGTTCACGCCCCGCACGTGGACGCAACAGGTCACGCGCACAGTCACGGTGGGCCATGTCGATTGCTCTGCTGGCACTGCCAGTGCTGGTGTACGGCGCATTCATGCTGTACCCCATCGGTCGCGTCATCACCCTGTCGTTCTACAAGTGGGATGGCCTGGGCGTAGGAACATGGGCAGGGTTCAACAACTACGTCACAACATTCACCGACCCCAGGCTGTTGGACGCCTTTTGGCATGCTCTTGTCCTCATCATTTTCTACGCGGTGTTCCCACTGATCATCGGCCTCGTCCTGGCGACACTGCTGACACGCTCAAGCGTGCGCGGGCTCGGATTTTTCCGAACCGTCGTCTTCCTGCCACAGGTCATCGCCATGGTGGTGCTGGCCATTTCGTGGCGTGAAATTTACGCGCCCGACGGGCTGCTCAACCGTGTGCTCCGGGCGATCGGTCTGGGCGGACTTGCCAGGCCGTGGCTCGGTGACTACTCGACGGCGCTGATCGCCGTGGGCCTGATCGGCACATGGGTGTCCACCGGCCTGGTCACCGTCCTGCTCATGTCCGGAATTGCGCGCATCCCGCGCGAATACTACGAGGCAGCCATGCTTGACGGCGCTGGGTGGTTTCGCCGCTTCTGGTCCGTCACTATTCCAAGCGTGCGTGGTGAAATCCTCGTCTCACTGACCCTGACGGTGATCGCAGCGCTGAAGACATTCGATCTGGTCTACATGACGACATCGGGCGGCCCCGGCACATCCACAACCGTGCCGTCCTACGAGGTCTACAACCAGGCGTTCCGACTCGGACAGGTGGGAACGGCCTCGTCACTGGCGGTCGTACTAACACTGGTGATCTTCCTGATCAATCTGACCATCAACCTGTGGGGGGAAAAGGACCAATGAAAACCTCTCCCGCTGAAAAAGTCGTCAGCTACATCGTGTTGATCTTCTTTGCGCTGCAGTCCCTGATCCCCATTCTGTATGTCCTGTTCCTGTCGTTGAGTTCAGAGAAAATCAACGACTCGTCGTGGGGACACATCGAGAACTTTGCAAAAGCGTGGAGCCAGGGTAAGTTCTCGCTGTACATGAAGAACTCGGCGATGATCGCCGTGGTTGTCGTGACGTCGGCACTGGTGCTCTCACTGATGAGCGGCTACGTGCTCGGCATTTTGCGCCCGCCTGGCTCCAACGTTCTGTTCTACGTGTTCCTCCTGGGCATCATGGTGCCGTCCGAAGCGATCATCCTGCCGTTGTTCTACGATCTTCGCACCCTCGGACTCACCGACACGCTCTGGGCGGTGGCGCTGCCGCAGATTGCGCAGTCACTGGCATTCGGCACATTCTGGATGCGCGCGTTTTTCCGCTCAGTTAACCCATCCATCCTGGAGGCTGCCCGGCTTGACGGCGCCGGTGACATCCGAATCCTGTGGTCGATCCTGCTTCCACTGGCACGTCCCGCAATCGTGACTCAGATTGTGCTGACGTTCATGTGGACGTGGAACGACTTCCTGATCCCGCTGGTCATGTCACCGACCGGCAGGGTGCGCACCGCCCCGTTGAGTCTGGCATTCTTCCAGGGCCAGTACACCACCGGATCCACGCTCCTGGCAGCCGGAGCGGTTCTTGTTGCGTTGCCTATGGTGATCCTCTTCCTCGCCCTGCAGCGCAGCTTCATTTCCGGAATGACCGAAGGAGCAGTTAAAGGCTGATATTTGACCGTGATTGTTGAAAAGAACTGGAGAATTTGCAATGAAGCACCTACTCAGATCGGTCGCGCTCGCAGGGGCGTGTGCGCTTCTGGTCCCAGGAATGATGTATGCGACGCCGTCCCTCGCGGCACCCTCGTCTGAGGCACCTGAATGGGCATTCGGCCACGCCCAAACCTCGTCAACCAGTGATCCAACAAAACTCGATGTCCTGGGCGTGTGGGCGCACCCCGATGATGACGCGTCCTTCAGTGCACCGTGTGGCGTGTGGGGTGATCTTGCCGATGTACGCTGCGGCATTATGCTGACCACGCGCGGCGAGGGCGGCTCCAATTCAGTCGGCTCCGAAGCCGGGCCGGACCTGGGCCTGCGACGTGAAAACGAAGACCGTGCGGCGCACGTACGTGACGGCACAGTTGATGTGTACTTCCTTGACCGGGTGGACTTCTTCTACAACACGTCCGCGCCACTGACTCACCAGCTGTGGGACCATGACGAAACGTTACGCCGGGCCACACAGGTTGTGCGTGAGACCCGACCCGAAATCCTGGTGACATGGCCCGCCTCCTTCGACGCAGGTCACGGCAACCACCAGGCCGCCTCGATGTTGGCATGGGAGGTGGCGCAGGCAGCTGCTGATCCCAACCGTTTCCCTGAACAGCTCAGCGGACCCAACGCGGTTCAGCCCTGGCAGGTCAAGAAGGTCACCGAATACGTCTTTGACTTTGGCAACACCACCAAGCTGCCTGATCAGGCCAACTGTCTGGCTGGCTACGCCGGAATCGAGGGACGTCCCTACACCGTGGCCGGAACGTGGACAGGATACGAATCTGAGTACACGTGGGTGGAAGGCAACGTGCAGGGACAGCCTGCCGGAACACCCAAGACCTGGGCACAGGTTGGCAGTGAAAACGCCAAGGCTCACGCCACTCAGGCCCGCCTGATGGAAAAGACCGTTGTCGACAATCGATGCACACGCTTCCTGGTGGGTAGGTCGTGGGTACCGATGCAGGAAAACGGCACCGAAGGTGGCGGCGATGATCGTTCCATCCTCTTCGGCGCATCCCTGCCTGACCCCAGCGGCATGCCACTGGGCACACTGATGTATGGATCACCGGAAGCCCAGATGGTAGCTCCCGGTGAATCGGTCGACGTCACTGTCACGCTCGTGGCTGGCGAGCAGGCAATTCCGGCCGGCGCCTTGTCGATTGACGCCCCCGCGGGGTGGACCGTCAGCGACAAACAGGCAACAGGTGAACTGGCGTCCGGTGACTCAACCGATGTCACGTTCACTGTGACCGCCCCTGACTCCAGTGCCCTCGGCACGATGCGTCTTCCGATCCGTTTCGCCTCAGATTCTGCCGAAATGACGGGCTACAACGAAACCCATGTTGACGTGGTGGCCCCGGTCAACGGCCGCTTCACGCGTGCCGGCAACGCCGCCTACTACGATCAGTGGACCGCGGAATACAACGTCTTTGTCTACGGCCAGTCACCGGCGCGGCGCGCCATCGGTGCAGGTGAATCGATCACGGTTCCCGTGACCGTCACAAACCGTTCCAGTGAAGCGCAAAGTGGCACGGTGGAGCTGACGGTTCCGGAAGGATATGCGCTCAACCAGCCGTCACAATCATTCGATGCGGTCGCACCGGGTAAGACGGCGACGGTGGAGTTCATTCTCACTCACACTGATCCTGCTGCCGTCGGCAACACGATTGACGAGGTCACAGCCACCACAACCGCTGGAACATCGGTTTCGACCGAGAAGCTCGAACTGAATGTCGTGCCGACGACGGTGATCCCCAAGTTGGCGAAGGCCCCTGCTCTGAATGGTGACGCGTCAGCCTACGGCAGCACGCCGATCAGCGTTGCCACACGGTGGGAAGGCGAGGAGTGCTCCTCCGAGGCTGACTGCGGCGGCACGTCACAGGCATGGCTGGGATGGTACGACGATGCGCTGTACGCTCTGGTCGATGTGGTCGACGAGCAGGCCTCAGCGGCGGCAACACCTGACCGCTGCTTCGGTCACTGGCTGGTTGACTCCGTCGAATTCCTGCTCGACCCGCTCGCACCGTCCAACGATACGTCCACCACGTTCAAGCTCGGTGTTTTCCCATTCACTGACGACCCTGACGGCCGGAACGGCAACGGCGCGAACGGCCCATGCTGGTCGCGTGACGCTGACCATCATCAGGGATTCTCCACAGGACCTTTGGCGGAAACTATCGAGGGTGGCCTGAACGCTCCCGGCGTTGAAGTCAAGGCATTTGCCCCTCGTGACGATTCGGGTGCCTACACGGATGGACACTACAAGCTGGAAGTCAAACTGCCGTTGGCAAACCTGCCGGCAGCAATTGGCCCCACGTCCACTGCACCGACCGGAGATCAGGCCAGCAATGCTGTCAACCCGACCTACCTGGGCTTCAACATCACGCCGTACGATTCCGATACGCCTGACTTCGTTGGCCAGACCCGTCTGGCCTGGTCGGCTTTCGGATCTCAGCAGTCTGAGCCGTACCGGTGGGGTCACGCCTACCTGGACGGGTACGAGCCTCCGACGGACCGTTCCCATGAAGCTGGCGATCCCATCATTCCTGACAGCGCGCTGGACAGTATTGACTCACCTCAAACGGTGTTCCAGTCCGCTACACGAGGCGTGCCGATTGCAGGTCTGATGCCCGCCGCCGATGTCACCGTGGCTCCGAGTATCGATGCCGAGGCCATCCGCGTTCCGCTGTCGGGAACTCAGGCCGGCACGGCGCGCGCCTTCCTGTGGAAAGGGGATCCGTCCTTCATTCCGGTGTGGACGTCCAGCTGTGCGAACTCCGCGCACAACTTCGACGCATGTTCACCTGATGACGGGGCAGCGATGCCGTGGCAGCCGGATATGGGTGGCAGGCTCCTGGCCAGCGCTCAGGCCGACGTGGGGAGCACCGACATGACGATCGAGCTGACCGATGAGATTCGCGCAGCACTGGGTACCGACGTTCACCTGCTGGTGTCCTACCGCAGCGGTGACACTGTCAACGCGTGGGCCTACCCGATAGTGGCGAAGAACGCCGGTGAAACACCCACGCCCAAGCCGGATACCGACAAGAAGCCCGGCGATCAGGATGGGCAGCGTGGCGGCGACGCCGATCAGGGCGATCCGAACGCAGCCGGCCGACCAGGTGGCGTCGCACGAACCGGCGCGTCAGGTAGCGCACTCATCATGCTCGCAGCGTTCGGCGTGGCCGGAGCTGCAGGGCTGGCAGCATCGCGGCGGCGACACTAACGCTGATCGCGACGCATTTGAGCAAGGAGGTTGAAGCCGTTCGGCCCGTACCACACGTCGATATCTTCCGGGATGTCATGGAGTGCTTCGGGCCGAAGCGGCGTCAACGTGCCGTGCGAAAGCATTTGCTCAAACTGAGTCAGTGATCGGATGGCGATCCCGGCAACACGATCCCGATATTTGCGGGCAAAGTCCGCATAGATTTCCGGGTCGTGTTGCCCGTCGTCTCCCACCAGGAACCATCGAACGTTCGGAAGTTCAGTGACCAGGCGCTGCAGTTCGCGCCGTTTGTGTTCACGGCCCGAACGGAACCATGTATTGGCGGACGGCCCCCAGTCAGTCATCAGAAATGCTCCCTCAGGGAAGCCCATCCGCCCCAGGAAATCCCGCATTGCGGGCAACACGTTCCACGCACCGGTCGACAGGTAGATGACGGGAGCGTGCGGCCGGTTAATCGCCTCAGCGTGCTGGTCACCTTCAGCCAGTTCGTTGAGCAGGCGCATCATTCCCGGCACCGACTGACGTGACGAAAAACGATCGACGAGGGCGTGCCGCAGCGCTATTGCCATACGTGGCAGCATCGACACCAGCACCGTGTCATCCAGGTCAGAGACGACCCCGACCCGCTCATTATCACCGATGATGCGGACTTTAACGGCGACGGGCTGGCCGGCACGAATTCTGCCCGAACGCTTCTCACGCTCAGGCGTGTCTTTCCTGTCGGGCTCACTTGCCGTCAAGACAAGATGCTCAATGTAGGACAGGTGGCCGCCAGCCGTTGAGGAAAGACTCTCCGGCACCAGCTGGTACAGTTCCTTACCCGCAGTGACGAACACCTGCTGGCCTGACGGCATGGTGGGGATGGCATTGATGCGCTGAAGAACTGCCCGTTGTTCGCGTGAAAGCTGAGTGCGCAGTCGGCGGCGGCGCTCCGCAGTGGGCGTGACATCGGTGTGCGTATGTTCGTTACGCACGTGATGCAGAATCGGAGCGTCGCCCTCGACAATTCCCAGGTGTGCCACGTCGCCGGCGTGCAGAACCTGAATCCACGCGTCATGCCAGCCGGGCGCAAGTCCATGGTCGCTCAGTGTCAGGTCGATGTAGCCTTCCGCGTTTGCGAAGCAGATGACGCGCGCCTTTCCCACGGTGATCAGGGCGGGTTGGCGTGGCACCTGCGCGTCGAAGAACTGTCGCCAGCCGCGCCTTTCGGCCAGCCATCGACGCTGATCATCTGTGCGGCTCATCAGGGCGCGCGCCAAGATGCGCACCTGCGTTGCAGAGCCGTACCCTCCGAATCCGACGACGGAGGGATAGAAGCCGCCGAAGGCCAGTGCATGCGCCAAGCCGGTGGAGGCGAATTCGCTCACCGTATTCACTGCGCGCAACAAAGGCGCGAATGTGGCGCGGGCACCCTGGTTCTCGCGGCGGGCATCCCCTGTGTGCGGGCTGTCGGGCTGATCCCCTGTGTCCGGTTTAATCGTCGGATTCACCTTTCGTGTTGTGCTCACTGAGACGCGAATCAGCCTGCGAGGCGAGGGCGCGAACGGTTACCAGCGTACCAATGAGTTCCGCGGTTGCCCTCCGAACGACTGATTCGCCCACTCGTCCTTCGCGCACCGCGCGCACAATCGGAGCCGTGAAAGTGTCATCCGGGGAAGCCGGAGTGATCCAGTTGGTGCCTGCAGGCACCATCATGTCAACCGGGCACGTGTCGTAGGAGGTCCAATCGGTCATGATCATGCCGCGCCAGCCCCACTCGCCTCGGATAATCGTCTCCAGCAGTTCGGTATCTGCAGCGGTGTGACACCCGTTGACGCCGTTGTAACTGGTCATCAGCGTTGCGGCCGGGTGCACGCCGATCGCGACTTCGAAGGATTTCAAGTACAGTTCACGCAGCGCACGCTCCGGAATCAGCGACTGGTTGCGTTTGCGGGAGGCTTCAGCGTTGTTCGCCAGGAAGTGCTTGTAGCAGGCACCCACTCCCCCGCTTTCCAGGCCCTTCGCAAAATGCCCCGCCATCATGCCAGTCAGATACGGATCTTCCGAAAAGTATTCAGGGTGGCGCCCGCACAGGGGGTGGCGATGCAGATTCATGGCCGGTGCCAGGATCACGTCAATCCGGTTGGCGTGGGCTTCCTGGCCGATCACCCGACCGACTTCCTCAGCAAGATCCACGTCAAATGTGGAGGCGAGGACGACCGTCGTCGGCATCCCGATGTTCGGTTTCCTGATGTTGACACCGGAATTGCCGTCAGCCACTACGAATTCAGGCAGGTCAACGCCCGCGACGGTGGCCATGATGCCGGCAGCGCCTGTCCCTTCCATCCCCCAGTCGTCTCGCGAACACACCAGCAGCCGCACACACTGATCCACGTCGAGCTGTCTGGCCAGGTCAGCTGCCGTGGCCCGCCCTGCCGCCACGTCGTCAAATGTGACTGGGGTGTCAGAAGGCAGGGCTTCCTCCAGTCCGTCACGCGAGGGGACATGGCGCACGGGGATAAAACCGGGAGTATCCCTGATTCCGCTGCGCGTGCCCTGAGGCCAGGTGTGGGACGGATCGCGCCGTGAAAGCGCAGTGACCGGCTCAGGTGCGCGCATTACTGGGTGCCCGTGGGCAAGAACCCGGTCAGCGTCAAGACGGAACTGGCAGGTCTGGCCGGCATCGGCCGCGTCGTGTCCGACAAACAGGGTGTACTCACCTTCCGTCACGATCCAGCTGGACACCTCTTCATCCCACACACTCAGGCGGTCAGCGCCAACGTCCAGGTGCACGACATGTGATTCACCTGGCTCAAGGAGTGGCGTTTTCGCAAATGCCACGAGTTCACGTTCAGGTGTTTCGATCCGCTCATGTGGCTTGCGCACGTAGGCCTGGACGACGTCCCGGCCGGCACGCTCCCCCGTATTCGTCACTGTCACATCGATTTGCGCATGCGGGTGGCCCCCCTCGTCACTGTTGATCGTTGCCGAGGGCGTCAGGTCGAATGTGGTGTAGCTGAGTCCGTAGCCAAATGGGTAGGCCGGCTCGGCGTCGAATGTGGAATAGAAGCGGTAGCCCACATAGATGCCTTCTTCGTACGCCGTGTCGATCCATGTGCGGTGTTCGGCGTTGTAGCGCGTCTTTCCACCTGCACAGTCGTAGAAGTTGACGTGGGCGGGCAGGTCCGCGAGTGCCCGTGGCCACGAATCTGGCAGGCGGCCAGAGGGGTTCACTGCGCCCGACAGGACGCGTTCGATGGCGGGGCCGGCCAGCATACCTCCCACTCCTGCAAGGATGAGCGCATCGACCGGGTAGGTGTCCATGAAGGACACGTCAATGGGGTACGGAGTGTTCAAGATGACGACGGTGCGGTCGAACAGGTCGCATACAGTGCGCACGAGGGTGTCCTCGGCGCCGTCAAGTCTGAATTCTGCCTCATCTGAGCTGTTGTCCGTGTTTTCTCCGCAGGGGCGGGTGATCACGATAATGCCGGTGTCGGACAGTGCGCGGGCGCGATCACGCAGGTCACGTGGTGGCAAATCGTTGGTTCCGGTGCGGTAGAAACATGCCAGTTCTTCGTTGAGAGTGAACGTGTCGGATGCTTCGATGGCATCACGCAGCCGCACCGTGTAACGCGGGTTGATCCTGCCTGCCCCGACGATGGCGGTGCGGAAGGCATGCACGCCTGCTCCGAACAGGTTGAGTGTGCCCGAAGGCAGCGGCAACGTGTTGCGCCGGTTTTCCAGCAGGACGATTCCTTCTTCGGCGGCGCGCAGGGCGATGGCGTCGTGGTGTGCGAACGCTGGATCGGGGGCAGTGTCGGGCAGGGTGGTCAGCGTGAAGCTGGTCGGTTCCATCACCGTGCCGTTCAGGTCGCGAAATCCCCGGACCGTGACGCGGTGGCAAGTTCCTCGCCGGGTGAGCACGCCGAATACTGTGATCCCCAGGTGGGTCACGCCCCGGATAGCCAGAACGTCAGCCAGCACGTACGGGGTTGGGGAGCCGTCCAGGAAAACATCGCCCGGATGTTCCTTGTCGATCTGCGTGCTGAATGCCAGTGAGACACAGCCTTGAAGGGAGCGTTCCAGCATGAACATCTGGCCGTCGGGATCATCGATATCGACGGTGATTCCCTCGGACGGGATGCGCAGCGTGGGTGCGGACGGTGTTGGAGTGACAGCCATGTCAGGTCCCTTTCACAGGTCAACAGGATCAACAGGATCTGTCACTAGCTTATCCACGTGCACTCATGGCGCACACTTTAATGTGGGTCACTCTCACTGTCAGAATCGTTGGAAATGTGCTCGTCAGGCGTCTGCCCGTTGGACGCTGGTTCTTGGGAGGCTGGCTCCTCGGGTGAGCTCGAGGCCGTGTCTGAGTCTGCGTCTTCGTCTTTTGGCGAGTCTGCGATCAGTGGTTCGGCTTCAGCGCGCAGCACGTCGCGACGCAACCTGGGCAGCCCGATCAGCATGACCGCGACCATCACCCAGCCAAAAGACACGGTAACGAGGAAGCCGCCGTGAGCGCCGGACGCGTCGATCACACGGCCACCCAGCGTCGCCCCCACCGACACACCGATATTCATTGCCGTGGACATCCACGTCAATCCCTCAGTGAGCTGTGAGGAGGCTACGACTTTCGACACGATCGCATTGACGTTCGTCATGGTCGGCGCGATCGCCAGTCCCGTCACGAGCATTGCCACGCCAAGGGCAAGCAGGGAGTGCGCCAGCAGGAATGTTGACACACCGATGGCGAGTGCCAAGATTCCGATGGCAAAGAGTTTCCACAGCGCAGTGGTCCAGTGGCGAGCACCGTAGAACAGTGCAGCCGTGAACGAGCCCATTGCGAAGAAGCCGAGCAGCACACCGGCAAGTTCCGGGTGAGCGTGCTCTTCAGTGAAGGCCACCACTGCCACGTCGTTCGCACCGAACATGACACCCGCACCGATGAAGGTGAGCACCAGGATGATGATGACAGGGTTGAGCAGAACGGTCGGCTGGCGCACGCCCTTGATTTTCGGTGTCGGGGTCGGCTCGCTGGCGCGCTGCGGAAAGAACCCGATTGAGCCGACGATGATGAAGAACACCGACAAAATCAGACCCGTCCCCGGATGGAGCGCTGTTCCCAGCAGCGTGGCAACGATCGGTCCGATGACAAAGACAACCTCGTCAACTGCAGCTTCAAATGCGTACGCGGTGGTGAGCTGTTTCGGCGTGCGCACCACTTTTGCCCAGCGGGCACGCACCAGCGCACCGGGTGAACCCCACGTTGCGCCGGACAGCCCGGCGAAGATGAACAACACCCACGAAGGGGCGTGCAGGACGGCGGCACCAAACAGTCCGATGGTCGCAAGTGCCGACACCATCAGGGACGGCACCATAATGACAGCCTGGCCGCGTTGATCGACCAGGCGGGCAAGTATCGGGGCGCAGATCGACAAGGAGACGACGGAGATTGCACTGACCGCGCCCGCAAGCGTGTAGTTGCCATACATGCCTTTGACCAGCAGAATCGTTGAGATTCCCATCAATGACATGGGTGTGCGCAGCACCATACCAGCCAGTGAGAATTTCCATGCCCCTCGGATGCGCAGCAAATCAGCGTAATTCGAGAGCACGATTCACTATCCTAACCGTCTGCAGGCGGGTCAGCACCACCATTTTTGGCCAGATTCGTCACCCAGACGGGTATAGGATCACTGCCCCGCCGGCAGGTTCGCTCGTCGGACCCGCGTCACCTTCATTTCAGCTTTACGGCAGCGTGCAGCAGCGTTGCATCAAGCCTTACGTGAGTGCTTCGCTCACCACGTCACGCGCAGCGTCCTGAACCTTCGCAAGGTGGTCATCGCCCTTGAATGATTCGGCGTAAATCTTGTACACATCCTCGGTTCCTGACGGGCGGGCAGCAAACCACGCGTAGTCAGTGGTCACCTTCAGGCCGCCGATTGCCGCATCGTTACCCGGTGCGCGCACCAGCTTCGCAGTAATCGGGTCGCCGGCCAGCTCCGTTGCGCTCACATCGTCAGCAGCCAGGTTCTTCAACTTGTCTTTCTGCTCCCGGTTCGCGGGCGCATCAACACGCGCGTACGACGAGGCGCCGAAGCGTTCCACCTGCTCAACGTGAATGTGCGAGGGCGACTTGCCTGTCACCGCCATAATTTCCGAGGCGAGCAACGCCAGGATGATTCCGTCTTTGTCGGTGGTCCACACGGTGCCGTCTTTACGCAGGAACGAAGCTCCGGCCGATTCCTCACCGCCGAAGCCCACTGACCCGTCCAACAGTCCGGGCACGAAGTACTTGAAGCCCACGGGTACCTCGATCAGCGTGCGATCCAGTGATCGGACAACACGGTCAATAAGGGAGGAGGACACCAGGGTCTTACCGATCGCTGTGGACTCTGACCATCCTGGGCGGTGCGTCAGCAGGTATTCGATGGCGACCGCCAGGTAGTGGTTCGGGTTCATCAGGCCGTCAGCGGTCACAATGCCGTGACGGTCTGAATCTGCATCATTGCCGGTGGCGATGTCGTAGGGGGTGTGCCCGTTGGCATCGGGCGTCATCTGATCACGCAGGGAAGCCATCGCGTAGGGGGATGAACAGTCCATGCGGATCTTGCCGTCCCAGTCCAGCGTCATGAACGACCAGGCCGGGTCAACTTTCGGGTTGACCACCGTCAGGTCCAGATCGTACTGTTCGGCGATTGCCGCCCAGTAGTCCACCGAGGCGCCACCCAGCGGGTCTGCTCCGATGCGGATCTTCGCTTCGCGGATTGCATCCATGTCGATGATCGTGTCGAGCTGGCGCACGTAGTTCGCCAGGAAGTCGAATGTGCCCACACATTCGTGGCTGTACAGGTCAGTGTCGAGGACGCGCGGGATGGAGCGCCATCCTTTTTCAAGGAGCTCGTTGGCTCGCTGCGCGATCCACGAGGTGGCATCCGTGTCAGCCGGGCCACCGTGAGGCGGGTTGTACTTGAAGCCACCATCGCGCGGCGGATTGTGGGATGGGGTGATGACGATGCCGTCAGCCAGTCCGTCACCACTGGTGCGTAGATTTTCGGGCGCACCGTTCGCATTGAGCACGGCCAGGGACAACGCGGGGGTCGGCGTGTAGGAATGACGCTCGTCAACCTTGATCTGCACGCCTGCAGCGGCAAGCACCTCAACGGCGGTCTTCCATGCAGGCTCGGACAGCGCGTGAGTATCGCGCGCAATGAACAGCGGGCCGTTATATCCCTGGCTTTCGCGATACTCCACGATGGCCGCGGTGATCGCGACGATGTGCGCCTCATTGAATGCGCCATCGAGTGAGGATCCACGGTGCCCGGAAGTTCCGAACACGACGCGTTGGTCCGGATTGCTGACATCCGGCTCAATGTCGTAATACGCGGAAAGAAGTTCTTGAACGTCGATCAGGTCTTCTGGTAGGGCAACTGTGCCAGCTCTTTCATGCATGACTCCAGTGTGTCACTGATCGGTGCCACCTGTCGCCCTATTCCAGCTTTCGGCACGTGCCTACTTGGTTGCCGGATCATCTCCATCAGTGGGATTAATAGGCGTTTCCAGGGAGGATTCACCTGAATCAAGATTCTCATCAGCAGCAACTGCTCCGCCTGCAGCATCGGTTGCATCAGTGGCGGTGGAGCCTGCCTCGTCAGTGTGTGCCGGCGGAACGACCGGCTTGGCTGCGGCAGCCTGCTCAGCCTGCTGGCGACGCGAATGACGTGCCCACAGCAACGCGGCGATGGCGAGGACAACCAGCAGGAGGCCAATCAGAACGTACGGCAGTACAGTTGCGCCGGTGTTGGCCAAAGGTGACGACGCGTTGAACGTATTGATGACAGTAGGCATCTGAACTCCACTGAGACGGTAGGCTGAGTACTGATAACAACCACTCTACGACGAAAAGGCAATGACGCGATAGAGGCTCATCAGTGCCATTGGAGGTTAACGAAGACAATGGGTTGGATTGGTTCAGTTGAACACAATAACTGGCTATCGGCACAAATGCGCGCCCTCCTAGAAGAGGCGAAATGCACGATGGCATCCACCGGGTTTGCTCACCTGACCACGGAGGGGGACGCTGACACGACCCGACCAGTGGAGCTCGCGGTCACCTCGCGCATGACCTACGTGTACTCGTTGGGTGTCCTGATGGGAATCCCCGGTTGCCGTCGCTTCGCAGACCACGGGATCCACTGCCTGTCGACACATTTTGTGGATGAGGCTCAGGGCGGCTGGTTCACCGGCCTCACACACGACCTGGATGCTGAGGGCAACGCGGTCCCGTGGGAAGGCCCCTACGCCGATATGAAGTCGCAGTTCCACCACGCGTTCCTGATTCTGGCGGCTTCCGCGGCCACAGTCGCCAACAGGCCCGGCGCGCTTGAACTTCTCAACGCTGCGCTGCACGATCAGGAGCGGTTCTGGCTGGACAAGAACGGGTTGGTGCACGATTCGCTGACCGCTGACCATAAGCCGACCGACCGTCTGCATGCGATGGATTGCCTGCTGCACACCGCCGAGGCTTACCTATCGGCCGCCGAGGCGACAACCGATCCGCTGTGGATTGAACGTGCCGAAGTGATCGCGCAGTTCGTCAACGAGCAGGCGTCATCCCACAACTGGCGCCTGCCCGAATACTACGACGCGCAATGGAAACCGCTGGATCATGTCCCCTCCGGTTTCGACGACGGTCGGCGCGTGTACACCGGCTACGTCATTGGCCACTCAATGCAGTGGGCGCGCCTGGCTGTCCATATTCGCGCCGCACTGCGCTCGATGGGTCGCCAGCAGCCGGATTACCTGTTCGAAATGGCACAGGAGCTTTTCCACCGCGCCCGCGTTGATGGATGGCGGCGCAACGGAAAGCCCGGTTTCGCACTGACCGTGTCCGCAGATGGTGAGCCTGTGGATACGCACCACCTGCAGTGGGTCGTATGCGAAGGTGTGTGCGCTGCGCTGGCGATTCGCCGCGCAATGCTCGATGACGGTGTCAACCCTGCTGAGGTGGAGAGCTACGAGCACTGTCACCGTTCCTGGCTCGACTTCATCAACGACTACCTGATCTTGTCTCCTGGCAGGTGGATTCGCGCGCTGGATGAGAACAACGAACCGGCTTCCGAGCCGATCGCCTCACGCCTGGATGTGTACCACGCAATCCAGACATTGTTGATGTCACGCGTGCCGCTGTGGCCGCCGTTTGCCTCGGCAATTTCGCGCGGTCTTCTGGATCATCCGGAGGAAGCACCTACGGATCGGCGTTCGTGGAACATTTTCAAGCATCGCTGGTAGGCCGTTTCGGCTGTCGTGCGTGGCGCGTGATGCGGGTGGGTCACCCTCGTTCGTCATCATCATTGACGAGGGTGACCAGCGCACTGATGGTGCCGTGATGTTGACATCGTCACGTGTTTCACTGCTGTTTCAGATTTTCATCTGCGCGCCCGAACAGGTACACTAGGCGGGCTGGGAGGGCTGACCGAGCGGCCGAAGGTGACGGTCTTGAAAACCGTTGTGTCAGCAATGGCACCAGGGGTTCGAATCCCTTGCCCTCCGCGGGATTTCCCGAAAATGGCGCTTCACCTCGGTGATCACTGTTTTCGGGATTTTTTCCAGCTACGTGCCGCCGCGCCGGGAAGTTTGCCCGGATCGTGAGTCTGCGTATTTGTGGCACGGGCGCAAGCCCGGTAGACTCAAGCGGTACCTGGAGACGTCGCATAGTCCGGTCGAGTGCGCCTCCCTGCTAAGGAGGTAGGGGTTCACGCCCCTCGCGGGTTCAAATCCCGCCGTCTCCGCGGTTGCCCCGCTGTTTCGTTGGAACGGCGGGGTTTTTCGTTGGCATGACAGGGTTTCGCTGTAGCTCGTGCCTACGCGTGTGACTGCAAATTACGCCCGGTTTCGGGCCACCTTGAAGGCTTTTTTAGACACACAGTAGTCACAGGCTGAAGCTTGCAGTCGAGGTTGGAGCCGCTGGTCGAGACAGCCGGAGGGCTCCCGATCAACCACTCAAGGTAGCCTGATGGTTTGCGATCAACCGGTCAAGGTAGAGATCAACCGGTCAAGGTAGCCGGAGGGCTGGCGATCAACCGGTCGAGGTAAGAGAGACCTCGCTAAGAGTCTCATCATGTGAGAACCGCATGATGGTGCCAAAAAGTCGGGGTCTTCCTTCTACACGAGACGTGCATTCAGCGCTCTTACCTTGACCCGTTGACTCAAAAGCCCCTCATCGACCTTGACCCGTTGACGGCACACTCGATCGGAGGACCATGCTTCGACCACCTGCCGCGCTTCTCCCCACTTGTTTTCACGAGCTGAAACTAGATCCGCAAGAGATTGTTACTCGCACATTGGGACAGACTCCCACGGACTTTTGCCTCAGAGGCAATCAATCATCCGGTGGTGAACCTCGATGGAGTCAAGCGGACGTAAATTGCTCGACCTCCTCAACCGAAACTCACGAGAGATGAATTACTTTGACCTGCCTCCCTCCGTTGTGCAGATCACATGCAGCATCGAACATCCAACAGCTCCCGTAGCACGCGACATACGGGAAACAACTCTTCGAGATGACAAACCAATAAGGTAGCAACCTTCGGCAAACACTGATACCGCGCACGGAGCGAGAACTCTCCCCAAGATTCAGCGACGTTGGCACGCTCATCACCGCGATGGCTTTTGTATGTATGACGAAATGCGATCTTTGAAAGCCACGTTCCAAGCTCTGGGTTCGCTGCAAGTTCTGTTGTAACGACAGGCATTCGGTCGCGCCACAAATATCTGAGCCTAAGTTAACCAGCCAATTTTTTGCGTTCTCTCACCAAGCGGTTTTCAATGATCCGATCCAAGTCTTCCTGACTGGTGACAGGCTTGAATCCGCCTGTGTTTTCTCCCGAATGATCGGTGTTGCCCTCGCTGGGCGCAGTTGAATCAGACATGGTCTGTTCCTTTCTTCCCGTTTATGGCTCGTCAGCCTTGTTGGTCCAGCCAATGGTCTCCGGGCTGTTTACGGAGCGCCACAAGGGGGCATAACAAAACCCCGCACGGTCAAACCAATGCGGGGCAAAATTCTGAAAGGTTAAATGCGGCCTATCGCTTTTAGACTGCGTTCAACATGCTGATCCCAAGTTTCCTTACTTGGATCATAGTTCCACGGAGCGGAGGCTACCTCGTCAGTAACAACCGTCAATCCGAGGCTACGCAAGCCGGCGAGAATCTCTTGCGGCTCATGACGAGAATCCACCCAAATCTCAGTCTCATAGCCTGGATAAGCAGAAGTACCACACGTCCACGCCACATCACGCAAAACCGGCGCAAGTTCTTTCTCTCGCGCATACTCAACACAATGATAAATAGCTTCAGGAACGGATCCACTCAAGGTACTCACCCCCGTCTCCAACGATAATTATAAGTTTGTCGAGCTCTGCTCCAGATTGCCATAAGGCTGTTTTCGTTATATTGCGTGCATCTTCTAAAGGAAGAGACTCCAGACTCTTATACATGACGAAACGAGATTGCCTTGCGCCTCGTCTTATCTGATCACACGCTGACAGAAAGCGAGTTAATGCCCGGATTGTGTGTACGTGGTGTTGGTTTTTGTTCGGTGTGTCAGGGGTTTGAGCGCTGTGTGCATGCTTTGAAAGCATGTATGGTCCATGGTGGTAGAAATCGGCCGCGTTGTGGTGTATGCGGCCACAAGCTTGTCAAGAACGGTCAAACCAGTGCTGGAAGAACCAGGTGGCGGTGCCGAGCGTGCGGGGCGTCGAGCGTTATCAACCGCCCAGATGTCACCAGGCGAGCCCAGGCATCACTTTTCGTGTCATGGTTTGTGGCAGGAGTGTGCGTCAAACAGCTGGCAATGCCGACAACCACGTTTGCCAGAAAGGTCTCCTGGTGCTGGCACATCACTGTGCCCCAGCCACCGCTAACGGGCCACTCCTATCCCCAGATCATCATCGACGGGATCTACCTTGCCCACCACTGGTGTTTACTGATCGCAACAAACGGGTCACATGTCATTGGCTGGCAATGGTGCGACCGTGAATCCGTAGCCGCATGGCAGGCGCTTCTTTCCAGGTTCTCAGCCCCTACCGTGGTCATCACCGATGGCAGGCCAGGAGCACTCAAAGCGATCCGGCAATGCTGGCCCGCCACCGGGGTTCAGCGCTGCCTGTTCCACGTATGGCTCAACACGAAAACCGACCTGACAGGGCACCCGAAAACCCCTGCCGGCAAGGCATTACTGCGCCTCGGAGGTAACCTCGCCGCCATCAACACTCTCGACGAAGCCGCCACATGGGCCACCCAACTCAACAATTGGTGGAACGCTTACGGGTATCTCACCCGCGAACGAACCTACAACACCAGCTGGCAACCAGGACAACAACACTGGTGGTACACCCACTACCGGCTTCGACGCGCCTACCTGCGCCTAGCGAAGCTACTGGCCAACAAGTCCCTGTTCACTCATCTTGACCCCAGCATTGCCACCCTTGGGATAGCAAGAACCACAAGCAGTCTCGAAGGCGGGATCAACGCCGGCATCAGAAAACTGCTCGCCGCTCATAAAGGCCTGTCACAAGGCCACATGCGAACCGCGGTCCAATGGTTCCTCAACAACAAATCAATCCACCCCCACCAACCGGTACGCTACCTCACCAGCCACTACCAGCCACCAGCCCACAAACCCCTCACCACGCGTGCCGACAACCCCGGCACACCAGCCCGCTACGACACCACCATCGACTACGACACCAACTACCAAAACGGATCACTACACATCAAAAAAGGCTGGGCCGGACACCAAACACCCCGCGACACGCCCACCCCATACACACATTTCGAGCATTAACTCTTCGTTTCCACTTGGATGTGCCGGTGCGTGATATAAGCATACCTAGAGTGTTTAGCGTAGTAGACAAATAATGTTTAGTGAGCTATACTTAATGTGTGAAAAGGCGAGACCTACTCAAGAAACTCAAAACCATTGCCCAGCAAACAGGCAACCCCATGACCACCACAGAAGGCGGACGACACACCCAAATCACAATAGGCCCCCACGTCACCTACGTCCCCCGTCACAGGGAAATAGACGAACACCTGGCCAAAGAAATCCTCAAACAAGCGAAAGGACTCAAATGAACATCCACGCAACCGCCAGCTTTCACGGCAAATGGTGGGTACTCGAATTTGAAACACCAGCAGGAGTGCGATTCACTCAAGCACGCCACTTAAAAGACGCCGAAGAAATGATACGCGATATCTGCACCATGGAACATGTGAACGTCGAGAACGTTGCTATCAAGCCGCAGGTTCCCGCCATTGTGCGTGAATACCATGAAAAAAGCACCCGTGTCACCCAAGAACAAGAAGCCCTCGCACGCACATCGAAAAAAACAGTCGCAACACTCAGGGATCTTGGAATGTCTGTCCGCGATGTTGCCAGCGTCATGGGAATCTCACCGGGGCGAGTATCCCAACTCGCCAAGTAGGCGCACTACTCCCTTAAAACATCTAACACTTTATCACAGGATTGTGTGAGTGGGTAGCGTTCATGCGCGTGTTGACCACAGCAAGAGGGTAGGTTTTCGGCTTACCCGCCCTAGGTTCAATGACCCCCCGGTGTACCCATAGGTCGAAGCGGTTGTCTGTGAGGGTGGGCCATATTGTTTTCAGGTCCTGCCGCGTCACATACACGTCTAGGCTGGCAACATGCAGGAGCCGCGTCCAGGCTGCCTCGCCCTGGGTGAGATACAGGCGGTCGCAAATGTTGCACCACGACTGGTCGGTGAGCCCGCGCTTGGTGGGGTACCGGTAGATCCTCCCACCACATTCACACGTGCCGACGAGCATGGGAGCATGCTCGGTCAGGCGGGCGATGTGGTGGTGGATGCGGTGGATCTCGTCCAGGACAGCATCCGCATCCGGGTAGTGTTCTGCTGCCCATGGCATGTCACGCTGCAGGTCAGCTATCGGACTGCCTGTCGAGTGCGTGCCGCGCTCACCGGCAATCAGCGTGGCGTAGGAGGAGAGGATTTTAAGGGCTCCTACGTGTGTGCGGATACCTGGCCACCCGTCGTCGGTTTGGTCGATCCGGTGGTCGAGCCCGAAGGGTAGGCCGTTGTGCCTGGCGCACCTGGCTGGCGTGACGCGGGCTGACCTGACACCACACACGGCCAGTGACTGCGCGGTGAGCAGTGGGAGCCATGCGGCTATGTCGGATAGCTCGTTGATGGCTCCTTTTTTTCTGTCGTTTTGTTGTGTCTTTGTACGTCAACCTGTCTCCCATCTTTTGGTGTACACACCTCTTGACACTACTGTTAATAGGTGTTACCATTTAGCTATGACGAAGCCAATGCCGTACCGGAAACTAACCGCACTCCTCAAGTAGGCAGGCTTCACTTCACGCCAAGGCAAAGGCGACCACGAAATATGGACCAACGGGCCTTTCCGCGTTACCATCATTCAAACCCGCGAAATCTCTCCAAGCCTCACCCGCAAAGCACTCAAAACAATCGAAGCAAGCAAAAGAAACACGAAATGAACGCGATAACCATCACTGCCCGCCGCTGGAGCGGCGGCTGGGAACTGTGGAACGGTAACGACATCTGGACACAGGTGCGCACTCTTGCCAAAGCCCGCCAGCAAGTAATTGACTACCTCGACACGATGGAAGAAGACATCGATCACTCCACGTGGAACATCACGATCGTCCCTGAAATAGCACAAGCCGCCCAGGTCGAGCAATCTGCCGCAGCATCTAAACTGGCTGAAGAATCCGCCAGAGCGGCCTCCGCGGCATCCCGAAAAGCAGTGCGAGCCCTGAAAGACGATCACTACTCTCTGGCAGATATCAGCTACATTATGGGCTTGTCCCGCGCACGCGTCTCGCAACTCGCCAACTCTTAACATCCAGATTCTTTCCGCCAATTCAGACCAGCTGCCATTTCTCTTGACAGCGCTTCCTTGTCGCGGGGTTGGGAACCGGTGGGGTTGCCGTCAATAATGGTGGATGCTTCTGGCTGTGCTTGGTCGTGTCGTGCTCACCGTCGCGTTCCTTTCATTTTGGTTTCAATTCTTGCAGGTTTACAATCGTTTTTCACCCGTAGGCAGGTGCGGTGAGCTGTGGTCGTAATGAGTCGCCTACCTAAATGCTCTAGGGGGATTGACTTAAATAAGTCAATGGGGGTAGAATATAGTAATGAAGCGGAGAGACCTCATCAAACAACTCGACAAGCTCGCCAAAGGAGAAACACTCACCCTCACAGAAGACGGCAATCACTCCCACGCCCCAGAGAAGTCAACGAGCTACTAGCGAAAGCGATCATCAGTAGGGCACAGAAATGACACACATCAACGCAACCGCCACCCGCTGCGACGGATGGTGGTCCGCCGACTTCACCATCAACAACCGCGAGTACGGAACCCAAGCGCGCCGCCTCGACCAGCTCGAAGCCATGATCAAAGACGCCGCCACACTCATGACCGGCCAGCCCGAAGAAAGCTTCACCGTCACCATCGAACCCTGCGGGCTCCCACTCGAAGCAATCAACCGCTACAAGAACGCCACAAAAGCTGCACGAGAAGCAGAACAGGAACTGTCCGCGTCTTCGCGCAAAGCAATCCAACTCCTGACACAGGCGGGCCTGTCTATGCGTGACATTGGATCGATCATGGGCATATCCGTACAGCGCGTCTCCCAGCTCGCTAACTCCTAAGTTCATAAGTCCGTATCCGACTTACTACTAGTCAAGGACGGCTAAGTCACTGTGCGTCGTGAGTGCCCACTGGGAACCTAGGCCGTTGACTGCGCGGCGGTTGGCGACAACGGTCCCCGCGGGCGCATTATCGTTACCCATCTCGGTGTGCGCTTCGTTGCCCCATTGGCCGGGTAGGACGCAGCCGCCGTACCCTTTTGTTCTGACGACGATGCACCTGCCCATGTGTCGCATATTCACAATGTCGCCGGTGTCGCCGGCTCCAGCGCGTACTTTCCGGTCGATTCTATCGTCTACCTGTTGGGCGAGGTAGTTGGCGATGGTGTCGAGGAGCCTGCTAGCGCTGACTCCTTCCCTGTAGATGCGGGCTTCGACGCGGTGGTCGCTTCCGGAAGTGGGTTGGTCGTGGGTGGTGATTTGGTGGTGAGGACGCGATGGATGACTCGGTCGAGTATTGCTTGAGCGATCAACATAGTGATTGTGATGGGACTGGTTTGTGTGATGCGCTAGATGTGCTCTTTGTCTTGGGTACGAGGGCGTGCGTCGATTCAGTTTCCACGCTTAGTGCGTCTTCTGCGAGGGTGAGGCCGACTCGGCGGCGGTGATCTAGGCAATGACCACGTCAACACCGCATACCTGAGAAACGTCCGCGGTGGTGTGGCGCATCTGTAGCCTTTGGGGCGAATTCGTCTGCCACGTCATTGAACGCTGCACGCCAGGAATATCGACGAACTGAGTGTGACGTGTGTTGGGTGGCGGGTCGGACAGGCCGCCTTTGTGTTGCGTCAGATCCATACGAGGGCGGACACGTTTGTGGGGAGTAGGTATGCGTTCGGGAATTGGTTCGAGGCAGCACCAGTGCGAAGTACCCCCGCGTACGCGGGGAAGAGATGCCCAGGCAGCGCAGACGCCGCCAGCCCGTGGAAATACCCCCGCGTGCGCGGGGAAGAGTCGGCGGCTTGCTTGACGCATAGGTCTAGGTAGGAAATACCCCCGCGTGCGCGGGGAAGAGCTGACTTCCGGGTTGTACGGGAGGCGGATCGCGGAAATACCCCCGCGTGCGCGGGGAAGAGTAGCTGCCTGACCAATGAATGACCCGATACCAGGAAATACCCCCGCGTGCGCGGGGAAGAGCTGCGTGATACGGGGCAGAAAATAGACTGGCTGGAAATACCCCCGCGTGCGCGGGGAAGAGTGGATGATCCAGGCGCGCTGCGTCGCATCGATGGAAATACCCCCGCGTGCGCGGGGAAGAGCTCAATGGGAGCCGCCGTCGACCTGACCATGAGGAAATACCCCCGCGTGCGCGGGGAAGAGGTGATCTGGACCGAGGTCGACGGGCTGATGATGGAAATACCCCCGCGTGCGCGGGGAAGAGTCGAACGACAACATTGTTTATTCGCTCCATCCGGAAATACCCCCGCGTGCGCGGGGAAGAGCGGTGGCTGGCAGTGCGAGGCGGGCGCGGCACGGAAATACCCCCGCGTGCGCGGGGAAGAGTGCCGGGCGACACTGAGCGGGTCTAAAGCGCCGGAAATACCCCCGCGTGCGCGGGGAAGAGCTCCCTGCTCTATCTATTTTTCTTCCAAATCCGGAAATACCCCCGCGTGCGCGGGGAAGAGTCGTTTGGTGTGAATTGTGCGAGGTCAGAGCCGGAAATACCCCCGCGTGCGCGGGGAAGAGAACGAGTACTTTGACTGCGCGCGGTCAATATCAGAAATACCCCCGCGTGCGCGGGGAAGAGAAACCTGATTGGGCTTATATGCCCATGAGTTCGGAAATACCCCCGCGTGCGCGGGGAAGAGGTGAACGACACGCGCAGTGAGGTGCGTGACTTGGAAATACCCCCGCGTGCGCGGGGAAGAGTGATGCGGATGATGATTTCCGCGCTGCTGCAGGGAAATACCCCCGCGTGCGCGGGGAAGAGCGACGCGGGTGGGTGGGACTACGCCGGTCGATGGAAATACCCCCGCGTGCGCGGGGAAGAGTTATTGAACGCTTGGCCTAGCTTCTTCATGTAGGAAATACCCCCGCGTGCGCGGGGAAGAGACGATGCGAATAATTCCGGCCTCTGGCTTACCGGAAATACCCCCGCGTGCGCGGGGAAGAGCGCGCGACACGGACTGGCGTGATGCCGTCCATGGAAATACCCCCGCGTGCGCGGGGAAGAGAGATCATGCGGAAAAGTGGTTGCCGTGGCGTCGGAAATACCCCCGCGTGCGCGGGGAAGAGCGCTTGAGTATTTGCGGCCGCGCCATGACACCGGAAATACCCCCGCGTGCGCGGGGAAGAGAATGAGCTCGAATCAATTAAAGATCGACATCTGGAAATACCCCCGCGTGCGCGGGGAAGAGGAGGATGCGAACAGTCATGGGAGACACCGCACGGAAATACCCCCGCGTGCGCGGGGAAGAGAGTTTGTGCGCGGTATGCAACGCTACTACCGCGGAAATACCCCCGCGTGCGCGGGGAAGAGATCACCATGCGCCATCTCGTTACCAAAAAGCCGGAAATACCCCCGCGTGCGCGGGGAAGAGTCTGGTGGCAGCACGCGCGGTGACAGACCTGCGGAAATACCCCCGCGTGCGCGGGGAAGAGCGCTAATGGCTTTGCTAGTTTTGCGCTTTGTTGGAAATACCCCCGCGTGCGCGGGGAAGAGTCAAGGGCCGGGCGGTAGAATGCCGGCGTCATGGAAATACCCCCGCGTGCGCGGGGAAGAGTCGCCGGGCAGATCGTATGTATGCATGAACATGGAAATACCCCCGCGTGCGCGGGGAAGAGGACCTCGAGGATCTCGTCACCGAGACCGGAATGGAAATACCCCCGCGTGCGCGGGGAAGAGCAGACACCGAAAGGCAAACCCCTATGGACACCAGAAATACCCCCGCGTGCGCGGGGAAGAGGGCCGCTGACCGTCTTACCGGCACTGTTTGCTGGAAATACCCCCGCGTGCGCGGGGAAGAGTCAAACGCGACACCACCGACCTTGCCACAACCGGGAAATACCCCCGCGTGCGCGGGGAAGAGTCGCCTGAGCCTTGGGCAATTGCGCTGAGATTGGAAATACCCCCGCGTGCGCGGGGAAGAGTCAAACACCGTGGGCACGATCGACGCCAAAGCGGAAATACCCCCGCGTGCGCGGGGAAGAGGGCAGCTCACGCTGCACACCCCAACGGATACCGGAAATACCCCCGCGTGCGCGGGGAAGAGCGAGGAAGCCGATTAGGGAACGACGCGACACCGGGAAATACCCCCGCGTGCGCGGGGAAGAGCGAAAAAGAGCCGCGCCGGTGATGATTGGCTCTGAAATACCCCCGCGTGCGCGGGGAAGAGTCCCTCAAGCGCACGAATGCGATTGATTGCACGGAAATACCCCCGCGTGCGCGGGGAAGAGCCCACCGAGTAGGGCGACGATGAGTGCGATCAGGAAATACCCCCGCGTGCGCGGGGAAGAGATCAAGCGGGACGGTCGCGTACGTACCGTCCTCGAAATACCCCCGCGTGCGCGGGGAAGAGAGTGGTGTGACGGAGTGGGGGGCTTTTTCCCAGGAAATACCCCCGCGTGCGCGGGGAAGAGCGCTTGGAAACTGCACAAGATTCTCGGCGCACGGAAATACCCCCGCGTGCGCGGGGAAGAGGGGTTGCGCCTGGTCGCGTAGGCAGGCATCGCGGAAATACCCCCGCGTGCGCGGGGAAGAGAAGAACTAGAACAGGATCCATCACCGATCACCGGAAATACCCCCGCGTGCGCGGGGAAGAGTTGGTGTACCAGTCACCTGCGTGATAAGCGGTGGAAATACCCCCGCGTGCGCGGGGAAGAGTCTAAGTGACCTGCAGATATTAGCGGGAGTTGTACAATTTCTGAGTGGCCCTGCCGGGTAAGCCAGCGATCACCGTTACCCCATCAATATCCACAGCGGTTCGCGCCGAGTCACCAACTGACACCACGTTGAATCCTTGCTCTCGTGAAGGGTCACTGAAAATCATAGTAACAGCGCCTGAAGTGGGCACAGAGCTAATTCGTTCCCACAAACGTTCCACTACAGCTTTCGACAAGTTCCCCACATATAGACCCACATCGGCTTCAGTCAGGAAGCGGCTTAGATATCCGTGAAAATGCTCCTGCGATGCACGAACGCTCACAACAACAAACATCAGGAATCCTGCCCGTACTGCACATGGCCCGGAACCTGCTCATCATCCCCGATCAGTCGATCATCATCACGTTCCGGCAAATGCACCCGCAATACATCCATCAAGGCGTCCAGCATTCCCTCCAGGATTCTTTTTCTCCTGATCTCAACGCGCAGACCCTTACGAATCGCGGTCACAGGATCCTCATCATGAGCGTGCGAAAACACTAATGGAATAACCGTGTTTGCCTTATACAGATCCGCTAGATCATAGAGCAACGCCCTAATGTCGCCTCGATGAATGATTCCAAGCGCTGGATTAACCCCCAAAGTCGTACAAGCCGTCGCCGCGAGCCCATACATGATTGAGTTAGCGATGTTGAGGCCTACGTTGACCGGATCCTTCGCGTGTGTATCTCGCCTAAAACCACGTATTCTCGCCTTCTTCGCCTCGTTCCGATACGCATTTCGCATGAGGCGGCCCTCCATCCCTCGCATGGCTTCAATATTGGATCCGGGCATATCCTCCAGACCAAATTGGCGCTTATAGAGTTGAACCGCAGCCTGCTTTTGAAAATCCTCCGAGGCAATCAGGCGAGTCTGAGCAATCGCCCAGCGTGCAGATGAGGTCAGCGGTGTCGCATGCGAATACGCATTCACACCATTCGCACCACTGAAAATCACAGTGCAACCGGATCTGGTACACGACGTCAAGGCGGCGCTGGAAATACTCGTACCAGGCCCTAAACACAGCACCGCCAGTCCCGCGACCGGAATCTGAATTCGCGACAGAAGCACTTGCTCATCTTCTTCAGCGGTGTCGCCCTCGCTCCTCCTTAACGCAACAACACCGGTACGGTCCTGCCGAACCAGACACTGATCGACGTACAGGAAAGAAACTCGATCCTCGAAACGGACCTGCTCACCTGCCGGAATAACACTGAATGCTATAGCTTCCTCGGAGTACCCCATCGCTGACTCACTGACCTAGTCCTCATCCACAAACCCGACGAGCGGGTCGTAAAGATCTTCCGCATCAGGCACGAAATAGTAGCTACGCAGCAGTGAATGCGCCTCCCCAAGCGAAACCGGCCCTCGTTTAGATAAGGCTTCGAACTGTCTTCCGCTCAACGGAAGAGAAGCTCTTAATGCTACGCGTAGCCCATCTTGATCAAATGCTCTCACCGCCAATAGATCCTTCGCATCGCCTTCGAACGCTCCGGGAATTCGATCAGGATCGCCGCCGAGGATGACGCGAAACGTCTCGCTCCCATCCAGGAATCGCGTCTGCCTTTCTTCCACCGTCAGATCCTGGGTGAGCTGACTGAAATCTTCAACGTAGGCGTCGGGAAGAAGAGCATCAGATAGCCTTGCCCTTCTGTCGATGCCTGCCCGCGCCCTCGTCGCCCACACCGCCAATTCCTCAATATCATTCGAATCGACAGCATCATCGAAGGAGATAGTCGCCACGTCAACGAACGCTTGCGCATCGGCAGGCATCTGGATTTTCTCATGACTCATGAGCCACTCCCTCGTTCTGCGCAGCTCGGCGGGTAAGTATGGCAAGCACTGCCACGGCTGAGCGGATGAAATTGCAACGACCGACAGGGATTGACATACCATTTTCGGCACTCGCTGAGAGCGCTCAGGATCGGAACGTCTCCACTGGCGTCCGGCTCGTTGAATGACTGAAGCCGGCGGGCAAAGCTCGGTCCTCAGAAGGTCGAGGTCAATATCCAGTGACGCTTCGATCGCCTGTGTCCCGATTAGGACAATCTGATCGCCACGACCATTCGGCCCGAGGGTGTCCTCCAAGGCACTCGCAACTCGCCTGCGGTGCTCAGCTGTCATTCGAGAGTGAAGGACCAAAATGCGTCCGTCGGCCTCCAGTTTTCTGCCCAGCTCCTGCGCTCGAGCGACAGTATTGCACACAATTCCGATACGCGAACGAGGGAAATCGAGACACTGCTGCCGACACCATGACACATGAGAGTCCACGAGCCTTTCATACGGCTCGTCAGCCAGTTCCACTCGAATAGTCCTGCTGGCCGCGGACATTGGCACTGTATTCAGCCCAGCCTCGTTCAACGTCTCTGAAGCCGGAAAGTGTGTGTCACTCAATTGGAGATCACGAGATCTATACGCCGTCATCAGAGCTTCGCGTTGCCAGCTCGGCATTGTTGCAGTCAGGAATGTCACCCGCGTTCGGGTGGCAGAAAGCCAGGGCAGAATTCCTTCAAGAAGTTTCGTCTGGTACTGGTCAAGAGTGTGCACCTCGTCAATCACGACGTGCGCGTTAGCAAGTGCCAGCAATCTGAGGTGAATCCACTTTGCCGGCAGACTTGCCATCAATGCCTGGTCCACGGTCCCCACAGCTACAGGCGCGAGGAGCCTGGCTGCGCCGCTCTTGACGAATGATGAGGGATACAGTCCGCTGGGTTGAGACGATGTGCTGTCCTCGTGCGTATCAACCGAAACAGGATTGACGTAGAAATCCTCCACCGATGCCAACTCGTGCGCCAGTGCCGCAACGTTTGAGGTCGTCGAGTACGCTCTTTGAACTCGCCGCATGATTGCGTTTGAGGTTGCCTGAGTTGGAAGAAGAAAGATGAGACGTTCATTTCGAGTCGAGTGGCGCAAAAGGGCCGCTTCGGTTTTTCCTCCACCGGTTTGCGCCATTAACGACCACAGCCCGTCACCTACCGACAAAGCTTCCTCCTGGATGGGCCGAGGGTCGTGTTCACCCAGGATCGAGCGTTGTGCCTCTTCTTCGCTCCCCCACGAGCTGTATATTCCGACCGTATCGCGCACCCGTTTCGCAGCATCTTTTCGCCGCTGGACGATCCACTGAGCCGGATTCTTCAACGCGTCAGGGGTCCGGGTGAGGATCTGACCCCCGGCTTCCACAAACGGCACCCCTGAAGCAATTCGATCCGCAAGGATCGTCAGACCGGAAAGCAGGAGCGTAACCGTCGGGCTCACTTCATCGGGCATTTCACTGACGTCAACATCGCAGGCCGCAGCAACGCACGCCACGAGATCCCGCTGAGCCTGGAGCCATCCGTACTCTTCAAGTTCTTTGCTTGCAGTCTTCCGCTTAGCTGCAAAAATCCGGTTGTGCTCCCCCAACGAAAAGTAGCCATGATGTCCAAGCGCCGCGAGGGCATGCCACCTGTCCCGCGCCTCGTCGCTCGATGACAGAAAACCCCCAGCGACGCAGTAGGCAGACCACTGCTCGTGTCTGCGAGCAAATTTATTATCGAAATCGCGCAAGGGTGACCCAACCGGTATCTGTCCATAGAAGCCGGACCCGTCGATGACTTCCCGTATTCGTCGCCAGTGGTCGTCATCTCTGCGGTACTGCATCTGAAAAATCGGTGACGCCTTGCCGATGTCGTGAGAACCTACGACGAACTGAACAATTCGGCGGGCATGCTCTCCGAGTTCTTGCTGAAGAAGATCTCGCAAACCATCACGGAGCCAGAGATCAAAAAGCACCTCCGCGACGGTCGCAGAGTCCAGGAGATGCGCCAAGAGCGGATAGGGAGTGCCCACGCCGTCATCCTTCGACCACAGTTCAAGGTGCTCGTTCATCCGCACTTCTTTCCGCACTCAGACTCCTCGTATCGAGGCATGCTCATAACTGGCGTACTGACAGCAGCCCGCATCCGTAGGACTTAGCCCTGCCAACACCGTTAAGAATGAGCTTGTTCAACTGCGCAGAGTCGGCAACAATAGCTGCGCCATCGACCTTATCCACCTGCACAACTCGTTGCGAGGTTTTCCTGCCCTGGCGCGAAGTTCCCAGCACTTCCCTCCGATGGTTGATGATTTCAAGATCAGAAAGGCCGCCGGCAAGCTTGCCTTGAAGCCACGGCGTCATCCTGCTGATCGACTCCGGCGCCTGCTCGTCGCCGTCGAAGGGGACGGGCTTGATGCCACCGTTGCTCCTAGGATCAGAGCCGGAATCTCTGTTCTGCCGGCGCACAGCATTGATCGCGATGCGGAAAGCCACCGGTGTTCCCTCTGGGACCAGCGGCAGCTCCCGAGAGATCATCTCCGCGCCCTCAGGAAGGTTGACCGGAGCCACGCTCGACTGGATGAGGAAGAATGGCGGCTGACCAGGCAGATGCTCGACACGGAATAGCACATTCCACTGCGCCCGAGGGTTCGCGGAATCAGAATCTTCGAAAAGTGCCATCACCGCACGATGACGAAAAAGAGGATCATCCATTTTCCCCGACACTGAACCCTGCGCATCTGGAACTTGCTGCAGAGCAACCATCATCGGGTATTTGACGAGGTAGATGGATCCCATGTCTTTGCCTTTCATAGGGGTCGGACTTCTGTTGTCCGCCCAACTTCGACGATAGCCAAAGAACGCCGCGTTGCGAAGCCTCAGGTCGGGCGATCAATGCCTGAGCGGCAGCTGCAGCACGGGCGACGCTGAAGTGAGCTGCACAACTCTTTGTTCGTGTCCACTAGTATAATGGCCGCACTAGTTCATTTACTTCAGTAGATAGGACAGGAGCATTGGAGCTCAACGCGATCGAGGACGTTGCGTGGATCGATACCACTGTCGGCCTTATGACGCCCAAGGATTTCCTGCTTGAATGCCACACACCAGACGTGGCTCTCCGCCTTGATCGCCCAGCTTTCGAGGTCTCCGCACAGATCAGATTCCTTACCTCAATCCTCGCGGTCGCGATTCGCCACGATTCTGCTGATGTGCGACCCGGCAGAGGCATCGTGAAAGACCTGATCAACAATGGCCTCTCCCGTGACGCTGCAGACTTCATGGTGGAACAGCTTAAGGATGGATCCAACGTCTTCGACACCGAGCAACCTTTCATGCAGCGCCCCCCACTTCCTCGAGAAGAAAAGAAAATAGGGGACAGGTATTCGACAACTAAACCAGACGCTGTCAAGAAGCTGTCACCTGCAATGCCTCCGAGTCAAAGTGAAGATTTCTGGAATCGCAGAGTTGCCTACCCAACCACGCTTGCCCTGCCAGAAGCTCTACTCAAACTCACTACTTATCACTACTTCTCTCCGGCCTCAAACCTCAGTGTGACCATTGATTTTCGCACATCCCCCACGTCGCAGCCTATTTCCTACGTCGAAAAGCCACGTTCAGCAACTCCTGGCTTCCGTTTTCCTGGCCGAAGCCTCACTGCCACAGAATTCTACTGGCGGTACCCCAATGGGTCTTTTCTTAAGACCCTTCTTAGTTCCCTCCCCGCACGCTGGGTTAACGAGGGTGGCCTTCCCGCCTTTGCGGACCGAACCTGTGAAAAATCTCGAGCATCTAATGGTGACTTTTGTTCCCTCTGGTCTGCCACATGGAGCTCCAACACAGCGATCGGATACTGGAAAGGTACCGATCTGGTTCAGGTGAGGGTATGCGGAGTCCCAGAAGAGTGGCTACCGTTTCCTCTCAAAAAGATTGAAAAGAACAAGCGTGGCAAGAAAATACTCGAATTTATCGATACACCTCTTATAGAATGGCGGAACCACCGCAATACGCAGGATCCCTTCTACTTCTACCTCGAAGATTCAAAAGGCGTGCTTAAGGCGCAACGCTTGGACATTGGTCGCGACCCCACGGATCTGTCAGTGGAATGGTATTCCCTCAACAAGTCTGAAAAGCTCCTAGACAGATCTGCTGGCAATCTCTTCCCACCTCGATTCGAAAACGTGGACTTTCCCGAACCGGTTTTCCTCAGACACCTAGTGGAGGGAACGTCCCCATCACCAGTCGTGCGAGCATCCGAAATCTTTCAGCCACGCCGCGATCAATGGGGCTTCGATCTGCCAGAGGACGAACAGGATGCAATTGTCGCAATGGCAGTGGTTGTCACAGATCTGCACCGATATGTAACGGCGGCCTTTCCTCGAGGCGAGGCCAAAACGCAGGGAGGCAAATCACGCACCCAACGGGCCCGTCCACTGTTAGCAGGACGCTATAACGACGTATCCAGCGAATTCTGGCGCAGGATTTCCGCCGTGTATGAGGGATTCATTCAAAGTCTTCGCGCCCATGAGTCTTACCCAGGCGATCTCTTGACGGATCTTCGCGCCGCATCGTTGGAAACCTTCGATGAGATCACTGAACCTTATCTGGCAACAGATGCACAACAGATTTACGAGCTCCGCGCCGACCTGCAACGGGACATCAACAGGCGACTGAAAGACGCTAAAAAGGATGGCAAAGTCGCATTTTCTCAGGATGGTGAGCAATGACAACTGAAAGTCTTCCGGGTAGACAGCTTTTGCAGGAAATTCTCCGGCGACGAAACGATTCCGGTTTCCGCAAGCAGCGGGCGGAACTCAGACGCGGAGCGGACGACACCACCGAGTACTACGCAATTCCGTACGTGTACCCCGCGCTGCCAGCAGGAACTCGGGAGCATGAATATCGCGTGCTTCTTCGCATGGCTGCGATCGCCGCTGAATTCACGGATGTACCCTCATTTGAAAGAACGAAGGAGTTAAGGCGTAAACCGTTTGGACGCTGGTGCCAACAGGTGTCGTGGGCGAAAAAGAAGTCGCGCAGTTCTCGTGAAACCTCGGAGGTGAGTTCCGCGAGCACAGCCGAGACACTCGCCAGTTCTTCACCCACACACGATGCGATCGCAGAGCGCCTTGCCTATCTGCATACGCAGGACTTCGAGGAGGCAGTGAAGACCATCCGCCGCATCCTTCAGATCGCGGAATCAGTGGACGCAGTTCCCGCCCTCGACTACCTCGATCTTTATCGCCTCCTCCTCCACTGGGGTAAAGGCGCGAGCGCGCAATCACGAGCAATGCGGATGTCACCTCTGCGTGACTACTATTCCAATTTCGTTCCCCGGACTGATCAGATCATCGACGCAGCCGACCATTCAGAGGACTCAGACAAAGGAGAATGACTTCCATGGCAAAGAACCTGACCTTGCACTTTCTGACAAACGTGCCGTATTCGAATCTCAACAGAGATGATGCCGGAACGCCCAAACGGGTGATCGTTGGAGGCCAATTGCGAGCACTCCACTCCTCACAGAGCATCAAGCGAGGGATCCGCGCACGATATGAAGAAGCGAGTCTTGATACATCGGTTCGCTCGGGGCAACTGACCGACGAAATTGTGCGACTTGCGTACGCGATCAGGCCAGAATCTGATCTAGAGGCTTTGAAGGAACGAGCCAATGAATTAGTCAGCAAGCTGACTTCAAACAAAGGCAAGAGCGCCAACGGTTCCGACCGCTCAGTGTGGATGAGCAGAGAAGAGATAAACGTAGCAACCCAGAGAGTTCTGGACGAAAAGGGCGGTGAATTCATCCAAGACGACACGACGGGTTCCCTGGCGATAGCAGCCTTCGGGCGAATGTTTGCGAAAAAGCCGAACAAAAACACTGAAGCCGCAATCGCGGTGTCACCGGGAGTGACCACGCATGCCACGCCCATTGAGAGCGACTACTTCACAACTGTTGATGACCTGAAGGTTCGCGATCACAAAACCGGTGCCACCTATCTGGGTGTGCAGCGTTACGTCAACGGCACTTTCTACCGCACGGTGACCATTGATAAAGAACAGCTCAAGCGCAGCTGGAGCGCTTTCGACGATCCCGAATCCCGCGATAATGTGCGCGAGCTGCTTCGGGCAATGGTCTATGGCGCTCCGCGCGGCAAAGAGAATTCCACTGCCCCCTATACCATGCCTGTCCTCATTCTGGCGGAAGAGCAGCGCTGCCGAACCTCATACGAATTTGAAACACCCGTCGAGCCGAACGAAGGCGGAGGTTTCGAGGCACCCAGCATCACTGCCCTGAGCGACCAGTACCAGCGAGCTCGCGAATTTGATGCCGGAAACTTTGGCGACCTGCAATTGCTATCGGGCACCGCGAAGTGTCCGGAATCAGAGTTCCCAGGTGCTGACCGAGTGAACCTTCACGACCTTATTGAGCGCGTCGTCGATTGGATCTATGCGTGATTGACGGCATTTATCTGCGCCTGGCGGGAGTGCTGCAGTCGTGGGCTGGACCGGCAATAGCTGGAAATATCGTCCATACTGAGCGGTTTCCCACCCGGACGGGATTGAAGGGTTTGGTAGCGGGAGCACTGGGGGCGCCGCGTGACGACTGGCCCGAGTGGCTTGACGATGTTGAGTTCACCGTGCGCCAGGACCGGCGGCCGCGCGTAGTTGACGACTACCACACCATCAATCCGCGCACAGAATCTACGAAATTCAGGACGCGGCTGCTTCTGTCACATGGTGACAAAGTATCGGACCATAGTTTGGTTTTCACGCCTGACCAGCAAAACGGAACGTCAGTCGTTAACAGAACCTACCTGGCTGATGGGGAATTCATCGTCCGGATTGTATGCGACGCGCGCCTCGACGAACTGGAATCAGCCCTGTCATCCCCGTCATTCACCAGTTATCTGGGGAGGAAAGCCTTCCCGCCGGCCTTTCCTTTCTATCTGGGACGCGGATCCGTCGATTGTCTCGAGCAAATTCCCACACTCGACTGGCACAGTCATGCGCGCCGGAAAGTTACTCGACCTGACGCTGGAACAGGAACCGCCGATGTGCGGACCGCCGATTCCAACGCAGCGTCCGATTCAGTTCTACCGCGCACGACCCCGCTGATTTTCGTTGAGTATTCGCAGTACACCGGGCCAAAAGGGAAACGCACACAGTGTGCAGTCCCGCTGGCAACCGATCAGACACAGCGGCTTCAAGCGATATCCGACCTGCTCAGCATTCGACGCGAACTTGACTCACCCCCGCGTGGACAGGTGTTGTGATTTGGCCGGGCGGGTCGGACAATGATGGGCAGACATCAACGAGCTGCATGCCGCACAGCGAAGGAGGCACCGTGTCCGACCAGCCATCCCATTCAGACCAGTCAGCCCAGCCCACCCATCCGACCCAGCCAGTGAAACCACCCGTATCTGATGACGATCCACTGCTCACTGCTCCGACCACTCCGGTCACCAACGAGACGATCCGCACTCAGCTTGCGCACCGCACGATCCGCGCATTCACAGACGAGCCGGTCGGTAAGGACATCATGGACACGCTGATCGACGTGGCACGCCGCTCGCCCACCTCCAGCTTCTACCAGCAGATGACGATCATCCGTGTCACGAACGAGGACACGCGCAACGCGCTGGCCCGCAACGCGGGCCAACCCTACATTGGAGGCACGAAAGGCGAACTGGTCATCTTCGTCGCGGACCTGCACCGCAACGCCGTGATCCGCGAGCGCGCAGGCCAGCCCACCGACCCGGCATCAACGATCAACGCCTATCAGCAGGCCGGTCGCGACACCCTGATCGCCGCGCAGAACTACGTGATCGCCGCTGAATCCCTCGGGCTCGGCGCCGTCTACCTTGGCTCCATCGGCGCGAAGCCGCAGGAAACAACCGATCTGCTCAAACTACCCGCACACACCTACCCCGTTGTCGGAGTCCTGGTTGGCCACCCGGCCCAGGAACCCCAGTTCAAGCCGCGGCTCCCGCGCGAGCTGACAGTTGGCGTTGACGCATACCCTGACCTGGACTCCGATCAGGCACGCGCGGCACTGGATGACTACGACGCCCTCGTCACCCGGTACTACGACATGCGAAACCTGAACAGCCGCGTCGACTCGTTCAGCAACCAAATCATCTCGAAGTACGGCACGAGCCCATCGGAAACTGCCCCCGCCATGCAGGTCATGAACGATCAGGGCCTCGTCCAGAGGTAGTCCTCAGAACCCGTCAGCTGAGCGGCTCCCAGAATCTGTCAACAGGCAGATCTCAAAGCTAGTCAGCAGGCAAATCACAAATCCTGTCAGCAGCTCGTTCTTAGAAGTAGTTCGCGGGCGTCTCCCCGCTTACGGCGCGCTTAATCGGCAAAAATGTCGCGAATGCGCAGATCAGTGCTGCCAGGGCGCAGCCGACCGTCGTCAGGAATCCTCCGATGGCGCCGAACGCATCGATCAGGTGACCACCGATCAGTGAACTGGCAGACTGGCCGACCACCCACATTGTTCCGCACAGCGCCATGCCTTCGGTAAATCGGTAGGACGGCACCATACGCACAATCATTTGATTCACGTTCACCACGGTCGGTGCCTGCGCCAGTCCGGCGATGAACATGACGATCGCGGCACCCCACATGGAGTGCACGAATACCAGCATCGAACAGCCCACGGCCAGCGCAATCAGCCCGATGTAGAAACGTTTCCACAGCTCACCCTTCCAGTCGATCGCACCGTAGGTGAGGGCCGCGATCATGGATGCAGCTGAAAAACAGGCGGTGATCACGCCGGACAGTTCCTGGTGGCCCTGCTCGCCACTGAACGCCACGACCGACAGTGTCGTGATCGACAGGAACGCGCCGTAGGCCAGCTGAATGATCAGCATCGATGCGAACGCAACCGACCACAGGCCCTGGCGCGCCGCCGGTTGTGGCTGCGGGTTTTCGGTGGGCAAGTCGCCCTCGTCCGTGGTGGGTGAAGTGACGAGGGAGTCCTGCACGTCGCCATGACGGCGCAGTATTCGCGAGACCTGGCGCGCGATGGATCGGTGGCGGGTAGCGTACTGCGGGGCCGGTTCGTAGGTCGAATCTGCCAGCATGATCCACATGCCCACGCTCATGAGGACCGCAGCTAATGCCAGGGACACGAGCGGTGAAATGGAGGTGGCAAGAAATGCTGCCAGCGGATTGCCGATCACCCACATGCACTCTTCAAGCGTGGAAGTCAAAGACAAAGCAGAGTTGAGGCCTTGTGGCCGCTCACGCAGCGCAACAGCCCACCGTGCTCGCAGCATGGAGCCGAACGGTGCATATAGGCCGAGCAGGGGGCTGAGAGCAAAGAGCACCCAGATCGGGGCGCGCAGCGCCAGGGCCACCATGACGGCGATGTCGGCCAGAACCCAGATCGTGATGATGGGAATGGAAACGCGGCGCTGGCCGTGGTTGTCAACCAGACGGCCAATGATCGGGCCGGCAACGGCCGAGGTGAGCGCCACGACCGCTGACAGAGCACCCGCCAGACCATAAGAACCGTAGGCGTGCTGAACGCCGATGAGCATGCCCATTCCGACCAGGGGAAACGGGAACTGTGCGATTGTGCCGCCGAATGCGAAACGAGGGGTGCGCGGAATGCTCAGCAGGGAGCGGTAGACCTTCACACCGTGTGATGGCCACTCATCTGCCGGCGAGCTGGAAGAGTGTGACGCATCGGCGGCGCATTCGGAAGTCTCGGGTGCAGGGGTCACATTCTGCGCGCTCACGTGTTCTCCGCAAAAATCGAGCTGAACTACTGTGTGAAGGGATTGATGAGGGCTGCATAGTCAGCATGCCGCTCAATGCACCATTGTCCACCATCGAGCAGGTTGTCGCACCGTGATTCTCCACGCATACACATCGAACTTTCAGTGGCCGCGCAGCACCGGCAGATCCGGGGTATTCATGGGGATATCGTGCGATCCAGCAACCGGATCAGCGATAGTTTACTTCCCGTGAGCGGCCAGTGCGGAAAAGTCGTGGGCGAATGTGGCCACGTCATCCCAGTTGGTGAATTCGACACGCTGGGTGAAGTCAATGTCGCGTCCCATGAAACGGCGGATCATCTTGATTACCGCGGCATCGAACGGGTTGTAGAGCGAAAAATCGAGGTCACCGGCAAATACGTCAATCATGTCCGGTTTCCATGGGGTGTGTTCGAAGAAGCGACGCATGTACACGTTTGTTTCCGGAGTGTTTTTGCCATCATTCGCGGCCACGAGGTTCACTCCGAAAAAAGCACTGGGGATGTGAGCCAGTGCTGCAGCGTTGGTGCGGGCAAAGCGCCACACTCGTGGGGAAAAATAACCGTACCTGGTGGAGGCTCCGACGATGACTGCCCGACCCGGTGCAGGCTCGATGCGTTCGCGTCCCGTGATGTCCAGGACGCGAGCATCGTTCCCGTCCTGGCGCAGGATGTCAGCGACGCGCCCACAGATGCGGCGTGTATGTCCAAATCGGCTTGAGCAGAGCACCACGATGTCCATAAACCCAGTTCCCGTCCGTCACATGTCAGGTACGGATCCACATCATAGTGCCGTTTTGCGGCTCGTAATATGACGGACTGTGGCAAAGAGCGTGCTGCGCGCACAGTTCCCGCTGCTCACACCGTTTTGATCGCGTCCTTGAGTGCAACGCGCTTGCCGATGCGCATCACCGCACGCTCGTACACGATCGAGCTCAACCACACCAACACCACCGTGGTGACGATCAGGATCGCCGTGCTGATGAACGGTTCCCACCACTGTGCCGTTCCCATGTACAGGCGTGCCGGCATCGCAATCGGAGCACTGAATGGCACATAGCTCATGACGGCCATGACCGTGGTGTTGTCAAAGTAGAGGATGACCAGAACGTACGGAATCATGATGAGCATCATGAGTGGCCCGGTCACTCCTGCGACGTCTTCCTGGCGTGACACCAGTGAAGCAGCACCGGCATAGAGCGCAGCCAACACGATGAAGCCCAACAGGAACAGAATCACGAACCAGATCAGAGCCGATCCCAGCTCACCGAGCAGCAAATCCTGCCCCGTCACCAGCAGACCCGTCGTCGCCAGAATTGCAGCCACACCGATACAAGTGAACGCCACGATCGTGTTACCTGCGATCTTGCCGCACATCAGTGCGCGCGCACCCGTCGTGGCCAGCAGAATCTCCACAATGCGGCTCGACTTTTCCTCCACGACGCCTTGCGCCACGTAACTGCAGAATGTGACCGCACTGAGCATGAACAGGGCCGCAAAGATGAGCGAGATCATGAACGCCATCATGCTGTCCACTTGTGGTGGATCCAGAAGTTCAACCTTTGGGTAGGCCGCCAATACATTGATCACGTTGGCCGGTTCTTTTTCCAGTGCCACCACTGTCAGGCCAACGGGTGAGTCTCCCTCGTCAATGACGGCTTCGACGCTGCCGTCGCGCAGGAGTTCTTCACCGCCGGACCTGTCAGCAACTTCGGTGGCATCTAGCCCCACGCTCGTGGCCATCTGCGTAACGGAGGGTCCGACAGTGGCGACCGAAGGCACCTCATCATCGCCGCCGAGCAGCCCGGGGATGATGGTGCCCGCAAGGACGCCAAGACCCACGATCGACACCATGACGATGAAAGCTTTGGACGTGAATCGTGTTTTTGCCTCGCGTGCGGTAATCAGCACGACTTGCTGGAACCAGTTCATTCGATGACCTCTTTGAAGATTTGTGCCAGTGAGGGGACGATGGGGCCGAAGTGCAAGAGCTGACCCGCTACGTCGCGACGGTGCAGAGCCTGCTCGACGACGCGTTGTTCTGCCTGCTCGTCGGGTGCTGAAAAGCGTGCAAATCCGCCTTCCAGGGCGCTGACTTCGATTCCGGGCATGTCACGAATCCACCCGCAGTCACCGCTGACTTCGATTTCGAACGAGCGGTCCGAGTACTGTTCGCGCAGCTCTTCCCTCTCTCCCGCGGCCACGATGTGACCGTCGCTGATGATGACGAGGTCCTCACATAGGCGCTCGACCACGTCGAGCTGGTGAGAAGAGAAAAGCACCGGAATACCTGTGTCCGATATGCGTTGCAGGACGCCGAGCACCACATCCACCGCGAAAGGATCCAGACCGGAAAAGGGTTCATCGAGGATCAGCGCTGTCGGGTGGTGCACAATCGCCGCCGCGACCTGGGCGCGCTGTTGATTGCCAAGCGACAGGTTTTCCACCGGTTCCGCAGCGCGTTCCGATAAGCCGAGTTCATCAAGCAGCTCATCAGTGGACGTGGATGCGTCGTGCGCGGACACGCCGTGCAGACGCGCGAGGTAGATGAGTTGTTCGCGCAGCGGCATTTTCGCGTACAGGCCGCGTTCTTCTGGCATGTATCCGAATTGCGCGCGCTGAGCGGTGCTCGTCGTGTGTGAATCGATCAGGACTTCACCCGAGTCAGCTTCCAGGACGCCCATGATGATACGCATCGTCGTTGTTTTCCCGGCGCCGTTTCCGCCAACGAAACCCGTCATGCGCCCATCGGCAACAGTCATGGACAGATCGTGGAGGACCTGGTGGCCGGAAAATGACCGGTTAAGATTTCGAACTTCCAGCATGGTGCTTACGCTACGTGCCACCCGAGCCGATCCGCATCCGTCTGGCGGATGATTCCTATCGGTCGTGCGACTGATTTTCGCTTCCCGCCACCTCCCTGACCCCGCGCCCGCAGGATCATGACTTTATGCTGGATTCATGACGGGTCCGATTGTCGAGTTGAACTCCACATGGGTCAGGCCGCGTCCCACTGAACAGGGGCTCAGGCGTGACATTGTGTTGGCCTGCGTGCTGGCCGCATGGTCAGCTCTGACGGTTCCCCTCTACTTGCGTTCGGGCATATTCACGGAAGTTGCCCCCATGTGGCTGACGCTCGCCTCCCTGGCGATCACGTTTACAGCTTCCGCGCTGCGCCGACGCATTCCCTGCACCGTGGCCCTCATTATCACGGCGGCGTTCCTGGTCAATGCGCATTTTGGCGTGCCCGAACAATTGGTCACCTCCCTGTGCCTGTCGATCGCTCTGTACACGGTGGGCGCGTGGGGTCGCCAACGCGTGCGCGCATTGGTGGTGCGGCTGGTCTGCACCGCGGCGATCGTGATCTGGTGCGTCGTGTGGCTCATCCTCGCCTCCTCCAATGTCGAACTTTTCCCCGGTATCTCCCGCGCCGGCGTCTTTTCTGCCTATGCCACGGTCATTCTCATCACCGTCATGACAAACCTGTTGAACTTGATACTTGCCTGCGCAGTCGGTGAAGCCTCCTGGCAGTGGGCACGCACGCGGGCACGCCTCGAAGCGCAAGGCGGAGAGTTGGAACGGGAACGTCGCACCACCGCTACCCAGGCTGTCGTGCTGGAACGACTGGCTATTGCGCGCGAACTGCACGACGTGGTGGCTCACCACATCTCTGTCATCGGCATCCATGCCGGCGCTGCCCGGTTGAACCTGACATCGGATCCTTCGAAGATCGGCCCCGCCCTGGAGCACATCGAGGAAGGCACGTCCGCCGTGGTCACAGAGCTGCGCCGCCTCGTGCACACGTTACGTGACCCGAGCAATGGTGAAGACGGGCCGACCGTCGGTATCGCACAGATCCCTTCCCTTGTAGAAGAGGCCGCGCACATCGGTATGGATGTAACCACAGTTGTGGTGGGTGAGCCGCGTCCGGTGCCGATGCTGGTCGACGTCGCTCTATACCGCGTGGCTCAGGAGGCGCTGACGAACGTGCGTAAACACGCGCCGAAACGCAGCCGCGTCCAGGTCATCGTCCGGTTCGCCTCTGATGCGGTGGAGGTTGAAGTGGTTGACACGTCCAGGGCAATGATTGCCGATCGACGAGGGCGGCCCGCGCATTCGGCGAGCACGTCAACGGGAATGGGGTTGCGTGGTATGCGTGAACGTATCGGTGCGGTCGGGGGCACTGTCGAAGCGCATCCCGGTCAATACAGCGGGTTCGTCGTACGCGCACATGTCCCCCTGATGAAATCGACCGGTGATCGTGATCTCAGCACAGTCGCCAGGCAGGAGATGGCATGATTCGAGTCGCCCTCGTTGATGATCAGGCGTTGGTGCGTTCCGGGCTGCGCATCATTGTCAACACTGCTGACGATATGGAGGTTGTCGCTGAAGGTGCGAACGGACTGGAGGCACTCGACATTGCACGCAGTGCGAGGCCGGATGTGATCTGCATGGATATTGAAATGCCCGTGAAAGATGGGCTCAGCGCGGCGCGCGAGATTGTGGACGAATGTGCAGATAGCGGGCCGGAGATCATCATGCTGACAACGTTTGGAGATGATTACTACGTTGTTGATGCTGTTTCTGCCGGCATCAGCGGGTTTCTGCTGAAAACGTGCAGGCCTGAGGAACTTCTCGACGCGATTCGGCGCGTCGCTGAAGGCAAAGCGATACTGGATGATGACGTGACGCGCATTGTCATGAACGCGATGCGTCAGCGGAGCGAAGGTGCTCGTGGCGAAGGTGGTACTCGTGGCTCTGAAATGGATGCGGGCCACGCTTTGGATCCACGCCAGGCTCTGGAAGCCGCCAATGTGACTGACCGCGAGCGCGAGGTACTCGAACTTCTGGCAGCCGGCCACACCAACGCGGAAATCAGCGAGGCTCTTTTTGTCAGTGAATCCACGGTGAAAACTCACGTGTCGAGTTTGCTGCGCAAGGTGCACGCTCGTGATCGTATTCAACTGGTGGTGTGGGCACATGCGCACGGCATCAGACCGCGCAGCTGACGTCAGGCCCACACGGTGCGTACCTGTGAATGCGTCTGATTGTTGCGGCTGGCCAGGCGAGCCTGCGCCAGCGGCCTCATCGCCTCGGCGCCCGATACCTCCACAAGCTGGCAAGGTCCAATCAGTTCGGCCCAGGCGCGCGCGAATTCTTTGGCTCCGGCTTTTCGCCTTCCCACCTCCTTGGGAACCTGCACGTACAGTGCCGAGGGTGAGATCCGTTGCGCGATCCAGCTGACCATGCGCAACAGCAGCGTCGACGGGCGCTGCGAATCTCCCTGAAAGGTCACGCGCAGCAGAAACCGCGGTGTCTCAATGGGAGCGAAGACTTCACTGACTGCATCAATGATGGTGCGTGCACTCGCATCGGGCACATCCGGCAAAGACACGACATAGCCGGCGGGCATTGCCTGGGTTCCCACTGTGACCGCGCCGTAAGGGCGGACCTGAACCTCATCGAGTGAGACAAGGCGCTGGCCGCGTTCTGAGGCGACAAGGCCGCGAGAGACGGCAACAGTGGCACCGGCATAGACGCGGGCGGGGTGTGAACGCCCTCGTAACATGCGCCATATTTCAACGGGGAGCCGCCATGCGCCTGCGATGCCCAGGAGCACCACCATGAATGCCAGTGCTATCAGGATGCGGACAGGGTGCGTGCCCCACATGACGAGCATTGGCCAGATGATGCCGGCCAGCAGGGCACACAGGCCGGAAAGGAGGGCCACGGCTGTCCAGAGGGTGGGCGACGAATAGAACGTTGGATTCTTTCCGGCCGACACTGCCGTGTCGTGGCTGGTGTCGCCTGAATAGGGCTGGCCGATACCCCACTGTTCGTAGGTGGCGGCTCGTGACGCTATGAGCTGCAGTGTCTGGTCATTGAGCTGGTTGATGGTGGCACGCCTGTCGCCTTCAAGAAGTGCGCGCAACCTGGCTTGCCCAGTGAGCGTGAGCGAGTGATCGATGCCGGTGACGATCTGTGGGAACTGACCTGATAGCAGGGTGTTGGCGGGCTGCGGCTGGTTGCCGGGGTGCGGGCGGTCGCTGACTTGCAAGTAGTCGCTGGCCTGCGGGGCATGACCGATTGGCAGGGTGACATCCAGTCCCCACAACTGTTCGTGGCGACGATTCATACGCGATATTTCCGCATCAGAATCCAGGGAGATACGCGGCGGCATCACACAGATCACTCCCCAGTTGTGCGCCACCTTTCCTGGCCATTGGGGATCCAAGCGCAGTGTGCGCCCACGCAGCTGCTGAGTTGCAGCTGATGTGGCCACAGCGGTCAGGTCAATCAGCGTGTTGACGGCCGGGCAGTTCCATCCCTCCCCCAGCAAGCCTCGGGTGCCGACCAGCAGACGTACTGTGCCTTGCTCCATCAGTGCGGATACCGCTCTGACAAGCACTGCCGCAGAAGGGGAGGATGATTCCACTTTGACTCTGGTCACCAGGTGGTCTGCCTGTTCCGGCTCGTTCTCGTCACCGCTATCAACTGCCAGGCGCAGACCGCTGAGTTCTTCAAGGGCGGGAATGATCCACTGCGCGTCAGCGCTGGCAACATGCAGGTGCTGTGAGGTCAGCAAAATCGGGTGCAGTCCCGCTGTTGTCGCGTCAGCACACACTCGGGCAAAACATTCCACCGCGCTGGCAACGGGGCCGGTGGAGCGCCCTCGTCGATTCCCTTCAGTGGCAAAGTCGCACACGATAACTGCCCGAACGTGTTGACCGTCCGCGCTTGCCAGCTCGTGATGCACAATATCGACGGCCGCATCGTTCTTGGCGTGTGACTGCGCCATGACGGTGTCAACCGGATTCCGACCCGCACGGATCCCTCTGTCAGTCAGGTAATATCCAAAGTCTTTGAGTGTGCGGCGCATCGCGTGCCATTCATCGGCTCGGCTCGCATCCGGCAGAATCTTCTCCAACGCGAAGCGTGCACACACCCGTATGGCGCTGTCGATGCTGGGGCGTCTGTTGCCGATCAGTCTGGGCAGTGTGAGTGCTGCAGGGTGATCACCGTGGGTGTGAATCAGAACCTGCGCAGCTGATTCCGTGAATGCATAATCGGCCTCCAATTGTGCATCTATACCTGTAGGCTGCTCGCCGTCTATACCTATGAAACCTATTGATTCCAACAAAAAGTCGAGGCCTTCACCCCCTGCAAAAACTGCCTTCAAAAATCTACGCAATTGGCGATCATGAGAGGTAAGGAATGTGATTTCATCATCTGCCGGCTCAGTGAACCACACAAGATCCCGGTATGGTGCAAGGTTGCCTTCCCGAACGACGGCAGGGGTCGGAACCTCAAAGTCGACGTCACCGAACAAACCTGAATAGGTGTCAAATGCGCGGCCATCGTCCACACTGGGCAGCGTGGCGGTCAGACCGATCACGATCGGTTCGCGGCCACTGGCACGAATACGCGCCAACAGCAGTCCGATAACCAGTGCCCAGTGGTCAAGCAGATGATGGCATTCATCAAGGATGACTGTGCGCACGCCAGCCTGAACTATCCGATCAATTGCAGCAATTGCATGAGGGTGCAGTACGCGTTCCACCAGCTTAGGATCCTGCGCTGTCAGGGTTGTGCGGATCTTGGAGGCTCGACGAGAAATGCCGGAGCGATAAGCCGCGCTATTTGAGCTCTTCAGATCTTTCAACCATTCGTCAGCCGCCTGCACTGAGCGGCCCGCATCCACCAGGTCGTCGATCCACTGCTCCCGCGCCAAATCAGCAACAGCATCTGTGCTGCGGACGGTGGACAATGCCTGATATGTCAGCGCAGTGAAATCGCCGACCAGTTCCGGATCTTCGCTGATCGTAGCTTGAGGTTCATCGTCCGGCACGGGTGCATAGGCGGCGGCCGCCCGGCTCAGCTTCGTGGCAGTCAGAGCCCATTGATGGCGAATAGTTGTCGTGGGAGCCAGTGCAACGGCTTTCCATCCTGAACGCATGGCCAGCATCAGGCCGACCAGTGTTTTGCCTGCTCCTGGCGGCGCCACAATATGCAGGGGATGATCCGGGCCTGGTGTCAAAGTGGCAAGAATGTCGCGTTGGTACGTGCGCAGGGTTCCCGTGAATTGCCACGTGCTCAGTGGGCGCTCCTCTTCACAGCTATCGGTATCACAGCGCTGACGCCTGTTCCTGTGCGCATCACAAGGCACAGCTGAGTCGTCATCACGTGCGCTCGATTCGGGCTTGTGCATGCTCCACTCTAACCTGATGCGCGGACCACCAGCTCACAGGGCAGCAAGACAGGAGCTTCCGTATGTTCGCCGTTGATCAGGTCACGCAGCATCCGCGTGGCAACGTCAGCCATCTGATCAGCAGGGTTCGTCAGTGACGTCAATGGCGGAGTGAAGCTCGCTCCCATTTCCGAGTTGTCGATCGACACCACGCAAACATCATCCGGTATGCGAATGTCCTGGTCACGCCACACATTGATTGCGGCCATCGTCATCAGGTCCGACGAGGAAAAAACAGCGTCAACTTCGCCGCGCTGAATCGGCTCTATCAACTGATACCCCGCCCGGGCTCCCGATTCAGCAGTGAACGAGCCGTTGACAACGAGTGCCTCGATATCGTGAGTTCGCAGCTCATCACAGAAACCAGCCAGACGATCCTGCGCTGCCACCATATCCGTTGATCCGGTGATAATAGCCGGTTTGCGCGATCCACCCTCGACCAGTCGGCGGGCAGCCATACGACCAGCCTGCTTGTTATCCACATCGACCCACGACTCAAAGGAGGTGGATTGTTCGGGTCGTCCGATGAACACGATTGGAATGGGCGCGTGCATGAAGGTTTCAACCTGGCCGGGGATCTGGTGATGAGAAGTCACGATCGCACCGTCCACATGCCCGTCGTACAGGAATGGTCGCAGGCGCTGGTGGTGGCCTTCCTTGTCTGCAAATGCCAGAACCAGTTGCACGTCCGTGTCATCCAGGCTGGAGACAACCGCCTGCACAACCGAAGAAAAGAACGGGTCGGAAAAGATGCGTTGATCCGGCTCAGGCACAATCAGCGCGATCGTGTCAGTTCTCCGTGTCACGAGCGAACGGGCCGCACGGTTAGGCCGATAGTTCAGCTCCTTGACAGCGCGCTGCACGGCGCGCACTTTCTGCGGTGACACACGGGCATCCCCGCGCACGACACGCGATGCCGTTGCACGTGACACGCCAGCTGCACGCGCCACGTCCTCAAGGCGCACTGCGCCCGTGCGTGGGACTCCCATGACTCATCCTCTATTCCTGGGCGTCTGGAATCTTCAGCGTTCCGGTGCGCATGACGTCGCGGTACCACAGCGCTGAAGCCTTCGGTACTCGCTCGAGCGTGTCATAGTTGACGCGCACGATGCCGAATCGCTTCGAATATCCCAATGCCCATTCGAAATTGTCCATCAGTGACCATTCCAGGTAGCCGCGCACGCGGGCGCCCTCGTCAATTGCCTGGTGAACAGCTGCCAGATGATCACGAATGTACACCAAACGGTCGTGTGAATCGTCAACGTAGTCGTGCTCATCAGCAGCATCAGGGTAGGCGGCACCGTTCTCGGTCACCACAAGGTCAGCTCCTGCCGGCCCGGTGTATTTCTGATATAGGTCGGTGAGCAGCAGGTACAGGTCGTGAGCGTCGACTTCCCATCCCATATCTGTCAGCGGCAAGTTGCGCGAGACTACGCGCACAGACGATGAACCGACTTCCGGGCTGGAACGCAGCACTCCCTGCGCATTCGGTGCAGGCACCGATTTCCTGTATCCATCCTCAGGTGCGGCCACTGCCATTCCGTTATAGAAGTTGACGCCCAGCACGTCGATCGGCACATGAATCGTCTCCATGTCTCCGGGGCGTACATACTGCATGATGTCGGCTTCCAGACGCATGTCTTCGACCACGTCAGCAGGGTATTCGCCGCGGAAAATGGGGTCGAGGAAGATACGGTTGTGTAGCCCGTCAATTCGTCTGGCGGCATCACGATCAGCCTCGCTATCCGGGTCAGCGGGGTGTGCGACAGTGAAGTTCAAGGTAATTCCACGCGTCGGCTCCTCACCTTTTTCATTGGCGAGGGCGTCGATGGCACGTATCGCCAGTCCGTGCGCCAACAGCAGGTGGTGCGCCGCCGCCACAGCCTCATCAGGGCTGGTGTGACCGGGTGCATGCTCACCGCATGCGTAGCTGAGGAATGACGAGCACCACGGTTCGTTCAGCGTTGTCCACACGTCCACGCGGGCGCCAAAACGGTCGTATACGGCGGCTGCGTAATCAGCGAACAGTTCGGCGGTGTGGCGGTTTGTCCAGCCGCCCTCGTCCTGCAGGACCTGCGGCAGATCCCAGTGGTAGAGCGTGAGCCACGGCTTGATTCCCGCTGCGCCGAGCTCATCGATCAGGTCACTGTAGAACGCCAGGCCTTCTTCGTTGAGAGTGTGCCCGTCAGGCATGACCCGCGCCCACGACACGGAGAATCGGTAGGTGCCGACACCGAGGTCTTTCATCAAGGCGACGTCTTCTTTCATGCGGTGGAGGTGGTCGCATGCGACGTCGATAGTGGATCCGTCGATGATGGCGCCCGGGGTTTGGCAGTGAACGTCCCAGATGGACGCAGCTTTCCCGCCCTCGTATGCGCCGCCTTCAACCTGAGCTGCCGCGGTGGCGACGCCCCATCGAAAATCTTCAGGGAAAGTGAGTGTGGTCATCCTTTGACAGCTCCTTGCATGACGCCCGAGACGAGGTGTCGTCCGGCCAGGAAGAACAGAATAATCAGTGGTGCCGTTGCCACGACGACGCCTGCCATGATCAGGGAGTAGTCCTTGAAGTAGGAGGCTTGCAGCAGTTGCAGTGCAACGGGCAGTGTTGGGTTTTTCGCGCCCAGAACGATGAACGGCCAGAAGAAGTTGGTCCATGAGCCGACGAACGTGAACAGGGCAAGCATCGCCGCGGCGGGTCGTGCAGCTGGAATCGCCACTGACCAGAACGTGCGGAACATGGAGGCGCCATCCACGCGGGCTGCCTCGATCAGTTCGTAGGGCAGTGCGTCGCGGATGTACTGCGTCATCCAGAACACGCCGAATGCGCTGACCATGCCCGGCACGATGACGGAGGCGAGTTTGCCGCTCCATCCCAGTTTTGTCATCACCATGAACAGCGGGACAACGCCCAGCTGTGCGGGCACCGCCATCGTCGCGATGATGAAGGTCAGCAGCGGTTCACGCCCGCGGAAACGCAGCTTCGAAAACGCGTAACCCGCCAGCATCGAGAAGAACACCACAGAGGCGGACGAGATCACTGCGACGATCACCGAGTTGATGAACGCCCCCCACACGTTGATGTCGGAGTTGAGGACGCGCTGAATATTCTCGATCAGGTGCCCGCCCGGAATCAGGGAGGGAATCGGATTCTTGGCAATGTCAGGCGCGGTGGACGAAGCGAGCAAAAACGCGAAGTACAGCGGGTAAGCAGAGATCAGCAGGATCACTACCAGCAGTGCGTACTTGTACCACCGCGGCCGCTGGGTCGTGCCGAAACCACGATGTTCGGGTGTGTCCGCGCGCCGGCCACGCTTTTTCCGCACAGGTTCGGAGAGCTCATGAGCAGTTGATTGAACTGACGAGGCAGCCTGGCTCTTTCCTTCCTGAGTCCGTGCCCTGATGGTGCGACGACGGTCTTGCCTGGCTCTCGCGCGCGCCGCTGCGCGCGCAGCCCTTTTGCCGCATCGCTGCTCAATCATGGCAATCGACGGCTGGTAAGCACCTTCAAGGGTACTCATGACAGGTCAGCTCCTTTCCCTGCAGAAGTTGAATGTGCCGAACGGTGATCGGAGTGTGCGGCCGAGGTGGCAACCAGTTCGTGCTGCGCACCCGATTTGTCGGAGCGATGTTGTGCTTCGACGGCGCGCCGACGCGCCTCGCGCTTCTCAGCACGGGAAACCCTCTGACCGGAGGAGGAAATTCGCTTGGTCAGGAGGAAGTTGATCGCCGCGAAGAAAACGATGATGAGGAAGAGCAGCCATGCCACGGCAGATGCCTTACCGAAGCTCTTTTGCGCGCCCCACCCGACCTGGTACAGGTACATCGTCAGGGTCAGCCACTGGTTGTCGGCGCCGCCACCACCCATCGTGTCGTACATGCGCGGCTCGTCGAAGATCTGCAGGCCGCCGATAGTGGAGGTGATGACAACGAAAATAATGGTCGACCGAAGCTGCGGGATCGTCACCGAAAAGAACTGGCGGGCCGGGCCTGCCCCGTCAACGGTTGCCGCTTCGTACAGTTCACGCGGAATCGCCTGCATGGCGGCCAGAAGAATCAGAGCGTTGTACCCCGTCCAGCGGAAATTCACCATATTCGCAATAGCGATATGGGAGGCCAGAGCGTTGGCATGCCAGCCGATCGGACTGATGCCCACCATGCCCAGCAGCGTGTTGATCATGCCTGACTGGTCAGCGAAAACTTTCGAGAAGATCAGGGCCACGGCCACAGGCGCCACAACGTAAGGCAGCAGCACACCCATGCGCCAAAATGTCTTGGCACGCAAGTTGGCATCGAGCACCCAGGCAATGAATATCGCGGCGATGATCTGCGGAATTGAGGACAGTAAGAAAATTGAGAATGTATTGCGCAGCGCGATCCAGAAGACTGAATGGTCCAGAACGGCTGCGTAGTTTTCAACTCCGTTGAACCCTTTATCCCCACCGATCAGGTGCCATTTATGGACGGACACCCAGGCTGTATAGACCAGGGGGAACAATCCGGTCACGGAGAAAACAATAAAGAATGGCGAAATGTACAGGTACGGAGAGGCTTTGTACTCGAATCTACTGAGACGATCTCGCCATGTAACGCGCGCAGTGGCAGCATCGCTCGACATGGGTTTTCCTGTGTTCTTTCAGGTAGAAAAGCACGAATGTGCAAGATGGATCCGATGAGCTGGGGACTGTGGCGGGCCCATTTTGAGCCCGCCACAGTCTCACAGTGAGGAGTTATTGAAGATCAAGCTGGTTGTATTCAGCAATAACCTTGTCCCAGGACGCCTGGGCATCATCAGTCTTGTCGACATCGACGCGCGTAATGCCGTCGGTGACCAGCGTGGTCAGAGCGAAGAAGTTGGGTCCCTTGTACGGCTGGACCGTGATCTTCTTCGACATGTCAGAGAAGATCTGCCCGATCGGAGCGTTGTTGAAGAACTCGTTGGTGTATTCGGTCAGCTCCGGAGAATCCAGTGCTTCCAGCTGCGAGGGGAAGTTGCCTTTGGTCTCAAATGCCTTGATCTGCTGTTCGGGTGCGGTCAGCCATGCTGCGAGTTCCCTGGCTTCCTCCGGGTGTGCGCCCTGCGCAGGAACAGTCAGGTAGGAGCCGCCCCAGTTACCACCGCCACCGGGGAAGACAGGAGCCACGTCCCAGCCTTCGACGCCTTCAGCATTTCCTTCGACAACGCCGAGCATCCACGGCGGGCACAGCATCGTGGCAAAACCATCATTCTGGAATGCGTTGGTCCAGTCTTCCGACCACTGTGACAGGTGGGCAGACAGGTTATCCTCGACCGACGCCTTCAGTACCTGGTCGTACACCTTCTTGATGGTGTCGTTTTGGTCCAGCGGGATCACGGTATTGTCAGACTCTTCGAAGGGCTGTTCAACCTGGTTCAAAATACCCTGGTAGGTACCGGTTCCACCGTCAAACCACGGAATTCCGGTTGCCTCGACGAACTGTTTGCCGACTTCGAAGTACTTGTCCCAGTCGCCTTCCAGCAGCTTGGCCACCTCATTGCGATCAGTTGGCAGGCCGGCTTTTTCGAACATGTCTGCGCGGTAGCAGATGGCTTCCGGACCGGCATCCGTGCCGTATCCCATCAGCTTGCCATCTTCAGTCATCGCAGCTTCGGCCTTCCAGTCCAGCCAGCGACCCTCAACGTCAGGTGAGCTCAAATCGACGAATTCATCTGGGTACTGCTTCAGTTCGGGCCACCAGTCCACTTCGATAGCTTCGATGTCCGACAGGCCGGATCCTGCTGCCAGACGGGTGAGCATGTTGTCGTGGGCTTCGTTCGAGGTGGCCGCTTTCTTCTGCTCGACCTTGATGCCCGGATGTGACTCCATGTATTCGTCAAAGAGGTTGTCGTAGCCAAATTCGTTGAATGTTGCGACAGTCAGCGTGATGTCGCCGTCTGATCCGCCGCCAGCCTCGCCTGATGCTGAAGATTCCGATCCTCCGCCTGACGAGCAGGCTGCCAACGCAAGTGCGCCAATTGAGAACACCCCGATGGTGCCCATCATTTTTCTCGATCTCACAACTACTCCTTCGTATGTGATGGTGTCGTCCATTGCCGATGCGCATGGACCAGCGCCCTGATAAGGCCACCTTTGGGAGCGCTCTCTCATTGTGTTCACAGGCTGAGAGCGCTCTCAACAGGATGTTTCCCATCATGCCACCATAGTGAGTAGGCTGCCACCGTTAAATGGACACAATTTAGTAACACCTCTCACAAGGCGGGTGTTCAGGCTTTCGTCGGTACTTCTTGTGCCTGACGGCAACCGTTGCTCACAGTGCCACAGCTGTGGAGACCAGCGTCGCTACGGCGACGATTAACAGCAGCCCACCGAAAGTCAGTGTCAGGGTGCTGTCTTTGGCTCGAGTGGTCAATTTTCCGCCGAAGATTCCACCCACCATTGAGGCAGCCGCGAACGACAGTGTCACAACCCAATCGACGCTCACGTGAGTTCCCACCCGAGATAGCAGTCCCATCGCTGAGGCAATGATCATGATCAACAGCGACGTGCCTGACGCTTCCTTGATCGGGAATTTCAGCACCAGCACCAGCATCGGAACAACCGCGAACCCGCCGCCGACACCGAAAAAGCCAGTCAGGAAGCCTGTCAGTGTTGCCGCAGCGATCAGTGCCCAGACGTTGACGCCGTCCAGTGAGAAAAGACGACGAGGCGCGCGGGCACCCTCGTCAATACGGGTGGAGGAAGGGTCAGCATCGTCGCCATCAGCACCATCAGCGGGAGTATCGTCGAGGGCATCTGTGGACGCATCGCCGGATGACGATCCGGCACGGCGCAACACTCGCCAGATCATGAGTGTGCCCACGCACAGCAGCAATGCGCCAAAACAGAGCATGAGGATGGTGCCGTCTACCAGCACGCTCAGGCGTGAACCGGCCAGGGACCCGATGCACGACAGGGCTCCGAAAATGAGCCCTTCCTTGATTCGAACCCGTCCGTGGCGCTGGTGGTCAACGATTGACACGACGGCGGTCAGAGCCACGATGACCAGCGACGAAGCGGCGGCAGAATGGGGGCTCTGCCCCAGCAGATACACCAGGATCGGGACGGACAAGATGCCGCCGCCGGCGCCCAGCGCGCCCACCACGACACCCACCGCTAATCCGACTGCCAACGCTGCAACAATGCTCATCATGTCCTGCATGTTCCCTTTCGCGTGTCATTCATAATGTCGCTGGCGGGCCGGCCCGAGACAATCAGGCCCGCCATGCGCTCCAGGTCAGCGCTGATGTGTCGGTAGAAGTGCTCGTATCCGGCGCACAGATAGTTCTGCCCGTACTCTCCGTCGACCGAGCGAACGAAGCGGTCCTTCGGGCATCCGCCATAACACAGCTGCAGGTACGGGCAACGCCGGCATTGTCCGGTCAGCTCGAGGCGTTTCTTGCGTGAAAAGCGGCCCATCGTGTCAGTTCGGGCCAGGTCAGCAAACGCGTCCGATGCCACGTTTCCCACAAGCCAGTCAGGTTCAACCCAGTGGTCGCAGGCGTACACATCGCCGTTGAATTCCATGGCGAAATTGAATCCGCACTCGGGCGCATGCACGCACACCGACGCGGCACCGAAAAGCGCAGACAAGGCTGAATCGAAATCCTGGACGAAGACGCGCCCCACATCGCGCTTAACCCAGCAGTCGAAAACGGTGGAGAGGAACTGGCCGTACGCCTCAGGGTCCACGCTGCGTGATGTCACATCCGAGCCATGCTGACGGTAGAACACGCTCGGAGCGCGCTCCCCTTCGCCGCGCCAGCCGTTTTCAGCCAGATCAGCATATTCGGGGTCGACGCGCTCCACGATGGGAATGAACTGCATAAACTCAGCGCCCAGCTCATCGCGGAAGTACTCGTACACTTCGCGGGCGTGGTGTTCGTTCGCATGGTGAACGGTGCACAGGACATTGCAACGCACACCGGCTTCCTGCAGGTATTGCCACCCTCGAATCACCATCGTGTGTGTGCCGCGGCCACCCTTATTCAGTCGGTAGGCATCGTGCAGCGCCTCAGGCCCGTCAATCGACACACCAACCAGGACGTCGTGCTTGGCCAGGAATTGCGCCCAGTCGCGGTCGATCAGAGTGGCGTTGGTCTGAATCGCGTGGACAACGCGTTGCGAGGGGCGGCGGTAATCCTCGCACAGCTGGACGGCACGTCTGAAAAAGTCGAGTCCGCGCAAGGTGGGCTCGCCACCTTGCCACAGCATCGTCACCTCGCCGTCGGCGCTGGCGGCCAGGAACTCTGCGATGTATCGCTCCAGCGTGTCCTCGCTCATGCGTTGGCGCAGCACGTCGTAGAGCAGTTCCTTCGACAGAAAGAAGCAGTACTGACAGTCGAGGTTGCACGCCGCACCAGAGGGTTTGGCAACGACGGAGAAAGGAAATCTTTCGCGTGCCAGAGGTGTCCCGTCGAGAGAAGGGGCCTCGGTGCGCACATGTGGAAACGGCAGTGGTGTCAGTGCCGGCACGGAGTCTGCTGCGGGTTCGGGATCCGGCGCTCGAGGTGATCCGCGTGTCATGGATACCTCCTGCCCGTTCATCGTCAGCCGTTTTGATCCAGCGTAGTCACGGTTTTCGCTCAGGCGCCACCGCATCAAGGCCCGGGCGGGATGTCTTATGCAACGTCACATCGTGCAGTGATCGCGTCCCTGCCCGACAGTTGGCTCCCTCGTTATTGACGAGGGGCGTGCCGCATCACTGTTCGAATGCGCGCCAGCTGATCACGCAGTTCGGTGAGACGCAGGACCAGGCGGTAACGAAGCATGTTGATCGGGATTTCCCCGTACGTCCACACCTGTGTCGGTTCGGCAGCAAATTTCGTCTTGAACGTATCGAGGTGGGCGAACTGGGGAGCGTCTTCTGAGCCGATTCCCATCAGATCCAGGGTGTGGCACTTGCGTTCGCGGGCCACCTGAATCATCTTCCACACCAAGGCGTCGGGAGCCAGTTCGCGTTTGGCCTGAGGCGTGGCAGCGGCAAAGTAGTAGGTGGCGAGGTCGTGCGCATGGGTCATCATCAACCAGGCCGAAGATTGACCTTCGGGGGCGTAGGTGATCAGTGTTGCCGCATCCCCTGTGCCAATGCAGTCAGGAAGTCATGGTAGTAATCGCCCGTGAAGGTGGCGAAGTGTTCCGCGCTGCCGAGATTGTTCATGATCTCGACAAGAGGGCGAAATTCTTCAGCGCTCAAAGAGGTATAGGTGTGAATAGCACTCTAATCGATCTCGCGCAGGGCTTTCCGCGCGTCGCGTCGCCCTCGTTTTTTCATGCGAGCGAGCACATCGGAGTCCTCATCGCCCTTAAGGTCCAGCATCACCGTACGATCGTAGGCCACGGCATCGCTGCACGGCAGGCACTGCGCCTGAAGGCTCGCCACAATTCTGAGGAACGTGGCATCACTGCGTGATTTCTTGACGTACGCGGCTAGGTCATCGATCATGCGTCGTTCAACTGAGGCAGGGGGCGCTCATTCCAGACCGGCCCGCCACGAGACCACAGGAACGGTACACGATGAGTCTCATACGACTTCAAGGTTAAGACTGCTTCATAGTGCCCATCAGTCCACAGGTGGCGGGACCCCTCACAAAGGTCGCGGCCCTCATGCAGTGCGTCCACGCGATCCCATTGCACTGTCGCCTCGATCGGCACCAATGACTGCGCACGTGACAGGAATGCCTCGTATTCCTCGTCAGTCAGTGTCTGGATATGCGAATCAGCCGATACTTCCGCTGCAGTGTAAGGGTCGCGCGAAACGGGCGCGCTTTTTTCTTTGTGACTCACGACGCTCACCTTCTGTGTCTGACCTACGGAGCAGGGATGATGATCCGTATCCCACCAACCGGCCATACTCATTGGAAAAACGTCACTGTAGGCGGATATTGCGCCGAATCTTTCGAGCTCCTCAACGGACAACAACGGTTCAGTAACGAGTTGCAATTCCTCATCGTAGCATTTGGATCATCCCGAGGATCTCACTGTGATCACTTGAGGCTGACACCACAAAGGCCCCGGCCCATGACACCTCACCCCGCCGATCAGGCCACTCGAGAGACCGTTCGTCGGGGTGAAGCTCAGATGATTGCGATGCTTCTACTTTTCCGTGCTGAACATGTAGTTCGTGGCCACCACGATCGCGCCGTAAATCAGTCCGGCGATCGGCCACACCAGCCACGAGGTTTCCCAACTGCCCAGGAATGACACCGCCAGGAAGATTGCAACGGTCAGCAGCCAGTACACTCCGCTGATCATGCCCAGAGGGCTGTGTGAGGTCTTCTTGGCCAGGTCGTACTCTTCAACCTGCAAGATGACGTTCATGCCGTTCATAACAGTCTGAACTGCAGTAATGCTGTAGGTCGCGACGGCGAAGACGATCAGGGAGAGAGCAAAGCAGATTGCCAGTATCCCGTCCCCGAACACGTCCGACAGTATACTGCCAAGTATCAAAATCAGTAGCCCGACGATGTAGGAGATCACGGAGATCGTAACGGCACGCGAATATGTCGGCTTAAACTCCTTCTTCTGCTGCTCAGTTCGATACGTTGCGGCAATGGTGGGCGCCAGAATCTTCTTCGACATGTCCTCATACTCACCTGAGTAGGGGTTTTTCAGCATGAAGTACAGTCCGAGGCAGACCAGAATTGCCACTACTGTCAATCCGATGGCACCAGCGATCATCTCAACGGTCTCGCCGCGTCCGTCAGCCACCATGCCACCGCAGATCAAAGCGATTGGAGACAGGATAAATGCTGCCACTCCCAAGGCGATGGGGCGTGCCCGTTTGCGTCGATGCTCAATGAACTCGGCGGCTCGTTCAGGACTGATCTGAATCGGTGTATCAGCCAGGGTGACTGTGCGCTCGGTCGGTGCTGTCACCTGGGGATCGTCCACCTGGCTTGCCGCTGCCGACTGGGGTGATGCGGCCTGGGCTGGAGCGGCTACTCCCAATTCTGCTGCCAACTCATCAACATCTCCGAAGTCAGCGATGACCTGGGACAGTGCGTAGTGTTCGGGCAGTCCCTGCGCCAGGAGTTCGTCGTATTTGTCTTCCATCAGCTCGAGCATTTCACTGCGGGCCTGGTCGGTTTCAGGGGTGTGGGGAAGGGATGAGAACATGTACTCGAGATATTGCTTGATGGCTTTCATGATTACTCCTCAACGAATGAATTGATCAACGAGGGTTTTGGTGTCGTTCCACTCGGAGCACTTGTCATGGTAATAGGTACGTCCTTCTGTGGTGATATGGAGGTAAGTCCGAGGTTTTCCGCCGGTTCGGGTGCCGGGGTACGAGGTCACATATCCGCCTTTTTCAAGGCGCTTGGATGCGGAGTACAACGTCGTTTCCTTCATGACGAAGTCACTGTTGCTCAGTTCGGTGATGGATTTGGATATTTCGTAGCCGTAGCTGTCCGAGTCGAGCAGAACTCGCAGAATCATCAGTTCCGTGCATCCGCGCAGAACTTCACTACTGACCATGTGGGTTCCTCCCTTTGTGATCCCGTCGCCGCACTGTTGTGGTGATGTGTATGCCCCTCAGCAAGTACTCCATGTGAAGTACTACGTCTGATGTAGTAAACACTGTACACCTACTACTACGTCACATCAAGTAGTTTGGGTCACTTCATGGTGCGGTGATTTCCGCCTTACGTGTGTTGGCAGCGACTGAGCCGAAGATCACGCGCTGCACCTCCTAGAGGCCGAAGCCGTCGACACCTCGTGCATCAGTGTCGATCGAATCGAATTCGCTCGCCCGGATTCCGTGCAATATCGACACCTCTCGCATCAGTGTTGATCATGCGACTTCCCCTCGTCCACCACTCCCATCGCGCCGAATCCTCGGCTCATTCACCCCACTCACCGTCTCTTGCGCACCTCCAACCCAGTCCCGCCGCTTCCTCGCACAAAACCCTAAATTTGACGCCTCGTTGTGCACATTCCCCTAGATCTAAGGCCACCACATGCACATTCCCCTAGATCTAAGGCGACCTCGTGCACGATGCCCTGGAAAAAAGAGAGCCTTTTCAGCACTCTTTTCCATGTGTCCACGTCAGCCGGCATTAGCTTCAGCGACGCCCGCGACAGACCTTGTTGATCTAGGGGTTTGTGCAATTTTCTGCCTAAATCTAGGGCTTCGTGCATTTTCTTCCCTTAAATCTAGGGGATTGTGCGTTTTTCTCCTCTAGATTGAGGAGATTGTGCACGCAGACGGCTGCTTGACGATCAGCGCCGACGGTCAGCGCTGGCATGGCGGATTGCGGAGGCGAGCGAAAAGTTCGGACAGTGTGCGCTACGCGCAGTGTTTAAGGCGAGCGCCGGCGTGGCGGATCAGGGGGTGCAGGGCAGATCACGCTCATCGATGTTGCTTTCATTAAAAGTTGTGCCTAACGTAACTAAGCAATTCCTAATTCACTGTTAGAAAGTGAGAGTGCGTTTATGCGCCACCTGGCGAAGACTCTGGTGACCATCAGTGCATCGATTGCGCTGATCAGTGGATGTTCCACTGGGGCCACTGACGCTGGCGAATCTGACCTGGCGACGCATCAGGATACTTCCGCCCAGCCGGCATCGGCTCAGTCCGGGCAGGTCCCACGCGACATTATCAGTGCCTACCGCAATTGGTCGATACGTCGCCAGCCATTGAGACGCACTCGGGTGAATGCCGGGGCCGTCGAGGTGGCGCTCGGCATTATCCCAGTTGATGTCGTTGCCCAGTCGAACAAAGATCACGCTTCCCGGTTCGATGTGGGTGCGTTGGTCGCGTGCACAGTCTTCGAGGTCCTGCGCGGTGACCTGGGTTCTGGGTGGGACGCGACCGTTTTCTGATCGCGCGGCCACGTCGAGCAGCACGCCGGGCGCATCAATGATGGGAATGCTTTCCGCGCCTCCTTCTGAAAATCCGTCGTAATTTTCGAGGGTGTCTGCGCGAGATGAGCACCCGTAGAAGTGCAGATCGTCTGCCTGGTGGCATAGCGCGTCGATGTGTGTTCCGGCGTGCTCGTTCATGACGATCACGCCGGAGGCGCTGGAGCGCGGCAGTGTGCCGGGCTGTTCGCGCAGGGTGTCTTTGTGGCGACGGTACAGATGGTAGGAGTATCCGGGTCGGTGGGATCCCAAAACTGGCATACCGTCGAAGCGTTGCTGTTCCAGGTCAATGATCTGAGGTGTCATGTCCGCCTCCGCACTTTCGTCGGTGCACGCCGCGATATTTCAGTCCTCAAGAGTGATGACTGTGTCGAAGAGGCCCACATCTCTGAGCTCTTTGTGCGAGCGGATGCCTGTGTAGCTAAGCGATGCGTCCTCATAACGACGAAACGCGAAAACGGCCTGATTCATGTGGATCGAGTTGAATACCCCCAAGTCTACGAGGAGATGAAAATCATCAACTGTCAAACCAGTTACTGTCTTGAACAAGTCAGGCTCTATTTTTGTGATTACGTCTTGCAACGTATTTTCCCGGAAGTCTGTCAGGTACATAAATGCCGGAATGCGCGTAGCGAACTTGATGAGCTTCTCTTGAATCTGCTTGCGCTTGGACTTGTATTCCTTTTCCTCTGCTGTAAGTTCCTTTCTTTTGTCTCCTGAAAGAGTGTCGCCTTTTTGCTTCTTGGTTTTCGACACTGACTCGCTCTTGTTAACGACCGTTTCGAAGACGTCTGACCCAAGCGAGCGGAAGCCCTCGATGTTCATAATGGCTTCCATTGCGGCTTCGTTGTTCATAATCTTGCGCAACGTAGCGTTGTCTACGTTCACCAGAATCGCAGACTCCCACTTGCGCGCCAATAAGGTTGCTGACGTGCCTGACATTGCGATGTCAAGGATGCTTCCGGCATCTATTTGCGTCATATTCGCCCCGTCATAAGCGAGCACTGGAAGGAAACTCACCAACTCAGCAACGGCATTCTCCGGGTTCGACATCTGCGGATTGAGCCCAGCACCATAGTCTGCTACCTGCCGAAGAGCTCGAGTCGGTGCGAAATCGAAGACGAAAGCAACAGGCTTGAGGACTTCCTCCTTTGAGGGATTGTCGCCATTTGGGTTCTTAATGGACCACGGAGACTGCACACGAAACGCTGCCTGGAAATAAGTTTCTGGACTGGCGAGGTTACGCAGCATCAAAATCGATGACCACTGCTTCACCGTGACACCGGTGGTCAGCTTTCCACACGAAAGTGTAATTGTCTTCGTCTCATGTCCATCCCTAATAGCTCTCCGCACAGGTGGGAGTGCCTCTATTCCCACGCCTGCACCTGCGCCCGCCACTACAAGTACCTGGTAGTCATGCCAGTATGTGTTATGTCGAGCCTTCAAAAGATTCGCCATCGCATGGCATGCAGCTACGTTGGGCATAAACCAGAATGAGTGTTGCATATACGGCAGTAAACGCGAATCAGCATACGGGAATGGTGGTCTCGTTCCAGCTCTGAGCGAGTCAAGTTGAGTTGGAGCATGCTCTCCACGAATGAGATCCAACCATTTCTGTACATCTGACTCATGTTTGAACATCGCTTCCCGGCCCGTTCCGGTGGCGGAAAAGAACTCGTTCAAATCGAACTCATCGAATTCCCCTTGGTGGGCTGTAGTAATTAAGTCATCAGGCATTTGGTACGTCATGAGACGTAATTCAGGCAACGCACCGTATGGATTCCATGCGCCGGGCTGTTTTTCGGCCCATTCTTGTTTGGCGCGTTGCTCATCGGTATATGTCCAGTTGAAGATTTGTTCTTCAATAAAGTCGCCTGACCCTATTGCGCGAAACGGCGTACCAGATAAGTACAGGTAGGCACGCGTGGTGATCGGCAAGAACTCATCCTCGTTGCTACCCAATTCATCGAGTTCTTGATCGAAGGTTTCCAGGCCCTCATGGAACTCGACTTTGAGTTCTCGTGCGGCTTCTCTTTCATCCTCACCTTCAAAGAGTTCCTTGACGGAGTCGCGCCACGCCCCAAAGTGATATTCATCAAAAACGACCAAATCCCAGTCCACTGCGTGGATCCATTTGTTTTTCGCCTTGATTAGGCCCGTTCGACGATCGCGGCCCAGTAGGTCCTGGAAAGATCCGAAATATACGAACGGACGCTCGCGATCAAAATCCAGTTGGCCCTTCATCGTTGCCGCATTACCATATTGCCATCCCTCAAAATCAACGTGGTTGGACAGGTCCTCTTGCCACGCATCCTGCACAGCGGGCTTGAAAGTCACCACAAGGACCCGCATGGCGCCCATTCGCTTTGCCAGTTGATAGGTTGTGAACGTCTTTCCAAAACGCATCTTTGCGTTCCACAAGAATCTCGGTGTTGCTTCTCCGTCCTCATGCCATATTGAGCGGTAATACGCCAAAGTCTCGCTCACTGCCCGATCTTGTTCGGGACGCATCTTGAACGTTTCATAGCGTTGCCCGGTGTATGTCTTTCCTGCGCGAAGTTCTTCGATGGCGGTCTTCACGTCTGCGGGAGTACATCGAACCCACTCTCTAGCCGAGCCGCGAGGGGGATTCTCGAAGCCTTTTGCCACAAGACGGGCAATCACATCCTTATCACTGAAATTGCCGCCATCTTCGCGCTCCGCAATCTCATCCACATGTAGTTCGTATTCCTGCTGCATCTGGCCCTGAGACTCTCGAATGCGATCATTTACATCCGCTTTTGTAGTCTGGCCAACCTTGATCAGTCCCTCATAGTCAACAGGCGGATTCTTTGGGGTCCACGCGTAAATATGCAGCCGGGATGAGGGCTTAGGTGGGAGTAAATCAGAAATATTCCTCATGTCACTTACCATTCATGGGACGTATTGACTGCTCGATTAGATTGATCTCCGACTCATCTAGCCCATAACGCGAGTAGAGCTCCTTATCGGAGAAACTATGGTCCCAACTTTGCAGAGGTACATACTTAAACCGGGACTTTGTAATGTGTTGAGTCGATGAGCGTAAAGCTACCAAAAAACGTACGAATTTCGTTATGACGTAAGAGAGGCAACTTTCAGCCTCCCTCTGACTTTCAAAAATCCCAAGTAATATGTATGTTTCCGTCACCACTGCATTCGGCTCAAGTATAGATGTTCGCCCCAGAACCCTCCTAGTTCCAGTTTTATCAGGCTGGCCAGCATGATCATGAGATGCGTTTGAGGTGAAAACTTTCCACCTATCCACCGCATCTAATCTCGTTCGTATTTCATTCCTAGAAATCCAATCAATCCCATTGTTCCGCACTAGCTTTACTGAATCAGTAGAAGTTATTTCTGAGCGACCTCGAAAATTAGTCGGAAATCCAAAAGGCTTACGTGAACTTACTTGAGTAGCCATTTGCAAGTTCTCGGGAAGAATTGTTTTCGACTCTTCTAGCGACGTTTTCATTTCGACTGAGTAAATCTTACGCAAAATCGATATTGCCCTACTGTTGCGAATGAAAATATCGTTTCCCGGTTCGAGCAAAGCGCGCTCAGACACGTCTTCATCGCCGTGTACATGGGTCGTGACACTCGTAATCCCGTTATGATTCTGCGCCCATAGAAAGTAGCAAATACCGCCTGCTACATCTACATCGGGGAACACATCACGGCTATCCGGAAAGTCATGGAGTGCCACAATTCGGGAATCAGTAAGCATTTCTTGACGGAAATCATCGAGTCCCTTACCTCCTGAATACCACCGTGCCGGAATAATCATGCTTAGATATCTAGGATCAAGTTTCTTTGCTTGATCGATGAATAAATGATAAATTGGCTTAGCGCTAACTCCGTAACCCCCATCACTGAGCTGGTAGGGAGGGTTACCGATTACAACATCAAAATGCATTTGTTCTCCAAACATCTCGTTCATACGAGACTTAATATCATCTGTGTGGATGAGGGCGTACGCGTGCGATTCCATATCATTACCGCGCGCATAGTCATCCTCACCCGCACCGCAGTAAACACAGTGTCGGTGCGTATAGATGGTCTGGTCACCGCCGGTAAGTGGGTCGAGGCGAACTTCCTTACTCCCCCCTACCCATGTATGTTCGGTGCGTTCGAACCAGATGTTTCCCCAGTCATTCTCAAAAGCCTTACAAATGGAGTGTTTACCGTTAGCCCACTTTGAACAATAAACACTGCGGCGTGCAAGCAACGCGGTAAGATTCGTGATCCCGATACCGAATACTTGGCGCGTCAAAATATGGTCTACACGCTGTTGCAGGTCGGGAATTCTCATGACAAGACCGCTTACAAGCCGACGGGTGATCTCACGGAGAAATACACCAGACTTAGTGAAAGGATCCAAAAACGTGACTTTTGGATTCTGCCACAGATTCTCGCCGTCGTGATCTTTCGCCCACGCGTCCGCTACTCGATCAAGCATCTGATTGGCAATATCCGGAGGGGTAAAAACTTCGTCGTTGGAAAGGTTTGCAACGCACGTCAGTACATCAGGGTTATGATTGACCAAATCCGTTATCGTCATAACACATCTCCCATTTCGGCCATTTCACGAACGGTCATGGGTTTATAACTGGTTACCGGTTGAAAAACGTCGTCCTCTTTAAATTCCCCAAAAAGCGCCACGTTGTATGCACTTCTCTTAGTTAGTTTGTCATATTTAAAATCACGCCTCTGGAACTTACCTCTGCCGAGGTATCCCCATTCAGAAAACGTCAACGACCCACCTGTAGGAGTCTTCATTGTCAGCGCGTCGGCCTGAACTATGTTTGCGGTGAGTACGACATCAGCAGCCTGAATCCACTGTTCGGCATCCTCTACGCCAATAAAAGCCTGAAAAATCTCACAAAGGACCCGCCGGCACACGCGCACATTGTCCTCCAATAGCTCGATTCCGTAGATGCACATGAGAGCAAGCAAGGCATAATGACGGCGTTCGAATTCGTTTTTTCCATAATTCTGTTGGACTGTCGTTAATTTGCGCTGAAGCACTTGCTTCAAGAAGTTACCCTCGCCGCATGCAGGCTCAAGAAACCGTGAATCGATGCGTTCGGACTCGCCTTTAACGAGATCTAGCATGGCGTTGACGATATGTGCCGGAGTGAAAACCTCACCGTGGTCCGTTACCCGTTCCTTAGACTTGACGAATATTTCCTTCTGATCCACCAAAAACCCCACTCCTTATCCCAAAATCAGGCTTGTTCCAGAGCCGACATAGCTCTCGATAAGCCCAACTCAGATCATCGATTACTTGGATGAACCGTCCATTCAACTCTAGGTCAGGTCAAACGCACAAAACTTGTGATAACACACTCCGCATGCATCTCGAGACCGGTCTTAGATATTATCCTCAGAATACCGCCTCAAGAAAACAAACTACGCTCCTACAAGAGGCACTTCTCTGACTAGGCATCGTTTGCGGCACCTTTAGTGGGTTGATACTCAACGGTACTAAGAAGTCACGGCTTGGTGCATGCACGTAAGCACGCCATGACCAGTGAATCCCAGGAGATTCAGTTATCCGCGGGATCTTCTGTATCCTTGCCTAATGCGGGCGCCGTGAGTGGCGACATCTAGGAATGCTAGCGCAAGCTGAGAAAGCAGAGCTGTTGTTGGACCGATCTTGGCGAGCTGCTTCGAATTCGACTGCTGCGATGCTGAATTAATCACAGTAGCAGGAGCAGTTCTCTGCCCCGGCCTGCTCTCTCCATCGGCTCGATTGCCTCGGATCGAGCGAGTGCTCCTGACGGGTCGATTGAGCCCGCCGGATCCGTCACGTCCAAGGGACCGATTGGCTTCTCTACTGCGTTGAACTTGGCGATGTCTCGCATCAGGGATGCCATAGTCCTTCACAGCTCCAATCGAGAAGTCAACGAGTTTCGTCAACGTATGTCCTTCCACACTGGCCATCTGCTTGAGCCGATACTTTCCCGCGGATAAGTAAATTACGCGGTTCGAGCTATGTGCACCAGCCAGCGTCTAGATCATCGTGTTCTTAGCCGTGTCTCCCTCACCCACAGCCGAGTCCTCTTTCCCAAAGCAGTGAGTATCTGACGCGTAATATCGGCCAGCTCCGCCTACGTCTTTGGCACCGCATCAGTCCGATCTCTGTTTGCCAGGATCTCTGCCTAGATTAGGAGCTCAGTTTTTCCATCAACGCGATAGAGATCGAACTTCGCACGTCCAGCTTCTTATCTCTGTCGCCCTCAACTGTTCAACCAGCAATTCCTTCGGGAGCAAGCGACAGGTCAAGTAATAGTGCTGCATCATTTGATGATAACCGTCCGCGTCATATGCGTGGGCGATGTGTCGGTTGCCGTCCGCTTCGTTCAATACCGCATCAGCTAGGACTGCTCCGGTTTTCGCTTTATTAACGTCGTTGCTCCAATACACGAGGCCGGCAATGTGCTTTGTCAATGCTGCCATGCTCAAATCAACCTCAGTACTCCCGTCCGGACTTAATAACGGAGTCCTCAACTTTCGTGCGTGGCGCAACCGCCCAGCAGAACGACAATCGCGTGATCTCGATCTGCCGCTGGTTCGGTATCCGCCGAATGACCGCGTGGACTCATATCAAGAGCCTCGGTAACAGCCACCAAGTCACTCCACTGGAACTTCCTCGGCATTGGCCTACGTTGCATCGTCCTCACATTCGACGCATTATTCACCCAGAGCCGAGCTCTTAGCAGCCACCTGTTCCTCCGCAGACAAACAGAAGTCATCGTTCATCTTGATTACGAGAGCGATTATGAGCTTTAGGACGGTGATGTAGGTCTGAAAGTGGGCACCTTCACCATCGCCATTCACTTGTGATCCGTGAAGGTATTTGTTGCGCAGCTCAGGCCCGTTACTGAACTCAACCTTATTGAGCATAAAGTTGAAGTAGGCAGCTTCGGCTTCCGTCAGCAGGGACGAGCGACGGGTCACCCACCCACGCTTTTCCATTGAATCCGCTTCTGCACGACCATTCTCCGAGAGGTGGAAGTAACTCACTGCCTCACTGGTGAACAGTGAATGAAGGATGCAAAACTGCTGCGGTTTCGCGATTGTCACCTGTGCCTCCGTATCCTGCAGGATACCTAGCTTGATAAGCTGATCAACCATACTCCGTTGATATTCATCAAAATCGCCATATCTGACCTCGTTCTTGAGTAGAAGTTCCGCGGCGCTTGTTCCTCTCAAGTCATCGCTGATGCACGTTAGCCTCGACTGGTCAGAAAAAAGCGCGTGGAGGATTCCTGTGATTTCTTGTTCATGTGTCGAGTAGATGTACTTTCCGTCTAGGAGGCTGGGTACCCGCTTGTATGCTATTGGGTCTGAACTGATGGAGAGCAAGTCGGGGTCGATTTCACCATTGTTAACAAACTGACGGAATTGGTTCAAAACACTCTCCATTTCGACGAAAAGGTGCCTAGTCCTTTCCAGAAAGGAACTTCCGGGCGTGGAGCGGGTGAACGAGAAGTTCATGGCGCCGAACTCGTCCACAAGATAGGTTCTAAAGAACCAGATGATAACATCTTCCAAGTCGATTCCCTTGTCTTCTAGGAAATGCTGGTAGAGCCTTGTCTGCAGGAAGGACGCCATTTCGGCGACTCGGAACGCCACACCTACCGGGTACTCGCTCTTCCCAGGCACACCCACGAAGCTTTCAAGGGCCCCGAGCTGCGAAGTGTCGAAGGGAAGCTCAGTATTACTTCGCGATTGGCGAACTCGAAGAGGTACTGGAAGTTATTGAGGACACTCGGGTAGTCGAGGGTTTCTTCCAACCAGCGACTGCTGTAACTAAATTGAGCGACTGTCCCATCAGAGTTGTCCAACTTGGACACCACTGGTTCGTCTTGGGTATCGGAGAGACACATCTCAACACCGAACCTGATGCCTGCCGTCTCCTCAAAGAGCTTTTGCGTCATCTCGGCATTGCGGCGCTTCGCTTTCAACTTCAGCTTGGCGTCAATCCCGGTCGCCACCATACCCTGGGATGAAGCGGTCTCGATCAACCTCACGTAGTTAGGGTTAGCCTCGGGACTGTCAAGGTATCTCTCCAGCAAATCGTGCACATCGCTAGTCGTCAGATTCGCAGGCAGGTGGATATCATCACGCGTGTTCTTCTCCAGATACTTGCGCACCACATGCTCTGCGTTCTGCGGCGATGCGAGCAGCCTTTCACGCATCTCCAGCTGGTAAGCAACCACGAGCTTCTCGCATGCAAGCATCTGACCAATGCGGACGCCCGCAGTATCAAGTACAGACAACATGATGGTTGGGTTGCACCGCTCGTACGCTCTGTTCCGGCCAAGTAGTTCGAGTAGGTCCGCGTGGTAGTCATAGTTGATGTCAGTAACGATGGCTTCACAGTTGGACTCGTTGACTCTAGAGAAGAACCGTGCCACCGCGCTGCGCATCCTTGGAACTAGGCTCTCAGCATGGGCGCGTTGTTCGGCCGTGTAAGTCTGGGGTAGAAAACCCTTCTCTATGTACGGCTGGACGTTGTGGAGCTCGATCGCGTCCACGGTCGTGGTCAGCGTGTCAGCATTCTCAAATTTCTCGATGAGCTCAGCCACGCGCGGCATGTACATCCAGGTCGCTAAATCCTGTGCGCCGTAGAACTTCACTCGTCGGAGGGTACCTTCGCCCATCAGTTGCCCCCAATCATACAATCAAGCCACGGGTTTGTACCTCGGCTGGCCGAAGCGTGGTTCCTTGGCCAATCTCATTGTAGAGATCACCCCGGACACTAAACCCGCCGAGCAGCTCAGTACGACACACCAGCGCGCCACGCCTCCTGGAAGTCGAGAGACGCCGCTGAAGACGCCTGTCAGAGCATCAAGCCCCGACTCGCCCCTGATCTAGTCGCTGCATGACGAGCTCCTCTGAGACGCCAAGCGCGGCAGCGAGCCAGCAGCGGATCAGGATTAGGCCCTCCCGCGTCCGTACCCAGGCTTCTCGTCCTTCCGTCAGATCGTTGTCAGCGTGTTTGACTCCTTTGTAGGCCTCGTTGAAAGCCTTGCACCAGGAATCACGGCTGCCGCCCTCGCCAACAACAGCGTCGGGTTCGTATCCCAGGAAGTCGAAGATGTTCTTGAGCAGCGCTTCATACGTTCCCGATACTTTCTTGTCGGGATTGGCTTTTTCGGCGATCGCGTAGCCCAATGCTTCGAGCGCCACGGCAACGTGAACAAGCTGCGACTCCACCGGAAGGGTGCGATGGAACAGGGCACTCATGGCGATCCAGGTCGGTCGAGACCAGTACGAGTACTCATTTAGCCACTTCGCAACAAGATCCGCGTTGGCCTCGTCAAGGAAGAAAAGCGGGTTATCATCGTCGGTCAACTGGCGGTCGGGATCGACGGTCCGACCGAAAGACGGTTGGTATGCGTCTCGCCAGAAACGACGCTCATCTGTCGGCGGCAGTTCCTGGTCGTCTTCCCTCATCACCGAGATCAGCCGCGATCCGCAAGGCTTGCCGTATACCAGGCACATGAGGTCTTGCATCATCCGATGCGTCTGCTGGTGCGTCTGCCAACTTTCAAGCTCAGTGCTAAGGGTTCGCACCAGCAGAGCGGTAGGGATCGTGAAGACGCCGCCCTTCGGCATGGGGTTGAAACGGAACGAAGTGCACAGTTGCAGATCGAGCGGGCCTCCCAGAGACAACGAATCCAAGTTCTTTGCCACAATCGAAACACCCTCGATGTCCTTTCCCTCCTCGCCCAGCATCAGTTGCGTTGTTACTGGAACCAGCTTCGCCCACTTGGCCAATCCGTCGATCTCCGAGGTCATCCCATTGACCCCTACATAATCGACTCCGTTTGCACCGGAGTGGATCGCGCGCCTGTAGCGAAGGCGCTCCAGAGAGTGCCCAAGAGACGACGCAGACGCACCCACGGTGTAGCCCTCGGCAAGAGTGAGCCATCCATCGCCATCCCGCAGAATGAGCGGGTCCGGGATTTGCCGACTGTCGTCATTCAGGCGGAGAGCCTCAACTAAATCCAGGGTTCGTGGCCATCTCACGAGCACACCCTTGGTGTCGAACTCAGCAACAACTACCTCGTCGGATCCCTCAGCGCCCGACCGCGTGTGCGCGATCCTCACGACACCAGGTTCCAGCTTCGTCGCCATTTGCCTCACCGCCGATTTTCCGTTGGATGCCGTCCTGCAGGCACAGCGCGGCTACCGGAACAATTCTCTCTGATGCCGGAGCCACTGTCACGAACTTCATGGGCTGCTGTGAAGTCGTACCTCGTCGTCCACGCTTCACATGTGCATCGCCCCGAGTTCCTGCGCGGCTTTCGCATGTGACATCGGGCGTGGAGCTACCACACAGATTGCAAAGCACGCTTGACAGTTTTTGCAAAGCTTACTAGTCTTTTTTGTGTCGGAATGCTTCACAGTGACAGGAGCAAGATGCGAACACAGATCCCGAAACTACGCAAAGAACGCAAGCTTTCACAGGAAGACCTTGCTCTGGCAGTCGGCGTCACACGGCAAACAATCACCTCAATTGAAACCGGTAAATACGTGGCGTCCCTGCCGCTGGCATACAAAATCGCCCACTACTTCGGCCTCACAATCGAGAACGTTTTCGACTTCACAGACCTGGAGAAAACAACATGAACGAACTCGAACAATACCGCACAGAACTCAAGAAGCGCCACAGCCTGGCTCTGATCTTTGTCATCGCCGGCCTCGCATTGAGTTTCTTCGGAAACTTAATACTGCGCGCAAACATCCCGGATGCACCGATCGTCAACATCATCACCGCAGCAGGAATTGTTTTCGAACTCATCTGCGTCGGCTACATGAGTTTCAACCTCAGCAAAATGCGCAATGACAGTACCTTGAGGCAAGCCTATATCCGTGAAACTGATGAGCGTGAAGCCGCCATTCGCGCTCATTCAGGCAGACCCATTGTCACCGTGCTGTCGATGACACTCGTCGGCGCGTCATTCATCGTCGGCGCCTTCAGTATCCCGGCATTCATCGCTCTTCAATGCGCGGCCGCATTCCAACTTATCGTTGCATTCGTCCTTACCGGATACTGGAGTCGCAAACTCTGAGCTGGTGCGTCAGACAACAGGGCCGGCGTCACACACCCCTTCGCCTTCGGCATACTACCCAGTATTGAGCTGGTGATCAGGCTTTGCGGCGTCGGATGACCATGGCGCTGCCAGCAAGCAGCATCATCACGCCTGCTGCCATCTGAACGTATCCGTCAGCTCACCCAGTGCTGGCAAGTTTCCGCGCAGAATAGCTCGGCTGGACCGAATCTCCCGGGTCGACACCTGGCTTTGGTTGAGGGTCGGGAACAGGTTCAGAGTCACGCGTCGTCCACTGAGCGTATAGTGTCATGTCCTCGGTCACCGGAGTAGTGCCTGTGAAGTTCGTGCCTTTCCCATCGCGTTGAGTATTCCACCCATTGAATTTGTAGTGGACACCGTCAACCTCCATTGAAGCAGGCAATGTCGGCATGCTCTGATCAGTTAATGAGTCAGCCTCAATACCCTTCTTGTGCACAACATTGATCGTGCCGAGGTCTTTTTCAGCAGCACCAGGAGGTGTGTTCTCATCGAAGCTCACCTTGTTGAAGGCAAATGTCACGTCCACGTTGTTGGCTTGCACCGGGCCAAGCAGGAGCTTGCCTCCAAGGGATTGTCCAAAGACGTTCACTACGGAAGCCTTCACCACGCCCTCAGCATTCCAGTGACCTGAATCGGATCTGCTTCGCCATTGGCGATCTTCAGGGCATCTTCTGGGCTGACAGTGAGCGGAGCGCTCGAATCGTCAAGCATCAGGCGCTGCATCTTGGCGATCTTCTCATAGGTCGCAGGAATGCGGTCACCACCAGGCGCTTGGTCATATCCGGTTCGGGTACGAGTACGAACCACGATTTCGTGGACGGGAACACGTTCGCCAGCGGCATTCGTCATCCACGGGACAATTTCGATGATCGTGTCTGGATTATTGTTTTCTGCGAAGTCTATTGCCGTCTTGCCATCCGCAACGAGGGAAACCCCATATTTCCCGCCGGGATTGTCCTTATCCCCCATCGCAACTTCACTGCCATCGGCGTTCGTTGCGGCGTAGACAGCGATCGGACGGAATGTGTAGCTGGAGAACTTGATCTTCATCCGCTCCGGCATCACGATGCGTTCGTCGAGCTTGACGCGCATATCGACGTGGGTCGCCTTGGCTGTTCTGTTCGCCAACTGACTCCAGTCAGAACCGTTATCCAACGCACCTACTATCGGATCTTTGTAGACAGTAATCGAGGTGAACGGAGGCATCGAAAACTGCGCCTCATAAGAAACCTAGTAACCATCGGTACGGTCGTCGTAGTAAGCGGTTGTGGTTGGCATATCGCCTTCGACTTCAAATTTCTTGATGTCGGAGTCAGGCGCTGTTTGCTCACCGCTCTTGCCGCAGTTGATGGTTGCCATCGACGTGGTATCCAGGCCGACGTAGTCGGTATTGGATACGTAGATAGCGTGCAGGGTCTGAGGCGCGGTTCCGGCTGGGAAAATGTCGCCAACCTTCTGGCTCGCAAAGTAGAACGGACTGTCTTCCGAATATTTCTTAAGATCCTTGAACTTCGGATCTGGAGACCACCCGAGGAAGTACATCCTGAAAGGCCACTGATTGATATCGGTCTGTACACCCTGCGTACCGAGAACCGCTTCCGGGTCAGTGAAGGTTTGCTTCGCCTGCACATTCTCACCGTACATAAAGGTGATCTGGACACTGTAAGGCGCGGCCTCCGAGGACTCTGCAGGTGGAGCTGCCGCTTCACGCGCAGACGTATCGTTCGGTTCGACTGAAACAGCAGTATCTTCTGCCGGGGCAGGAGCACCCTCTTCAGAAGTCGGAGCAGCTTCTGAGGCATGAGCCGCCTCCGCAGGAGCCGCTTCAGGATCGACAGGTGACGGGCTCGGCTGACCGGCATCAGATGCCGGCTCGCTGGATTCCACAGCAGGATCAGCGGCAGCGGCATCACTTCCATCACCATCTGCCCACGTCACTGGGGTGATGCCACACATCAGCAGGAGAGCCAACAACAAACTAACACTTGAAAAATGTATGACAGGATACACGGACTTTGTGTGTGACAACATCCTCATGAGGTCCCTTTTTTTCAAAGGGAGTCAGAATCTGGACCCGGATATCGTACACTCAGCAATACTCCGGCATTAGCCCAATATTCGTCGCCACGACACAAAAAGCGCTCATTGTGAATCACAATGAGCGTCCAGTGGTGGAGCTAGTGGGACTCGAACCCACGACCCCCTGCTTGCAAAGCAGGTGCGCTACCAGCTGCGCCATAGCCCCGTTATTGAGTTCCTACCGTACCTGACGGTGACAGCTCCAGACAACCGCCCAGAAAGCGGTCGGGTCGGGTCGCCGTCGTTAATGAGCGGTGGAAGATTCCGGCTCATATTCGTCGGTGACGGACCTCCACAGATCAGCGTTATTGGACAGGTCCTGAGCAATTTGACGAACGACAATCCCCGCTATCGCAGCACCGGCAAGCGCCGCAATGGTCGTGATCGCCTTCTTCACCGCTCCGCCTCCCATTCAGCTGAGTGTGGACAGTGGGCCTAGCTGGACTCGAACCAGCGACCTCAGTCTTATCAGGACTGCGCTCTAACCAACTGAGCTATAGGCCCATCCGCGCCCCAAGGGCACCGAACTATCGTACCCGAGCATCGGTGCGACAACAAAACGAGAGCCTAGTGACGTCTATGACATTCACCGACACCACAGTCGCCATCTTCCACCGCTCGCGCCTCTACTCATCCATCAAGGACACGCGCACCCCGCCCACCAATGAGGCGATGATGTTGTACAGGAACGCACCCAGCGTCGACATCGCCGTGATCATGATGACGTTGGCCACCGCCGCAATGGTCGCGTAGGACAGCACCTTCGACAAATGCAGGTACTCCATGAGCGTGACGAAACGTTCCGCGCTCAGATTCTTGAGGAATTCCTCAATGTCGCCGAAAACGTGCATGGAGTCGAGCATCAGCCACAACACCAGGGTGGCGAACACCAACGCTATCCCCAGCGCCACGGACAACAGGAAACCAACCTTCATGACTGACCACGGGTCCACGCGCGCTACCGACAGGTCGACTCTGCGCGGTACATCCTCATCCAGGATCGGCTGATCGAGGTCTTCAAGATCGCTCATTGCTCGTCCTCCTCAGTTTCTGCACTTGACGCTACAGGCTCATCAGCCTCTTGTGCAGCTGATTCGTCGGCGGTTTCATCAACGGCCTCATCTTCGTCATCCTCCGTGTGACGCGTAATCGCAATAATGCGGTCATCGTCATCCGGGCGAGCGAAAATGACACCCATAGTGTTGCGCCCGGTGGCACGCACGTCGGACGCGTTGATTTGGACAAGTTTACCGGATTCGGTAATCACCATGACATTCTCGTCACTGTCGACAACGAGGGCGCCCACCAGTGCACCTCGTTCATCCACCAAGTTGCCTACTCGCACGCCGAAAATGCCGCGACCCTTCACAGGATATTCGCTCAACGGGGTGCGCTTCGCGTAGCCACCATCTGTGACGATCAGCAGGTCCGCACCCTCGCGCACAACTTCCATCGCCAGCAGCTCATCGCCGTCACGGAACTTCATGCCGCGCACACCCGACGTGCCGCGCCCCATCGGACGCAGCTGCTCATCGCTGGCAGTAAATCGCACCGCTTGCCCCTTACGGGACACCAGGATCAGATCATCATCAGCGTTCACCAGCTGAGCAGACACCTGCTGATCAGGCTCTCCGTTGTCATCATCACGCAAGTTGATCGCAATAATGCCGCCGGTTCTGGCACTGTCGTATTCCGACAGGCGCGTTTTCTTCACCAGACCGGACCGTGTGGCCAGCACCAGGTAGTCAGCCTCGTCGTAGTCGTGAATAGCCAGGACCTGTGCAATGCGCTCATCGGGTTGGAACGCAAGCAGATTCGCAACGTGCTGACCGCGGGAGGTGCGACCGCCCTCCGGAATCTCATACGCTTTCGCGCGGTAAACACGACCCAGGTTCGTGAAGAACAGCAGCCACTGGTGCGTGGTTGTGACAAAGAAATGCTCCACCACATCATCGCCCTTGAGCTGAGTGCCGCGCACACCTTTGCCGCCGCGTTTTTGCGAACGGTAATTGTCGGTGCGGGTACGTTTGGCGAAACCGTCACGGGTGATGGTCACCACCACGTCCTCTTCGGGGATGAGGTCCTCCATCGACATTTCGCCCGCGTACGGCACGATCGTGGTGACACGCTCATCACCGTAGCGCTCGACAATCTCCGCCAGCTCGGTGGACACAATGTCGCGCTGGCGTTGCGGGGTGGCCAGGATGTCTTCCAGGTCGGCCACATGGTCACGCAACTGTGCGTGCTCGTCCAGAATCTTCTGACGTTCGAGGGCGGCCAGGCGACGCAACTGCAGCGCCAAAATGGCATCAGACTGCGCTTCATCAATGTTGAGCAGGTCCATCAGGCCGGTGCGCGCATCGTCGGCTGTTGGAGAGCGACGAATCAGCGCAATCACTTCATCGAGGGCATCGAGCGCCTTGAGGTAGCCTTCCAGAATGTGCAGGCGTTCGCGCGCCTTGTTCAAACGGAAGCGAGTGCGCCGCTCAATGACTTCGATCTGGTGTCTGATCCAGTGACGGATAAATCCATCCAGCGACAGTGTGCGCGGCACGCCGTCCACCAGGGCGAGCATATTCGCCGGGAACGAGTCCTGCAGCTGCGTGCGCTTGTACAAGTTGTTCAGGACAACTTTGGCAACCGCGTCGCGTTTGAGAACCATGATCAGGCGCGTGCCTGAACGGCCCGACGTTTCGTCACGGATATCCGCAATACCCTGGATCTGGCCGGCCTTGACCATGTCGGCAATTTTCTGGACCAGGTTATCGGGGTTGACCTGGTAAGGCAGCGCCTTGACAACCAGGCACGTGCGGCCATGGATTTCCTCAACCTCGACAATGGCGCGCTGAATAATCGAGCCGCGGCCAGTGCGGTAGGCATCCTCAATGCCCTTGCGACCCAGGATCGTCGCACCGGAAGGAAAATCCGGGCCCTTGATGCGTTCCATGAGAGCTGCCAGCAGTTCTTCACGCGTGGCATCAGGATGCTCAAGTGCCCACTGCACACCCTCGGCCACCTCACGCAGGTTATGCGGCGGGATGCGCGTGGCCATACCCACGGCAATACCTTCCGACCCGTTGATCAGCAGGTTCGGAATACGCGACGGCAGGATCGTAGGCTCCTGGGTGCGCCCATCGTAGTTGTCCTGGAAGTCAACAGTGTCTTCATCAATGTCGCGCACCATTTCCATCGCCAGGGGCGCCATCTTACATTCGGTATAACGAGGGGCAGCAGGCCCCAGGTTACCGGGAGAACCAAAGTTACCCTGACCGGCAATGAGCGGGTAACGCATTGACCACGGCTGGATGAGGCGAGCCAAAGCGTCATACACGGAGCTGTCACCGTGAGGGTGGTAGTGCGCCAACACGTCACCGACGACGCGCATGCACTTGTAGAAACCTGCATTGGGGCGGTATCCGCCGTCGTACATGGCATACAGGATGCGGCGGTGAACCGGCTTGAGGCCGTCTCGCACGTCCGGAAGGGCGCGGCCCACAATGACCGACATGGCGTAATCAAGGTACGACCTCTTCATTTCCATTTCGAGGTCGACTTGATCAATCCGTCCGTGCGGAGCGGTTGATTCAATCTCTGTGGTGGGCTCGTCACTCACGATGAAACTCTCCTTGGTCCCTGATCAGTAGGTTGTTGACGATGGTCGGATCACTGTCGTTGCGCCGCGGCGCTAGGCGTCAATGAATCGCACATCCTGAGCGTTTCGTTGAATAAACGAACGCCTGGATTCCACGTCATCACCCATCAGCAGGGTGAAGATTTGGTCGGCAGCTGCTGCTTCGCCCACCTCGACTTGCTTCAAAATTCGGTGCGCAGGATCCATCGTGGTTTCCCACAATTCCTGGTCGTTCATCTCACCCAGGCCCTTGTAACGCTGGATGCCGCCCTGCTTGGGCAGGCGATGACCGGCCTTGAGCCCTTCAGTAAGACAGTCGTCACGCTCCTTGTCCGAATACACGTATTCGTGCGGAGCATTCGTCCACTTGAGTCGATACAGCGGAGGTGTCGCTAGGTACACGTACCCTTGCTCCACCAGTGGTCTCATATAGCGGTACAGGAACGTCAGCAGCAAGGTCGCGATGTGCTGGCCATCCACGTCAGCATCTGACATCAGCACGATCTTGAAGTAGCGCAACTTGTTGATGTCAAACTCTTCACCAATGCCAGTGCCCAGGGCGCTGATGAGCGACTGGATCGTCTCAGAGTTCAGCGCGCGGTCAAGGCGAGCCTTTTCAACGTTCAGGATCTTTCCGCGAAGTGGCAAAATCGCCTGGTGTTCCGGGTCGCGCCCACCGACGGCACTACCACCTGCCGAGTCACCCTCGACAATGAAGATTTCACACACCGAGGGATCTTTGGACGAGCAGTCGCGCAACTTCGTCGGCATCGACAGCGTGTCCAGGGCGGTTTTGCGCCGAGTGGCCTCACGGGCCTTGCGTGCCGCGACGCGCGCCAACTGAGCCTGCTGACCTTTCATGATGATCGCCTTGGCGTCGGCAGGATGCGCATCGAACCAGTCCTGCAGGTGCTGGTAGACCTGCTGCTGGACGAATGTGCGGGCTTCTGTGTTCCCCAGCTTGGTCTTGGTCTGGCCTTCGAACTGCGGTTCGGTCAGCTTGATGGAGATCACCGCCGTCAGACCTTCACGCACATCTTCACCGGACAGGTTTTCGTCCTTGTCCTTGAGGATTCCGCGCTCCTTGGCATAACGGTTGATCACCGTGGTCAGTGCCGTGCGGAAGCCCTCTTCGTGTGTTCCGCCTTCGGTCGTATTGATCGTGTTGGCGTAGGTGTGCAGGCTCGACGAGTACGCCGTTGTCCACTGCATCGCAATTTCCAGCGACATCGTGCCCGGATCGTTTTCAGCTTCAAAATCAATGATCTCGGAGTTAATGACGTCAGTCTTGCGGCTCGAATCCAGGAATTCCACGTAGTCGCGCAAGCCATGTTCATACATGTAGGACACGCGGCGGAACCCTGGAACAGGATCGTCAGCTGGGCCTTCATCATCCCCGGTGATCTCGTCGCCCTCGTCCTGAACCCAGGGGCGCTCATCGGTCAGCGTGATGCGCAGCCCCTTATTGAGGAACGCCATCTGCTGGAAGCGGTGACGCAGCGTCTCAAAGTCAAACTCAGTGGACTCGAAGATCTGTGGATCTGGATAGAACACCTGGGTAGTGCCCGTTTCGTCGGTTTCCTCGCCACGTTCGAGCTCAGAGACCACTGCCCCGCCATCAGCAAAGGACATCCGCCACACGTACCCCTGTCGACGCACCTCAGTATCAACCCGGGTGGACAGAGCGTTCACGACGGAAATACCCACGCCATGCAGACCGCCGGAAACAGCGTACCCGCCGCCTCCGAACTTGCCTCCGGCGTGCAGAATCGTCATGACGACCTCAACGGTTGGTCGCCCCTCGGTGGGGTGAATATCCACTGGAATACCGCGCCCGTTGTCGACTACCTTCAGGCCGCCATCAGCCTGGATCGTCACCTCGATGTGGTCGGCATATCCAGCCAAAGCTTCGTCAACGGAGTTGTCGACCACTTCATACACCAGATGGTGCAAGCCGCGTTCTCCCGTTGAACCGATATACATGCCAGGCCGCTTACGAACAGCCTCCAAACCTTCCAGAACGGTGATGTCTGATGCCCCGTAATGCCCCTGGTCCTCATTTGGCTGGGAATTGATCCCTTCGTCCGCCACTCACCGGCTCCCCTCATTGTGATGGTGCTGTGCACCGCGGGCTGGCTGCCCTCCCGGAAAATTCCGGGACCGTGTGTCCACATGACACACTACTCATAATCTGTTTATATTTTACCAAAAAACAGGGTTTTTCGACTTGATTTCACGTTGGTGTAGGCCACGCTAAAGTACTCGTGAGCTGCGAAAAGACAGGTTCTTGTGAAGTGTGGGAGGGGTCACCCATACGTGTCACGCACACCTCTGCCCTTCACTGACCATCGGCCCTTGTTCCAGGAGGGGGCCGACGGGCCGCGGACGATGACCTGATCGACCACTCCGGCACCGACTTCTTCGGCAATTCGGCGCTCAATATGCGGCAGAAGCAGCACGAGCTGTTTGGCCCACGCCGTTGATGAACAGCGCACAATGAGTGTGCGGTCATTGAAGGTTTCGATTGAACAGTGCTGGGCCACGTTGTCTCCAACAATCACTGGCCACTGCGCCATAACGGACCCCATCGCGGTCGACGAATCCCATCCGCGATCATGCGTGGTCTTTTTGATGACACGTCCAATGGAGCGCGGTTCATTCCACCGTAAGCGACCAGAAGCCAGTCCCACACGCCCGGCGCGCCCAGCCCCGCTTCGATGCCGCAATGCCCACAGAGGTCCCAGCATGGCGCGCGCACGCAGTTCCTCGCGTGCATTGCGAGGTTCGAGGGTGACCTGACCACTGTGTGCATCACCGTTCGATGCACCGGTGTCACCTGCACCAGCGTGAGCGCCATGGGCGAACTCATCGCGCTGAGTGCGCCCAGAAGAGCCGGCGGCGCGCGGGTGAGTGCTGCGCGTGGCTCCCCGAGCCAGCATGGCACGCTGCATGCGAGCAGTGGCCTGCGCGATCACATCGGTGCGCTCACCATCAGAAAGCAGTCCGGAATTTTCATTCACGCTCAATCACCGAGCCATCTTCTGGATCCCAGTGGACGCGAAAAATGTGAGCGTCCAGCTGATCGGGCACATCGCTCTCAACTGCCGCAGTAATGAGCACCTGATCTGCCTGCCTGATGACCTCGACAAGGGCTTGACGCCTCTTCGCATCGAGTTCAGCAAAGACATCATCGAGGATGAGGATTGGCCGTTCTCCCTCGTCACTCAGGACTTCAAAGGATGCCAGGCGAAGTGCCAGGGCAGCCGACCATGATTCGCCGTGAGATGCATAGCCTTTAACGGGTAAGTGTCCCAAAGTCAGTTCCAGGTCGTCGCGGTGGGCACCCACAAGGTTCACACCGCGTCGCACTTCATCGTCTCGAACATGCTGGAGGGCCTGTCTTAATGCCTCAATGTGCGCGGTCGGGTCAGTGACGTCGATATCGCTGAAGGCTGACACGGAGGCTTCCAGGCCCACTGAAAATTCTCGAGGCGAGTCAGCCACACTGCTATAGGCATCAGATGCCGGTGTACTCAGTAACGTGACGACGCGGTGGCGCTCAAGTGTGACCTGCGCAGACAGTTCCACGAATTGGTCATCCCAGATTTCCAGCGTTGATAGGTCAGGGACCTGGCCACGACGCACACGTGCACTGGCAGCTTTGAGCACTGCGGCGCGTTGGCGTGCCACACGGTCAAAATCTGCACGAACGGCGCTGAACGTCGGGTGAAGCTGGATCGCGCATTCGTCGATGAAACGGCGCCTGACCTGCGGTGCATCGCGCACAATGGACAGATCCTCGGGTGCGAACACAACGGTCCTGACCATTCCGAGGATTTTCTTAGCCGCCAGCGTGGTGCGATTCAGGCGCGCCCGATTGGCTTTTCCGCGCACCACTTCCAGTTCCACCACCTGGTCGCGCCTGCCGGCTTGATCGCGCCTTTCGGAGGATTCACCTGCCTGTGACGTATCCGAAGCATTGTCACTGTTGTCCCCGCTCAGCGACGTCGTGTGCTCCCCTGTCACCAATTTCACGCGGATCATGGCACCACCAGGAGGAGCCTCCTCGCCGGTCGGTACCCGCACCAGTGCCGTGTCGGCAGCGACCCGATGAGACGAAAACGTTGACAAATAGGCGATGGCCTCAACAAGATTCGTTTTTCCCTGACCGTTGTGGCCAACGAAAACGCTCACTCCAGCGGGAAGTTCACACACCTGGTGACGGTAGGAACGGAAATCATCAAGTGCGACGTGCGAGATACGCACACACTCACGCTCCGAAGCGGATGGGCATCAGCAGGTAGCGGAAACTGGTGTCCTCTCCCCCATCGAGTTCACTTTGACCAGTCATGACAACCGGCTTGGACTGGTGTGTAAAGCCGAAGCGCACAAAGTCGGCCGACAGTACCGACAGGCCTTCAATCAGATACGACGGGTTGAATCCTGTGGTGATCTCGTTGTTGACCTGAGCTTCAATTGCTTCCGAACCCTGGGCGCTTTCACCCTGGCCGGCTTCGAGGACCACCTGACCTTCTGAAAATGCCATCCGCACCGACGTCTTACGCTCAGCCACCAGCGCCATACGCTTGACCGCTTCAAGCAGCACGTGACGATCACATACAGCCTGAATCGGTGTGGTTTCCGGGAAAAGTCGGGATACCGGCGGGTAATCCCCGTCCATCAACGTGGAGGTGGTGCGTCGACCCGATGCCTCAAAACCAATCAGAGATGATGCTCCTGGCTTGGATTCACGTGACAGACCGATCGTCACGCGCGACCCTGATGCGGTGGACTTGGCCACGTCGCTCAGAATCCGGGCCTTCACCAGTGCCGCATCGGAGAACTGCGGGTCACTGGGTTCCCATTCCAGGTCACGCACAGCCAGGCGGTAGCGGTCAGTGGCGATCAGCGATATGCGCTCACCTTCAAACTCCATACGCACACCCGTCAACAGTGGCAACGTGTCGTCGCGCGACGCGGCGATCGAGACCTGGCCGATGGCCTGGGCAAGTGTTTCAGAATCAACAGTGCCGCGTGTTTGGGGATGTTCGGGCAGCAGCGGGTACTCATCCAGTGGCATCACAGCCAGCACAAAGTGAGACGATCCGCAGGTGATCGTCACTTTCGGTCCGTCAACAGTGAAATCGACCGGACGCTGCGGCAGTGACTTACAGATGTCGGCCAGCAGGCGACCCGATACGAGAACCTCACCGGGCTCATGTACTTCGGCAGGAATATGCGAGTTCGCGGATACCTCGTAGTCGAATGACGACAGCGTGACGATCTCAGCATCTGCGCTGAGTCTGACACCTGCCAGAATCGGGCTGGGTGGCCGTTGCGGCAACGCTCGGGCAGTCCACGATACGGCTTCCGACAAAATGTCACGGGCGACAGTGAACTTCATTCTGTACCCCTCCAACTCCCCGTGCGAGCACTCATTAGCTGTTTTGATGAACCGAACCAACTCTACTCGATTCTCATGCAGAAGTTGACCCCAAGGCGAAATATGTGGATTAAATCAGAACTGACCACGAACCCGTGTGATGAGCTTCGTCGAGCTCTTCGCGAACTCACTAATCGGCCACCCATCGTTTGTTGTGAGTTTTCCACTTTTTCATCTTTTATTTCTTTTTCTTCATCGTCATAGGACATGTGGAAAGTGTGGAAAAGCCCGTCAACCCCCGCGATTTCAACGATTCGTTACGTGGACAAATGTGGGCACGAGATGTGGACACTTTATGAGCCGATTGTGGATTCACACAAGACCGGTCCGTGCATCCACAACGAGCAGGCATCGATCCACAGATCGAATCACAAATTTCTTGTCATTACCCACAGGATATCCACAGTTTTATCCCCAGCGGTGGGTAAGTAAGGAATATGCGGCTGGACGCGCCCCCTTCGTCAATTCGTGGCTCAACGGTACGGGCGATCCTTACGAATTGCGAGCTTTTTGCTTGATGCGGTTGGTCAACTCGGTGACGTGGTTGAAAATGTCACGCTTTTCCGCCATCTGCTCGGTGATCTTCTTATTGGCATGCATCACCGTGGTGTGGTCACGACCGCCGAACGCTGCGCCAATCTTGGGCAATGAAAGATCTGTCAACTCGCGACACAGATACATGGCGATCTGGCGTGCTTCCACCACCGTGCGGGAACGGTCAGTTGAACACAGTTGATCCAGCGTGACATCAAAGTAGTGCGCGGTCTGACCCATAATCAGTGCGGACGTGATCTCGGTGTCATCGGGATCAGAAATGATGTCCTTGAGGACCATCTCAGCCAGCGGCAAGTCAATGCGTTGCTGCGTGATATTGGCGAAAGCCGTCACGCGCAGCAGCGAACCCTCGAGTTCTCGAATATTCGACGAAATACGCGAGGCGATGTACTCCAGCACAGCCGGATCCACTTCGATCCCCTCGCCAACGGCCTTCTTCTGCAAGATGACGATACGCGTTTCCAGATCCGGTGGCTGAACGTCGGTGAGCAGACCCCACTCGAAGCGCGAACGCAGCCGGTCCTCAAAGCCTGACAGCTGTTTGGGCGGCAGATCCGAAGTCAGAACGACCTGTTTATTAGCGTTATGCAGGGTGTTGAAGGTGTGGAAGAACTCCTCGACGGTCTGCTCTTTGCCCTGAATGAACTGGATGTCGTCCACCAACAGAATGTCCACTTCGCGGTAGCGGCGCTGGAATTCCTCCGCGCGGTCTTCGCGAATAGCGTTAATGAAGTCGTTCGTAAATTCTTCGGAATTGACGTAGCGCACACGCAGATGCGGATACATCGACAGTGCGTAGTGACCGATCGCGTGCAGCAAGTGAGTCTTTCCCAGTCCTGACCCACCGTAGATAAACAGGGGGTTATAGGACTTGGCCGGTCCTTCAGCCACTGCCGTTGCCGCCGCATGGGCAAAACGGTTCGAGGGGCCAATGACGAATGTGTCGAACGTATAGCGAGGGTTGAGCCGGGTTTCCGTTGAATCGATATTCACAGCATCGAGCACGCGCGAGGCTCCGGCGTCGCGCGGAGTTTGCAAAGGTGGAACATGATCATCGTCGGGTGATGCGCTCTCGTCTTCAAGCGGTGCAAGCGAGGTGTCAATGGTGACAGCGATGCGCACGTTGCGACCCAGTGCCTGGGACAGTGACTGCGTGACGTCGTCGGAAACGCGTGTCTCAATGAAACCTTTGGTGAATTCGTTGGGGACGGCCAGCAAGATGGTGCCTTCGATGTCGCCCAGAGGTTTCACCATGTTGATGAATGACGCCGCCAATGGCCCTAAATCAACGGATTTCAACGATTCGAGGGCGTCTGCCCACGCATCGGATAACGACTTGCTCACTGTTCTTACCTTACCTGCGAAACCGACGTGACATTCAACACTTGAACGCTACCAGTTTGTGACGACGTCCGGATAACTCACTGTATCGATCTGAGCGTAATCCACAAGTTGGGGAAAGGTCTGTGGAAAACACGCTGGCAAATGACACACGTGTAGTTACAAAGCCGAATTCAGAGATGCTGCGGAAAATCCGTAAATTACACCGTTGTGGATAACATGTGGAAATCCACGGATGTGGAAAAAGTTATCCACGGGCCAGTCCACAGTTGTGGACGAAAATTGGGAGTGTGGAACCGGTGACAATTGGCCTCGATTGCGTTGACGGCTCTGGGTCAAACCCCTACGCTTGAAATCTGTCTGTGCTCGCATGAGCACGCCGTGAATCGTCCTGCGAGAACAACTCGGTGGATACTCGCGGTGAAAGAAATAAAGGAAGAGTGGAACGAGGGGTTCCACCGTCAAGGAGTAGCGTCATGGTGAAGAGGACCTATCAGCCCAGTAACCGTCGTCGTTCCCGTACGCATGGTTTCCGTTTGCGTATGCGGACACGTGCAGGTCGCGCGGTGATCTCCAACCGTCGCCGCAAAGGCCGCGCACGTCTTTCTGCCTGAGACTTCGGTGTTGCCGCGCGCGCATCGCATGGTGGATTCGACCGATTTTTCAACGACAATCCGTCATGGTTCTCGCAGCGGTAATGCGATGGTCGTGGTGCATTGCCGAACCGACGAGGATGCTTCCAAGCGCCTCGTCGGTTTCATCGTGCCCAAGCGCGAAGTCGCGTTGGCAACACGACGCAACACCATCAAGCGTCGCCTGCGCCACCTCATGGCCGCGCGAGTAGCTGACCAGCCCGACGGTGCGCGCATTGTTGTCCGCGCAGGGCACCGAGCTCTGGGTGAGGACTCGGCCACACTGGGCGTCAACCTGGATCGGGCACTGACGCGGGCATGGCGCAAGTGGGATGAACGCGAGCAGCAACGGGGCCAGAAATGAGCCTCCTGCGCACCATCGCTTTGGCACCCATACGTTTCTACCAGCGCTTCATCTCTCCCGGTTTGCCACCACGATGCAAGTACGCACCCACATGTTCGGCTTACGCCGTGCGTGCGATCGAAGTTCACGGCATCATCAAAGGCACAATCCTGGCGTCATGGCGGCTCCTGCGATGCAACCCGTGGTCCAATGGCGGTGTCGACCATGTGCCGCTTCAAGGCCAGTGGAGTGCACCCCCCTGGGTTCCGCCTGACGATTGGGCGGGTTATCTGGACCCCGATGACTTCCCCGTGATGGGGCTTAGCGATTGTGACGAGTCGCCCTCGTGCACTCACGATACGATCGATGAGACATGCGCACATTCGCCTGTGCGAGACACACATGAAGGAGATGTCCATGTGGTTTGACAAGATCATTTACCCATTTACCGTTGCGATTGCATGGGTGTGGGTAAAGATCCACGATCTGCTGGTGGCGCTCGGAATGAGCGGTGGGCCAGGTGTGGCGTGGATCGTGTCGATCATCGTGCTGACGATTGTGGTGCGCGCACTGATTACGCCTCTGTACGTCAAGCAGCTGCGTTCGCAGCGAGCGATGTCCGTCATGCAGCCTGAAATGAAGAAGATTCAGGAAAAGTACAAGGGCAAGACGGACCAGGCATCTCGTCTCAAGATGAGCGAGGAGATGCAGGCGCTCAACAAGAAGTACGGGACGAATCCTTTTGCCTCGTGTCTGCCGCTGCTGGTTCAGATGCCGATTCTGTTCGGTATGTACCGCGCACTGTGGAACGCGGGTGCCGTTGCGCAGGGAACGTTCAATCTTGGCGACCACATCGGTCCGATCGATCAGGCGCTGGCTCAGGAAATCGAGCGGACGACGGTGGCAGGTGTGTCACTGTCAGGGCGCTTGACCGAATCGACGGGTGTGGGCCTGGCGGTCTTCATCATCTTGGCCATCTTCATGGTCGTGCTGCAGTTCCTGACGATGAAGATCTCGATGGAACGCAACATGCCGCAGCAGGCTCAGGATTCATCAAACCCGATGATGCGCACCCAGAAGATGATGATGTACCTGATGCCGTTGATGTTTGTCTTCACGGCATTTGTGGTGCAGATGGGCATCATGATCTATCTGTCGATCTCCACCGCGTGGACCTTCGGCCAGCAGATGGTGATGATGACTGTGATGCCGACCCCCGGTTCACCGGCCTACAAGGACGTGCTGGCCAAGCGTGAACGTGGGTACAAGGAGTGGGCCAAGCCTTACTTCGAGGAATACGACCGCAAGCGTGAGGAACTCGGATCTGATCCTGAGGCTGTCGCACAGCTGAACCAAACATCGCTCAAGGAAATCAAGAGCAAGGCCAGGAGCCAGCGCGTAGCCGGCAACTTCCCTGAATCAATGAGTGAGGGTGAAGTGGTGGGCGTATACCGTAACCTGGCGCTGCAGGAGTGGACGACGTTGCCTGACGAAACGTGGATGCGTGGCGTCCACCGTGCCAAGGAGCGCAGCGTGGTGCGCCAGGAGAAGGCTGCGAAGCGTGAACAGCCCCGACGGATGAGTCGTGAACAGCGCAAGCAGGCAGAAGCTAAGGAACGTCAGTTGGCTGCCGAGCATGAACGTGCCGAACAGAATCGGCGAGCTCGCCGCGAGGCGAGCGACCGTGCCAAGAGCGAGCTGACCCCTGAAGAGGTGGAACGCCGCCGCGCACAGCGCAAGAGTCAACGCAACAACCCAGGCCAACGCAAGAAGAAGAAGAGAAAATGATCGGAAAGTGGTGGCACTGACACACAGCGACAGTGACACTCACCGCCGATCCCCTGCACCTGAACAAGTGGAGCCCCACGGAAGGACATCTCAATGAGTGAGAAGAAAGACGAAACGTTGTCACGTCTGGAAGAAGAAGGCGAAGTCGCGGCAGATTACCTGGAGGAACTGCTCGATATTGCCGATCTTGACGGTGACATTGAGATCGACGTTGAAAACGGTCGCGCGTCGGTGGAAATCGTGGCTGACGACGCGACTGGTCTGGAAAACCTGGTCGGTGAGGACGGTGAAGTTCTCGACGCCCTGCAGGAACTCACGCGCCTGGCAGTACAAACCGAGCTGGGCGAACGCTCACGCTTGATGCTGGACATCGCGGGCTTCCGTGCCGATCGCCGCGTCCAGCTTCGTGAGCTGACACAAGAGGCCATTAACCGCCTGAATGCGACGGGTGAGCCGCAAAAGCTTGAACCGATGAACCCGTTTGAGCGCAAGGTGTGTCACGACGTGGTGGCCGAGGCTGGCCTGCACTCCGAATCGGAAGGCGCAGATCCACATCGCTATGTCGTGATCTCCGATCCGCGTGACGATGAGAGCGACGACGTTGATGACGACGCGGACTTCGAGGATTCAGACAGCGATGACGAATCTGTTAACGAGGTGCGCGCTCTGGAGGAATTGCAGGAAGGCGACTTTGTTGCTCCGGCTTCTGATGTAGCGGAGGCAACCTCGGAACTTGCTGAGCGCGACGATGAGTGAGGATGCGGCGCCTGCGGCCGGTAGTGTACCTGACGGCACCGGCGACGCTGACCTGGTGATCCCCGAAGAGCCCACCGAAGCTGTGCGCGAGTATTTCGGTACCAGTTTCTCGGCATTGGAGCACCTGGTCGACATGCTGCTTGACGAGGGAGAGATGCGCGGCTTGATCGGACCGCGTGAAGCCGGACGATTGTGGTCGCGCCACATTGTGAATTCAGCTGCGGTATTGGATTTTCTGCCTAAGCGTGGACAGGTGCTTGATGTGGGTTCAGGCGCGGGATTTCCTGGCCTAGTTATTGCCATATGTAAACCATCACTTGACGTTCACTTGGCAGAGCCGATGGAGCGTCGGTGTGAATGGTTGGCGGACGCAATCGATGAGCTGGGTTTGGACAATGTGACAATCCACCAGGCTCGCGCGGAAGATCTGCGCGGTAAGGGTCGTGCTGATGTGGTGACGGCTCGTGCGGTGGCGAAAATGTCGAAGCTCGTGCGAATGACGTCCAAGCTGATTGCTCCTCATGGTCAGTTGGTGGCGTTGAAAGGTCGTCGTGCTGCGCTCGAAGTTGAGGACGCACGCAACGAATTGAAGCGCCATCATCTCCTCGCTGAGGTTCATGAAGTACCGTCGGTGATGGAAGATGAATCGACCTATGTGGTCGTTGCCCGTCGCGATGTGTGACCTCGGAACCAGCGGCTGACAGAGTAGACAAGAAGAAGGCAGGCTGAGATGAGCGAATTGACGCAAGGTGACGCTCCCCTATCGCGGCGTCTTCAGCAGAACTATGCTGATCTTCGTATGCTCGAGCACGCGGTCTTCACGCGGCCAGAGCGCCCTGTGGTCATGACCGTTGCCAACCAGAAGGGTGGCGTTGGAAAGACGACGTCCGCCGTCAACTTTGCTGCAGCTCTGGCTCTTGGCGGGTTGAATGTTGTGGTCATTGATGCTGATGCCCAGGGAAATGCGTCGACGGCGTTGGGTGCAGAACATGGCGTGGGCACTCCGTCAATCTATGACGTGATGGTGGAGGGAGCATCGTTGGCAGGCGTGATTCAGGACTGCCCTGATGTGGAAGGCTTGCGGGTGTGCCCATCGACCATTGACTTGTCGGGTGCTGAAATTGAAATGGTGGATTTGCCGCGTCGTGCATTTTTGCTGTCCGATGCGGTTTCGGAGTTCTTGTCAGTGAACCGTGACGTGGATGTCATCCTGATTGACTGTCCCCCGTCGCTCGGATTGGTAACGCTCAATGCACTGGTGTGTGCCGACGAGGTCATGATTCCGATTCAGACCGAATATTACGCGCTGGAAGGTTTGACCCAGCTATGGTCAACGATCGAACGGATTCGATCTGAACTCAATCCGCGGTTGAGGATCTCGACGATTGTGCTGACGATGGTCGATAAACGTACCAAGTTGAGCGAAGAGGTTGCAGCTGAAGTGCGCGAACACTTTGGGGAGATCACGCTGACAACCGTCATCCCACGATCCGTTCGCATTTCCGAGGCGCCGAGTTACTCGCAGACTGCAGTAACCTATGATCCGCGATCGACCGGTGCGATTGCGTACCGCAAGGCGGCGCTTGAGTTGACGCAGCGATGGGCACAGAAGTAACTGATCGCGTCATTTTGCGTGGCCGTGACCTGTGAAGGATAATTACAGTTCCAGTGTCTGTGCGGGTGGCGGGCCTGTGAGTGAGTCAGGTTGTATGCGAATGCAGGAAATGTTTCACGTGAAACATTCACGAAGAGGCCCGTTTGGTCAGTGATGACAAAAGCCCGGTGAAGTTGGATGACCAGGTGCGATGTGAACCCGACATGATGGTGGATAGGGACTCCTGCAACTCGTGATATCGAGCGCTCTTTGTTTGGACGGTGGACAAGGTTGCAATCGAATGTGCTCACAGCAATGTTTCACGTGAAACATTCGTTGGCGCTCAGAGAACTGTAGAATCGAAAGCATCGATACGACCGAAGAAAGTGAAGCGCTGGGAACGATGGCCAGGAAGAAAGACACTGCACATCAATCGTCCGATTCAGGAAAATCGACTCGTCGGCACGGAGGACTGGGACGTGGATTGGCGGCACTGATTCCAGATTCTCAGAGCGAAAATCCGCATTCGGTGTCGCGGCCGCTTGATGTCTTATTTCCAGAGCATACGGGTAGCCATGCTCCAGTTCGTGGGGGGTCACAACGAGATTTGTTGTCTCCGCGCTCGTCACGTCGGACAGCACGCACACGGAAGGGCACGACCACGCCCGAGTCAGAAGGTACGGGGAATTCAACAACCGTTGTGTCAGAGTCGTCGGACGCATTTGCATCCAGTCAGTCCCGCAACTTGGGTTCTGAACGCGCCCACAAGGATTCAACGAGAAAGAATCGTGTAACATCTGCTGGAACAAGAAAAGGTGCAGCCCGCAAATCACAATCGGATGACGGCGCAGTGTCGCGAAAAGGTGAGGGTGCGTCACCTCGTAAAGGTCAGTCGAGGTCACGGCTCTTTGCTGAGGTCCTTGAAGGAACACCTGCGAATGTTTCACGTGAAACATCGCCGTCGGCCGCCGATTCGCCAGGACCTGACGGAGATCACGCGCCAAAAGAAAACTCGGGATCAAATAACGCAGAAGCAGTGCCGAGATCAGACGCTGGTCACGCAGGTACTGGTGACGAGAAGTCTGACCTGGTCGAAGTTCCCGGTGCGACCTTTGCTGAGATTCCAACTCAGTGGATTGTGCCGAATACCCGTCAGCCTCGGAGCGTTTTTGACGAAGATGACCTCAATGAACTGGCCGCTTCGATTCGAGAAGTCGGGGTGCTGCAGCCGATTGTCATTCGACCCATCGAAATCACGTCTGATACGCCTGACACATTGCGTGAATACATCGAGGAAAAGCCGGAAGCGCGCTATGAACTCATCATGGGAGAGCGACGTCTGCGCGCCTCTGAAATCGCTGAGGTCGACACCATTCCCGCCATTATCCGAAGGACCCAAGATGAAGACCTTCTGCGAGATGCCCTGCTGGAAAACCTCCACCGCGCCCAGCTCAATCCACTTGAAGAAGCCTCGGCCTATGCTCAGCTGATGGAGGACTTTGGAGCAACGCAGGAAGAGCTGTCAAGGCGCATTGCACGATCGCGTCCGCAGATTGCCAACACCTTGCGATTGCTCAAACTCCCACCCGCCGTGCAGCGAAAAGTTGCTTCGGGCGTGATCTCTGCTGGCCACGCACGAGCCCTGCTCTCTTTGCCAACACCAGATGAAATGGAGCTGTTGGCTGACCGAATTGTAGCAGAAGGGCTCTCGGTGAGGACGACGGAAGAAATCGCTCGGCTCAACAAGCCTAAGCCTGCACGGGTACAACGCATCCGCAAACCTCAGCAGCTCTCTGAGTTGGGGCGCCACGTGGCAGCGGAACTGTCTGATTTGTGCGATACCCGTGTAACGGTGAACGAAGGCAGCACCAAAGGCAAGATCGTCATTGAGTTTGCCGGCGCACAGGACCTGGAACGCATCGCAGCAGTCCTGCGCGCACAGGCCAGGTAACGCGTACGCAGATATAGACAGGGCCGCACGTGCGCGATCGTGATGCCGACATTTATTGTCAACAAGCGTCTCAGGATGGGTTAATGAGTCTTGAGGACTAGACCACTAGAGATGATATGGGTGTCGCGCTGTCATGCTATGCGCTAGCGGCATGGTGCCATGACGCTGTCACACCGTGATGATGTGATGCGGTGGCGCAAGGCGCCGAGGAATGCACCCGTGAATTCACCGGCCGTGCGCCGCAGACTGTGATCGATACTATTCGTGAAGCCGGTGTGAATGATCACAAACTATCCCATTACATCTGAAAAACGGAGACAATCAGAGCAGCGATACGAATACGGGTGAGCTGCCGGAAACGCTACCAGCGCAACCAGCGGTGAGTCCGTCCACCGGTCCAGTAGGAGATTAAGCAGCAATGGGGAATGCGCAGTGCCTGATCAGCACCGTATTGTTCGACATTGGTGGTGTGCTTGTCACACACCGACCTGATGCGGCGAAGATGGCTCAGGTCATGAATATGGATACCACCCCGTCAGACACCGTCAAGCTGGTTGATCATTCCATCTGGTTCCACCGTGATGCCTACGATGCTGGCTGTTCAGACCGTGAATTCTGGGACCACGTCGCAGGAGATTGCGGATTGGGTGAACTCAGCGATGCCACGATCGCCGCTCTCGTCCAGGAAGACATTACACGCTTCGACCTGCCTGACCCGGACGCCCTCGAACTCGTATGCGAACTGAAAGCCCGCGGAATGAACCTGGGGATCCTGTCCAACGCGCCGCACGCGATTGCCGACAGCTTCCCGCAACTGTCCTGGGCTGAGGCCTTCGACCACTTCACATTCTCCGCTCCGCTGGGCGTGTGCAAGCCGGCACAACGCATTTATAAAGAAGCAATCGCCCGTTCAGGGGTGCCAGCGGACAACATTCTCTTCATTGACGATCGACAGCCCAATATTCGCGCCGCCACACTGGCAGGAATGCACACCATTCAGTGGACCGACCCAGCCACCGCGCGTGAGGCGCTGGTCAACCTCAACCTGCTCGACGAATGCGTCGCAGCGAGCTGACACGAGCTGCAGACACTCGCTGAAGTGCTGAAGTGACGAGGGCGCCTTCGGAAAGCACGCCCGACCACAACCTCACAGATCTGAGGCCACGAAATGCACGATGCGGTCGCACACCGCGCTGAATGAATCCTGCGCATCTGCAGCCTGAGGGAACAACGACGTGTCTGTCATTCCGGGTGCCACATTCGCATCGATGAACCACACAGTTCCAGCAGGATCAACGATCACGTCAATGCGGGAGAGGTGACGCAATCCCAGCAAAGCGTGGATCTCCAATGCTGTTTCCTGCGCATGATCGAGAACCTCTTGATCAAGACGAGCGGGCACGAAGTATTCCGTGCTGTCCGTGGTGTAGCGGGCATCGTAGTCGTAACGCCCGTCATCGGTGACGATCTCAATAGGCGGCAAGGCCGTGGGCCCGTTCTCCAGGTCAAGAACAGAGACGGCAACTTCGGTGCCTTCCACGAAATTCTCGATCATGACGCGCTCACCATAGGCAAAGGCGTCAACCAGCGCCAGCCGCAGCTCCTCAGCCGAGGTCACTTTCGACAGACCCAGGGCCGATCCACCATCAGCCGGCTTCACGATCGCCGGGTAGTGCATTGTCTGATCCAGTGGATCCAGCACACCGGAGGCGCCAACCTGGCGGAAAAGTTGCTGAGGGAGTGTCACCCATCCGGGAGTGTTCAAACCCGATGAACCAACCAGGCTCTTGGCTGTGGGCTTATTGGTCGCCATCATGGCCTGAGCCGAGTTCGACCCGACGAAGGGAATATCAAGGTTTTCGAGCAAGCCCTGCAAGGATCCGTCCTCGCCCAGGGAGCCGTGAATCAGCGGCCAGATCACATCGGGCTGAAAATCCTTGATACCTGTCAGCAATTCACTGTCCAGGTCGCACACGCATACCTTGTGGCCCAGGTGATGCAAGGTGGATGCCACGCGGCGGCCCGACCGCACGGACACGTCGCGCTCGTGGGTAAGTCCACCTGCAATGATCAAGACCCGCTGTGGGTGATCTGTCTGACGAGTCATAGCGTCGATACCTCCTGAGGTAGTCGTGGCAATATCTGTCAAAGAACGTGAGTGGTGTGAACAGTGCGCTCAGGCAGGTTCACGGACCTATTCAGTTATCTGAAGTCGGCAGTGTGGGCTCGACATCGATGTGCGCGTTCGCAGGGACCGACCCGACACCGAACATGTCCACCAGCTCCTTCTCAGCGTTGACCACAGTGGACAGACGTCGCACACCCTCGCGAATTTCCTCGGGAGTGGGGTAGCAGAACGATAATCGCATGTGATTGGTACCACGCCCATCATAGTAGAAGGCAGTTCCGGCCACGTAAGCGACCTGGGCTCGCACCGCGCGCGGCAGCATCGCCTTGGCGTTCAGGCCGTCGGGCAGCGTGACCCACGTGTAGAAGCCGCCCTCAGGATGTGTCCACGTGCAGTCCGGCATGTACTCAGCCAACGCCTTCATCATTGCGTCGCAACGCTCGTGATACATGGAACGGAAGGTTTTGACCTGGCTGTACCAGTCGTAATCAACCAGGTACCCGCCGATCGCCATCTGACCCACCATCGAGGGGCACAGGATCGCTGACTCGCTGGCCAGGACCAGTTTGTCGCGGATTGCGTGGGGTGCGTAGGCCCATCCGATCCTGAAGCCCGGTGCAAACATCTTGGAAAACGATCCCAGGTAGACCACGACTTCCGGTGCGTAGGACTTCAATGCGGGAAGCGGATCTGACCCGAAGCCGAGCAGTCCGTAGGGGTTATCTTCCACGATCAGCACGTGTTCACGCTGGCAGATCTCAACGATGTGCGGTCGGCGTTCCTCGCTCAGCGTCACGCCCGCTGGGTTGTGGAAGTTCGGAATCGTATACAGGAACTTAATCGTCTTTCCAGACTTACGCAGAGAGTGGATCATATCCTCCAACGCCTGCGGAATGATGCCATCGGCATCCATGTCGACGTGCACCACATCGGCCTGACGCGCACGAAACACACCAAGGGCTCCCACATATGACGGCGACTCCGCGATGACAACGTCACCCTCGTCAATGAACAATTCGGAAACAAGGTCCAGGGCCTGCTGCGAACCGGTGGTGATGACAACGTCATCGGGGTCGGCACCTGCGATGCCGTCATAGGACATGACGTCGCAGATCTGTTCGCGCAGCGGTTCCCAGCCTTGACCGGAGCCGTATTGCATTGCGACCGAGCCGTTGCGTGCGATCAAGTCGCGCGCCGAGTCAGCCAGGCGCTCAATAGGCAGGTCCTTCAGGTTGGGCATGCCGCCAGCCAGTGAGACAACTTCGGGGCGCGACACTACCGAGAACAACGCGCGGATTTCAGAGGCGCGCAGGTTGTGAGCTCGCTCGGCATAATGGTCAAACCATGGGTCGAGACGGTTTCCATGCTGAGCGGCTTCCCGGCCGGGCATCTGGCTCACAACGATTTCCTTCCATTGTGCTACGCAAGTGCTGATCACACGTTCTATCACCAGTGTGCCACCACTTCACACACGGTCAGTAACGGTGACACTCGTGAGGCGACATATGATGAATCAGGTCACACTAGCGCGCCGATGTTTCATCGCGCAAGCACTGTCCAGTCCGTGACGCAACTCGGTTTTCGGTTGCGCACCATCCCACGTGCGGGTGGGCTGCTCGTCGTCATACGGATTGATCAGGACGGCGCTGGGAACCCACGTCACATGCCATCGTTTCGCAAAGGTGACGAACTGCGGGGCGTCGGTATCGACAGCCACAACCGTGACATCTGCAGCGAATTCACCTGCAAGTTCGTCGAAAACCGGCTCAACCATGCGCGATTCGGGACTCCAGTGGGCCAGGCATGCAATGAAAACGATGCGGTCGTCGGAAAGGAGCGTGTCGAGTTCACGCAGGTCGACACGCTTCACAGTGTTGCCAGGTACCGTTCAGCGTCGAGGGCGGCTCGGCACCCTGATCCCGCTGCCGTAATGGCCTGCCGATACATGTGGTCCACTGCGTCACCGCAGGCGAATACGCCAGGCAGTGATGTGTGGGTCGACGGCTCGTTCACGGTAATGTAACCGGCTTCGTCCAGGTCAATCTGGCCGCGCACGATGTCGGTGCGTGGCAGGTGTCCGATCGCAACGAACACGCCCTGGACGGGCAAGGTGGTCTCAGAGTCGTCAACGGTGGAACGCAAAACGAGGCCTTCCACCTCGGTGTCGCCCTCGACGCTGGCTACTGTCGAGTTCCACGCGAAGGAAATCTTCGGGTCAGCCTTGGCGCGGTCTGCCATCACTTTGGAGGCGCGCAGTTCGTCGCGACGGTGAACGATCGTGACGGACTGTGCGAAACGAGTCAGGAAGGTTGCTTCTTCCATTGCAGAGTCGCCGCCACCGATGACCGCCAGGTCCTTGTCCTTGAAGAAAAAGCCGTCGCAGGTGGCGCAGTAGCTGACGCCGTGGCCGGAAAGCTCATCTTCACCTGGCACGTTCATGTGGCGGTATTCGCTGCCGGTCGCGAGAATCACGGTGCGAGTCTGCAGTGTCTCGTCATCGAGTGTCACGGTCTTGACGTCGCCCTCGAGGCTGACGCTGCGGGCATCCTCGAAACGAATATCGGCACCGAAGCGTTCGGCCTGGGCACGCATATTCTCCATGAGTTCGGGCCCGAGGATACCCTCAGGGAAACCGGGGAAGTTCTCCACGTCCGTCGTGTTCATCAGGGCGCCACCTGCGTCCAGTTCACCTGCGATGACGATGGGCCTCAGGCCGGCGCGCCCGGTATAGACAGCTGCCGTGTATCCGGCGGGGCCTGATCCGACGATGATGACGTCATGAACGGTGCCGTCGGTGTGAGACTGTGTAGCCTCGGTGGCCTGGTCGGCGGTTTGAGGGGCCGTTGCATCGTCCGCCTGACTGTCGCCCAGGCTGATTGCGTTGATAGAGGGGATAGAGGAGACGGAAAAATCAGTCATGATGCACCTTGTCATTCCACAGTGACTTCATAGACCCACGCCTGGTTGCTACCTTCGTCAGACGAGGGCATGTAGCGGAACATTAACACGAGGCCCTGGGTCTCAACAGGCTCCGGTAATGTGATGTCAGTTGTCGGACTCATTGCCGTGGTTGCCAGCTCTGTGCCGTGACGTGCAGCGGTGACGTCAACTGACGGGTCGACGGAGGTGAGGACCAGCTCGCCTCCGGTAGTGCCCGGAGCCATGTGGACAGTCACCTTGGACACGGTGGCCTTTTCCTGCAGGTTCAGTTTGAGTGAGACGATCTCATCGGGCGGGAACTGGTTGTAGTCGAAGGAACGCGACCTCCATGCGGTGTCCAGTTTCCCGTCGATGGCGTAGATCGCCTGGTCCGGGTTGTCACCATTGTCGTTACGCCACGACAAAGCATCCACGGAGGTGACCTGCGGACGGATGATTTCCGGTTCGACAGGTTGATCGGATCCTGACTGGCCGGATCCTGACTGTTCTGCAGATTGGCCGGATTCCTGCTCGTTGTGGGTAGGACTGAATGAGAAGCCTTCGCCGGATACAGGTGCGAGCATGGTCTTGACACCCCACAGCCCGCCACCGATGACCAGGATCGCCGCAAAAATCACGGTCGGAATCGTGGGATTGATGCGCGTGGTGAGGGCACGGCTTGTCGTCGAAGATGCGTTCGAGGCCGGCTCGGGCTGCTCGGTTGCTGTGGGCTGTTCGGTTGCTGCAGATTGCCCGGTCTCAGACGCAGCTCCCGCAGCCTCGGTTGTTCCCGTCGTACTTGCTGTGCCGGCTGTACCTAGAGCGCCGGCCGCACCTATGCCACCTGAAGCGGCAGCTGCCGGCGGCACGGAGTGATCACTCGACTCGTGACCCGAGGAGGCATGATCGGTGAGCCTGCCGAACGCAATCTCATCGAAGCTGGGACGCGCGGGCTGATGAGCGCCATGTTCATGAGAGCCAAACTGATCGAGTTCGTCGTTCTCATCAGGTTCGGGTGGGTAGGGCACGGGATGCTCCTTAGGTGTGTGAGCTGGCGTCGGTTCAGAGGCGCGCAGGTCGTTCGCTTGGGATTGTACTAAGTGTGGAGTCTCTTCGTCGGGCGTCACCGCCGAGGCGAGGCCGTCTTGAGCATCCGGCTCCGGCGCCGCGGCACCCCACCTGCTGACCACCGGCATCTCACCCGTGTTCGTCGGATCTGAAGGTGAAAACCCTCTTTGCAGAATGCTCGAGAGGATCTGTGCATCCTCTTCCACCTGGGCCGGGTCATCACTGTGATGAGCGTCAGCGGGGAACGGGTCAGCATGAAGAGTGGTGTCGTATTGCGCGTCGGTGAGTTCCTGACCAACCTCAGCCTGCTCGCGACCCAGGAACTTTGACCAGTCAAAGAAGTGAATCTGCGTGCGTTGCGAATCGGTATCGTGCGAGGACCCGTCCACCACCGCGTCGGCCTGCGTGCTTTGCTGCTCACCAGAATCTGCTGTCGGCTGCGCGCGATCTGCGGCAGCTGAATCCGACTCGTCGCGCTCAGCGTCGGGGGCTTGCGGCACGGTGGTACGTGCGTGTGAAGCAAAAGAGGCAGTGGAGGCGCCCGCTCCTTCAACGACGAACACCTTGCGGATCAACGCTGGTACGGGTAGTCGCCGGTTCACCTTGCGCACAGCATCACTGGTGGAGGCAGGATCAAGCAGACGCATCATCAATGCGAACACGATGGTGACGACGAGGGCGACCACCACGGCTTTCACAGCTGCGACCAGCCAACGCGCCACCCACTGATCGATCGGGGTGGAAGCCCCCATCAGCCAGATAGCCACACCACCGGCCAGACCCCCCACACCGGCGGCAGTGAAGTATTTGATATAGCTGGCGACAATCAGACCCGGGTTGACGTAGCGAATCTTTCGCGCAACCCAGAAGACGGCGATAAAGCCCTGGAGGAGTCGGCACACCGTTTCAGCTGCGCTGGCCCCGATCGTCCACCAGCCGGGTCCTGCCAGGAAGAAAACTGACCATCCGACGATGATCTGAATGATCGTCGGGACGATTCCCATCAGGAAAACAGGTTTGGCATCCTCGTAGGCGAAGAAGACGCGTTGGCTCATCAGCACCATGCCGGTCGAAGCAACGCCCGGCATCAGGGCGATCAACACTGCCGCGTAGGCGCGCACATTCTCCGGCGAGGCCATCGGCAACACCAGCTGCATGACCGGCACAGCTGCCGCGATCAAAATGGCCGCAGCCAGCAGCGTCAACAAGGTGATGACATTGACGCCTGTGTGGAAATTCCGCGCGACCTCCCGGTGATCATTTTCGGTGACCGCATTGGCCATCCGAGTGAAGATCGCGGTCGCCAGCGACACGGAGATCAATGACTGAGGAACCATGTACACCATGAACGCTGCCGTGTAGGCCACGTAACCGGCAATGGACGCGTCATGCAGAGTGGCCCAGTGGTCAGCCTGCGTAGCCAGGTTCGTTGTTGAAATAATGCCGATCTGGCTCACGCCGAGCGTGGCGAACGTCCAGCCGGCCACGCGTGAGGCGGACTTGAAGGACGTGCCCTTGAAATGCCAGTCGATGCGCAGCTTCACGTCAGCGTGACGCAGCGGTATCAGCAAGATCAATGCCTGGAGGATCACGCCGAGCGTGGCCGATCCGGCCAGCACCCAGAACTGAGAAGAGGTGAATTCTTCAATCGGGAAGACACCGTGGTGAGGGCCCCACAAGATCAGGAAGATGCTCAGACCCAGGATGGCGATGACATTGTTGAGCACCGGCGCCCACATATAGGGACCGAACATGCCGCGCGCGTTCAGCAATTCGCCCAGCAGGTTGTACACCCCATAGAAGAAAATCTGCGGCAAACACAGCAATGTGAAGGTGATGGTCAGTGCGCGGGCGGGACCCTCGTAACTGGAGGCGAACAATGTCACCAGGAGCGGCGAGCCCACCATCATCACGATGGTGACGCCGAATAGGATCAGTCCGGCCAGCGTGAGGAGGCGCGAGACGTAACGATCCCCAGAACGCGACTTCAGTGCGCGCACGATCTGCGGAACGAGGACAGCGTCGATGACACCTGCCGCCAGAATGTTGTAGACCGTGTTGGGCAGCGTGTTGGCCACCTGGAAGGTCGCTGACACGGAGCCGGCACCTTCACCGATCGCGATGATCAGCAGCGCGGTTCGCACGAATCCGAGGATGCGGGAGACCAGGGTGCCTGACGCCATGATGGCTGACGACTTCAGCAGGGACGTCTGCCTGGGGGCACGCGAATCAGATGCATCGTGTGACTGGTTCATGGTGTGTCTCCATCATCTGAGTGTGTGTGCTTGCGTCGCGACGACACTAACGGGTCGCGTGATCGCCACTGCGAGCGCACATTGCGAATCAAACCGACGCAGAACGCCACTGCAACCAGCCCCGCGATTGACCACGTCCCAATATCCTCCCACTGTGCGCGCAAACGTACCATGACGGACTGAGAGCTATCGAGTATGGTGCCACGCGGTGTGGCCACAATGTAGGTGACGTCGATATTCCCCGATCCGATGGCCTGAACTGGAACTTCGACGTTACCAGTGGAGTTCGCCTCGAGGGGCTGAGCGGCGCTGGGTGTCGCACGAAGACGCGCATCGTCAGGTTTCAGCGTTGCGGTGACGGTGATTGTCCACGGTAGCTTATTCGTCACGCGCACAGGGAACGCAGCCGTCTTGTTAATGACATTGATCGTCGCTGATGGTTCGGCATGGACCAGTGAGTACAGCTCGCTGATCGCTCCCTGCAGGTTCTTCGCCGCCTCAATGGCGTGATCATCGTCGTGTCCTGCACTGACGGCGTTGAGCATCGCCATGTTGACGACGCTCGTCAGCTGGTGGGGTTCGTCGAGTGCGGTCGCCAAGGCTGCAACCTGAGCGCGTACTTCGTTCAGCGTGTGCAGTGTGTGCTCCCAATGGTCAGGGACCTCAGGTGTGGGATGTACGTCTTCACGCTCGGTATCGGTGGGCTCTGACGTTGCAATCTCGGCGAAGGAACGCGGTGCCATCCAGTCCGACTGTGTCAGGGAGCGGATACGTGATACCAGTTTGGAGTTGACGGCGGTGTTGCGCGCCACGGTCACGAGCTGAGGTCGGGCGATATTGGGAAGCTGACGCGTGATCAGAGCACCCATTGCCTGGGCTGCCTGACGCGCATCCAGCTCATCGCTGTCTGTAGGCGCATCCCACGCCAGCAACTCCGTGAGCTCACGAGTCGAGGTCAGCACCGTGCGAGTCGAATCAGATGCGCCCTCCGTGTGGGTGTGACCATCATCAGCATCGACTTCGACGCGTGTCACGGATGTGAAAGAGGCGTCCTCGGGAGGCGCGACTTCACCGGCGGGTGCAATGATCGTGCGGCCAGTTGACTCCGGCAGCATGGACAGCCCGAAAGTCGATGAGCGTGGCCACAGCACTGATCCGATGACGCTGACTGACTGAGCTGAACCAGTGCGTGATGTGGTCGAATCTGCCTGACCGGCCTGATTGACGACCTGCTCGGGCGTGGACAGCGTGCCGAAAACGCTCATCGACTCACGCGCCAGTTCGGTCAGACGCTCATCGCCTAGCTCTTGCAGCCGAGCGGGGTCTGCATCCATGCTGGGCAGGGCAACAACCTGCCCCCCCGATCCGACGAGGGTGTCCAGTGCGCGCGAGACAAACGCGGAAGTTGCCGGTGAATGCCACCATGACGGTGTGGGGTACCTGGGTGAAGGCCAATGAGGAAACGGAGTCATCTCTGCTGGACCGGCGCTTCCGCTTTGAGGCTGATCGCCGGATTGAGAGCCTGCATCTGCCGCCGTGCCGTTCGCGCTGCCGGACTGAGTGCCTTCAGGTTGGCTGCTTTTACCGGATTGCGCCGGGGAGGCCGAATCAGAATCGGAACGGGCAGTGGATTGGGACTGGCTGGTCGGAGCAGTCGACTGCGGCTGGGCGCTTGTCCCGGCAGATTGAGCCTGGTCAGCGGTCGTAGTCGGTGAGCGCAGCCGCCCGTCGGCGTCAAGAATGCCGGTGCGCACAAAACTGGTCAACGCTTCAGGATCAACAGCCAGTGTCACGCCTGGTGTGCGGGCAAGTTCACTGAGAGCTTTCCACTGCTCCGTGGAGCCAAATGCCTGAGTCGACGTGAAAGGAACCAGCACCGATATGGGTGTCTGCTGACGCTCATAGTAAGAATCCCACACGACCACGGAGCGGTCCTCACCGTCTATATCACCCTCATCAGTCGTGGCCAGCGCCTGGACGCAAATACCGCGCGGCCCCCACTCAAAACTGTCATCCAGCGGCAGCTCCTCGGCGGGAACCGACAAGGTGAAACCCACTTTCTGACGCGGGCCAAGCTGCCTGTCGATGGTGCGTTCGGCTACCGGGATGCCGGCATCAGTGTGGCCCGAAAAGTATGCGCTCAGGTCAGGTGCCGCGACCGCTGAATGGACGGACATGAACAGGCGCAGCACAGTTGACGAGGTGGCCTGTGCACCCGAAAGGTTCGTCAATGTGCCCGACACGGTGAGCGTTGACGTGTCATCAAGGACAGTGGGTGTGATCGACGTGATCGACACCTGCAGATTGCCGCCCTCATCGGCTTCACCGAGCACGCTGGGGCGCGTGGTGTGAATACCGGACGGGTCACCCTCGGACGTGGAAGTAAAAGAAGCAACACGCGCACTGGTGTCAGTTAGTGGCATGCTCGAGGCACCCGCGGGCGCGCACAGGCACGCGGCAGTCACAATGGCAGTGACGACCGTGGAGAAAACGCGTGCGCGGCTCTTCATCACACGTCCCGGTACAAAAGATCCAATGCGATTCTGACGATACGACGCTCGTTCGGATAGGCGAGTTGGCGCATCAGCTGCTGCAAGGATACCCACGACGCGTCTTCAGCTTCGTGATCAGGGTCCATTTCCACGGTGATCGATCCCGACACGTAGCCCATGAGGAAGTGGTGCACCACCTTGTGAACACGCCGATCAGGAGAGGAAAACCAGTAGTCGATCGACGCGAGGTGACGAATGATCCGTCCGGTAATCCCCGTCTCTTCCGCAACTTCGCGCAATGCGGCTTCCTGAGCGGTTTCGCGTCCCTCCAGGTGGCCTTTCGGCAGGCACCATTCGATGCGGCCGGCCCGGTTACGTCGCGCAATGATCGCTGCGTAAGGGGTACCGTTGACAACATCGATAACGAGGCCGCCCGCCGATGTTTCTCCCACAATCGGCAGGCGGGAACTGGCAGAGTGATACGCCCGTATCGAGGCATGGTGGCGTGGGGGACGAGGTGTCCCCACACGGCGCTCATAACGACGGGCTGACATAGTTCCACTCTATTAGTCTTGGAGCGATGGCGGGTGACGTGACATTCCTGCGTCGCGGCTCCTGAGGTTTTTCGAGGCCTGAAAACGTGGCACTCTAGTACGTAATGGATACGCACAAGCACGGTTCCCACGCTGACCGCCAGCAACTGAAAGGACACGGTGTGAAGACACGCGCACTCGAGGGTGTCGGATCTCAGGACGTGCCAGCTTTGCTGGTCAACGCTCAACGCACATTCAGCCATCTACCTGCGCAAGTACTGGAAATGGCGCACCTTTTTGACGACGCTGGCCAGGAAATTGCGCTGGTGGGCGGACCTGTGCGCGACGCGTTCCTCGGCGTGACGCCGCATGACTTCGACTTCGCAACATCGGCACGCCCCGACGAAACCGAGGAGCTGCTCAGCAAGTGGGCCGACGCCGTGTGGGACATCGGCAAGAAGTTCGGCACGATCGGAGCACGCAAAGATCACATCGTTGTGGAAATCACCACATACAGGTGCGACGAGTATGACATCGGCTCACGCAAGCCTGACGTCACATTCGGAGACACGCTCGAGGGAGACCTGACGCGCAGAGACTTCACTGTCAACGCCATGGCGATGCGGCTGCCGACGATGGCACTTGTGGACCCTCACCACGGTCTTGACGATCTGGCCGACGGACGCCTGCGCACACCTGTCACCGCTCAACAATCATTCGACGACGACCCGCTGCGCATCATGCGTGCGGCGCGTTTTGCCGCCCAACTGGGCATCGACGTCGACATGGATGTGATGGATGCGATGGAGTCGATGGCCTCACGGCTGTCGATTGTGTCCAACGAACGGATCCGGGCCGAATTTGAACGCCTGATGGTCAGCCCGTACCCGCGGCGCGGCATCGAACTCATGGTGCACACCGGCGTGGCAGCTGTTGTCATTCCGGAGCTGGACGCACTGGTCGATACGCGCGACGAACACCGTCGCCACAAGGACGTGTACGAGCACACGCTGACCGTGCTCGATCAGGCGATGGACCTGGAAACCGGGCTCGATGGCGCTGTGCCGGCACCGGACCTGATTTTGCGGCTGGCCGCGATCATGCACGATGTGGGCAAGCCTGCCACGCGGCGCTTTGAAAAAGACGGCACCGTGTCGTTCCACCATCACGAGATTGTCGGCGCGAAACTGACGCGCAAACGCCTCAAGGCCTTGACCTTTGACAGACACACAGTTGATGCGGTGACGCATCTGGTGGCGCTGCATCTGCGTTTCCACGGTTATGGCGAACAGGCCTGGACTGATTCGGCTGTGCGCCGCTACGTTGCTGATGCTGGTGACCAGTTGGAGCGCCTGCACCGCCTCACTCGAGCTGACTGCACGACGCGCAACCGCCGGAAAGCGATGCACTTGTCGGCCGCTTATGACGATCTGGAAGCACGCATCGCTCAACTACGTGAACAGGAAGAACTCGATGCGATCCGGCCGGATCTGGATGGCAGTCAGATCATGGAAATCCTCAACATTCCACCTGGCCGCGATGTGGGTCGAGCACGCCAGCACCTGCTGGACCTGCGCATGGAGAACGGCCCGATGGGTCAGGACGCGGCACGTGAGGAACTACTGCGCTGGTGGACCGAGCAGGGTGCCAGGGACTGAAACACCCGCCGGCCGCCCAAGGCACGGCGTTCGCACCGTAAAACAGTGGCCGGACTGTACACTCAATGTGAAGGGCGTCATAGCGTGGATCGGACGCCCTCGCGCCACGACAAAGGATGAAAGAAGCTCACGATGACGATTACTTCACCTGAAACGGCAAGTGCTGATATTGGCGTGTATGGAATGGGCGTGATGGGGTCGAATCTTGCGCGTAACCTCGCACGCAACGGGTATCGCACTGCGGTGACGAATCGTTCACCCGGTCGCACGCTGCGCCTCATGGACCAACATGGCGACGGATCCGAGGGCATCTTCATTCCCTCGGAAACCACCGAAGACTTCGTGAAATCGCTCGAAAAGCCGCGCGTGGCCATCATTATGGTGCAGGCAGGTGAGGCCACTGACTGGGTCATCGAACAGCTTGCGGACCACATGGACGAGGGTGACATTATCGTGGACTGTGGAAACTCCCTGTTCACTGACACGATTCGCCGTGAAAAGTGGGTGCGTGAGCGTGGGATGCACTTTGTCGGTGCTGGCGTTTCAGGCGGTGAGGAAGGTGCTCTGTGGGGGCCGTCCATCATGCCGGGTGGAACCGAAGAGTCCTACAAGCGCCTTGGCCCGATGTTTGAAACGATTTCCGCCCATGTGGACGGCGAGCCGTGCTGTACGCACGTGGGTGCTGACGGCGCGGGTCACTTCGTCAAGATGGTACACAACGGCATCGAATACGCAGATATGCAGGTCATCGCGGAGGCCTACGACGTGCTGCGCCGCGGCATGGGTGCTACACCGTCCGAACTGGCGGACATTTTCGACGAATGGAATGCGGGCGAGCTGAATTCGTACCTCATCGAGATCACGGCGCAGGTGCTGCGCCACAAGGATGCAAGCACAGGTGAGCCGCTGGTGGATATGATCGTGGACCAGGCATCGCAGAAAGGCACCGGCAAGTGGACCGTGCAAACAGCGCTGGACCTGGCAGTTCCCGTCACCGCCATTGCTGAAGCAACCTTTGCGCGCGGCGCATCCTCGCAGACCACGCAGCGTGAAGCCGCACAACACATGGAGGGCCACGCCCAGGAACTGAAGGTGGAACAGGCCGATCATGACTCCTTTGTTGAGGACGTACGACGCGCCCTGTTCGCCTCCAAGATCATCGCCTACTCACAGGGATTCGATGAGATCGCTCAGGGGGCACACGCCTACAACTGGACGATTGACAAGGGTTCTGTGGCGCGGATCTGGCGCGCAGGATGCATCATTCGTGCCACGTTCCTGTCCGACATTGGGCAGGCGTACGACGAGGATCCCGATCTGCCTCTGCTCATGGCAGCCGAACCCTTCGCCTCCCGGATCGAGGAATGCATCCCGTCACTGCGCAAGATTGTGGCATTGGCAGCGACGCACGGCATTCCTACCCCCGTGTTCTCGTCGTGCCTGGCCTACTTCGACACGGTGCGTGCCGACCGACTGCCGGCAGCACTGATTCAGGGTCAGCGTGATTTCTTCGGCGCGCACACCTACCGGCGCGTCGATCGCGAGGGAACATTCCACACGCGGTGGGCTGACGAGGGCAAGCCTGAAGAACAGTGGGACTAGGCTCGGACCATACCCAGGTGTGATTCCCTTCATGGAAAAGCTGGGATTTCCATGTGAAACGAGGGGAATAGTGGCGCGGTTCATGGCGCGATCACCGTCGACATGCTTACGCTGAAGGGCAAGGCTCATAGAGACGGTGCCTGTAACGAAAGGTGAACGCGTGTCGAAAAACGGCAGGATGAATCCGGATGAGGCCAAGAACGGGCGTCACTCGTCCCGCTCATCGCACGGCACATCGCGAGGGGCGATGCGTCCCGATCCGGCATTCCCCAAGCGCGCAGCGCGACATGAAGGAACCCATCGGTCATCCGCTTCCAACTCGTCGCCCGGGACTTCCAGGCAGGCTGGCTCCACTGCGGCAGGCAATGCCGGTGGGCGGAAAGGCGAAACCAGCCGGTCGAACTCACGCAAGACCAGTGGACGCACAGCGAATGGGCGCAAAAGGCGGTCATGGGGTAAACGCATCGGCCTTGCCTTCGTGTTCAGCGTCCTCGGCGTCATTATTGCCGGACTGGCATCCTTCCTGTTCCTGTACGCCACGTTGGATATTCCCAAGGCCGACCAGGTGGCCCTGGCTCAGACCAGCACCGTGTATTACGCGGACGGCACCTCCGAGATGGGGAAGTTCTCTGAGATCAATCGCTCCATCATCGACACGTCCACATTGCCGGACTATGTGGGGCAGGCCGTTGTTGCCTCCGAAGACCGCACTTTCTATTCCAACTCCGGAATAGATCTGAAAGGCATTGCGCGTGCCCTCGTCAATAATCTGAGAGGACTGCCGCGACAAGGTGGCTCCACGCTCACCCAGCAGTACGTGGAGCGCTACTACATGGGTGAGACTACTTCGCTGAAAGGCAAGGTCAAGGAAGCGGTCCTGGCGGTGAAGATCAACCGTGAGCAAACCAAGGACGAAGTGCTGGGCAACTACCTCAATACTATCTATTTCGGCCGGGGAGCCTACGGCATCGAAGAAGCCTCGAAAGTCTTTTTCGGACATCCGGCATCAGAACTGACCCTGTCAGAATCCGCGCTGCTGGCAGGGATCATCCCGGCACCATCGGCGTGGGATCCTGCAGAAGATCCTGATATGGCGCACTCACGGTGGGAACGAGTCATCTCACTGATGGTGCAGGACGGGTGGATCGACCAGGCGGAAGCAAATCAGCAGCAATTCCCGCAGACCATTGATTTCCAGGAGACGACCTCGTCAATGACCGGGACGACCGGCTACCTCCTGCAGCAGGTGCGTCGCGAGCTGGCCGAGACAGGTGCGTTCACTGATGAGCAGATCGATTCGGGTGGCCTGTCGATCATCACCACTATCGACAAGGCTCGTCAGGAAGCCGCAATCAATGCGGCCCAGATGATGAACGAGGTCGAGGGATGGAACCCTGATTCCATGCACGTGGCGCTGTCTGCCATTGACCCTGCAACGGGGGAGATCGTCGCTGAGTTTGCGGGCAGTGACTATCAAAAAGTTCAACGTAATGCGGTCACTGATGACATTGCACAGGCCGGTTCAACCTTCAAGCCGTTTACCTTGCTGGCGTATGCCGATCAGGGCGGCAGTGTCTACGATCAGGTTGATGGCAGTTCACCGCGCTCATTTGACGGCCTGGCTGAACCAGTGTCGAACGTGGGGAACACCTCGTGGGGTAATGTGTCGTTGATTAAGGCAACGTCCTATTCAATCAACACGGCTTTTGTGACGTTGAATGAGAAAGTCGGTCCGCAGGCGACAGTGGACACAGCCGTGAAGCTGGGAATCCCTGAAGACACGAACGGACTCGATGCGACGCTGCTCAACACGTTGGGTGTGGCATCAACGCACAACATTGACCTCACCCATGCGTATGCCACTATCGCCAACGGCGGGACACGGATGAACCCGCATATCCTGCGAGAGGTGCGTGACTCTGTTGGCAACAAGGTCTACAGCGCGCAGCTTGAGTCGGAAAAGGTCTTTGATGCAGAGACGGTCAGCGCGATTATGCCGGCGCTCAAGGCAGTGATGGAGCCGGGTGGCACCGGTGAGAAGGCGGCAGTTCTGGGACGTGAAGCGGCCGGTAAGTCCGGTACGTCTGATGATCAGAAGTCCGCACAGTTTGTTGGAATGGTTCCGGGCCTTGTCGCCAGTGTCTCGATGTATCAGTCCGACGAGGCCGGCAACCCGGTTTCGCTGGATAACATCGGCGGCCTGTATCAGTTCCACGGAGGCGACTGGCCAGCTGACGTGTGGGTGAAATTCATGGAGGCTGCAACTGCTGACCTGCCTAACGGTGACTACTCGTGGTACACCGAACCGAACCCAGTTCAACAGAACACTCCACCAACGCCGACACAACCTCAGTCGGTCCAGCCCACCCAGCCGACTCAGCCCACACAACCCGAACCAGCTGAACCGACTCAGCCCACACAACCCGAACCAGCTGAACCGACTCAGCCCAGCCAGCCTGGTCAGGGTCACGATGACGACCACGATACGGGCGGCTCTCAATCCTCCTAGACGTCTGGCGCTGGTGGGCACGTGGGCCTAGCCGGTTGGCTATCCGACTGCATGAAAATCGAGCCGCACCCACAGTGTGGAAAAAATCCACTGCGCGGGTGCGGCCCGGTATGAATGTGCCCGGCGTCCCGGAGCCTCCTTACAGAAACGGAGTACTCATCGGAACGCCGGGATCACACTCGGTGGTGTGTCACTGTCACTCAGCGATGACGCGGACATGCAGGTTTGCAGACACCTCAGAGTGCAGGTTGACCTTGACGGTGTAGTCTCCCAGCGTCTTGATCGGAGCAGGGATGACGATCTTGCGGCGATCAATCGTCTGGCCGATCTGATCCTGAACGGCCTGAGCGATGTCGGCACTTGAAACGGCGCCAAAGAGTCGATCGTTGGAACCGGTCTTGCCGGAAACAGTCACGAACTTGACTTCCTGGAGCTGATCGCGCACGACGCGGGCATCGTCGACGGACGCGATTTCGCGCTTGCGGCGAGCACGAGCCATGTCGTCAATCTGGCGCTGAGCACCCTTGGACCATGCAGTGGCAAGGCCGCGAGGAACTAGGTAGTTGCGAGCGTAACCGCTTCTCACCTCGACAACGTCACCGGCTGAACCGAGCTTGTCGACATCGTGGGTCAAAATGAGTTTCGTTGTTGCCATCAGAAAAAGCCTCCCTATGAATCTCAGCGACCGGACGAAGAGTACGGCAGCAGAGCCATCTCGCGGGCGTTCTTGACGGCCTTGGCGATGCGGCGCTGTTCCTGTACGGATACGCCAGTGACACGGCGGGCACGGATCTTGCCGCGGTCCGAGATGAACTTACGCAGCAAAGCGGTGTCCTTGTAGTCAATGGATTCGATCTTGGCCGACTTCAGCGGGTTGGCCTTCTTCTTAATGGGCTTATTGCGAAGTTGAGGCTTCGCCATAGTGTTCTCCTTGGATCCAGGTAATCGCTGTGATTACCCCATACGAAAAATGAAGCGATAAGAATGCATTGCGAAAGCGCGTTGCGTCAGATCAGCGTCGCCCTCGTCAATTGAATTTAGAAAGGCGGCTCTTCACCGAAAGAGGACGCTCCCTCGGTGCGCCACGGATCGGAAGTGGACCCTCCGGCGGGCGCATTGTAGCTGCCTTGTTGCTGACCATATCCACCCTGGTAGCTGCCGGAACCACCTTGCGCGCCAGCGCCTGACTGGCTCTGGTATCCACCCTGGGAGTATCCGCCCTGGCCGGAATCGCCTCGAGGAATGCGGGTCACTTCAGCCTTTGCGTAACGCAAGGATGGGCCGACCTCGTCAACCTGCAGGGACAATTCACTGCGCTGCTGGCCATCGCGCGTTTCATAGGACCGCAAAGTCAGGCGACCCTGGACGATGACGCGCATGCCTTTGCGCAGGGTTTCGGCCACGTTCTCAGCCGCGTCGCGCCAGACGGAGCAACGGTAGAACTGTGTGTCTCCGTCGCGCCATTCGTTCGCACTGCGGTCGAACGAGCGTGGGGTCATTGCCACCGAGAAGTCGGCAACGGCTACTCCCGATGACGTGAAACGCAATTCGGGATCTCTGGTCAGGTTTCCGACGATTGTGACGACAGGTTCTCCAGCCATGTCAACTCCTTTGGTGGGTGGTCAAACGCTCTTAATTCAGCGTGCGTCAGGGCGCATCAGTTTGTGGCGCAGGATGGACTCATTCAAGCCCATCAGACGTGTTGCTTCCTGTGCAGCCTCAGGCGTTGCTGTCATGTTAATGACAACATAGATGCCTTCAGATTGCTTCAAAATGTCGTAGGCAAGACGACGCTTGCCCCAGACGTCCACCTTTTCGACGGAGCCGTCGCTGGCTTTCACAGGGGCCAGGAACTTTTCCATCATGGGGACGACGGTGCGCTCGTCGATCGTTGGATCGAGGATCACCATCAGTTCATATGTACGCACGTGTGTACCCACCTCCTATGGTCTTAGCGGTCACGGACTTTCCGTGACAGGAGGGTAATGCGTGGACAGTGTCCCTTATGCAGAACACGGTCCGAGTGTCCATTTTAGTCGCTTCGAGGCTCTCTTAGCTACCCCGCGGGGTGAATCTGTGCGGTCGAGTTCGCCACATCCGATCGCCGGCAAGGAGGCTCATGTTCAGTGCAGGTCGGCAATAGCGCGGCGCGGTGACCACCAGGTGCGCCACGCGTTCACGAGGCCGCGCACCCCCAGGAACACGAAACCGAAGATCAGCCACAGCGCCACCATTGCTATACCTTGATCCGCCGGGCTCAGTGCGTCATCAATGCGTTGGGCAGCCATCCAGCGGTCCAGTGTCCACAGACACGGAAGGTAGACCACCATCATGAAGACACCGCCAAAGGCCAAGGTCTTGCCGTGCCCCGCGCCGATCAGGACGCCGTCAAGCAAAAACACGACCCCTCCCAACGGCATGGCGCAGGCGCTGGCAATCAGCGCCCATGTCGCAATGCGGTGCATCGATGGGTCAGAGCCGAAGAAGTGAGGCAAAAACGGGCTGGAAGCAGCGATGAGTACCGCGAGAATCAGGCCGACAGCTGCGCCCCACACGGTGAGTTTGCGCAGCAGGGTGCGCAGGTGCTCGCGGCGCCCGGCACCCAGATCGAAGCCCACCAATGCCTGCGCGGCGATGGCCAGCGCATCCAGTGCCAGCGCGGTGAACATCCACACGGCGTTGACCACCTGGTGTGCCGCCAAGGCGGTGACGGAAATGGAGGTGGCAACCATGAGGGTGGCGATGGTGGCGATCCTCATGGCGACGGTGCGCACGAACAGGGGAGCGCCGTCCAGAGCCGCATTCCAGATTCCCGCTCCTGATGGCCGCAAGGACACGTGCCGGCCTCGCGCTTTGGACAAGATGACGGCGACAAGGACGACAGCCATCAGTGTCTGAGCCAGCGCGGTTCCCAGTCCCGACCCGGCGATTCCCATGTCCAGCCCGTAGATGAACAGCGCGTTGAGGGCGACGTTGAGTGCTGCACCTCCGGCGGCAACATACAGCGGCGTGGTCGTATCGAGCAGGCCGCGCAGTGTGCCTGTGGCCGCCAGGACAACGAACATTCCGACCAGGCCGGGAGAGGCCGTGTGCAGGTAGGCGAGCGCGTGCGGCATGACGTCAGGTGAATTGCCCAGGGCTTCCACGAGCGCCCGACCGCCCAGGATCAAGCCGCATGCGGTGACAATGCCGCATCCGGCTGCCAGCCACATTGCTTCAATACCGGAGCGAATGGCGCGCACGCTGTCACCGGCCCCGAGTGCCTGTGCAGCGAGCGCGGTTGTGGAATAGGCCAGAAAGACGAACAGTCCGACGATGGTTTGGACGATGGTGGTGGCGGTGGCCAGGCCGGCCAGCTCTTCAGTGCCAAGGTGGCCCACCATCGCGGTGTCGATGAGGGTGAAGATGGGTGCTGCGACGAGTGCTCCCAGTGCCGGGATTGCGAGGGACAGAATCTGACGGGTCAGTGACCCTGAGGGGGTGGTGGGGGCGCTGTGAGAGGAGTGCGACGTGGATGAAACCGTACCTTTATGTTCATCTTGAGGGTCGCAAGAATTCATCTTCTGTTCATCCACTGATTACGCTCCTATTTGTTGTCCACACATTGTGCATAGATCTGTGGACAACCTGGTGGTGATGTTCCGCATGAAAACGCCTCTTGAGCGATTTGCATGGTGGTGGGGATCAGATCCCCGTCCCAACTTTATCCACATGTACTGTGGACGACCTGCCGAGTTGTGCACAGTCTATCCACACGTTATCCACATCAAGTGATCCTTGAGAGCTTCGCGTGAGGCGGAAAAAGAGGATAACCTCGCGTATGCGCGCACGAGCGGGCGCAGGCAATGGAAGGATTGGCAGGCCGATGGCGTCAGATTCAGATTTTGACCGGGTTCCACCGCAGGATCTGGATGCGGAGATTTCTGTGCTGGGCTCGATGATGCTGTCGAAAGAAGCCATCAACGACGTCACGGAAGAGATTCGCGGCTCGGACTATTACAAGCCTGCTCACGAAACTATCCACAACGTCATCGTGGATCTTTCCGGCCGAGGCGAACCGGCCGATGCCGTCACGGTGGCCGGCGAATTGCAGCGTCGCGGCGAGCTGCAGCGCGTCGGAGGCGCCACATATCTGCACACCCTGATTGCAGCCGTCCCCACAGCGGCGAACGCCGGATATTATGCGCGAATTGTGCGCGAGCGATCGTTGCTGCGACGCCTCGTCAGTGCCGGTACACGCATTGTGCAGCTCGGCTACGCTGATGCCGGCGGCGACGTCGATGAAATCGTCAACCAGGCGCAGGCGGAAATCTACGCTGTTTCAGAACGTCAGGCGAGCACTGATTACCTGTCGATGTCGGACGTGTCGGAGTCCATCCTCGACGAACTTGAGGAAATTGAACGCAACAAGGACAAGCTCAAGGGCGTGCCCACCGGGTTTGCTGATCTGGACCGACTCACCCAGGGTCTCCACCCCGGTCAGATGATTATTGTCGCCGCCCGACCGGCAATGGGTAAATCGACACTTGCACTGGACTTTTGCCGCTCGGCATCGATCCGCCACGGTGTCACATCGGTGATCTTCTCACTGGAAATGTCGCGCTCCGAAATTGCCATGCGCCTGCTGTCGGCAGAATCCGGCGTCTTCTTGCAGAAGATGCGCGCAGGTGAGATGACCAGTGAAGACTGGAGGCGCGTGTCTGCCACCACGGCGAAAGTGTCCGAAGCTCCGCTCTTTATTGACGACTCGCCCAACATGGCGATGACGGAGATTCTGGCCAAGTGCCGCAGACTGAAACAGCAGCACAACCTGGGCCTCGTTGTGGTGGACTACCTGCAGTTGATGACAGCTGGACGCGAGATGGAATCGCGTCAGCAGGAAGTGTCCACGCTGTCTCGCCAGCTGAAGCTGCTCGCCAAAGATATTGAAGTTCCGGTCGTGGCTGTCGCACAGCTGAACCGTGGGCCTGAGCAGCGAACAGATAAGAAACCGATGATGGCTGACCTGCGTGAATCCGGGTCGTTGGAGCAGGACGCCGACGTCATCATGTTGCTGCACCGCCCGGAGTACTACAACTCCGAGGAACGCCCCGGTGAAGCCGACATCATCGTCGCCAAGCACCGTAACGGTGAAACTGCGACGATTCGCGCACTCTTCCAGGGTCATATGGCACGTTTTGCGAACTTCACGGGACGTGAAGAACCGGGCGCATAACCCCTTCACTTCATCAGGGTTTACCCTGAATCTCCCCTTGCCTTCGGTTTGGAGGGTAGCCAAGCGGCGCTGAGTGTTGCACGGTAGAAGGCAAGGAAGGAGAGTGAAACCTGATGAGCACACTCCGCGACACTTTTCGTGGCGCCACACCTATGACCCCGACGCTGCGGTCATTCGACCAGACTGATCGTCGCCATGTTCAATGCACGAATGCGCGCCATATTGCCGCCCGTAGTCACACCGACACGACGATGATTGACGTTGAGGAAGTGCGTATGCATATGCGCATGCGGGGCGCTCGCCCTCGAACCACAATGCTGGCCGGAGGAAACTAAAGGGTACGGGCCACCCGCTGGAACACGTAATACGCGGGAATAGCAAGCAGGAACCAGACGGCAATGACGAGGTGATGGCGCATGTCGTCAGCCGGTGGGAACACAGTCATGAGCGTATTGGCCGTCCCGTGGAACACCATGCACCACAGGACTGATCTGGTGAAGGCGACCAACAGTCCCAACCACGCACTGAGCGCGAAAGAGGTCAGTGCGAATGCCGCAAATGAGGATCCCTGATGCGGGTTGCCGTCGATCCACCACAGGGGGATATGCCAGCATGCCCATACCGCCCCTACAACGAGGGCCGCTACTAGGTCTGGCGCTATGAAATTGTGAAAGCGGCGCGCGAGCAGAGGCAGCATGATTCCACGCCAGCCCCACTCTTCATTGCCGCCGGCCACCAGCGTCACGACCAAGAAGATGGACACGATGGCGATCAATGAGGTGCCTGCCGAGTCGGCGGGTGCACTCCATCCGTGTGATGACAGCCAGAATGCGGCGACCTCAAGCAAAGCGCACAGGAGAAAATAAAGCGCAGCGTGCGGGGCACGACGGGTCAGAAAATGCGCGAGATTTTTCCACGAAAAACCACCCGGCAGGCACACGCAAGCGGCGATGGTCGGGCCGAATCCACCCAGAACAAACAACGCCATAGCGGGAATCTCGGTGGCGCGAAGTGATGTGAAGTGGACCAAGAGTGCTGTCGCGCCCCAACAGATCCATGAGATCGCGAATGTCGTGAGTAGATATGTCACAAGACGGCGCCACGGATTATCGCGCACGGCCCTGCTCCTTTCACGTGCAGCGTCGAGCGGGCCGGGCTCTTCGGCGCCTGTTTATTCCGATGAGAGTGTGAACTTGAAGGAGTAGCGCTGGGCATCGTAGTAGTGAAGGCCGTATTCAACTGCTGCGCCCGCACCGTCATATGCCGTGCGCTCCATTGTCAAAAGCGAGCTTCCAGTTCCTATGTGTAACAGATCCGCTTCGACCTCGCTGGCGTTTCGGGCACCGACAGACTGGGTGGCGGACAGCAGCTCGATGCCGCGCTCGCGGATGCATGAATACAAGCCCTGGTGCGCCAGATCTGTGAATGAGGGGGCGTAGCGAGCCGGCAGCAGATTCGTCATGATCGCCAGTGGCTTGTTGTCGATCCAGCGGCGACGGGTGACGCGAACAATTTCCTCGTCGACGGTGCATCCGAGTTTGGCGGCATCATCCTCGTCGGCCAGGAGAACTTCATAGCGCAGCACTTCGGTGTGTGGGGTGAAGCCGGCTTTTGTCAGGTCGTCGTTGAGGGAGGTCAGGGCGAGGGGGCGGCGGACGTGTTTGGGGGTGACGCGTGTGCCGACGCCACGCCGGCGGGTCACCAGGCCACGGGAGACGAGTTCCTGGAGTGCGCGGCGCGCGGTGGGGCGGGAAACGGACAGGCGGCATGCCATGGAGATTTCATCTTCGATCAGTCTGCCGGGTAGGAGGGTGCCGGTGGAGATGAGATGTTCGAGAGGTTCGGCGATCTGGGTGTACAGGGGCGTTGAACTGGTACGGTCCAGATCGATTGACAGCTCAAAGGGTTCGTCGAGATTTCCTTGGTCACTGGCCATTGTGGGTTCCTTCAGATCGTCTCATGATTGGTTCATGTCATTGAGCGAATCGTATCACCTGAGGACAAACGAATATTTGTTATGACATGCGAGGTTGGTCGGTGCGGAGCGTGGAAAGCCGATGGTGTCCGCCTTGACAGAGGCCTTCATGCTCTATATTGTTTTAGTGATTAACAAATTGAAGTGATGTGGCGACAGAGCTGCGTACGTGCACATGGAGGTGTCTTTACTATGAGTGAATTGTGGTCAAACGGTCCTATCCCCTTCGTCGGGACCGACGATCCGAAAGCGGGCATGGGATTCAGGTACTACCAGCCAGACCGCGTCGTTGCCGGAAAGACAATGGCAGAATGGCTGCGCTTTGGCGTGGCATACTGGCACACATTCAACCAGCGCTTGGTTGACCCGTTTGGAGATGGAACCGCTCAGCGTCCCTTCGACCGCTATACCGATCCGATGGAACTGGCACTGGCAAAAGTGGACTACGCATTCGACTTCTACACCAAGCTCGGTGTGCAGTACTTCTGCTTCCACGATCGCGACCTCGCTCCCGAGGGTGACACCCTGCGTGAGAGCAACAAAAACCTGGATAAGGTCGTCGACCGGATCGAACAGCTCCAGCGCGACACCGGCATGAAACTGCTGTGGAATACCTCGAGCCTGTTCACTAACCCGCGGTTCCTGTCCGGCGCTGCCACCTCGCCGTTCGCGGACATCTATGCGTACTCAGCCGGCCAGCTCAAGCACTCTCTGGAAATCGCGAAGCGACTGGGCGCGGAAAATTACGTCTTCTGGGGCGGGCGCGAAGGATACGAGAATCTGTGGAACACCGATCTCAAGCGCGAACAGGATCACATCGCCCGCTTCTTCCACATGTGCGTGGACTACGCCAAGGAGATCGGCCTGGACGCACAGTTCCTCATCGAACCCAAGCCCAAGGAACCGACGACGCACCAGTACGACTTCGATGCTGCCACGTCGATCGCATTCCTGCAGACCTACGACCTGGCCGATCACTTCAAGCTCAATCTGGAAGGTAACCACGCGAACCTGGCCGGACACACCTACCAGCACGAGATCCGCGTGGCGCGTGCCGCCGGAATGCTCGGCTCGCTCGATGCCAACCAAGGTGACAAGCTCATTGGCTGGGACATCGATGAATTCCCATCTGACCTGTACGAAACCACTGCAGTGATGTGGGAAATCGTCGACGAGGGGCAGATCGGGCCGCGCGGTGGACTGAACTTTGATGCCAAGCCGCGACGTACCTCGTTCACCGCCGAAGACCTGTACCTGGGCCACATCGTCGGCATGGATACGTATGCCGCAGGCCTGCTGGTTGCCGCCAAGATGTACGAGGATCGATTCATTGAAGAACTGGTCTCCACCCGATACGAGTCATTCGACTCTGGAATCGGTGCGACAGTTGAGGACGGGTCGGCAACCCTTGCCAGCCTGGAAGAGCATGCCCTCGATGTGCCGCAGGCTGACCTGATGAAGGCGGTGCGCTCTGACCACCTCGAATGCGTCAAGGCCACCATCAACAACTACATCATCGACGCGCTCGCGCAGGCCTGATCCGGCATCGCCCCGGTGGCACGCCGGGTGAGGTCAATAAACCGAGCCAACGTGCATACCAGACAGCCCATGAACTTGATTAAATGGTTCGTGGGCTGTTTGGTATGCCAAATGAGTTCGCGAGCCTGCTGCGTCGCAGCGATGGCACAGTCAAGAGTGTGTGATGAGGCAGAACGGCAATCACACATCCTCCCATAATTTGTACTGACAAAGTGTGACTGCGTGGTTATACTAGGTGGTGAGTGCGCAGGCCACCCTCGTCCTCATCGAAACAAGGGAATACGAGGTGGCACGGGCGCGGGAAGTGTGGCCATGACAGTGGTCGCGAACGATGACAATGACGAAGGAGCTGTCACAGGTGAATACAATTGAGCACTGGATTGGTGGTGCCGAATACGAAGGCACGCCGGTCAAGACTCTCGATGTCGAAAATCCAGGCACCGGTGAGGTGGCCAGCCAGCTGCTCCTGGCAAGTGATGACGACCTCAACCACGCAGTTGAGGTTGCAACCGAGGCGCAAAAAGAGTGGGCAGCAACGTCACTCGCCAAGCGCACCGCGATCATGTTCAAGATGCGTCAACTCGTCCTGGATCACCAGGATGAAATGGCCAAGCTGATCGTTGAAGAGCACGGCAAGAACTACTCCGACGCAATCGGTGAAATTCAGCGTGGACGCGAAACCCTCGACTTTGCCACCGCCATCAACGTCGCACTGAAGGGCGAGCACTCCGTCAACGTATCAACCGGCGTGGACATCTTCACCACCCGTCAGCCTGTGGGCGTAGTAGCAGGCATCTGCCCCTTCAACTTCCCGGCGATGGTTCCCATGTGGATGCACCCGCTGGCGATCGCTACAGGCAACGCCTTCATCTTGAAGCCCGCCTCGCCGACTCCGTCGGCAGCACTGCTGACCGCACGCCTCTACAAGGAGGCGGGCCTGCCTGACGGCGTGTTCAACGTCGTGTCCGGCAACCGCGACATGGTGCAGTCAATCCTCAAGCACCCCGGAATCAACGCGATCTCATTCGTTGGATCCACCCCGGTGGCACACATCGTGCAGGACACCGGTGTGACCCACGGCAAGCGCGTCCAGGCACTGGGCGGCGCCAACAACCACGCGATCGTGATGCCCGACGCAGATCTGGACTTCGCTGCACAGCACATCTCCGCCTCAGCCTTCGGTGCGGCTGGCGAACGCTGCATGGCGCTGCCGGTTGTTGTCGCCGTCGGTGGAATCGGCCCGAAACTGGCCGAGATGGTCAAGAAGCACGCCGATGCAATCAAGGTTGGCTACGGCATGGATGAGGGCGTCGAAATGGGCCCGGTCATCTCCGCTAAAGCCAAGGAACGCATCGTTGGCCTGATCGACGATGCGGAAAAGCGCGGCGCCACAATCGTGCGCGATGGCCGTGACCTGGTCATCGAGGGGTACGAGGGTGGTCACTTCGTGGGACCGACCATTATCGATGATGTTCCGCTGGATGCGCCGGTGTACACCGAGGAAGTTTTTGGACCTGTCCTGGCAATCGTCCATGCCGACACCTACGAGGAAGCGATGAAGATCGTGAACTCCAGCCCCTTCGGCAACGGTTCAGCAATCTTCACCAACGACGGCGGCGTCGCACGTCGCTTCACACTCGATGTTGAGGCCGGCATGGTGGGCGTGAACGTCCCGATCCCGACACCTGTTGCGTACTACTCCTTCGGTGGGTGGAAGGATTCGCTGCTGGGCGATACCCACATCCACGGTCCGGAAGGTGTCCGTTTCTACACGCGCGCCAAGGCGATCACGTCTCGCTGGCCCAGTGAGAAGACCTATGAGGCGACGATGTCGTTCCAGCGTGAAGAGTGACGCCGGTCTTCCCGTGCGCTGATCTTTTTCATTGACGAGGGCGGCTGTGCGTGGCACTGCTAGATGTGGTGTTGCGTATGGCTGTCCTCGCTATGTCTCATCGCGGTGGATGGCACATGTTCGCAGGACCTGGTCGCAACCTGGCATCGCACCCTTATTGGAATGCTGCATGCTCACCCGAGCAAAGCAAAAGGCGATACCGAAAGGTATCGCCTAGGTGAAGCCGCGTCAGCTGGACGCGATCGGGATCAGTCAGTCCTGGGTATCAAGAACACGCGTGAACAGTGCGTGTACTCCCAGAGCCAGAGTGCACAGTCCGGCAATCAGTGTGATAACTGGTGAAGCGGCGGCAATTCCGGCAACGAGGGCGACCAAGCTGATCACAAGAGCAACAACAAAGATGCGATGCTGAGCCGGTGCTGACAGCTGAAGCGTCAGGGCAGGCTGTGCAATTGCATACGATTGAGTTGATGTCATGGTCTCTCCTGTTTATCTTCGTCGGCCATGCAGGAGACCCGATGACACACACCGTGCACCCGCACGGCATTGTGTTCAATCCGGTGGGGCAGATTCTTCCCCGTGGATCAATGCACTTCCATTATCTCCCGTTATCAGCACCGATGCTGGTTGAGTTGATCACAGTAATGAACGCGTGCTCACTGGGCCACGTGGTAGCGTGTGGTAGATCGAGTCCCCGTTGGCGTAGCTGATGCTGACGAGACTGACTCTTGCTAAATGGCGTACACATACTGGAAAGGTTCCTGCGTCGCAGTGCAGGGATACCTCTGTCGTGAAGCGTTCAGACTACTGACAACGTCACTTGATTTGCTGACGCCACATCCGATCTTTGGAGTAGACGAGATTGAAGGATTTTCCATCCAGTCGGGCTTGGCTTTCGTCGAAACGCTTGGCAATCAGAGCGCTGGAGCCCATGAACTCGAAGGGCACGTCATCAACATCCTCGTTCAGCACCTGGTCACACAACTCGATGGCTTCATCGAACAGGCTTAACGGCATATCCATCGTCATATGGGAAATGAAAAGCCGGTCGTAGGAGTCTGCAGTGCGCTCTTTCATGCTCAGCACACTGTCGCGGTATTCTTCCACAGACGTTGAATTGTGGTCCCACAGAAAGGTGCGCTGGTTGCAGGCGTCGCCGGTGATGAGGATTCTTTCTTCTGGGATAAGAATCGCAGTCATGCCGGGAGTGTGCCCGGGGAAGTGAAGGGCTTCCACGCATATTCCGCCCAAGTCGAAGATCTGACCGTCGGTGAGATCTTCGAAGTTCAAGGGGTGAGGTGGCACAAAATCAGAGTCGTTCATTCGCGGTGATGCATCACCGAGAGAGAAGTCGATGAATTCACGGCGAACTTTCAGGGCTGCCATTTCGTCGTATACCGGCACGTCCAGAGAATTCATGTAAACGTTGTCAAACTCTGGACCGCCCATTGCATGATCGACATGGCCATGAGTCAAGATGGTCACGATCGGCTTTTTCGTCAGACGTTCGACGAAAGCTCGCAGGCCTCGTATTCCCAATGACGAATCGATGAGAGCAGCGCGCGTAGCACCCTCCACCAGATAGAGGAGTTCACCAGTCAATGTGCGAATAGCGGTCACACGGTTTGTGACACGTTGTGCGGAGAAGAAATCAGTCATCGTGATTTCACCGAACCTTTCGAATAAGCGGGGTGGTCACGCCCTCCGAGAATTGAAGACGCGTCGCCATGGTGGAGCATCGTCGCACTTTTTGGTCCATTCAGCGCCCAGGCTTCGGTTCATGCCAACGTTTCGGCATCAACCGAAAATACACAAAAACCTCCAGCCAACCCGAATATCACCCGGATTGACGTGGAGGTTTGAGATGAAGGCCTGTCGGCCTTACTCCTCGACGCGTTTGATGTGCTCGGCCTGCAGACCCTTCGGGCCCTGCGAGACCTCAAAGTCAACCTTCTCACCCTCGTTGAGAGTGCGGAAGCCTGACGCCTCGATTTGTGAGTAGTGAGCGAACACGTCAGCAGATCCGTCATCGGGAGTGATGAAGCCGTAGCCTTTGTCCGCGTTGAACCATTTAACGACACCAGTGGTCATGAAAGCGCTGTCCTGTCTACAAAAGCCCCTGCGCAGGGGAAAAACCTCGATCCCGGTTGAGACCGACACAGTTTCATGCCCACCGCAAAGCGGAACATAACGACTGCGACATCAACGCTACCGCACATTGGGCTAGAAAAAAGGCAACACAGGTCACAGCTCGGTATCAGTCGACACGGACGCGTTCCGACGCGACTCATGTTTGAGGATCTGACGGGGTACCAGCTTGAGGGGCTCGACGCAACCCTCATGCAGGAGCTCCGATGCCTCATCGTGTGGAAAGTCTGCCGCGTACCTATCGCCCACCGCCCGCCAGCCGAAGCCCCCACCCCGCCTCAGTCCAGCAGAACCCGCGGCCATGCATCCCCACTCACTGCCGGCCATCCGCTGCCCGGCGCTTGGCGTCTGTCTCTGACGGCATGGGACTTTCGTCGGATCCTGGTGTGTGAACCACTTCATAAAGTAGGTGCGGAGGTATAGACACAATGACGCGTCCCCCGTCCGATGACATGCCGCACGCTGACACGCCGCATCCTGACGCGGCTCACACCCACACCCAGCCCAACCCAGCCACGCCAACTTCGACGTCGAAGCGTTCGCGTGGCACACGAAAACAGGCACACGCCAGGCAACGCCTGAGGCGTTCACCGCGCCCCGAATCAGGGCGCCCCGCAACCCTGACCCGCAGCAAACTCGTCGGCCGCATCATCGCGGCCGCTGCCCTTGTGACATTCCTGTTCGTCCAGCTGCCCGGTCTTGATGCGAGCGGCTCACGCATGTTCGGCATTTTCATTGCAGCCATCGCACTGTGGGTCACCGAAGCTATCCCGCTGGCCGCAACGGCAGTTGGTGTCATCTTGATGGAAGTACTCCTGATCTCCAACCAGGCAGTGCTCAGCGTCTCGGAAGAAGCGCCCGCCGCAACCGCCATCTTCGGCTCATTGGCCAACCCCGTCATCATTTTGTTCATGGGCGGATTTATGCTCGCCGACGGAGCCGCCAAATACAACGTTGATAAAGCGCTCTCCGCTCTCATGCTCAAACCCTTCCTGCGTAATGCGCGCATGACCGTCATGGGGGTCATGATGATTACCGCGCTGATGAGCATGTTCATGTCGAACACCGCCACCACCGCCACCATGTTCGCTGTCATGATGCCGGTGATTACAGCCTTGCCGAAGGGACGCGCGAGAACCGGCCTTGCGTTGTCGGTGCCGGTGGCCGCCAATGTCGGTGGCATGGGAACACCTGTGGGCACCCCTCCCAATGCCATCGCTCTGGGCGCCCTTCAAAACCACGGCATCCACGTCACATTCATTGACTGGATGCTGGCCGCAGTTCCGCTCATGCTTGTTGTACTGGTCATCGCCTGGCTGTTCATCGTCTGGCGATATATCCCCTCCGACGTCAAGTTCGACGTCGACACATCCGCAACCTTCGAGCGCACCCCGAAAGCCATCATGTTCTACGTGGTCGCCGTGATCACGATCGGCCTGTGGATGACTGAATCGCTCCACCACATTTCCTCCAACACAGTGGGCTTCATCCCTGTCGCCGGTCTGATGATCCTGGGTGTCATGGGCGGCGACGACGTCAAGAAACTCGACTGGCCAGTACTGTGGCTGGTCGCAGGCGGTATCGCCCTGGGAGCGGGAGTGGGAGCAACCGGCCTGGACGAGTGGCTCATCGGCTCAATCTCCTGGCAGGCAATCCCGATGGCGTTACTCTTGCTGACTCTGGCAGCAGTGGGCTGGGTGACCTCGAACGTTATCTCCCACTCCGCGTCCGCCAACCTACTCATCCCGATGGGGATGGGGCTGGCAGCAACGGTCAGCACGTCCCCGAGCCAGATCGCGGTTGTCCTGGCTCTGGGATGCTCGCTGGGAATGTGCCTGCCGATCTCCACCCCACCCAACGCCATCGCGTATTCGACAGGCACGACACCCACCCCCGAAATGGTCAAAGTCGGCATGGTTGTCGGCATCAGTGGCGTCCTTCTGCTCGCCTTCGTCGCTCCGCTCACGTGGCGCGTACTGGGGGTGCTGTAGGTGATTGACGAGGGCACCCCATCCGCACTCCATCCGCGGCACGCAGATGCCTGCGCCATCCTGGTGATAGGCGACGGGTCGGACGGGATTGCCGCGACACTGGTTGAGGACTTAACGGGTGCTTTCAGCCATATCGAGGTTCGCTCAATCGCCGACGTCGACGGCATTGACGCCGAATGCGCATACCTGGCGCGCAGCCGTACGCGCCTCGTCCTGGGATTTGTCACCAGCGAGGTCGGCTCTCTCGACCGCGCCTTCGAGGCACTGAAGGCATACCCGTGCACGCAGCACAATGAATGGGTGGTGGTGACGCGCAGCCGCACGCACACCGACATGAGCCGCGCCCTGGCCTCGGGGCTGCTGGCATCTGTCATCTCCGTGCCGTGGACCCTTCCGACGCTGGTGGCGCAAAGCTACGGTGCAATCACGCGGCTGCTGTTGCGCTATGAAATGAACGAGGCTGAACGTGAACGAATCGCCGGCCCTGTTCCCGACAATGCCGTGCGAGGCCCTGTGCTCTTTGGCCTTGACCACAGTGAACGGGAAGTACTGAATGACCTTCTGGCCGGGGCTGAACGAGTCCTGGGGCCGCGCCCCATCCTGGAGGTTGGCCCTCATACCGATCTGACCACGCAGGGTCAGCCCGTGCGCGCTGTGCACCTGGTACTCGACGGTCACGTTGCCCTGCACCGCGATTCCGACCAGGGTGACATTCTGCTGCACCATGCCACATCGGGACCCCTGATAGGGTTGGTGTCCCTGGCGCGCGGCGAAAACGCATTCTTCACGTCGACGACCACCACGCCGGTCAAAGTGGTGCGCCTGACCAATGAACAACTCCAGCTGGTCATCGCTGAAGATCCTCCGATGGCGGCGACGTTGGCTGCCCTCGCCATTCAATCCCTGGCCCGCCGCCTCGTGCGCGCAGAATATCTGCACATCGAAAACCGCGTCCTGGTTAACGACCTGCGGCACACGCGCGCAGAACTTGTGGAGCGAGCCCGTTACGCCATGCTCGGTGAACTCAGCGCCGGCATCGCGCACGAACTGAACAATCCGATCACCGCGGTGGACCGGGCTGCCGACCATTTGCGTGACGACATCACAACGCTGATGGACAGTGCCTACGTGGACCATGACCCCAGTGACAAGCTGCGCGCCGCTCATGAAGCCATGACCCGCGCGCTCGACGCACATCCGCGTTCCACCGCCGATGAACGCCGACTGGTCAGCGAATTCATGTCGGAACTGAAAGTCAGCCGCCAGGTCGCTCGCCGCCTGGTGCGAGCAGGAGTACACGATGTGGCAACTGCGCGACCTCTTGTCGCGGCGTCAGCGCCTCCCTCGTATATGACGATGGTGGAGACCGGCGCGCAGATCGGATCCTCGCTGCGCTCGCTGACAGTGGCCGCGGGGCGCGTGGTGCAGTTGACCGATTCCCTGAAGGGCTACGCGCGGCCTGATGGTACCGATGCGCGCATCGTTGACGTGCGTGAAGGGATCGAGGACGTATTGCGTCTGACGGCGCACCGCCTACGCCACGTCGAGGTGCTCCGTGATTTCGAGGGCGAGCCGCTCGTGGTGGGTCATCCGGCCAAACTCGAACAAGTGTGGACGAATGTGTTGGTCAACGCGGCTGAAGCATTCGAAGACGAGGACGAAGCCGATGCCTACGCCCAGCCGGCGCGCGGAGATGAGCCACCGAGTATCACGGTCAGTGCGCGCACAGCAGGGCCGGATGTGGTGGTCGACATCGTGGATAACGGTCCGGGGATTCCCGCCAACGTGCTGGCAAAAATGTTCGAGCCGCATTTCACCACCAAATCGGGCCGCGTTCGTTACGGTCTGGGCATGGGGATGTCGATCTGCCGGTCGATTATCACAGACGCAGGCGGCACCATCAACGTGGCATCTCAGCCCGGACGCACACAGGTCACGATACGTCTGCCGAAAGCTGCCGACCACGAGGGCGGCCCTACCCACAGTGAACACAAGGAGAGATCATGACGTTAGCTGTTCTCATACTGGAAGATGAAGCGGAAGTGCGTGACGCTCTGGAACGCGACTGTGACGAGTTCTGGGACACGCTGCGACTGGAGACTGCCGAAGATGTTGACGATGCATGGCAGGCGATCCGCAGCATTGACGAAGACGGCGATGAGCTTGCGCTGGTCCTGGCTGACCACCGTCTTCCCGGACGGAACGGCGTGGACTTCCTGATCGACATGATGGATGAGCCCTCCACGGTCAATACGCGGCGCGTCCTGGTGACCGGTCAGGCCGATCAAAGCGACACGATCCGCGCCTTGAATGAAGCCAGTCTGGACTATTACATCGCCAAGCCGTGGGTACGTGATGAGCTGGTGGCAACGGTGCGCGACCAACTGACCACCTATGTCCTTGAATCAGGTGTTGACCCGTTGCCGTACATGCCCGTGCTGGATGCGGTTCGTATTATGGATGCCATGCGATAGTCCCCGCTCACAAGGAGGCGTCATGGATATTGCAGTGATCGGGTCGAACAATGTCGACCTCATTACCTACATCGATCGCATGCCCACCGAAGGGGAGACGCTCGAGGCGCCCTCGTTCCAACTGGGGTGCGGTGGCAAGGGGTCGAATCAGGCGGTGGCCGCTGCGCGCCTGGGATCGCGTGTCCTGATGGTGACCTGCGTAGGTGATGACATTTTTGCCGACATGACGGTAGAAAACTACCGCAATAACGGCATCGACACAGACCACGTCAAGCGTGCGCACGGCACGTCGGGTGTGGCGCCGATCTTTGTCGATCCACACTCGCGCAACTCCATCCTGATTGTCAAAGGCGCCAATAACGACCTGACTCCTGAGGACGTGGAGGCCTGCCGCGAGCAGATTGCACAGTGCGCACTGATCGTCTGCCAGTTAGAAATCCGTCTGGATACGGTCTATGTGGCGATTGCGCTTGGCGAACAGGTCGGTGTACCCGTGCTGCTCAATCCCGCTCCCGCCAGCCCTGATTTCAACTTTGACTGGGCGCGGCGCTGCACCTACCTCATGCCTAACGAAAGTGAACTGACACTGCTGACCGGCATGCCATGTGACAGTGATGAAGGTGTTGAGGCTGCGGCGCGCACCCTCGTTGAACACGGCTGCCGACACGTCATCGTCACGCTCGGGTCACGCGGGGCGTGGTGGTTCACGCGGGCCAACGAGGGTGGCTTGCACGTTGTCAGTCAGCGTATTGACGCACTCCGTGTGGATCCGGTGGATACGACTGGAGCAGGGGACGCGTTTATCGGAGCCTTTGCGCACCGGATCGTCCACGGCGATGCAATTCCGGAGGCTCTGGAGTACGCCAACAGTTATGCGGCAATGTCGGTGCTCAAACGCGGCACCCAGTACTCATATGCCACAGCCGACGAATTTGACCGGTGGCGTGCCCAACGCACGCAGTGAGACGCGAGTGCTCGTCTGCGCGCAGTAAGGCGCGAGCGGTCCTCAGCACTCAGTTGGGGGATGAGCGGCTATGACGGGACTACGACGCAGAAAGTGTGTCCCGGAGCGGCCCAGCCCGCCGGTCACTCGGGCCGAGTGGCATCTGCCCACACCTGACGCCACTTGTCGGCCAACGAGTCAATGTTTTCGTGCGCGTTCAGGCCGCTTGGCTGGGGAACAACCCACAGGGATATGCCGCGCGGCCAGTTGTCAATCGTGTCAGCATCTTGCTGCCCGAGCTTCGCGTGAGGTTGCCTGAACGCCGTGCGGTACGCGGTAATTCCGGCGATGGCAACGGCGCGTGGATTCAGGTCGCCAACCCGAGTCACCAAGTGGGCAGCGCCCTCGCGCAGTTCATCGCGGCTCAATTCATCTGCGCGTGCAGTGGGCCTGCCGACCAGGTTCGTGATGCCGATTCCGCGTGACAGAATATGTTCCTCATCTTCGGCGCTGAGGCCGCAGGACGCATCGATCTCATAGTCAGTCAGGCCCGCTCGAGCGAGAGAGGGCCAAAAGCGGTTACCCGGTCGCGCGAACGGTGCATTAACGGCCGCAGTCCACAACCCCGGATTGATTCCGACGATCAGGAGCGTCAGTTCAGCTCCAACGCAGTGCGGACCAGGTAGTACATCGTCAAGAGCCAGAGGATCATCGGTGGCAAAGTACGCCAGATCACTCTGGTGTGGCTTGCGTCCACCCAGAGGCGACGGTCGGCGTAAAGACTTCATCGCTATGGCCGTCAGGCACTTTCCTGCGACCGTTCCACGCGTGCTGTCCACGCCATCGGATCATCGACGAGGTGCTGTAGGACTCGGTGTGCAGCGCCGATCGTGGCAAGTGAAGCAGAGTGCTCGGCAATGCGGATTTCAGAGGGGCTGCCGGCAGAGTGGAGGACCCGTGTGCGCAATTCAGGCAGTGCCCGTTCGCGCAGTTCAGAGCCAATGTCAGCGACGGAGCCGCCCAACACCACCAAAGGAATGTCGAGCATGTTGATGACGGCAGACAGTGTGCGCCCCAGAGCGGCGCCACCCTCGTCCAATGCAACGCGGGCAGCAGCGTTGCCAGCTTGAGCAGCAGCGACAACATCGACATTTGTCGCGCCGCGTGCCAGACCTGCGCGCTCTACCAGTGCGCGCTGGCCGATGTAGGCTTCCAGGCATCCCGTCGCGCCGCATCTGCATGTCGGGCCGGCAGGGTCGGTGGAAATATGTCCGATTTCGCCTGCCCATCCGTGCGAACCGGGCAGGAGAGCGTGGTCAATGATGATGCCTGCGCCAATACCGACTTCACCGGACACGTAGACGAACGAGGGCGGCCCTGATGGGACGCCAGGTTGCGGACATGCTACGGCCCACGCTGCCAGGTCGGCCTCGTTCGCGACGGTGACGACACCCAGGTGGGACAGCGGTGCGAGCAGCGTGTGTAACGGCAGGTCACGCCACCCCAGGTTGGGAGCGAGGATCACAGCCTGAGCGGAAACAATGCCGGGCACGGCCAACCCGGTGCCAAGAAACAGTGTGTCGCCTTCTGCCGCGTCATCGGCTTGCGCTTTTACCCGATCAGCCAGCTCCCCCAGAGCGCGCATGGTCTGCTGCGGATCTGAGTCTGAAAAGTCGCCTTCCTGCACGCCTTCGGCCACGATCTGCCCTGACAGGTCCACGATGCGTGCAGCCAGGTAGGAGACGTTGACTTCCAATCCCAGTGCGGTCGTATATCCTTCCCGCGGGGTCAGGCGCACCGCTGGCCTGCCTCGTCGAGCATCAGTTGACGGGTCGAGTTCGGTGACCAGGTGAGCCGAGATGAGCTCGTCCACCAGGCGGGAGACTGTTGCTCGCGTAATGCCAGTTGTCGCCGCGACCGAGGCGCGGGTGACTGCTCCGGGATCGGCCAGGATATAGCGAAAGACGAGGGCGAGATTCATGGCGCGCAACGACTGAGCTTTGACGCCGCCGTTGCCACGTGAGGATGTGCGGGCACTGCGCGGCAGGGAGGTGAGGCGTGATGAGGACTTATGTGCTCGGGTCATTGTTCTCTCACATTCTGGTTATGTGTCAGCGTCGCGACGTGGCCTTATGGGTTGACTATACTCGCTCACACCGCTATTTTGTTTAGTAACGAAACACAATGGGGTTCTCGTGCACGCCACGCCTCTTCCAAGCAGCGTGAAATTATTCAACATGGAACAAGGAGCTGAACATGACGATGTATGGACCGTACGTTGCGGGCGTGGATACGTCGACCCAATCATGCAAAGTTGTCATCGTGGACGCCCTGCGCGGAACGGTCGTGCGTGAAGGTAAAGCGACGCACCCTGACGGCACGGAAGTGGACCCGCAGGCTTGGTGGGACGCGTTCAACGAGGCCGTCAAAGCAGCAGGTGGCCTGGAGGACGTGGTGGCGCTATCCGTGGGCGGACAGCAGCACGGCATGGTGTGCCTGGACAAAGATGGAGAAGTCATCCGACCCGCCCTGCTGTGGAACGACACGCGTTCAGCCGATGCTGCCCGTGACTTAATTGCGGAATACGGCGAGGGTGACGAGGAAGCCGGTGCCGCGTGGTGGGCTGATGCCACCGGATCAGTGCCCGTCGCCTCACTGACCGTGACGAAGCTGCGCTGGCTGGCAGACCACGAACCTGAGAACGCGCGCCGTATTGCAGCTATTTGCCTGCCGCACGACTGGCTGACGTGGAAAATCATGGGAACCGGTCGACTGGAGGATCTGCGCACGGACCGCTCCGATGCGTCGGGTACCGGTTACATGGACCGCGCTACGCCAACCTACCGCCGCGACATCCTTGCCCACGCGTTGCGCATCGACGAGGACGTCGCACGATCCATCATCTTGCCGGAAATCCTCGGACCATGGGACGTGGCCGGACGTGGTGATGAGTCGCGAGGCTGGGGTGAGATCATGCTGGGACCAGGGTGTGGAGACAATGCGGGGTCAGCGCTGGGTGTCGACCTCAAACCCGGTCAGGCTCTGCTGTCACTAGGCACATCCGGAGTTGTTGCCGCCGTGTCAGATCACCCGGTTGCTGACCATTCAGGACTGGTGACCGGCTTTGCCGATGCGACAGGAAACTGGCTGCCGTTGGCGTGCACGCTCAATGCCTCGCGCATCATCGACGCAATGATGGCGGTGATCGATGCGGGTTACGACGAGTTTGATAATCTTGCCTTGAGTGTGGACGATGCCGCGGGATTGACTTTAGTGCCCTATTTCGAGGGCGAGCGCACCCCGAACCTGCCTGATGCTACGGCTGAGCTGAAGGGCATGACTCTGAAGAACTCGGATCGTGCTCACGTGGCACGCGCAACGGTGGAAGGACTGCTGAACTTGATGAAGTTCGCTCTGGATGCGGTGCGCGCACTGGATGTGAAGCTCGAACACGTGGTCATGGTCGGCGGCGGAGCGAAATCGCGCGCCGTCCTCGAACTGGCCGAAGAATTCCTCGGCGCAACAGTTACGGTACCTAAGTCGGGAGAATACGTAGCGTTGGGCGCCGCCCGTCAAGCAGCGCGCGTGATGGAACGCGCAGGAAAGGCACAGTGATGACGCAGATTCCACAGACCATGAAAGCCAGCGTCCTGATTCGCCAGGGTCTCATTGAGATGGAGGAACGACCGGTTCCGACACCGGATGCGGACCAGGTGCTGATTCGCGTGGAGTCGGTGGGGGTGTGCGGCTCGGATGTGCACTACTACCACAAGGGCCGCATCGGTGACTTTGTGGTGAACGAGCCGATGATCCTGGGGCACGAAGCTTCCGGAGAGATTGTGGCCGTGGGCGATGACGTGGATCCGGCCCGCATCGGCCAGCGCGTTTCCATCGAGCCGCAACGGTGCTGCCGAGTGTGCGAATACTGCAAGCGCGGAGAATACAACCTGTGCCCCGATATCGAGTTCTACGCGACGCCGCCCATTGACGGAGCCTTTTGCGAATATGTCCTGATTCAGTCCGATTTCGCCTACGAGGTTCCCGACTCCATTTCGTGGGATGCGGCAGCCTTGATGGAACCCCTGAGCGTGGGTATTGTCGGAATCCGCAAAGCCCACGTGAAAGTGGGTGACCGCGTCTTTGTTGCCGGCGCAGGTCCGATCGGTGCGATCGTCATCCAGGTTGCGCGGGCATTTGGCGCTGCCGAGGTGGTCGTCAGTGATCCTGTTGAAGGTCGGCGCGATTTGGCACTGTCGCTGGGAGCAACCCAGGCTGTTGAGCCAAGTGACCCGGCACTAGATGGTCAACACTTTGACGCGTTCATTGACGCGACGGGCGTCACTGCAGCTGTGCAGGACGGCATCATGCGTCTGGCGTCTGGCGGCACCGCAGTGCTGATTGGTATGGGTGACGATGACATGTCACTGCCGGTTGGATTCATCACCGCGCACGAAATCAACGTGACCGGGATTTTCCGTTACAACAACACGTGGCCCACAGCCATCCACCTGGTAGCCAGTGGAGCGGTCGACCTGGATCGCCTGTGCACTGATCACTACGCCCTCGACGAAGCTGACCAGCCCATCATCAACAAGCCCGCGCCGACCACGCTGAAGTCGATCGTCCATCCCGGACAGATGACGCACAGCTCGCACTAAGAAGACCAGGGCGGAATGCCGGAGAGATCGACAGTCATGTTGAGGGCATTATGCAATGCATGTTTGCACGAACTAGCTCTGGGAACTTCAATTCACGAAAAAACTTTTGGGACCTACATATCTTTTGGTCCTTGGGGCTTGATTAGTCTGCAGGACACGGTTTAGGAGCGTATATGGGTGGCATTTTGTATTGACAACAATGTTTGTTTAGTTGTATTATTAATCAAAACCGAGATGCCAATGTGGGCGTGATTGGAGGGCTCGATATTGAGTCGGAAGATGAGGTTTTAGCAGCACGATAGGCGTAGTGATCTGTGTACCGTGCGGATAATAATGCCGTGACACGGTCATGACTTCTAATGTTGCGATTTCATTTCGGTGAATATGTTCAAAGATGAGAAGGAAACTGCCATGAAAATGTCGCGTTACACCATCCCGTTGCTTGTGACAACGGGCCTATTGCTGACTGCCTGTGGAAGTGGAGGGCAAGGCAGCGCTAGTGGATCCTCGTCAGGTGATGCAGAGATCACGCTACGAACGGTCGACTATTACAATAACTCCCCGGATAAAGAGTTTTACCAAGAGGCACTTGATAATTGTGCGGCTCAAGTAGGGGTCAAGATAGAAAGGGAGATGATCCCGGGAGACAGCCTTATCTCCAAGGTCCTGCAGATGGCTTCCTCTAAGACTCTCCCTGATGTCTTGCAATTGGACAATCCTGATTTGGCGCAGATTGCAGAGACTGGAGCTTTAGCTGATCTATCCACCTTTGGGATTGAACCGGGCGAAAACGTAATTCCTGCAGTTAAGGATGCGGGTAGCTTTGATGGCGTGTTTTACGGCATGCAGCCCATCGCAAATTCATTGGCGTTGTTCTACAACGAAGAACTTCTCCAAAGTGCCGGAGTTGAGCCTCCAACAAATTGGAAGGAACTCGAGGAAGTAGCGGCCAAGCTTACTGACGGAAAGCAATATGGCATTGCGTTCGCAGCTCCTTCAAACTATGAGGGAACGTGGCAATTCCTGCCGTTCATGTGGACTGCGGGCGGTGATGAGAAAGACATTGCGGGTGAAGGTGTTGTAAAGGCCTTGACCTTGTGGCGTGATCTAGTTCGAAATGGATCTGCATCGGCATCAGTAGTGAACTGGACTCAAGCTGACGTGAACGACCAATTCATGGCAGGGAATGCCGCCATGATGGTGAACGGTCCATGGCAAATCCCTCTGCTAAACGACTCAGGCATCAAGTGGAAGGCAGTTCCGATTCCTGTTCCGGAAGGACAGACGGACCCAGTGGCGCCTCTTGGTGGCGAAGTGTGGACCGTGCCGAACACCGGCGACAAACAAAAGCAGGAAAAGGCTGCCGAATTGGTCAAGTGCCTCAATAGTGACGAAGTTGAGAAGGACTTGTCCATTAAACGGTTTACAGTTCCTACAAATATGAGCCTCCAAGAGGGCTTCCTGAAGGAGTCTCCCGATATGGAAGCGTTTGTGGAGATGTGCAATGGAGCTCGAGCACGTACAGGTGAGCTAGGAACGAAATGGCCAGCAACGGCCACCGCAATTCATAACGCCATTCAAGAAGCGCTGGTAAACGGTAAGGAACCCTCCGAAGCCTTAGAGGGAGCCGCTGCTTCCCTGAAGTAATGGAAGCGATCTAAGAAAGACGAATTGGGGGAGATGCTCTCCTGTTAAGACAGAAACATAGGAATGGAAATGAATGAAAGTAAACTCGGGAATCGGCAAAAGCTGATAGGAGTGGTTTTTCTCGCGCCCGCAGTGATCTATATGTTGGCCTTCTATGGCTTTCCTATAGTCAAGAACTTTGTCATGAGCTTTCAGGACTATAGTCCCTCTACGTTTTACACAGGAGAGGCCCCGTTCGTTGAATTCGAAAACTACAAGGCGGTAATGGGGACGCCTCTTTTTGGAAAGGTTCTACTCAACACTGTCATTTTTACGGTAGGATCATTGTTCGGCCAATTCACAATTGGCTTAGCTTTGGCAATCTTCTTCAATAGAACCTTTAAAGGTGCGAAGGTCATGCGATCGCTTCTTCTCCTACCATGGCTTATTCCGATGATCGCTTCGTCTGCAATTTGGCGATGGATTTTGGATAAGGACTCGGGAGTTCTAAATAGGGCTCTTGAGAGTATTGGAATCACATCAGGTGATACAGGTTGGTTAACTTCTTCCTCTCTCGCACTGTTTTCCGTCATTTTGGTGAATATTTGGATAGGTATTCCATTTAATACAACAATTCTCTTCGGAGGTTTGCAAGATATTGATCAGGAATTATATGAAGCAGCAGCTATAGATGGAGCAAATGGTTTCCAGAGATTCCGCAAGATTACATGGCCACTTTTGCGTCCCGTAGTGAATGTAGTTTTGATTTTAGGAGTTGTATATACAGTCAAGGTTCTTGACCTCATTCTGGGATTAACGGGCGGTGGGCCTGCAAATGCCACCCAGACGTTAGCAACACAGTCTTACCGCCTCTCCTTTACGGAGTTCAATTTCGGACAGGGTGCAGCACTAAGTACGCTCCTAGTGGTTTTGTCGGTGATTTTCGCTGCGATATACCTTCGTGCAAATCGCAAGTCGAATCTTGATTGAGGGGCAAAGTGACAGTGATGAACTCTAAGAAAACGAGTTGGATAAGAACACTGATAGGAATTCTCATACTCCTCATCTTTCTGTTCCCAGTATATTGGATGATCAACATTTCGCTCCAATCGGCAGGGTCGGCTGTGGTGAGCCCGATTTATCCAAAGTCTCCAACTTTCAGTGGATATCTAGCAGCTATTAGGGCACAGAGCGGACCCCTCCTAACAAGTCTGATTGTGGCAATCGGTGCTACTTTGGTTTCACTTATCATAGCGACACCAGCTGCATACGCTCTTGCGCGTTATCGCATTAAGGGGTCTTCGACGATTCTCCTGGTTATTTTACTTAGCCAGATGATTCCAACGATCGTTGTGGCGAATGCGCTGTATTCTGCTTATTCTGATCTTGGTCTTTTGAATACAGTGATCGGTCTTATCTTGGCTGACGCGTCCTTAGGAATCCCCTTCTCGATCCTGATCCTGCAGACATTTATGAAGAACATCCCGCAGGCGATCATTGAGGCTAGCTGGATCGATGGCGCGGGTGCTTTTCGGACGTTTGTCTCGATCGCATTGCCTATGTCTCGTAACGCTATTGTCACTGCTGGCTTGTTCTCTTTCCTATTTGCTTGGGGCGACTTCCTCTTTGCCTTGACGTTGACGACAAGTGAGGAGGTCCGTCCTATAACGCTGAGTTTGTATACGTATGTCGGCGCGTATGTCCAAGACTGGGGCATGGTTATGGCTACAGCCGTCCTGGCTTCACTTCCGGCGATTGTTCTGTTGGTTGTAGCTCAGCGGTTTGTCTCGGCCGGCGTTGCCGCAGGAAGTGTGAAGTAGGGGTAATGAAACTGGTTTGGGCGAATGGATGGAGTCGCGATTTCTAGAAAAAGGGATGAGGAGGGTAGTCGCTCTACGGTAGCGAAATTTGAAAGTTGACATGACCGCAATTCAGGAATAGTGAATGAAAGGAAAGAGCCTTGCAGCAGGCGTTTGAAAAAGACGGTCTAGGACTACGGTGGCGTGGTGACGGAACAACACTTTCAGTTCAGCCTTGGGGAAAGGACGCAGTCCGTGTGCGTTCACGACTCATGGCAGATGTCATCGAATCGAATTGGGCTCTGCTCGATCAACCTGAAGATCAGGAATCGAGCGTCGAACTCAAGGGCGATGAAGCTGTACTCGAGGTCGGATCGCTACGCGTCATCTTGCGCCAAACCGCGATGTGTGATGGAAAAGTTGGGTACGAGACTTTCCATTGCAGTATCAGTTTTGAGAAAACGGATGGAACACCATTACTGCGTGAAAGGGATCGGGGCGGGTCTCTGGACTTGAAGGCTCGCGATCTGCGTCCCGTTCTTGGCGGCGATATCTCGCTGACAATGTCGTTCGAGTCTCCAGAAGAAGAACATCTGTGGGGAATGGGCCAGTACCAAGAGGGTATCGGTGATCTCAAGGGAAGCACTCTTGAACTTGCTCATCGCAACTCCCAGGCGAGCGTTCCTTTTGTGATTTCCAGCAAGGGCTACGGCTTCTTGTGGCACAACCCTGCCATCGGGCAAGTAAGCTTCTCATCGAACGTAACTCAGTGGTCAGCAGAGCGCTGCGATCAACTCGACTACTGGATCACGGCTGGAGACAGCCCGCGGGAAATCAGTAAGGCATATGCCGCGGCAACCGGATTCGCTCCCATGATGCCAGAACATGGACTGGGGTTCTGGCAGTGCAAGCTCCGTTACTGGAACCAGGAGCAGCTCCTTGAAGTCGCGCGAGAACACAAGCGCCGTGGACTGCCCCTGGACGTCATCGTGATCGACTTTTTCCACTGGCCCCACATGGGAGATTATCGCTTCGAGGAGGAATTCTGGCCGGATCCTCAGGCAATGGTTGATGAACTCCATAGCATGGGCGTTGAGCTCATGGTTTCGGTGTGGACCCAGGTTGCGCACGCATCCGAGAACTGGGATGAGCTGAAGAAGAACAACCTGCTAGCACGGGCAGAACGTGGCCTAGATGTCCATATGGCGTTCCAGGGACCGAGCGCTTTCATTGACATGACCAATCCCGAGGCAAGAAAGTTCATCTGGGAGAAGTGCAAAGAAAATTACGGCAAGTACGGCATCAAGATTTTCTGGCTCGATGAGGCTGAGCCCGAATACGGTGCCTACGACTTCGATAACTACCGCTACAACGCTGGCCCCAACGTCAAGGTCGGAAATATCTATCCGCAGAACTACGCCAAAGCGTTCTATGACGGACTGGTTGAATCCGGCACTGACGACGTTGTTAACCTCTTGAGGTGCGCCTGGGCGGGCTCTCAGCGTTACGGTGCTCTTGTGTGGTCTGGTGACATTAGCTCAACATGGAAAGACCTGCGGTGCCAGGTTGCTGCGGGAATCCACATGGGTGCCGCAGGAATCCCGTGGTGGACCACCGACATTGGCGGCTTCCACGATGGTGTCATCACAGATCCGAAATTCAAGGAACTTCTCATCAGGTGGTTCCAGTTCGGAGCTTTCTGCCCAGTGATGAGGCTGCACGGTGACCGACGGCCAGTTGAAGAGGTCAGCGCCAAGGATGGCTCCTACAGACTGCCCAGCGGTGCTGAGAATGAACTCTGGAGCTTTGGAGACGACGTGTATGCCGTGCTTGAGAAGTATATTCATCTGCGCGAAAAGCTCCGCGACTACATGCGAGACGTCATGTTGGAAGCCCATGAAGAAGGACAACCTGTGATGAGAGGGCTCTTCCAGGAATTCCCGCTCGACGAAAAGTGCTGGTCCATTTCCGACCAGTACCTGCTAGGCGGAGACATCCTGGTCGCTCCAGTTCTGGAAGCCGCTGCAACCTCCCGATCGGTGTATCTGCCGGCCGGAGCTTCCTGGACTGACGCGTCAACGGGTGACAAGCACGAAGGCGGTCAGTCGATCGATGTCGAGTGCCCTCTGGACAAGATTCCTGTCTTCCTCCGAGACGACACGCATAGTGAACTAGTTGGCATGATCTAGTTCAACTGGGGTGGGTCGCGACCGCAAGGTTCGCGGCCCACCCTTTTTAATGCGACATGACAGGTGGTTGCTTCAGGTGGAGACATCTCGCGCTGCTGCGTCGCTTTTCTCGAACCAAAATGGTCAAATAAACCTAGTTAGATGAACAGCTCGAACTAAGGAGATCACAATGGAATCGGTGAGCGCGCGACTGTCGCAGGCAGGATACGAACTTCCGGAAGTTGCAGCACCGGTTGCGGCCTATGTTCCGGCAGTTGAAGACCGCGGAGTGATTCGCACATCAGGCCAGCTGCCATTGGAGAACGGTGAGCTTTCCTGCATTGGTGCAGTCGGAGAGGACGGCGCAGACCCAGACGATGCTTACGAGGCAGCCCGCATCTGCGCGCTCAACGCGCTTGCGGCAGCAGCAAGCGTCGCCGGAGACGTCGACCGCCTGGCACGCGTCGTCAAAGTCACCGGTTTTGTATCTTCCCGCCCAAGCTTCACCGGCCAGGCTGGTGTTCTGAACGGGGCCTCTGACTTCTTCCAGGACATCTTCGGAACGCCTCACGCACGTTCTGCCGTCGGCGTAGCCGCATTGCCGCTCAACGCGTCAGTCGAGGTGGAAGTCGAGTTCGCTCTGAATAACTGAACCCAGCCCACACGTCTTCCCGTCCAGGACGTCCCCTCGGTGTCAACGCGCACTAAGGTGAGAAAAGGGGGATAGCGATGCACACGAATGCCACTGAATACCCACGCATTTTAGTCACAGGTTCCAGCGGATATGTGGGAAGCAACCTCGTGCCCGCTTTGGAAGCACGAGGTTATGCCGTGCGTTGTTTCGATCAGGTGGCACCTGCCAGTGGTACGCGGGGCTCCCTCGTTCATGATGGTGTGTGCAGTGCGCAGCGAGAGTATGTCACCGGATCAGTGTTGGAACCCGCCCAGGTGGATGAGGCGATGCGCGGCGTTGATGGTGTCATTCACCTGGCGGCCGCCATCACCTTGAAGAAACGTGACCCGCAGGCGTGGAGGTTGAATTCGGCTGGACCCGGAGTCGTGGCCAGGTCGGCGCTGAAACACCACATCCGAATGGTTCACTGCTCGTCCGTGCATGCCCTCGACAATGCGACTAAAGGGGTCATCACTGAAAAGTCGCCGCCTGCCGGGCCAGATCGCCCGCTGTATGACCGCTCAAAGGCGGCAGGAAATCGAGCGGTGCGTCGACAGATCGCGCGTGGACTGGACGCGGTGGTGTGTATGCCAACCGGAATTATTGGGCCGACCGACCCGACACAGTCGCGCGTCAACGAAATCATTTTGGATGCTGCACGAGGCCGGGTACCTGCGGTCGTGGCTGGCGGCTTCGACTGGGTGGATGTACGCGATGTTGCCGGAGGGCTGATCGACGCCTTCGAGAAGGGCCAAACCTCGCAGCAGTACTTGTTGCCTGGTGTTCGAGCATCCATGTCGACACTGGTACGAATCGCTTCCGCGCTCGCAGGACATTCGGGGCGTGCGGTGCCGGTATTTCCGTTGCGGTGGGTGGACTGGCTGGCTCCCGTGGGCGAAAAAATCGGATCGTGGGTCAATTCGGATATTTTCACATCGGCATCGCTGGGTGCCCTTGAGGATCTGCCACACGTTTCAGGCGCGAAAGCGCGCAACGAATGGGACTATCAGCCTCGGTCGCTGGCAGTGACCATTCGCGACTTGCTTGTCGACGTGGGAATCGACGTGGTGGATGATCCCGGTGCCATGGTGGAGATGCGCCGCGATCTTGCCGAGGTGTAGCGTACGAGCTAGTTCAACGCAGAAATGATTGCTTCGACTGAGGCTTTGGCATCACCGAAGAGCATGTGCGTGTTGTCCTTGAAGAACAACGGGTTCTGTACACCCGCATAGCCGGTCGCCATCGAACGTTTGAAGACGATGACATCGTGTGCATCCCACACCTTTAGCACCGGCATTCCCGCAATCGGGGAGCCGGGCTGCTCGGCGGCAGGATTCACCGTGTCATTCGCGCCGATGACGAGGACGACGTCAACATCACCGAAATCATCGTTGACCTCATCCATTTCCATCACGATGTCGTAGGGAACCTTGGCTTCAGCCAGCAGCACGTTCATATGACCGGGCAGGCGACCTGCAACAGGGTGAATACCGAAGCGGACATCCACACCCGCCTCGCGCAGTCGCTTCGTCAGGTCCGCGACTGGATACTGTGCCTGAGCCACTGCCATGCCGTACCCGGGAGTGATCATGACGTGCTGCGCATCCGTCAACATCTCGGCGACACGCGCAGCGTCAATCTCGCGATATTCGCCTGTTTCGTCCGAGGCTGACGCAGTCGCACCTGTCGATCCGAAACCGCCCAGGATGACGGAGATGAACGAACGGTTCATCGCCTTGCACATGATGTAGGACAGGTACGCGCCGGAGGAGCCGACAAGCGCGCCAGTGATAATGAGCAGATCATTGTTGAGCATGAAGCCGGCCGCTGCCGCAGCCCACCCGGAATACGAGTTCAGCATGGACACGACAACGGGCATGTCTCCGCCGCCGATCGCGGCCACCAGGTGCACACCCAGTGCCAGCGCGATGAGAGTCATGATGATTAACGCTGCAATGCCAACTCCGGTGAAACCGTCCTGACGCACGAACAGTACCATCAGGATGAGGCAGACGACGATGGCAGCAAGGTTGATCCAGTTGCGCCCCGGAAGCATCAACGGTGCGCCCGAAATCTTCGCGGACAATTTGAGGTACGCGATGATTGAGCCGGTCAAGGTGACGGCACCGATGAAGATGCCCAGGAACACTTCACCGAGGTGGAATCCTCCCAGCAGAAGCGCATTGGCGTCGGGTGCCAGGTAGGAATTGAACCCCACCAGCACTGCTGCCAGGCCGACAAATGAGTGCAGCAATGCGATCAGTTCCGGCATGCCGGTCATCTGAACGTTGCGTGCCTTCCAGATGCCGATCACTGCGCCGATACTCATTGCCAGCGCAATCAGGATCGCGGTAACGACCACCCCGCGTGCCGGCTGCGACGTGAGAGCCAGGACTATGGTGGCGACCAGCGCAATCGCCATGCCGATGATGCCTGAATTGTTGCCACGTTGAGCCGTCTCATGACGGGACAGTCCGGCCAGCGCCAGGATGAAGAATATGGCGGCAACAATGTAGGCGAACACAACGAAGTGTGAGACGAAGCCACCGGACAGGAGGTCGGCACCCGGAATATCAGCTGACATGAGGTCCTGGGGAAACGATGTGACAAGGTTGGTGAACACGGTAAATCTGCCTCAGTCTTTCTTGAACATCGCGAGCATGCGGTGGGTGACTGTGAAGCCGCCGAAAATGTTGATCGACGCGACGAGTATGGCGGCAAAGGAAATGATCGTGACCAAAACGTTCGACGATCCGATCTGAAGCAGAGCGCCGACCAGGATGATGCCGGAAATCGCGTTCGTCACCGACATGAGCGGCGTATGCAACGAGTGCGTCACGTTCGTAATGACGTAGAACCCGACGACCACTGCAAGCGCCAGCACGATGTAATGGCTGGAGACCATCAGCGGTGACGTCAAAATCAACAGGGCGGCCAAGGCTATCGCCACGACAATTCCGATCACGCGGTTACGCTTATGGGACGCTTCCTTTCGTGACTCATCAGCCGCTCTGGCAGCGACTGCTGCCGGGTCTTCGCGCGGAGTCGGAGCAGGAGCAGGAGCCGCCGACACGTTGACCGGCGGCGGTGGCCACATCACGTCGCCCTCGTGCGTCACAGTGATGGAGCGAATGATCTCATCATCCATGTCCAGCGTGAGCTGACCATCCTTGTCGGGCGTGGCCAGACGCAGCAGATTCACAATGTTTTGCCCGTACAGCTGGGAGGATTGTGCTGGGAGTCTGCCCGCCAGGTCGGTCAGGCCGATAATGGTGACGCCACCTTCGGTTCGCACAATTTCCCCGGGTGACGTCAGTTCACAGTTACCGCCGTTGGCAGCTGCCATATCCACAATCACGCTGCCCGGACGCATCGCATCAATCGCATCGGCACTGAGCAGGCGCGGAGCGGCACGCCCCGGAATGTTTGCTGTCGTGATGACAATGTCGGAGCAGGCAGCCTGTTCGGCGTACAGTATTTCAGCTGCGCGCGCCTGATCAGCGTCCATCTCCTTGGCATAACCGTCACTGGATTCCTGACGGCCCACCGGGATCGGAACGAATGTGGCTCCCATCGATTCAACCTGTTCGCCCACCTCGGGACGCACGTCGGTTGCGTAGACTTCAGCGCCCATGGAGTTGGCGGTGCCGATCGCTGCCAGACCGGCAACTCCCGCACCAATCACATAGATACGTGCCGGCGGCATTTTCCCGGCCGCGGTGACCTGACCGGTGAAGAGGCGGCCAAACTGATGAGCGGCCTCAACGACGGCTCGATATCCGGCAACATTGGCTTGGGAGGACAGGACATCCATCGCCTGAGCACGGGAAATTCTCGGCACGGTGTCCATAGCCAGCGCGGTGATGTTCGCCCTCGCCAATTCGTCGAGCAGTTCGGGGTGGCGCGCGGGTGCCAGGCGGGAAATCAGTGTTGCGCCCGACTGCATCGCCGCGATCTGCTCGCTTGTGGGGGCGTCGAGAGTGAGGACAATGTCGGCTCCCCACGCACCGCGGTCATCGACGAGGGTGGCTCCCGCATCTTCGAATAATGAATCAGGAAATTGAGCGGTTTGCCCAGCGCCTCGTTGTACGCACACGTCGAAACCCAGTTTCTTGAGCTTGGTGACGGTGTCAGGGGTGGCTGCGACAAGTGGCTGATCAGCATTGCTGGCTGGTACTCCGACGAGCACACGTACTCCTTTGTTCAAGCAGCGACTGTGCGATGCTCGTGGCACGCGCACAGAAAGGTGTTGTGAAGAAGGCACAGCGCAAAGTTGAGCGTTGCGCCGCATTCACGTCTTTATCGTATCGGTGGAAACCGTCATGCGCCGTATCTTTGATCTGCTAATGCGTCAAAAGCTGGAAAGTCGTGGTGGGCAACGATTACCGTTAAGACATGAATTACTTCGACGACGATGACGAATCAATGGACAAGGTGGACAACCTCGACGCGGTTGAAGCAGACATTTCAATTGCAGCGGACCTCGAATCCGTATGGAAAGCGGTCAGCGAGCCGGGCTGGTGGGTCAACGACGGGCCATTCGGCGACCATGAATTTGAACGCGGCGAGGACGGCCTGTACCGTATCGAAGATCCGGATGCCGGTGCATGGCTGATCGAAAAGGAAGATGAAGATCCGATGGATCTCATTTCCTTCCGGTGGTACCCGCTTGCAGGGGACGAATTCCCTGAAGAACGCACCACGCGCGTGGAAGTATCACTGTCCGAGAAGGACAGCTTGGTGCAGGTGCACGTCGAGGAATCAGATATTACATCCGTCAGCGATGACGAGGCTGAAGTGCGCCAGGCATGGGAAGACGCGCAGGGCACGTGGGATGTTGTCCTGCCGGCACTGAAGGCCTACCTGGAAGGCGCAGCCTGAGGCTGCGCTACTGAGCCGCCTCGTACTATACTCACGTTTACTGCCACGGGAGCCCAGTTGTGCTGGGTTGAGAGGAGGGGGAATAGGGCCCCTCGACCGTTGAACCTGATCCGGGTTAAAACCGGCGAAGGAAGGCTCTCTTCTCGTGCGCGTCTTCAAGGTCATACACGAGAAAGAGGACACGATGACTGACCAGAAGCCGCGCCTGAGCTGGCGCGTTGTTGATTTTGTGACAGCTGCAATCCTCGCGGTAGCCTGCGGCTGCATTTTCCTGCTGTGGAACCAGCCCGGTGATTTATGGACCAAAGCGATGGATGCCCTCACCCCGGGTCTGGGCGGAATCGCCGTTGGAATCTGGCTGATTGGCGGTGTTCTGGGTGGCCTCATCATCCGCAAACCCGGTGCCGCACTGTTCGTTGAACTCCTGGCAGCATGTATGTCCGCAGCTCTGGGATCGCAATGGGGCATCGGCGCGGTGTATTCAGGCATCGTGCAGGGACTCGGAGCTGAACTGATCCTCCTGATTGTTCTGTACCGCCGCTTCACATTGCCGATCGGCATTCTGACCGGTATGGGTTCAGCTCTGGGTGCATTCGTCTGGGAATTCATCGCCTACAACCACGCCAAAGGCGCACTGTTCAACGTCACGTACTTCATCACCACGCAGATCTCCGGCGCATTGCTGGCAGGCCTGCTCGGATGGTTCATCGTGCGCGGACTGGCTCAGACCGGCGCGCTTGACCGTTTCGCAGCTGGACGCGAGCGCCACGAACTCGTATGAGTCCGGAGGCAACTACCCGCGTGGATACGGGCGCCTCCGTTCACATCGATGGATGGGGATGGCGTCACGCCGGTAGACGCGCGTGGGCACTGAATCAGATCACCCTCGACATCAGGCCCGGCGAACACGTCCTCGTACTGGGGGCATCCGGGTCAGGAAAGTCAACACTGCTGTGCGGTATTGCCGGCGTGCTCGGGGGCGACGACGAGGGTGAATCTCACGGCACGCTCACTGTTGACGGGGCTCGCCCCGAACAAATGCGTGGCTCCATCGGCCTGGTCATGCAGGATCCGGAAGCACAGGTCGTGCTGGCGCGGGCCGGTGACGACGTCGCATTCGGATGCGAGAACCTGGCGGTGGAACGTGAGGAAATCTGGCAGCGCGTCGATCAGTCGCTGCACATCGTGGACCTGAATATTCCGTTGGACTATCCGACATCAAAACTATCCGGTGGGCAGAAACAGCGTCTTGCACTGGCAAGCGTGCTCGCCATGGATCCGCGTCTGCTGCTTCTGGATGAGCCGACAGCCAATCTGGATCCGCAGGGCGTCCAGCAGGTCCGCAACGCGACCCGCGCAGTACTGGAACGTACCGGTGCCACAGCAATCATCATCGAACACCGCGTTGACGTGTGGATGGAACTGATTGACCGCGTCATCGTGGTGATCGACGGCGCAATCGGTGCCGACGGCACCGTGCAGGAAGTCCTGCATGACCAGGCTGATTACCTGCGTGAATGCGGGATCTGGCTACCAGGTGACGAAGAAGCGGTGATCGGTGACAGTCGGCGTGACGTACGCAATCAGCACACTGACAGCATCGTGAGTGGCAGCCAGGATGATCCGGTCGCCACCAACACGGATGCCATCACTGTCAGTGACCTGACTATCGGATACGACCCGGTTCATCCGATTCGGCGCGACATCTCGATGAGTATTCCACAGGGCAAATGCACCTGCATTGTCGGCGGAAACGGATTGGGAAAGACAACACTGGCTTTAACGATGGCCGGCCTGCTCAAGCCGCTTGACGGCAAGGTGCGAATCGATCCGGCGCTCACTGCAGCGTCGGATAAAACCTCTGCGCCCGGCGAGGGGCCCGAACAGACAGTCTCACGCCGTCCGGAATGCGCCGACCCGTACGAATGGCGCTCGCGAGACTTGGTCGGACGATTGTCCATGGTCTTCCAGGAACCCGAATACCAGTTTGTGTGCCGTACTGTTCAAGAAGAGCTCGAACTCGGGCCGACACTGGCGAAGCTGAAGGACGATCAGCGCGACGAACTGGTCAAGCGTTTCCTGAAAGCTCTGAAACTCGAGCACCTTGCTCGCGCGAATCCCATGACACTGTCCGGTGGAGAAAAACGCCGCCTGTCGGTGGCGACCGCGCTGATCAGCGCGCCGGACATTGTGATCGCCGATGAGCCGACCTTCGGACAGGACCGGTCCACATGGGTCGAACTGGTGGCACTGCTGCGCTCAGTGGTCGATGCCGGCACCACGCTCGTGGCGATCACGCACGACCACTCATTTGTTGAAGCAATGGCGGACAACGTCATTGATCTGAGCGAAGTTGGAACCGACGCACGCACAGATCCGGCATCTGCCGGTGGTAGTGAGAGCACAGATGGCGTGGACGCCCTCGGCAATGAGGGGCATTCGTGTGCACACAAGCGAGGCGCATTGCTCAAGAAGGTCAACCCGGTGACGCAGGTGCTGGGAATCGCTGCAATGACGACCCCGCTGATCGCTTCCATTGACACAGTCAGTGCAGGCATTGCGCTGATCTGTGAACTGCTGCTGCTCCCACTGGTGGGAATCAGTGCGAAACAGATAGCAGTGAGAATGATCCCGGTCATCATCGCCGCACCGCTGGCGTCTGTGTCAATGCTCCTGTACGCCGACCCGGGTGGAACGCTGTACTGGCACTGGGGGCCGATGGCGATCAGTGACCGCTCCATCGCGTTGGCAGCAGGAATATTCCTTCGTATCATCGCCGTCGCAATGCCGGCGATCGTTGTGTTCTCTCACATCGATCCGACTGACATGGCAGATGGACTCGGACAGATACTGCACCTGCCGGCACGCCCCGTCCTGGCATCCCTGGCAGGTGTCCGTATGGCCGGACTCATGATGGCCGACTGGAAAGCGCTCATGCAGGCTCGACGCATGCGCGGCCTCGGTGACGCCAACAGGTTCATCGCGTTCTTCCAGGGAGCGTTCGCACTGCTCGTCTTTGCGCTGCGCCGCTCCGCCAAACTGTCGGTGACGATGGAAGCACGAGGATTCGGTGCAGATACGCGGCGCACCTGGGCGCGCCCCTCCACAGTCAGCTGGGCGGACATGGTCTTCATGGTGCTGTGCATCGTGATCCCGGTGATCGCACTGACCACAGCAATCCGTTTCGGCTGTTTCGAATCAATCGGCACCTGAACAGGAACGAAGACAGACGAGCCGGCCGCAGGTACCTCACTGGGTACAGCGCCGGCTCGTCTGTCTGTCTGCGGCGCATCACCCATGCAGTAGGCTGACTGAGTGCCGACTTCCCATATTGCCAAAACTGACGACGTCAACCCTTTCGAGCGTGCCACGTCCTCGTATGGGCACATCCGCCCCGGATACCCGGCTGCAGCGGTCGACACACTGATCGGTGCCTGCGAGGCGAGCGGCCTGCAGACCGGGTCGCCAGTGCGTATCGCAGACATCGGTGCCGGCACAGGAAAAATGACGTTCGCACTGGCACGGCGCGAAGTCGATGTTGTTGCCGTTGAACCGGCCCGGGCAATGCGCGATCAACTCACCGGCGTTCTTCATGGGCATGACGTCGCCGACAATTCGGCCATGAACGAGGGCGACCCAGCTGCGGATGGAACACCATGGCATCAGGCGCACTCAGGGCTTATCCGCGTGATTGATGGAACCGGGGAGCGGACCACATTGCCGGATCGAAGTGTCGACGGTGCAGTATTTGCACAGTCGTGGCACTGGGTCGATGCGCATGAGGCGAGCGCCGAGCTGGCGCGAATTGTTCGACCTGGCGGCGTGGTGGCAGCAGTGTTCAACCAGATGGATGTGCGGATGCCGTGGGTGCACCGCCTGACACGGATCATGCGTTCGGGCGACGTGCACCGGCCCGACAAACCACCCAGGTGGGACCCGCCGATCACACCGGCGACGCTGCATACCTGCAGGTGGATGCACGTCTTACTGCCCGAACAGGTGATGGAACTGGCACGCACCCGCTCCTCGTACCTGCGGGCGAGCACGGCCATGCGCAAACGCATGCAACGCAACCTGCACTGGTACCTGTACGAACACCTGCGCTACGAAAGCGACCAGTGGGTGTCCATCCCTGTCGTCACGATGACGTGGATTGCGCGCAACGGACTCAACTAAAGTGTGCCGGCAGCTTTAACAGTGATGCCGGGGCGATTCTTACGCGCTGCCACCAGCGCAAACCCTACCCATTAATTCCAGGATGGCGGATGTCGAGCTGGGCACGCACCTGATCGATCATGTCCATGACCTCCACCGTTGTGCGCCACGGCATCACACTGCTTTGGGTGTGACCCTGGGCCAGGCAGCGCGCCACTTCAGCCGCCTCATACTGGAAGCCGCCGGGAATGCGGGCATCCCACTGTTCCACGACTTCGGTCCCCTCGTCATCCCACGTGCGCAACTGCAGGATACCGGGCTGGTAGAACTGCTCAGGCAACTCCAGGCACCCACCTGCACAGACCACTTCGGCCGCTGTAGCTGAACGCGCATCCATCGCGGCGCGAGCCACACCCAGCGCATCGCCTGCGCGCACAGTAACAACCTCAGCGGTGTCAAGGTGATCAGGACGCATCCGGCCGTGCGCCGACAGCTCCTCGGGCGCACCGAGCGCCTGATGGACAAAAGACAGGGAATACACGCCCAGATCCAGCACGGCTCCGCCACCCAGCGCAGGGCGAATGAGGCGCGGAACGTCAAGGAGGCGCTGCCCGTGATCAGCATGAACCGAATGCACCGCTCCCAGACCCCCTCCGGCGAGGATGGCGCGAAGAACGTGATGGTGAGGCAAGTGGCGCATCCACATAGCCTCCATCGCAAACAGGTGCGCTCGTTCAGCCGCATCGAAAACATCGCGTGCCTGCTGTGCCGTCATCGTGAACGGCTTTTCCACCAGCACAGGCTTGCCCGCACGCAGAGCCATCAGCGCGCAACGTGCATGGTAGGGGTGGATCGTCGACACATACACCGCGTCCACGTCATCGCACGCCACGAGTTCCTCGTACGAATCCACAGCCCGCTCGACGTCATTGTCACGTGCAAACGCCTTTGCCCTGGACGGTTCGCGGGCAGCGACCGCGACGACGCGTGAAGTCGTGTACGCATTGATCGCGGTACACATCGTGCGGGCAATGCCGCTGGCACCAATGATTCCCCACCGAATACTGGGAGCATCCATCGGGTCAGGGATGTGCACGTCGCCAGCCAGACGGCGCATCGCAGGCGGCAACTCCGGGAGGGTTTGATGGGGGGACGAGGGTGTCTTCGATGTATCTGCTGTCATAATTCGATTCTGTCACATAAGTGTGCCGACTACGTGCGGTCGAAGGTGACGCCAACGTCAGGTGAATCGTGGTGATGCGGTGCGATGTTCGTACAATAGAGAGGACGCGGACGTGAACGTATCCCCACGTCTGACATTCCATGCAACACGGAGGTGACGGGTGCTCGACAGTCCATCTCTGCTCGGCATTATCGCCGCGCTGGTGATGTATGCAGTGTCCGTGTCGCCGTCCCTGCTGCCCAGATCCTGGTGGTGGCAATCCGTCGTGTCCGGCGTTCTTGCATCGCTCGGATACGTGGTGGGAGTGGTGATCGAGAGCACCGGAACATTAATTTTGCGCCTGACTGACTTAACCATCAGTGCCTCGCCTGCCACCGAAACCGGGTTGCGGTGGGCCGCATTCGTTATTTTCATGATCTGGTTCATCCGATCAGTTGTTCAGTCATTCATCCACGCCCGCTCAGCTGCGCAACTGGTGGACATGCCCGGTCCGCGAATCAGTTCCATTGTGCTGGGACTGCTCGGAGCATTTGTGCTCTTCCACGTGATCATCGGTGTACTGGATGCGTTGCTGTGGATGTTGGCCACCCTGGTCACTTTCCTGGCGCGATGGATACCGATGTGGATTGCGTTGGCGGTGGGATGCGCAATCATCGTGGCGCTGCTGATCCTGTTGACCTCAAAAGTGATTATCGCTGGAGGTGTCACGTTCTTTTCCCGAAAGGCATGGGAAATGAACAACCGCACCGCCAAAGGGATCTTTCGTCCCGAGGTGCCCGAACGATCCGGATCCCACCATTCCCTGGTGTCGTGGGCATCCGTTGGCGGTCAGGGCCGCGTGTTTTTGGGACGAGGCCCCTCGCGCCACGACATTGAAGAGGTGACCGGGCGCGAGGCCCTCGAACCTATTCGCGTCTACGCCGGCATGCCGACAGGCGGGCAGACCCTCGCTGACGCAGCTGACATGGTGGTGCGCGAATTGGAACGCACCGGCGCATTCGAGCGGGCGGTCATCGCCGTCAATACGTCAACGGGATCCGGCTGGGTTGACGAGTGGGAAGTGCAGCCTCTGGAGTACCTGACCTGCGGCAACTGCGCCACAGCGTCGATGCAGTATTCCTACGCGCCCTCGTCCCTGCATTGGATGACCGGATTGGACCACTGCGTCGAAGCCGCGATCATGCTGTACCAGGCAGTCAAGAAGGCAGTGGACGGTCTGCCTGCTAATCAGCGGCCGGCGTTGTATATCACTGGAGAGTCGCTCGGCGCATTCGCCTCACAGGCTGTGTATACCGACCTGGCCGATGTGATGCGTCAGGTGGACGGTGCGCTGTGGGTGGGGACGCCCTCGTTCACCCCGATGCATCAGGAGCTGACAGAAAAGAGGCATCGCGGATCGCCCGAGGTGGCACCTGTTGTGGACAATGCGCGGCATGTGCGCTTTGCGACAGGTCCGGAGGATCTGCGCCACGATATATACGGCCGTGAACTCGGGCCGTGGCACTTCCCGCGCATCATCTACGCACAACACCCGTCCGACCCGGTGGTGTGGTGGACGGGCCGCCTGGCGTGGTACCAGCCGGACTGGATGCGTGAAAAAGCCGGCCGCGACGTGTCACCGTCCATGGAGTACACCCGTATCGGGACATACCTGCAGGTGCTGGCTGATTTGCCGGTGGCGGGTCGGGCACCCGGTGGGCACGGGCACACCTACCACCACGAACTGATCCCCATGTGGAAGGAACTGCTGGGGCTTGGGGACGCAGAACGTCCCAACACGCTGACCGATGGCCAGTGGGCTGATGATGCGATGCTGCGGAGGATCGGGCACGCCATTTCCGCCAACATTGCGCTGTCCGAACGCCAGTAGGCGGCGGTCAGGCAGGCTGCCGGAGAGCGAGTCCCTTGAGCGTTACTGGCGCGGAACTGCGATATCGACGGCAGACTCGTCAACCCTGACATGCACGGTCGAGGCTGTTCCGACCGGATCCCCGTCGACTTGCACGATGCGCGGCTGATCGACGTCGACCTTGACATCGCGGCACTGGCGAGCTGTCATGTGGCCGGTCGAAGTAGGCAGATCCAGTGGTGTCCATCCTGCTCCCTGCGCAAGAATCTTCCCCGCAACATCTGCCCAGCCAAGCAGACCTGCGCGCACGTCCACTGCCACCACGTCGAGGAGTCCGTCAGTCGGATCCGCATCAGGCACCAGCACCAGGTAGGGCAGCTCACCACAGTTGGCAACCATGATGGTCCGTGCCGGCACATCGCTCAGTTCTTCAACATCAGGGCGGTCACCCTCGTCTGCCTGCGCGTCGGGGTGTTCTGCCAGGTCAGGAGCCACCGTCGACTGGTCGGCGGAGACGGCATCCTTCAACTTCAGTGACGCCTTCATGCGTTTGCCGTGCAGCGCCTTCACACCGGAAATGACGTAGGCAATCCACCCGATCTTCTTCTTCAGACCAGAATCCGTGTTCGCCATCGTCTCGCCATCAAAGCCCATTCCGGCAATGACCGTGTAGGCGAATTCATCATCCTCTGCGATGGTGTCACCGTTCGCATCCAGGCGTTCGCGTGCTTCGCGGATCAGCTGGCCTTCAGCGGTCAGGTCGCCAACCTCGTCCGGATCTTCCATCCGCAGCCACGCCAAGTCACCGTGAATAAAGGTGCTGCCCAGCGCAATACGGATGGCTTCATCCAGGTCGTCGGTGGGAATATTCAGGTTGCGTGCCAGCAGGTTGCCGGTTCCGGCGGGGATGATTCCCATCGGCACGCCGCTGTGAGCCAGGCTGGCCGCAACTGCACGCACGGTCCCATCACCGCCAGCAGCGATGACCAGTGATGCGCCCTTCGTCAGGGCCTCAATGGCCTGCCCGGTGCCGGGATCTTCCTCGCTTGTCTCAATCCACTCGATGTGGGAGACGTTGCATGAGCGCGCTACTTCTTCGACGTGGGCCTGGAACTGTTCAGTGTCTGACTGTTTGGCAGGGTTGAACACGACCCACACGTTCTCCAGCGTCTTGTCGCTCTCATGGGTGTTGACGTCGAACTGGGCGTCCTGGCGCGCATTTGAGCGCGATTGCTGGAAGGCGAGCCAGCGTACGACCAACACCAGACCAGCTGCTGTAGCGCCAGCCGTGGCCAAACCGATCCATCGTGAAAGATTGATGCGTCCCATGAAAAGCTCCTATCTGACGGTGCGACTGTCTGGACTGTGCAGCTTCGAGTTCCCAGCGGTGCGGACGGGCCGGCCCGCCAGTCCTGTTCGACTCTCTGGTACCTTCTACCTCTATTGTCGGGCAAAGTGGGCGCAGGGGCGCGGCGGTTAATCCTTCTGCCTACTTCTCGGCCGCCGGCTCGATCGCCTTGCCGGCTTCAGCAGCCTGATTCTCGATGGTGCGGATGAAGTAGTCAACAGGGTAGACACCTGTCAGGTACGCGTTGTTGATGAAGAACGAGGGTGTTCCCGTCAACCCCACTGATTTGCCGTGCTGCGTATCAGCCTGGACGGCGTCCTTGATCTTCTCGGACGTCAGGTCGGCGCGGAATTGATCCAGGTCTGCCACACCTACCTGCTCAGCAATCTGCGTGACGGACTCTTCAGTGTAGGACGCATGATCTTGCGTGGGAGCCTGAGCGAAAACCGCTTCGTGGAATTCGACGTACTTGCCCTGCAGGCCGGCTGCCCGCGCAGCGGCGGCAGCGATGTCAGACCCCTTGTCGGAGAAGATCACCATGTCGCGGTACTCGATGCGCAGCGTCCCATTGTCAATCAGTTCCTGAAACTTGGGCTCAACCTCCTGGGCGTACTTGGCGCACATGGGGCACGAGTAATCCGAGTACTCGACCATCACGACGGGAGCGTCGACCTCGCCGCGCGCCATCGGGTCGTTGGGATCGCGTCGTGGCTCATCGGCCAGAATCTTCAACGCCTCCTCATTGGTCTGCGAGGGAGCGTAGTCCAGCTGCTGTTGAGTGGTTGCGGATTCAGAGTTTTCACCTTGCTGCGATGCCGCCTCGTCCTGTGTCTGCGAGGACGCCTCGCTTTGTGCCTGTGACGGCTGCGGCGCGGTGCTTCGCCCAACGAACACTCCGGCGGCGAACGCCAGGACCACTGCCAAAACAGCGGCAATGGCGACCAGGACGGATGACGAGGAGCGCGACGACTGTGAGCGCGCCGCACGAGCATCAGTGCCGTGCGTAGCTGATCCTGCTGGTGCGGAATTCTCGTCTGCACCAGCAGAGCCGGTGGAGGAGGCTTGTGAGCCGGAGACGGGCACGGTGCGCGTCAAATGTGAATCTGCGCGACCAGGTGATTCAGAATCAGAAGAAGTACGCTGAATGTCCATACACGCACATTATCGCGTTTTACGTGGCCACGTCGGTCGAGCCACCTCCGGTGCACAACGTGATGCGATCCGAAGATTCAGAGCAGATCCTTCTTCTGCATGATCTTGAGGGCCGCCCATCCGAAGGGGATACGACCGTAGAAGGTCACCAGTCGGTACAGGACGGCAGTGGACAGTGCCACCGAGACGGGGATGCCGGCAACCTGCAGTCCGCCGGTCAACGCAGCTTCCACCGGACCGATACCGCCAGGCGAGGGGATCACTGATCCCAACGAGTTCGACGCCAGATATGTCACCGCCAGGGTCAGCAGGTTGAGCTCACCGCCGAAAGCCTTGAGCGCTGCCCAGAACGCGCCGACGAAGCCGATATTCATCACGATGTTTCCACCTAGGACGGCGGCGATACGCTTGGGCTGACCCACGATCCAGATCAGACGCGGGTAGATCTGCTTCCACGTCGGCTTGATTTTTGCCCACAGCCACCTGCGCAATTTCGGCACTGCGAGCGCTGTGGCCACCACCGCCAGTACTGCGACCACGATCAGCACGATCGTCGACGTCGGCAGGGAAATGTTAAGCGGTGTGGATGATGCTCCGGTCAGCAAGATGATGAAAAGCAATGCGACAGTTGTCAGGAACTGGGAGATCTGCATGAGCGTGACCGTGGTGATCGCCATCGGTGTCTCAACTTTTTGTTTATTGAGGAAGCGCAGGTTCAGCGCCGCAGGACCGATACCGGCAGGAGCCACGACCGTCACAACGGACGCGGCGATCTGTGCCAGGGTCGCGTCAGACAGTTTGATCTTCTCGGTAGACAACGCCACCAAAGGCACGGCAGCACCGAACCACGTGAGCGCACCCAGGATGAACGCGATAAGAATCCACACCGGGCTGGCAGACGTAACAGCATCAGCGATTTCGCGGAAGTTCATCGAGCCGAGCACGACGATGAGGGCCACCGCGAGGATCGCGACCGTGATAATCGTCTTCGGGGCGAAGCGTTCAAGTTTCAAAAGCTGGGCGGATTCGTTCTTCTCATCGCCCACAATCGCAGTTCGCAGATTTGCCAACGTTTCACTCTTACGCACGGCACGGCTGATCTGCGCGGGCAGCACCGCGCCTTGCAACACCGGCGCGCTGGCCTTGAGTTCACGGATGCCTACCGCGCGCACCGCACTTTCCAGGGCGCGTTTTTCACCCACGCACACCGACAGCAACACCAGCATCTGAGCAATGTCGATCCTGCGGTTGAGCTCGTTCGTTGCTACTTCGCCCTGATCCCAGCCGAGCAGCCATACCTGTCCGGACGCGTCCAGCATCACCGAGTCGAACGTGAGATCGCGGTGCGTGATCGACCGGGAATGCGCCAGGAGTAACTGATTCCACACCTGATCCAGTACGTCGTCAGACAGGAGGTGATCAGGCGAATCCTTGAGCGTTGTCACCGGCGGGATCGCCTTGGATGCCACCAGGATTGAATCGCCTACTTGGGCCATTCCCAGTGGTTCAGCAACATGCACGCCAGCTCTGTGCGCAGCCAGCGTCGTCAGCGTGGAGCGTTCAGCGTTGGCTTTCAGCGACGGCGAGACCCATCGTGATATCCCGCGCAGACGCAGATTGTTCCATACGTCGATCAGCGTGCCTGTCAGTTCGCGACCCGGATCAAGCACCTGTACTTCCCACAGCCTGCCGTGGTCATCCCACACCGCATAGTGGCGGGCGTCGGGGCGTTGCGGGTAACGCGTGACGGTGTATTCAACCAGGTCCACATCGGTGGTGAACATGTGCAGATCCTGGCGCGTGGAAGTGACGTCAGCTTCCTCATCAGTGGAAGTGGTCACCTCATCGGTCACGTCAGTTTCAGGCGTGCCGGCATTGGTCGTCTCGCTGCCGGCTTGCACCGCGGTCGATCCTGGCCGAGCACCCACTAGTGCCGTATCGCGCCCCGGCTGCATGTCGGCCCCACTGATTGCCGAGGCAGACCCGTCCCCTGTTGGATGGCGATCCGGATTGACGCGCCGTGAGTCTACCTCGTCAATCTTCCACGTCACCAGCGGCGAGGTTGACGTTTCCAGGTCGGAACGGATGATCCGCGAGGGGACAATGCCGATCGACAGCAAGCCTTCGACAATGTCGATTCCAGTGGCACGCTGATCCTCGAAACCGAGGACCCATCGTGCCAGTGAGCCGATCATACGGCCAAGCAGCAGGGAGACGAGCGCTGACGGAAGGCTCATGGTGCCGCGAATGACGCCGAAAAATGCGACGACCGCCAGACCGAGCCAGCCGTAGCGGATGGAACGCATATGCGTCGTTTCGCCGGCTGTGGTGAATAACGCGGCAAGCGTCATGAGGACCAGGTTGATGGCGGCGTGTGCGCCGAAGGTGCCGGTGGCACCTAACGGAGCCGTGAAATCGGCAGGTACATGATCGAGCACTATCATCAGAACCCAACCAGTGAACGTCGCGATCGCCGCGGTCAGGAGTGTTTCGATGATGGTGGTGAGTCTTCCTCGCCGGGCAAGCGCGCCCACGATGACGATAGGGCCGGCCAGAATGATCAGGCCCTCGATCAGCGTGACGGGCAGCAGGAAAATGGCTCGCAGAGCGCCGGCAAAGACGTTGCGCACATCGTCGGTGACCCCTTGCGTGGTTGAATGGGCGTACATACCCAACACCCACACCAGTGCGATTCCCAGGAGTGCGAGGATAACGTCGGTCAGATCCTCACGTCGGCGCGTGCGCTCCTCATGACGGTCAGCGAAATACGCGGGCCGCGACAGGCGCGGAAGGGGAGCGGTCGCGCGTTGAGTGGCGGCGAGCTGGTCGATCGACAGGTCATCGATGGACGCGTCGGGGTTTGAGCCGGGCGGCTCAGTGTCAGTCTTGGCAGAAGCGTTCGTGGTGGATCCGTGCGGTGTGGGCGTCGACGGGCCTGACGCCGCGGAGGGCGATGCGGATGTGGATGTGGCTGAGCCAGGTTCGACCCAATCGGATGTCGTCGACTGGGGTGCCGTCGAATCCGCGCCCTTCAAAGTCATACGATCTATCCTAATGGCGCAACGCCTATTCGTGCAGTAACACATATAGGGTAGTGCGTGCACCGTTTTGAGGTGTTATGCCCCGCTTATGAAAGGGAACTTGTGCTGGCTGTAACCGTGATGCCAACCGATCAATCGTGGTTGACAACCGTCATCGGTTGGTTCCACGATCCCGAATCCTTGCTGCTCGCGATGGGTCCGTGGGTGCTGTGGGGCACGCTGCTGATCGTCCTGATCGAATCGGGCATTCTGTTCCCGGTGCTGCCTGGCGACTCCCTGCTGTTCACGGCCGGTCTGCTTCATGAGCGCTTGGGGCTGCACCTGCCGACCTTGATTGCACTGACGTTCGTCGCTGCGTTTATCGGCGCACAGATCGGCTATTGGCTGGGGCATCGATTCGGGCGGCGTCTCTTTTCTGACAATGCGCGGATTTTGAAGACCGAGCATTTGCACCAGGCTGAACGCTACTTCGTGAAGTATGGCGGGCGCTCGCTGGTGATCGGGCGTTTCATCCCGTTTGTGCGCACATTCATTCCGCTTGCCGCCGGTATCGCGCGCTACCCGTACGGCAAGTTCGTCATCTATAACTCGCTGGGCGCTCTGGCCTGGGGCGTGGGCATCACATGGGCCGGCTCCGCGCTGGGCGGTATCCAATTCGTTCACGATAATTTGTCAGTCATTATCATCCTGATCGTCGTGGTCTCGGTCATCCCCATGATCGCCGAGTTCGCCATTCAGCGTGTCCGTCAGTCTCGCAAAGGTCGCGCTGAAGCAGCCGAAGCATCCGCGCAGGTGTCGGATGCAGTCGATGCCGCTTCTGAGGCTGCTGATCGCAGGTCCGGGTCAGTCAGCTCTGGTCCCGAAGCTGTCGACCCGAAGCCTGAGGCATTTCGGCGGGCCAGCAGCACGGCAATTGACGAGGGTGACCCGACCGGCACCGATCGCGCCACAGAAAGCTGATTCATGAACTGGGTTGCATGGTTGGGGCTGATGCCACTGGTGATCGCGATGGTTGTCATCGCAATCCTTCCCGGCTATTTCTGGGTGCGCACACAGATCCGTTCATCGGTGGTGGCTGCCGCAGCCGGACCGGCACTCACTGTCGGAACCGTGTCGATCCTGTCGATGATCTGGCATGCGCTGGGAGTTCCGTATACCCGCGCTACCGTTATGCCGGTCCTGGCATTGCTGACCTGCGCCGGAGCTGCGGTTTATGTGCTGCGTCGGCGCGCAAACCCTGAACATGGCGAACTGCTTGGAGACAGCCTGGTGGCGCGGCCACCACTGCGGGCAGATGCGCCGGCCTCGCACGCCTACCGCATTCTGTCGCGCAGAGCGCGCGGCGCAATCTGGTTCATGGTGTTTGTCGGCTGGGTGCTGGCCGCACTGCCCATGCTGATCGCGGCCAATCCGCGTGATCCCGTGCAACAGTGGGACTCTGTTTTCCACGTCAATGGTGTGTGGTCGATTCTGGAGACCTCACGTGCGGATCCTTTCGGAGGGTTGGCACCTCTGTACGGTGGACGTGAAGTTTTCTACCCGAACGCCTGGCATGCGTTCACGGCGCTGTTCGCCACGCCCGAAACCGTGATTCAAACGTCAAACGCGGCCTCGCTGGCACTGATGGCGCTGTGGGCGATCGGTGGCACAGCGTTCACTGCTGTCGTCACCACTTCACGGGTTGCCGTTGTCGTGGCACCCGTTGCTGCGGGCTGCATGCTCTCCATGCCGGCTGACGCCCTGACCATGTACAACCAGTGGCCCAACGCGTTGGGAGTCATCCTTCTGCCGGGAATTGCTGCAATGAGCCTGGTCTGGGGCAGGCGGTTGGCGCGATCGACCGATCGTGGGTTGGCTGGCGCGTTTGCACATCTTCCGCTGGGAGGGCTGATTGCCCTGGGCTTCGTCGGCATGGTGCTCGCCCACCCCACGGCCGCGTTTTCACTGGCTGTGCTGCTGATTCCACCGATCATTGCGTCCATGTTCATCCTCGTCAGGCGCTCCGCGTGGATCGGTCACTACGGCGTGGCTGCGGCAACAGGGGTGGTGTGCGTGGTGGCGGTGTGCGCGCCGCTGTGGATGCTGGGTATGGATCGCGTGCAGGCGATGGGGGATTACCCGAGGCGGGGCATTTCTTACGAGCAGGCTTTCTCGACCTTCCTGACCCCTTATCCGCCTTTCACCCGCACCATCGGCTTGATCTTGACCATCACGATCACCGCGGTGCTGATGCTGATCGGCATCATTGCGCTGATCCGCGGCGCATTTGTGTGGTCTCGAGTGGTCAAGAACGACATTCCCACCTGGCCGTGGCCGTCAGTGCCGCAGCCCGAGGCAGTAGTGCCTTCCGGCGCAGCGGCCCCCTCCGACGAGGCAGCGCAAACCGATGCAGCACTCCACTGCCAGACAGCAGATCCTCACGATGCGGCAGAGCAGCCCTCGGCAATGCTGCAGGATTCGACGGAGCCGCCCTCGTCGACGGCCTCCATGACCGTGAGCGAACGAGCCGACCTGTGGATCGCAACGCGCCAGCGCGTGCGCGAATCGTATGGGCCGCGTCCGACAACCTGGCTCATTGTCTCTTTCCTGCTGTTCGCGGCACTGACTTTCATGGCGTATGCGCCAGATTTTCCCGGACGCACCTACCTGCTGGCACCGTGGTACATGGATGCTCGTCGCATCATGGGGGTACAGAACCTCACGATGATTCCTCTGATCGCGTTCGGTTTCGAGCAGCTCGTGAACTGGGTGCGCTCGCACAGGGTGCGCGCCGCTGACGAGCATCATGCGCAATCGTCACTGTGGCGGGTCGGCGCACTGCTCGGCGTGTGGATCGTTGCCATGTCACTGGGCGGCGCGATGGATGCTCGGGTGTGGGCGGTGCGATACGTGTACGACGCAGATCACCTGGGCAAACCCGGAATGTCAACGAACGCGGAGCTGAACATGTTCCGGCGCATGCCTCAGACGGTGCCAGAAGATGCGTTGATCGTCGGAGATCCCATCGCCGGCGAGGCCTACTCGCTGTCGATCGGACAGCGTCAGGTCGTGTTCAGGCAACTGTCGACGGTTAACAAGGACACGGTTTCGCAAGATATCCTGCGCCGATCCTTTAATGAGATCCACACCAATCCCGAAGTGTGCCAAGTGGTTCGTGACCTTGGAATCACGCACTTCTTTGAGGACGAAGATGGCCAGTACTACAACTTCGCACGCTCCTCGCGAATGCCAGGGTTCTACAACGTGGACACATCCCACGGCTTCGAGCTGGTCGACACTGGCGGCACGGCGAAACTGTACCGCATCACTGCCTGCGACTGACGAAGCGCAGGGCGCGCGGAGTATGACTCAGTGCTTGTCAGCTGAGACCTGCTCGCCGGCTTCTGTGGCAGCCTGGTTTTCCTGACGGTCGGCTATCGACTCCCAATCGTCGTGGTCGATGCCTTCTTCTTCAAGTTCCTCCGCGGCGACGGCCCCCATCGCGTCGACCAGTTCGACGTTTTCAACATCGGAGTCCTCGACTTCGTGGCGCAGCTGCCTGGCGTGTTTGCGGGAAAAACCGCGATCGAGGCGCAGACGGCGACGTATCAACTTGAGAATGCGGTCGCGTCGCTCCGACTCGTCGATGATGTCCTGGCGAGTCTTGATCCACGAGTAAAACAGCACCACCATCAGCACGATGCCGCAGTACCCCAAGATCGGGAAGAGCTTGTTGACCAGCTCTTTGAACCCGAGGAATGACAGCCCGAACCCTGCCACTGTCAGCGCCAGCAAGATGACGCGGAACCGCATGTCGCCACCGTTGGAGAAACGCTTGGCTAACGCGTAGAACATGGCAATCGCGGTGTTGAAAATCATCAGGAACGTCACGATTGCCATCGCAAAGCCAAACCACGGATGGATGTGGTTGACCAGTGCCAGCATCGGCATGTCCTGGTCATACACGGTCGTCATTTGCGTCAGCAACGCGCCGGCGACCAGTGTGAGCAGTACGCCGTAGACTATGCCGCCGATCATTCCCCCGCGCCCGGCAACCTTCAGATCCGTGATGTCACCGCCCATGACGATCGCCATCGACACAACGGTGGACAGACACACGCCCACGTAGTTCAGGGTCGAAATATGCCACGCCGGAAGGGCCGTGTCCACCAGCTGCGCAGACTCGTGGATATCCTCCCACGCCGCATCAATGTGCGTGAATGACCAGATCACCACGATGAGGACGCACAGGATCAGCACGGGCGTCATCATGCCGATGATCTTCGTAACCTTGTCCACATCCAGCATTCCCACCAGCATGACCAGCACCGTGATGATCGCGGAACCCATCCATGTCGGCAGTCCAAACTGCTGTTCGAGATTCGAGCCGCCACCCGCAATCATGACGAAACCCAGGCTGAAGAGCGTAAACGTGATGATGATGTCGAACAGGCGGGCAAGGAATGGATGTGCCACCCCGCCGAATACCACGTTGTGGTCGCTGGCCAGAAAGTATGATCCGAGCTGAACGACCACCAGACCTGCGAATGAGAACACCGCACCGGTGATGACGGCGCCGACGATGCCCCACACCCCAAATCCGGAAAAATACTGCAGAACTTCCTGGCCTGAGGCGAAACCTGCACCAACGGTGATGCCGATGAAGGCAAGGGCAACAGTCAAGACTTTTTTATTCATGAACGGCTTTCGACGCGAACATTTCCTTTGATACTTTAACCTGCTTTGCTCGTTCACATGCGACTTTTATGCCGGGCGCCAGCGGCAGCGATCGGCCAGTTCGGCGATTCTTCCTTGTGTTCGCCGCTATTGACGAGGGTGGCTTCCACCTCCACTGCTGCCACTTAATCCACACGCTTATCCACAGATGGGGAAAACTACATCAGTGTCATTCAGCAGATAGCTGTGGCTTGACGTCGCTTATTTCGCCGACACCTCGCCGGTAGGGGCACCAGGTTCGGCCTGGTTCTGCAACACTGATTCACCGTCAAGATCGTCGTGAGCAATACCACGCGCATCAAGGTCGTCACACGTTTCTGATCCGATGGTCCCCACCAGCTGAGCATTTTCAATGGATGAGGCGCTCACTTCGCGGTCCAGACGTGCCTGATCGCGTCTGGAAAACACACGATCCGTGCGTAGTTTGCGTCTGAGCAGACGCGTGATTCGCCCTCGTCGATCAGTTTCCTCGTTAATCATGCGGCGCGTACGAATCCACGAGTAGCCCAGCACGCCCATCAGGATGAAGCCGGCATAACCAATGACGGGGAACAGCCAGGTCACCAGGTTCTTGAAGCCGAAAGCCGACAGGACGGTGCCGGCCACAACCAGCGCCACCAGCACCAGGCGGAAACGGCCGGTGCTTCCTGTGGAGAAACGCGAAGCCAGCGCGTAGAACATGCCGATCGCAGAGTTCAGGATCATGCCGAAAACAACCAGTGCCATCACGTGCCCCGCCCACGGTGCCGCGCTGGCGGCCAACGCCAGCATCGGCATGTCATCGCGGTACACGGTCGGCACGTGCACATACAGCGACACCGTGATCGCCAGCAGGAGGACTCCGAAGAACACGCCGCCGAGAAGGCCGCCAAAGCCGGCCACTTTCGGATCGGAAATATCGCCACCGATGACGATCGCCATTGACGCCACCACGCATAGGTTCATTGCCACGTAGTTCAGTGACGACAATGACCAGTGCGCAATGGTGGTGTCAACCAGCTGCGTTGAAGCGTGGATGTCACTCCAGGTGGCGTCGATGTGTGTCAGCGCGTAGATGGTCACCGCCAGGACGCAGATGATCAGCACCGGTGTGAGCGCGCCGATGATGCGCGTAACCCTGCTGACATCCAGAAACCCCATCGCCAGAACAACCACGATCACGATCGCTGAGCCAACCCATGTCGGCAGGCCGAACTGCTGATTCAGGTTCGTTCCTCCGCCGGCAATCATGATGAAACCAATTGAAAAAGCTGTGACAGTGACGGTGACGTCGAACAGGAATGCCAGAACCGGGTGCGCCACCTCGCCGAACACGACTTTGTGATCGCTGGCCAGGAAATAGGACCCGAGCTGGACAATCACGAAACCTGCGAATGAAAACACAATGGCAGCGGCCAATGCGCCGACCAGGCCCCACGGACCAAAACCGACGAAGTATTGAAGGACTTCCTGCCCGGAGGCAAAGCCTGCACCCACGGCGATCGCAATGTACGCCATGGCAACGGTCAGGACTTTCTTATTCATCTGTCGATCCGTTCCCGGGTCGCTTCCTCGCTGATGGGCACCTCCATAGCGCCGGCGCACCGTCGCGGCGTGGCACACGCCGCGGGGAAAGTCGCCCTCGTCAGTGACCCGAAGTAGTGATACCCACGAACTATAGTTGACCAGCCCTGCCGTGTGCGCGCGATTGAGGGGCGTCACCGCACATGCCCGCGACCCCTCCCCGCTGGCGCGGTAGTAACGGGCGGTGTATCTGAACTACCATGAACACATGATTGATATGCGTGCCTTGCGAGAAGATCCCGAACCGGCCCGCGCCTCACAGCGTGCGCGCGGCGCAGACGTGGAACTGGTGGACCGAATCCTCGAAGCCGACACGAAGCGGCGTGAACTGCTCCAGGAATTCGAGCAGCTGCGCTCGCAGCAAAAAGAGGTCTCTCGATCTGTGGGGCGTGCCAGCAAGGAAGAGCGGCCCGCAATCCTGGCTGAGGCCAAGGAACTGGCTGCGCGGGTCAAGAATGCTGAGGCCGCATCGAACGAAGCAGGCGAAGAAGCCGACAAACTGGCACGCATGCTTCCGAACCTGATTCTGCCGGGAGTGCCCACCGGTGGTGAAGAAGACTTCGTGGTGCTGCGCCATGAAGGCCCCGAGCCGCGTGACTTCGCGGCCGAAGGGTTCGAGCCGAAAGACCACCTGGAAATCGGTGAAAAACTGGACGCAATTGACGTCGAACGCGGCGCCAAGATTTCAGGATCGCGTTTCTACTACCTCAAGGGAATCGGTGCGCGCCTGGAGCTGGCGATGATGACCATGGCGCTGGATCAGGCTGTCGCTGCAGGTTTCACTCCGATGATGACGCCGACGCTGGTGACACCGCAGGTCATGGGTGGCACAGGATTCCTCAACGAGCATTCCGATGAAATCTACTACCTGCCTGCTGACGATCTTTACCTGGTGGGAACCTCAGAAGTCGCGCTCGCGGGCTACCACATGGGTGAGATTCTGGACCTGAGTGACGGCCCGAAGCACTACCTCGGATGGTCAACCTGCTACCGGCGCGAAGCTGGGGCAGCCGGGCGCGACACGCGCGGCATTATCCGTGTCCACCAGTTCAACAAGGCGGAAATGTTCTCGTTCTGCCGCCCTGAGGATGCTGAAGAGGAGCACAAGAAATTCCTTGCGTGGGAAGAAGAGATGCTGGCGAAGATGGAACTGCCCTACCGCGTCATCGATACTGCGGCCGGCGACCTCGGCACCTCGGCAGCACGCAAGTTCGACTGCGAGGCATGGCTGCCGACCCAGCAGCGCTACATGGAGGTCACCTCCACATCGAACTGCACAACCTTCCAGGCCCGGCGCCTGGGCATTCGAGAGCGCCGCGATGGCCAGATGTTCCCGGTTGCCACGCTCAACGGCACACTGGCGACAACCCGCTGGCTCGTCGCGATCCTGGAGAACCATCAGCGTGAAGACGGGTCCGTGCGCGTGCCTGAAGCAATGCGGCCCTACCTGGGTGGAATCGACGTCCTGGAGCCGCGGTGAGCATCCCGCTCCTCACACCGCCCCCGTCCGGCGAGCAGGCCATCCCCTTCGATGAACTCGTCGCGAGGGCCGAGGCCGGCCTGCCCTCGTCACTTCCCGGCGATCCGACCAAAATCATGGTCGCCCTGGACGTTGACGGCACATTGTTGCTTCCCGAGGGTGCCTCTGAGCGTGTCATCAGCGCATTCCATGACGGTGTTGCTGCCGGAATGAAGATGGTGATCGCCACTGGGCGAGGCGTCAATGCCGTCGACCCGGTCTTTGGCTATCTGAAAGCCAGTCAGGGGTGGGCGGTGTGTTCGAACGGCACCACGATGGGTCAGTGGGATCCCCAGCTCGAGGGTGGTCGACGCGTGGTGCGCCGGCACAGTTTCAATCCCGCAGAAGCAATTGACGCGTTACGCCAGGTCATGCCGGATGCATTGATCGGGTCAGAACGCGACTATGGATACGCTGTTTCTGCGCCGTTCCCACATGGTGAGCTGATCGAAACGTTCCGCGTCGAATCGATGGAGAACCTGCGCAGCACTCCCAGCACCAAAGTTGTTGGCCGTGCGCCGTCGTTGACGCGTGAAGAATTCAGCGAGGCGATCGCGCAGACTGGCCTGGTTGACACGCATGAAGTGGCGATCGGGTGGACGTCCTGGGTGGATGTCGGGCCTCGTGGCTTTACCAAGGCGACCGGTCTGGAAGAACTGGCTGAGTACCTGCAGGTGCCCCATAGCGGCATCGTCACGGTGGGGGATGGAACGAATGACATCCCGATGCTGCAGTGGGCTGCGCACGGCGTAGCGATGGGCGGCGCTGATGAGGACGTGCGCAGTCATGCCGACGCGGTGACCGGGTCGGTGGAGAATGACGGCGCTGCTGCTCTGGTTCGCGCGATTTTGAATCGCTTCTGACTCACCGGCTTGTCACAGACCTGAGGACGGCGACTGGCGGCTCGACACGCAAACGGTGTCTGTCAGGTGTCAAAACGAATTATTGCTGAAAAAAGGACCCTCGGCCCCTCACGTTCGTGGCCAATGAGATATAAATGAAGTGGCTTATCGTAATGGTTACGGCCGATACGAGGAGCACCCGTCACACACGTTGAACGCCGACTCGCTTGCGTATGCCGCAGGGGTGAATGAGCGCTCAGTCCATACATTTGAAGGCAGGAGATGTCACGATGTATTCACACGCATCGCCCTTGGAGCATTCTCCGCTCGAATCCCAGTGCTCATCATCGACGCACACATCCAAGCCAGATGCTCACGGTGCCACACGTCGCCCTCGGCAACCACGAATGCGACGAGCACTGATTGCGGCTCTGGCTGTATGCATATGTGGAGCATTGGCGAGCTGCGGGACGCCCCAGGCGCAGGAGAAAACCGAACTGGACTTTTTCCAGTTCAAAGGTGAAGCCAAAACAGATTTCGAAGAAATCGCGGCTGACTTTGAGGCCGAAAATCCCGACATTGACATAGTCATTAACCAATCGGCAGATGCGGACACCGCGATCCGTACGCTCCTGGTGAAGAACCGCCCGCCGGATGTCATCACCCTGAACGGTAACGGAAAATTCGCTGACCTGGCACGAGCCGGCGTCTTCCACGACTTTTCAGATGACCCGCTGCTTGAGCACATTAACCCGGCTGTGCAGGACATTCTGGCTGACCTGGGAAATGCGGAAGGCGAAGTCAACGGTGTCGGCTATCTGAACAATGCAGACGGCATCATCTACAACCGCCAGATTTTCAAGGAACAGGGCCTGGAAGTTCCCTCCACATGGGAAGAACTGCTCGATGTGTGTGAAAAGCTCAAGGCCGCTGGCATCACACCGTTCTACGGGACGGTGGCCGACGCGTGGACCACACTGCCCTCGTTTAATGGGTTGGGCGCCTACGCCGCGCGCGACGGGTTCTTCGACACCATGCGCGAGCAGGGTACGGATATCGGGCCGGATTCGGCGGTGTCGTTCCAGAAGAACTTCACCGAACCGATGCAGCGCCAACTCACCTTATTCGGATACGCACAGGACGGATGGCGTGCCCGAACCTACGACGACGGCAACGCCGCATTTGCCAACGGTGAAGTCGCCATGCTGATGCAGGGTATCTGGGCGCTCAATCCGATCCGTCAGGCAAACCCCGACGTGGATGCGGCAATTTTCCCGTATCCGGCTCCCGAAGGTGAGGGTGCCGACCAGCGCCTGCTGGTGACTGGCGTGGACGTCGTTGTGACGATGGGGAAGGGGGCAGCGCACCCTGAAGAGGCGCGCCGCTTCTTCGACTACCTCTTCCAGCCTGAAGTCATCGAGAAGGTCGCGAAGTCGCAATCCATGTTCCCCTCCCTCAGGGAAGCTGACTACCCGGATGATCCGGCAATTCAGGAACTGGCTCCGTTCTTCGACGGAGGCCACATCGCAGGATTCGTGGACCACCACGTTCCCGCCTCTATCCGACTGGACCCTCTGGTCCAGCAAGGATTGTTTGATGCAGACCCATCGGTGACACTGCAGCAGCTGGATCGCCAGTGGCGTGAATACGCTGCACGCACTGTGGAGTGAAAGGAAAATCCATGTCATCAACACCTGGTGCTGGCGCCGGATCGCACAATGCCGGCAGCACGGACGGCGAAGACGGCCGCATGGTTGACCTGCCGCCACAGTTGCGCGAACGCATGCGCTCACGCGACACAGCAACGGCGAGTGAACCTGCACGTTCGGTGACCACCACGGCAACGGCTACGGCCGTGTCGGGTACGGCCTCATCGGGCACGCTCTCGGCTAAGTCCTCGGCCTCGTCCGCACGCAGATCCGGTTCAGATAAGGGGAAGCGACGGACAGTGTCGCCCACCAAAGACCGCACGTACACGATGATTGTCGTGCCCGCGCTCATCGCGTTCGCACTGTTCCATACACTGCCCGTCCTGATCGGCGTGTTCTTCTCGTTCACGAACTATGCCGGATACGGAACGTGGAAATTCGTTGGAATCTCCAACTACATCAACATTTTCCGCGATGAGCGCATGTTCCACGCCTATGCGGCCACCTTCATTTTCGCCATCATCGCCACGATCCTGACGAACGTGATCTCGCTGATCATCGCCGTGGCGCTGAACTCGAACATTCTGGCCCGTAACTTCTTCAGGGGCGTGTTCTTCATCCCCTACGTCCTGTCGGTGCTGATCATCGGCTACGTCTTCAAGTTCATGTTCTCCACGTCGCTGCCCAAAATCTTCTCGAGCATTCCGCTGTTCAGAGACAACATTTTGACGCACCCGATCGCCGCATGGGGAGCGATCATCACGCTTGCTGTTTGGCAGGCAAGCGCATTCGCGATCATCTTGTACCTGGCCGGACTGCAAACCGTTCCAGACGATGTGTACGAGGCTGCCGCACTGGATGGTGCGAATTCGTGGCAACAGTTCTGGAAGATCACGTTCCCACTGATCGGCCCCTTCTTCACCCTCAATATGGTGCTGAGTTTGAAGAGCTTCCTCCAAGTGTTCGACCCGATCATCGCGTTGACCGATGGCGGGCCCGGCACGGCTACGGAATCAGTGTCCGTCCTGATTTACCGAGGCGGCTTCACCGGCGGTGAGTTCGCCTACCAGACAGCAAACGCGGTGTTCTTCTTCGTGGTGATCACCATCGTGTCGCTGTTCCAATTCAGAATTTTGCAACGTGGGGAGGGAAAGTAACATGACTGCTCCCATGACACCAGGCACACCGATCGAATCAACGTCCTCGTCAGCGTCGTCGCCCTCGACGCGAGGGACAGCCGGGCAGAACTTGACCAACACCTCGACGCGCAAGGTACGCCCTTCAAAGAGGCGCCGCATCAACTGGGTGGCCACGCTGTTTATCCTGTTCACGTCTCTGGGCGTGCTGATCCCGATGTACCTCGCCGTGGTTGTTGCGCTCAAGTCGCCTGATCAGGTGCTCAACGGCAACGGGTTTGAACTGCCGACCTCGATCCGCTGGCAGAACTTCGCGGACGCCTGGGAGCGCGCCGACTTCAAGCACGCGCTGGTCAACACCGTGTTCGTCACAGCACTGACCCTGGTGTTCACGATTTTGACCTCGTCGATCGTGTCCTGGGCGATTGCACGGAACCTGCATAAGCCGTTCTTCAAGGGCGCGTTCTACTACCTGCTGTCGGCACTGTTCATCCCGTTCCCGATCATCATGCTGCCGATCATCAAGCAGATGTCGATCCTGCACCTGGATCGACCCATCGGCATGGTCATCCTGTACACGATCTTCGGATTGTCGATGAACTCGTTCATCTACGTCTCCTACATCCGCTCGATTCCCATTGAGCTGGAAGAGGCGGCGCGCGTGGATGGCGCATCCACATGGCGTGTGTTCTGGCAGGTGATTTTCCCACTGCTCACTCCGATGAATGCGACGGTCGGAATCATCACGTGCGTGTGGGCATGGAATGACTTCATCTTGCCGCTGGTTGTGCTGACCGACCCGGCGCACCGCACGCTGCCGCTGGCACAGTATGTGTTCCAGGGACAGTTCAACCTGGACTACTCGGTGGCATTCGCCTCCTACCTGATGGCGATGGCTCCGCTGCTGCTGGTCTATGTGTTCTCTCAGCGCTGGGTGATCTCGGGTGTAACCCGCGGATCCGTGAAGGGCTGATCCCGTACACATAACTCAAGGGGCGCCTCGGGGTGTGAACTCCGGGGCGCCCCTTGTGTTATTCACATGTGACAGGGGCGACGTCCACAGTCGAACTCGTCAACTCCGTCAAACATGGTTGAACGAGGGCGTCGCTGCGTCGCTACTGAGACGGATGCGCAGTGTCATCGGTTCGTGCTGTCATGGTGATCCGCATTGCTGGCGATCCGCACGCTCAGCGGCAAGTGTGGTGAGAACGTCCTGCAGCACCAGTCCGTGGTTGTGCTCGGGGTCTTTTGCCGCGATGAGCAGCGTGACAACATCACAGGTGAGATGGTTTTCCACGAAGTCGCGTGCGGCTCCGCTGTCAGCCAGTTCCTGACGGTACCTGTGTGCAAACTCCTCAAAACGTTCGGGTCGGTGTCCGAACCAGGTGCGCAGCTGCGGTGATGGTGGCAGGTCTTTGTTCCATTCGTCCAGTGCGGCGCGCTTTTTGGAGATCCCCCTTGGCCAGAGGCGATCGACGAGAACCCGGAGGCCGTCAGATGGCTCCGGGTCCTCGTGGATGCGTTTGAGATGAAACTCAGGCATTCACGACAAGCTCTTTGTTGAGGCCACCAAGTGCCTTGGAAACGGGGCAGTTGTCCTTCGCCCACTCAGCCTTTTCCTTGAATGCGTCAGCATCGAGGCCGGGAACCTTACCGCTGACGGTGAGTTTGGCTCCGGAAATGCCGTCCTTGGGGTTGAAGGAGACCTCAACAGTGGTGTCGAGGAATTCGGGTGCATGTCCGTTTTCGGTCAGCTCGTTGGTCAGTGCCATCGAATAGCAGGTGGCAAAGGCTGCTGCGATGAGTTCTTCGGGGTTCGTGGTGCCCTGGCCTGGATCAGTGCGCTTGCCCCACGCGACGTCCAGTGTGACCACACCGGATGTTTCGAGTGTCGTTTGTCCGGCGCCGTCTGTCAGGCCACCTTCCCAGTGGGTGCTCGCAGTGCTCACAGTTGAATTCGCCATTGTGACTCCTCTCATAGTGGATGTGCACTTCATGTCTACCCTATTTGCCGGCTCGGCGCGCCCTCAATGGAAATATTCAGCGCGCGGCGAGATTATCCGGAGTGAGGTCATGCGCGTGGGAATGCGGTGTTGGCGCCTGGCGGCGCTGTCACATCCAGCCGAACCTGGCCGGGTGCACCTGGACGTGTTGGCTCATCTGTCGCCGCACGACCGAGTGCACCTAGCTGTACTTCCCCGTTACGTTGTGAACGCGTTGTGCGGGGGTTAAGCCGTCGATGGCGGTGTGGGCTCGATGATAGTTGTACTCGTGGAGGAAGTCCGTGTACGTCTCCTTGCGGGACTGCTCACTGGTGTAGGGGCGGGCGTAAGCCCATTCCTGCATCAGCGTGCGATTGAACCGCTCGACCTTGCCGTTGGTCTGCGGGCGATACGCTTTGGTGTAGATGTGCTTGATGTCCTGCCCGAGCACGTCATTAAACACTCGTGAGCGGTAGCAAGAACCGTTATCGATCATCACCCGTGTCACTGTGATGCCCTGATCCTGAAAGAACTCGAGAGCCCGGCGCATGAACCCTGCTGCTGTGTGCTTCTTCTCGTTGGGAAGAATCTCCGAGTACACCATCCGCGAGTGATCATCAACGGCGTGGTGCAGGTAGCTATACCCTCGCCCAGGTAGAGCACCGGCGCGGGCTTGTGTGTTTCTGGCACGCCTGGCACTACGGTCCTGTGCAGATCCGCGCCCATGGACACGCCATCCTCCGCCGTTGGGGATTCGGCCGAGTTTCTTGATGTCGACGTGAACCATCTCTCCCGGCTTGTCGTACTCGTAGCGTCGCGCTGGCTCCTTGCGTACCGGCAGGCCGGTTGCCTGGTCGATGCAGGCTAGTTTCGGCATATGGTAGCGATCCAGTACCCGCCCGACCGTTGAGCGGGCAATGCCCAGGTGGTAGCCGATGCGGTGTGGGCCCCACTGGCGGGTGAAACGCAGTTTGATGATGCGTCGTTGCACGCGTGTGGGCAGTTCATGTGGACAGGAATGTGGGCGACTTGATCTATCGGTCATCTCTTCGCCTAGGCGGTAGCGGCGGACCCATCGGTTGACGGTGGCAACAGAGACCTGGAAGCGTTCAGCGACTCGGCGCTGCGGCCAGCCCTCGTCGATGACCAGTTTGACCATCTTCAGTCTGCCGGTCGGAGTCAAAGGTGCGTTACGGTGTGTCATGGAAGCCTTCGTGATGGTTGTTCGTGTGGTTACCTACACCATTATCGAAGGCTTCCCCCATCCGATCACACCGTTCACAACCTCCCGGGGAAGTACACCTAGCGCTCGTAGGTCACGCATTACAAATCGTTGAGTTCGTGATAGGTCAGCAATCCAGCGTCACGGAATCCGAGCCACTCAAACAGTGCCCGCATGGGCGTGTTTTCGGATCCGTATCCGCGCGCAGATGCCCGTTCGGTGACTGCGTCGCAGCGAATTCAATCAGCTTGCGAGCCAGTCCCATTCCGCGAGCTTCTTCGGCAACGATCAGTCGGTGCATCACCCATGTTCCCTCCTTCCCTCGCGCGGAGTCTTCCATGTCAGATTGGCCGCATCGTAAAACGGGCCGGGAGTGTCGTCGATACTCAGATAGGCCAGGACGTCTCCTCTGCTGGCAACCCCCCATCCGTAGCCGCTTCGAATATCTGCCTCAATATGCTCGGTCAATGGATAGATGCCAGATTGCCACTGATCAAGTCCATCGCGCTGCATCCGATCAGCTTCGCGGGCAAACAACGCCATGATCTGCTCGGTGTCGGCACCGATCGCGCGGAATTGGCGCGCGCCTCAATCAAGCGCTCAAGGTAGAAATCAACGGATCAAGGTATAAGACTTTGAACTATCAACGGGCAAAGGTCTTAGTCAACTGGTCAAGGTGCTACGGGAGCGTCGGATCAACTGGTCAAGGTAAGAGCGCCTCCCCGTGCAGTCTCCTTACAGCCAACTGCAAACCGCGCCCGCCCCGTGAAAGCAAACCGCGCCCGCCCCGTGAAAGCAAACCGGCGTGCACGTCACGCAGACGCACACGCCGGTCAGCAGTTCACAGCCCTGCGGGCGCTCAGAAAGACGACACCTCGTAAAGGGAGCGTCCCTCTTTCACGTGCCCGCGCTGGAGGCCTTACTTGGCAGCTTCTTCAGCTTCCTTGTTGGCCTTCTCATCGGCTTCAAGCTTGGCCTGAGCAGCCTCTTCAGCCGCAGCCTTTTCCTCGTCGGTCGGGGTTTGCGACGCGCCCTGCGCGTCATCAGCGCTTTCTACCTCAACGTCAGGCAGTTCAACATCGGTGTCCAGGTCAGCCCAGTATTCCTCGGCCCACGGATCTTCGATCGGCTGGCTTCGACGCCACAACAGGTATCCCACACCAGCGGCGCTCAGCCCCAGTGCCGTCCAGCCGAGGCACTTGGCAACGCGGTGTGACTTACGCTTTGGGGTCGGCGTGGTCAACGCATGTGATCCGGCATCGGCAGCGCGGCGAGCGCGTTCGATCAGGTCACCGTCAGTCTGAGCGGCAGCCGTTGCTTCCGTCCATGCGCGGTTCACGCGAGGCATGTAGTCATCCTCGGCACGCTTACGTGCTTCTTCAACCACGGGACGAACCTTGTCTGCAGCATCGCGGGCACGGTCAGTCGCTTCGTCAATGTAAGGTTGGGCAGACTTGCGGGCGCTGTCTGCAGTCTTGCGAGCATTATCCAATACCTCCTGAGCGCGCGGGCCGGCCCAGTCCAAGCCCTGTTCCGCCAGGTCAGCGACCTTTTCGGCAGCGGCATGAGCCTGCTCAGCCAGAGTGGACCCCAGCTGAACGGCATCAGATTTAATCTGCTCCGGATCGAGTTGGTGTTTCTTAGCCATTGATGCCTCCGGATCTTGTTTCTTCATTGCGACGAATGACGCAAAGGGTCTTCCCTCCTATTGTGCACCGTCACACGATTCAATGCACTTCAATCACACCATAAAAGGCCGGCAGACAGTGACCATTTACGTAAAATGCGCGCTGGGCGAACGGCTGCCCACACGCGTGCTCACAGGCGGAAAATCTGTCACTATAGATTCATGCAAGCTATTCTTCATACTTCACAAGGCGATATCCGCCTGGACCTGTACCCCGACCACGCACCGTTCACGGTGAAGAACTTCGTGGGGCTGGCAACCGGTGAGCGCGTGTGGACGCACCCCGGCACCGGTCAGGAAATGAGCTCACCGCTGTACAACGGCGTGATCTTCCACCGCGTCATCGACGGCTTCATGATCCAGACAGGTGACCCGCTCGGCACCGGCACAGGAGGTCCCGGCTACCAGTTCAATGATGAAATCCATCCGGAACTGAACTTCAACGAGCCGTATGTCCTGGCAATGGCCAACGCCGGAACCCGCATGGGGAAGGGCACCAACGGATCCCAGTTCTTCATCACCGTCGCACCGACCCAGTGGCTGCAGGGCAAGCACACGATCTTCGGCAAGGTGGCCGACGATGAGTCACGCAGCGTCGTCGACGCGATCGCACAGGTTCCCACCGACGGACGCGACAAGCCGCGCGAAGACGTCGTGATTGAATCCGTGGAGATTCTTGACAAGTAGACGCGGGCTGATGCCTGCATCATCAGTGACGAGGGCGACCACCGGTAAGCTGGATACTGCCAGCCCTGACAGCCGGATGGGACGCCCTCGTCCACTGTGGCGGGCGCAGCCCTTCCAACGGTGAGTTCGAACAAAGGATGAGTATGGCCAAGATGCCTCAGTACGGTCAGCGTTCAGACCCGAATGCGGCTCCGCCGTGTCCACGCCACCCTGATGTGCAGTCCATCGACTACTGCAAGGTATGTAACCGTCCGATGTGCTCGCAGTGCCGTGTACCGGTGGAAGTGCGCGCCATGTGTGTGGACTGTGCGAAGAAACGAGGCCGACGCGGACGCCGTCAGATGCGCTGGACTCAAAAACCGACAGTGACGATGGTGCTTATTGGCCTGTGCGCAGTGACATTCGTGGCGATGAAGCTCATTCCGCAGGTCTACAGTTCCCTGGCGTTCATGCCGGCGATCGGATGGCTTGAGCCCTGGCGAATTCTGACGACTGCATTCCTGCATGCCAACGTCCTGCACATCCTGTTCAACCTCGTCGCACTGTGGTTCGTCGGCTCGAGCATCGAGCCTGTGCTTGGATGGTGGCGTTTCCTCATCCTGTATATCGCCAGCGCGATCGGTGGCAGTGCCGGTGTCCTGGCCTGGTGCTTCGTCAGCCGACAAACACTGTTGGTGACCACTGTTGGGGCGTCGGGCGCCGTATTCGGCCTGTTCGCCGCGATTTTCGTCCTTCAGAAGATGAGCGGGATCAATACGACATCGATTCTGATCCTGCTGGCAATCAACCTCGGTTACGGCTTCATCGTGCCCAATATTTCCTGGCAGGCGCATGTCGGCGGCATGATCGTGGGCGCGCTGGTGACGTGGGGCTTTGCGCATATCATGAGGCGCCCGCCGCGTCGCAGGAGCGGTGAGGTCGTCGTCAACCGTCAGGCCGAGGCCACGCGCAAGACACGCATCAGCGCACTGGCCGGTGCAGGAATGCTGATCGCCGTGTGCGCCGTGGTGGCTGTGGAATATGCCGCGTTGCTCGCTTTGAACTACTAGTCGGTTTACGGGCGGACGAGGTGAGGTGAGCGCCGCCGCATGGTAAATGAAGTCAGCGCGCTCGCCGAGCAGCCGAGCTTACCGCCAGCGCAGCGTCATCAGGAAACCGATCAGCATAATGCCGAAACCGATGACCAGGTTCCACCATGAGATACCGGGGATCGGGAAGCGTGCGGACGAGATGTAGTACACCATGACCCACACCAGGCCAACAATGAGCAGTGTAATGAAAGCCGGAGCCCACCACGATGGGCTCATGGGGATGTCTTCAGTCCATGAGTGGACTTCGGTATCCTGCTCAGCTACTTCGCCGCTTTTGCGCTTGCGTTTTTTCGACTCGGCCACAACCTACTCCTGATCGCTCTCCCGGAATGGGGCCGGGACTTGAATAACTGCCGTGGCGCGTTATGCGCCTGGATATCCTCTAGCGTAGTCTCGGAGTGGGGTATCGGCCAAAGCGATCGACGCGCGGTGGTCGTTTTCGGTCTATCTCACTGTGGTCTGCCGCCTGCCAACGTGATGCACCCACCGCTCAGATATGGTCCGACCAGTCAGGAGGGATGATGAGCGACAGCGATTCGCCGCAGTCACCTCCGCCGAGCTATGCCCCGCGTGCGCGGATGGATCCACCACGTAAACGTTCAGGGGAGCGTTCGCCCAAGAGACGAACGTGGAAGAAAACCCGCTCAGCACTGGCAATCCTGGTCGTGATGGTCACCTGCGGCGTCGTCTTCGGCGTAGCGGCCTCCAATACGCGGGGCCAGGCATCAAGCAGCGACGTCAACCTGCTGTCCATGGTGCGAGACAGGCAGGAAACCGTTCAGGAGCTGACAGATCAGCGCAACAGCCTGCGCGAATCCATCCATCGCTATGTGGACACCACCTCATCGAGTGACGATCCTGCAACGAATGAGGGAGCTGCCTCGTCAATCCCGATCGGAACGACTACCGCTGTTCAGGGGCCGGGTGTCACCGTCACGCTCACTGACGCGCCTGCAGATCAGATTTTGCCCGAGGGTGCCCAGCCCGACGATCTGGTGATTCACCAGCAGGACATTGAAGATGTGATGAATGCGTTGTGGCGCGGCGGTGCGGAAGCGATGACGGTGCAGGGCAAGCGCGTCACGTCACGCTCGGTCATTCGCTGTATCGGCAACGTCATCCTGGTGGACGGCACCTCGTATTCACCGCCGTATGCGATTTCCGCCATAGGCGATCCTGATCGCCTCAAGCGAGCAATCAATTCAGATGAGAGAATAATCAACTATAAGAGGTATGTCGTGAAGTACGGCCTGGGCTGGCGTCTGGATGAAGAAAAGGACTTGACATTCACCGCACTGCCCGAAGACACTTCACCTCAGTACGCGCGCATTGTGGAGGATCATGGCTAGTTCAGGCACACCGGCTCACGTCCGGAGGATTGAGAGCGCCCCAGCATCATTGCCGACCCGCATCATCGGAGTGATCGGTGAGTTGCTCATCACCGTTGCCATCATCCTGGGCCTCTTCGCGTTCTGGCAGTTGTTCTGGACGAGCTACCAAGTCAGCGGGCCGGCGCAGGAAACGGTTCTGCAATTCGAACAGGAACACCAGGCCCCGCAAAAATCAGGTGAACGGCGCACGGATGAACCACCGGCGATCGATCAGCCTGCTCCTGGTGAGGTCTACGGCGTTGTTCACGTGCCGAAATGGAACTGGGCAAAGATTCCGCTTGCTGAAGGCACCACTCCCGATGTGCTCGCGAAAGCGTATGCCGGGCACTACGTGGAAACGGCTCAGCCGGGCGCCCTCGGCAATTTCTCTGTCGCCGGGCACAGGCGAACCTACGGCAACAACTTCCGTTTCATTGATCGCCTCGAACCTGGTGACCAGGTCGTTGTTGAAACGGCCAACACGTACTACGTGTACACGATGGACAATTTCGAGATCTACTCCGCCGACGATGAAACAAACATCAAGACGATCGCTCCAGTCCCCGGCGACCTCAGTTTTTCTGAAACCCCTACCGAGCGGTGGATGACGATGACGACGTGCCATCCCGAGTGGTCGAACACGGAGCGATACATCGTGCACCTCAAGCTGGATTCGTGGACGCCCAAGGAAACCGGTGTTCCTGCAGCACTGGCCAGCGAGCCTGCGAAATGACCGCCGTATTTGTCTTGCCCCGCGTGTGAAGAGAGGATTCGACCAACATGTACGCATGGATTTTCCGCCACCTACCTGGCCCGGCCTGGCTCAAGACCATCGAGGCTATTTTGCTGATCGTTCTTGTCATCGCCGTGCTGTTCCAATGGGTGTTCCCGTGGTTCCAGTCCACTTACATTGACGGGAACGTCACCGTCTGATGACAACACCTGGAAACGACTCGTCAATGGCCCCAACCGAATCTGCTCCGCGCCAGCGTCGAATCCTGTGCGTGGACAACTATGACTCATTCGTCTGGACCATCGTCGGCTACCTGCGTCACCTCGGCGCGCACGTGGACGTCGTGCGTAACGACCAGGTGGATCTTTCCCTCATTGACGAGGGCGCCCGCGGGGCCGCTGCTGATGGTGAGCGTACGTATGACGGCGTGCTCGTCTCACCCGGGCCAGGCCGACCCGAGGAGGCAGGAAGCCTGCTTGATGTGATCGATGTGTGTGCCAGATGGCACGTACCGATGCTGGGAGTGTGCCTGGGGCATCAGGGACTGGGTGAGTATTTCGGAGCGGACGTGGTGCGCGCTCCCGAATTGATGCACGGTAAGACCTCACCGATTACGCACGATGGGCGCGGTGTTTTCGCCGGCGCGGAGAATCCTCTCACCGTCACGCGTTATCACTCGCTGGTTGTCGATCCTGCGACGGTGCCGGAGTGCCTGGAGGTCAGTGCGACCACGGACAGTGGCATCATCATGGCGTTGCGCCACAGAGAGCTTCCTCTTGAGGGCGTGCAGTTCCATCCTGAATCGGTGATGACGCGCTCGGGCCACCTCATGCTGGCCAACTGGTTGGCAGCCTGCGGTGACGCGGATGCGCCCAGGCGCGCACGTGAGCTGACACCTGTGGTTGCCGAGCGCTCTGAGCTAACCGACTAACGGGCCGACCGCGGAGCCGGGCACCGAGCCGGCGCTTACCGTCGATTACTTAGTTGCCACTTTGAGAGCCTGAGGACGATCCCCTCGAGACGTACACCTTCACCGTGCCACCCTGGGAGACGAGCTGGCCTTCGCCGGGCTCAACGTTGACGACCATTCCCTTGGCGACATCGTTGCTGTCCATCTCGTACACATCCGGAACCAGTTTGAGTTCCTTGAGAGCGTTGACCACAGCTTCCTGGGACTGGCCGGGAAGGCCGGCAGGGATAGCCACATTTCCGGACGCAAGCTGCAGCGTGATTTCTGAATCCTTGGCGACTTTTTCACCGGCAGCGGGTGCGGAGGAGACGACACGATCCTTCGCCTGCTCGGCGGAATCGACGCTCGTGACGGATCCGACCCGCAGTCCGGCTGCTTCGATCGTGGAACGCGCCTGCTCCTGGCTCATTCCGTTGACATCAGGAACGGCAACCTGGTTGCTGCCCGAGGACACGATGAGCGTAACCGTCGATCCCTTCTTGGCCATTTCCTTAGCCTTCGGTGAGGTTTCGACGACGCTGCCTTCAGCAATATCATCGGATGGCTTCTTCTGGTCGGAGACCTTTACTTCGAAACCGGCGTTTTCCAGGATTGTGCGCGCCTGATCCACCGGATTGCCGGTGACATCAGGAACGGGCTGGGAAGCTGGTCCCGAGGAGAGGAACACAGTAACTGACGAGCCTTCTTCGACCTGGGTGGAGGGCGGCGGATCAGACTGAGCGACGCGGCCTTCTTCCACATCTTCCGATTCGACGGGATCACCAATGGCGAAGACCAGCCCCGCACCTTCGACAGCCTGTTTGGCTTCCTCCTGCGTCATGCCGATCAGAGCATCAGGAACGGTGGCCTTTTCAGGATCCTTGTTCGACTGCATGAGGGCGACCGCACCGATTCCCAGCGCGCCAATCAGAAGAATCACCAGTGCGACGATCAGACCTGTGCGCTTCTTGCGCAGTTCTGCTTCCTCCTCGGTCGCCACAGACGTGTCAGCGTACTGGGCACGGTTCCTGTTCGTATAGCTCGGCGGTGGCGGGGGAGGCGATGACATCTGCGACAACGGCATCGTGGCGGTCGCACCAGATGAGCTGCCCGCATTGGCCAGTGCGGCCGTCTCCCACACCTGGGTGGCAGGTGCATCCACGTCAGCACCGTGTACGGCCCGGATCAGGTCAGAACGCATCGATGCTGCTGAGGAGTACCGATCCTCACGATCCTTCGCCAGGCACTTCATCACCACTCGGTCAAGCGACTCCGGAATATCCGGTGTAATGGACGAGGGCAGCGGTGGCGTCGAGGAGACATGCTGATAGGCCACGGCAACGGCGGAATCTCCCTTGAACGGCGGCCGGCCTGTGAGCAGTTCAAAGAGGACGATGCCGGTGGAGTACAAGTCGGAACGCGCGTCGACCTGTTCACCGCGGGCCTGCTCAGGGGACAGGTACTGCGCCGTGCCGACTACCGCATTGGTCTGCGTCATGGTCGCCTGAGAATCTGTCAGAGCGCGGGCGATACCAAAATCCATCACCTTGACCTTGCCGTCAGTGGTGAGCATGATGTTGCCCGGCTTGATGTCGCGGTGGACGAGCGACTGCGAGTGGGAATATTCCAGTGCCGACAAGACGCCGGATACGATCTCGACCGCCTCGTCGATCGGAACCGGAGTGCCGTCAGCCAGCAGATCCTTAACGGTGTGTCCTTCGACGTACTCCATCACGATGTAGGGGACGGATACTCCCGAACCATCGGGCGTGGTGACGACCTCTTCGCCAGTGTCATACACGGCGACGATATTGGGGTGGTTCAAAGAGGCTGCCGCCTGCGCTTCACGGCGGAAACGGGTCTGGAAGATCGAATCGCGCGCCAGGTCTGTTCGCAGCATCTTGATCGCGACGATGCGACTCAGGCGCGTGTCGAATCCCAGGCGGACTTCCGCCATGCCGCCTCGCCCGATGAGCGAGCGGATTTCGTAGCGTCCGCCTAGACGGTGGGCCATGGAATCGGCCATGTGTGAGCCTCCTCGATGATGAATTGACTCATCCCTAGGGGTAGAGACAATGATCCAAATCTATTGTAAAGGGTGGCAATGACGATCAGGACGATCGTGACAAAGATCAGTGCGATGATCAACGCCCGTCCCAGGACATCGCGCCGTGTCAGTGGCGGTGACACCTGCGAACGGTTGAAGCGCGTGGGTGTCGGCGAGCTCGCCTCATCGTGCTTGTTGAACCCGTTGCGCGCATTCGCACGGTCCACTGCGTGCCACCGGACGCGTGGGCGACCATCGCTCGACGAGCCAGATGTGTGCGCAGCTGTCGACGCACCGGATGCGCGATTCTTAGTCGAGGCGGCAGGGGAGTGCCCTGTCGACCCGGAGTGACTGCGGGACGCCTCATGCTTGGTGTCGCGTGCCTGCGCAGTGGCACGCGCGCTTTGTCGCCTGAGCGCTTCCTGACGCTCCTGACGTTGCCTACCGGCCTGCAGGCGGCGTTCATGTGCCTCACGTTCGCGCTCCGCTGTCGCCTGAGCTTCCACTTCTTCGCGTTGACGCTGCTCCTGACGCTGGCGTTCCTCGGCGCGCTGTTTGAGGCGAGCCACCAGTTCCCGTCGACGCCGCTCGCGGGGATCCAGTGGTTTGTCGAGGGCATCCTCGTCAATGGTGGTATCGATTGTCAGATCCAGAACGGGAGCGACAGACGTTGTTGCATCAGCGAGAGCAGGGCCACCCCCGGCAGGAATCGCTGGCATGGCAGGCGTGGCTGACGTGTCCTGGTGGGACGGCGCGATGACGGGCGGCTGAGCGGTGGTGTCGTCGGTAATCTCAAGGGCAGGAAGCGGGCGGGGAGCTGTCGACAGGTGCAGCGTGTGAGCAGCCTGAACCAGTTCACGAGCCAGAGCCGCACCGGATTGGGGACGAGACTTCGGGTTCTTCTCCAGCAGCTTCATCACGATCCGAGCAAACGGTTCAGGCACGCTGGATGGCAGCGGCGGCACAGGGTCATTGACGTGCGCAAACGCAATATCGACCTGGGTCTTTCCCGTGAACGGGCGCTTACCCGATGCAGCTTCGTAGGCAATGACACCAAGGGCGTACAGATCCCCAAGGGTTGTCGCCACTTCACCCATTGCCTGCTCGGGAGGCAGGTACTGAGCGGTTCCCATCACCATGCCTGCCGCTGTCAAAGCGGCCTGATCGGCAGTGCGGGAGATCCCAAAGTCGGTGAGTTTGACGACTCCGTCAGGCCTGATCAGGATATTGGCCGGTTTGATATCGCGATGCACCACTCCTGCCGCTGCCGCTGCGTGCAGAGCCATCGCCACCTGAATCATCATCGGAATGATGTCCCGCACCTCCAGGGTGCGCCCGCCGCGCAGGTAGTCCGTCAGGGGGCGGCCCTCGACCAACTCCATCATGATCCAGCCATACCCGCCGGCCTCGCCCGAATCCAGAACAGACGCAATGTTGGGATGCTCGATACGCATCGCGTTACGTGCCTCAATGCGCAGACGGGACAGCGGAAGCTGATGGCCGGACAGTTCCGGCCGCAACACTTTGGCCGCCACGATGTGCCCGGTCTGCTTATCACGTGCCTTCCACACTTCACCCATGCCGCCCTGTGCGATCCGCGTGAGCAGCATGTAGCGCCCGCCCAGCAAGTGTCCGGGCATGTAATGGTTATGCGTTGCTTCACTCATTGCAGGCCAGCCTCCAAAACGGCACGTGCGATCGGACCGGCCGTGTCACCACCATGAGGTACGGGCTGTTCATCATCACCTTCCACCAAAACGGCTATCGCGATCTGCGGGTCGTCGGCCGGGGCGAACGCAACGGCCCACGCATTGGCCTTGCCGGACCCGTCACCCGTTTCCGCCGTGCCGGTCTTTGCCGCCACTTGCCAGTTGCTCAGCGCCATCAGGCCGCCCGTGCCGTACGGCTCATTCACCGTTGACACCATCATCGAGGTCAGCTGGGAGGCCACACCAGCGCTGATCGGTTCAGCAAGCCTGGTCGGTGTCATCTGCTGAGTGGACTGCAGATCGGCGTCCACGATCTCACGTATGAGCTGCGGCTTCATCATGACGCCGTGGTTACCCACCGCCGCGGCCACCATCGCCATCTGCATCGGGGTCACCTGGACGTCAAACTGTCCGATCGATGTGAGCGCCCGTTCAGGCGCATTGGCATCTTCCGGGTAACGCGAGGGTGTCACCGTCAGCGGAATGGACAGTTCCGTTCCGAATTGAAAACGTTCGGCCATGTCGGCCAGTGCCGTGTCAGGCAGCTGCTGAGAGGCAATGACAAAGGAGGTGTTGCAGGAGCGGGCGAATGCTTCACGCAAGGCAGGTTTTCCGTTGCCGCAGGTTGTGGATTCGATATTCGACACCGTCGTAGTGGACTCGGGCAGTGGTGTCTCCACCGGCGAATCGACGGGCGTATCGGGTGTCATGCCGTTTTCGAGCAGGGCTGCTGCCGTCAGGATCTTGAACGCTGACCCTGGTGCGTACCGATTTCCCGCGATCGCACGGTTCGTCAGCGGCTGCGCAGGGTCGGCAACCAGGGCGTCATAGGCATTTTGAACAGTCTGAGCATCGAAAGAGGCCAGTGGATTGGGATCGTAGCTGGGTGATGAATACAAGGCCAGTACCGCTCCAGTTTTTGGGTCGAGGGCGACCACCGCGCCTTTCCTGGCACCGAGTGCTTCAGCTGCCACCTGCTGCATCTGTTCATTCAGTGTCAGAACCACGCCACCGCCCTGACGCTCCGACCCTGTGAACAGGGTGCGGATCCGATGCATCAGGAGGGCGTCCGACCGGCCATCCAGAACGTCTTCGGATGCGCGCTCAATGCCGCTGGCCTGAGAAAACACAGAAGAAAAGTAGCCAGTGACATGTGCGTAGAGCGGGCCTTGCGAGTAGTAGCGTTGGAAGCGTGCAGAGCCCTCCTCCTTTGAGGAAGAAGCAACGGCGTCACCACCGACGATAATGGGGCCACGATCGATTTCTGCGGCGTGCAAGATGGTGCGAGTATTACGCCCATCTGCGTTCAGGGATGGAGCCTGGAAGAACTGGATAGACGTTGCCGCGCATGCCAGGGCGGCAAACATGACAAGCATCAACAGGAACAATCTGCGGATCTGCGTGTTCACTGTGCCTCACCACCCTCAGATGCAGTGGCGGTTGTGCGGTGATCGGCACTTGCGGAGCGTGACTGAGCCAGCGCATTGTCACCGGCGTGGGAAGCGTGTCCACTGATCGCTGAGGAGGGGATCGGGC